>JAAVDN010000010.1 GCA_014801785.1 Bacteroides sp. | reverse complement strand
AAGACCGGAGTCCTGGCTGATATTGAGGTGGTAGAGATCCTCGGTGCGGTCAACAACAGTTGCCTGGCGAACCTGCTGGCGGTAGTTGTTGATGAAGATGTTGCGCATGATGGTGAAGATCCACGCCTTGAAGTTGGTGTCGGCGGCGAACTTCGCCTCGTTGTCGAGAGCCTTGAGGGTGGTGTCCTGAAGGAGGTCTTCGGCCTGCTCGCGGTTCGAGGTCAGCTGGAACGCGAAGTTGAGAAGATTGCCCTGAAGGTTGACAAGTTTCTGTTTGAAGGTTTCCTGAGTAGTCATAGTCGAAAAGTTTTAGTCGTTATTTTTGTTGTTCGTTTGTCTGAATAACGTGAGGTGAAAAGGAAAAGTTTCAAAAATTTTTCTAAAAATTGCCATTTCCGTTAAACTTTTTCGTAAAATGCTGATAATCATTAGTTTAAAAATATTAAACTAATGTTACGTCTATGTTTCAACAATATTTCAGGCCTGTTTCAGCTCTGCAATAAAACGACTAAAAGCGACAAATAGGATAATTTTGGGTGAGCTGACACGACAAAAAACGACTAAATTTTCTTTTCCTGGGGGAATTAGGACTTATTCGGAGGGGCAGGACTGAATCTTTGGCTCGGGGCGCCTTTTGGTTGGACTTTGGCTTCGGGCTTATGCCCTCAGCACGGCACATCGCGGAGCTGGCGCAAGAAGCGCAGGAATCAGGAGATTCAGAGAGAGAACAGAGAGAAGATTCGGAGAGAGCAGGGAGAGAAGATAGAGGAGGAGAGGAGAGAGAAGAAAGGAGGAGGAGAAAGGAGGAGGAGAGGGTTAATGATGGTGATGTTTGTGGTGCTTTGGGGGTTTGGGCTTTTTTACTTTATGTTTTTTGGGCTTTTTGGGTTTCTTNGGCTTGTGGTGNCCCGGGGGGACACGGTGAGCGTGATGGTTGTGGGAGGAACCTTCGACGAAGACGGTGCCGGATCCGAAGGGGGNGTCGTAATTGTGGGCCACCCCGCCGCGTGTGGAGGTGCATCCGGCGAAAGTTATCGCGANAAGGAGCGCCAGCGACAGAGCTGCTGTCTTATGGATGACCCGGAAGGGCCTAAGGCGGAGGAAATTTTTCATAATATATATTGGGATGATTTTTGCACATTCAACGCCCATGCGTGCNGTCGGGTTCAAGAGAAAGGGGAAAAAAGATGTGTCATTTTTGCTAAAAACANGTCTGTGGAAACTTTCTTTTACCTCTATATATAAAAGAAGGGAAAAAGGATGGGNAAGAAACCTTTTCATAATGTCGCGAAACGCTTTACAACGGNNAAANNNANGGGTGGGGATATGCTTGNNAGANAAGGTTAAATGTAGCAAAATGTAAAATATAGGTGATGATTAGTCATTTTTGTTGCATATATTTCATAAATATTAGGAATGTTAAAAACTTATGAAATGTCGGAANAGGTCTTGACAAACGTGAAATCATGTTATAATTTTGCACTCGGAAACAGGACGGAAACCTTCCCCGCTCCCGCTTNNCAAACACCGATAANCAACACCAACGTCTTCCATAAGACATCCGAGAAACTTCCAACGTAGAGAGAGCCTGCCGGTCATTCCATAGCCGCAGGTCCGATCGTAGAAAACAAAACACTTTAAACTCTTTCAACGCTATGACTAAGCACGCACGACTGATGGCCCTCGCCGCCCTTGCATTGGGTCCGGTATTNGGCAATTACGCNGCAACAGTGAGCCTCGATGAGGCCAAGGCCATCGCAGCAGAGTTCGTAGGTTCCCGTAATGGAAAACAGAATGGGCATACCCTTCAGCCGGTTTTCACCGCAGTATCCGCCGGGCAGCCCCTCTATTATGTTTTTAACGTTGACAATAACGCCGGATTCGTGATGATTTCGGCAGAGGCAAGCACAGCTCCCGTGCTTGGATATTCTTTCGACGGCGGCTATCCCGTCGATGAGCTTCCCGANCCCATGAAATGGATGATGACNGGAATCGAGAAGGANCTCAAAGCCGCTCCGACCCTGCAGANCTCCTACAGCAAGGCAGAACTCACCGGNCAGGCCCGTCGCGCCGCTTCCCGCGCCGCGTCTTCCGAGAAACTTCTCTCCACTCCCAACTGGAGCCAGGAAGCCCCCTTCAACTCGCTTATTCCCGGCAAGCCNCTGGTAGGTTGCGTCGGAACAGCCATGGCCACGGTCATGAAATATTACAACTGGCCTGCGTCCGGCAGCGGTTCTTTCGGTGATGTANACTTCAACGTCGAGTATGACTGGAATTCCATGCGTGCCGACAACTATCGCTCCGGTTATACTGCAGAAGAGGGAGAGGCTGTCGCCACCCTGATGTATCACGCCTCCAAGAGCATCGATACCCAATATGCAATGTCCGGTTCGAGCGCATACGAGGTCCGCGTTCCCGGAGCCCTTTCCTCCAATTTCGGATATGATCCCGGGGTCTCCTATAAGAAGCGTTCCGAAGTAGCATCCCAGCAGGCATGGGACGAGATGGTCAAGAACGAGATTGACGAGGGACGCCCCGTCATCTACTGCGGCCAGGATGTCACCGCCGGCCACGCTTTCGTCTGCGACGGCTATCAGGGTGAATATCTCCACTTCAACTGGGGCTGGGGCGGTTCCGCCAACGGCTACTTCCTCTCGACGGCTCTCAACCCGACCGTAAGCCGCACCCACAGCTACAACAACCTCAACACCATCATCTATAACATCAAGCCCGCGGCCGACGCTTCCCTCGCCTGGTCTCCCATCCACATCACCACCGATGGCAACCAGAGCGGTATCGGATCCGATATGACCGACCTCGCCTCCGGCGAAAGCTTCACTGTCCGCGTCGGTAACCTGAAGAACCTTTCCTTCAGCGACTTCAACGGCAAGATCGCCGTCGCCCTCTTCGGCGCCGACGGCAAGATGAAAGCTCTCCTGAGCAATCCCGTCAACTTCACCATGCAGTCGATGGGCTACCTCTTCAACGGCTACACCGATTTCCGCAACTGCACCCTTCCTGACGGAACTGAAGTAGACCCCAACGACAAGGTCCGCATCGCTACCCTGGCCAACGGCGAGGCTGAATGGCTTCCTGTCGCCGGCGAGCTCCCGACCGTCAATGAGCTGGCAGTCAACGTCGCTTCCCCCGCATCCTTCAGCGTTGTTCTCCCCTCCGGAATCGAGGGTGTGACCATCGAAGGAGCAACCGAGGTTATCCGCGGCTGGAACTACAGCTTCCGCGTTGTCCCCTCCAATTCCGATGAGGATGTAGTCACCGTCAAGGCCAACGGCTTTGTCCTGACTCCCGACGCCAACTTCGTCTACACCATCGCCAATGTCTGCGAAGATCAGCGTGTGACTGTCATGATCCAGAAGGCCTCCGAGGTCGTCGCCAAGCGCAGCCTCTGGGTGGAGACTCCCGGTACTCTGGCAAGCCTCCTTTCCGAAACCGACGCCGCCAACGTCAAGGAACTGACCCTCTTCGGCTCCATCGACGCCCGCGACTTCCAGTTCATGAGAACCGCAATGCGCCTGAACCGCCTCGACATCTCCGGCGTCTATATCGCCGCCAACGGTGCCAACCAGGCCAACGCCCTTCCCCGCGAGGCATTCCTCGGTCTCGGACAGCTCAGGGAGGTCATCCTTCCCAAATCGCTGAACCGCATCAACAACGGTGCCTTCCGCCAGTGTGGCATCACCACCATCACCATCCCCGCCAACGTCAAGACTTACGAATATAACGTCTTCGTCGGAGCCACCGCCCTCCGCGACATCTATGTCGGACGCGAGGCCGCCGAGTTCATCAACTGGTGTGTCCTCTCCGGAGTAAAAGTTGACCTGGTCACCCTCCACGTTCCCAACGAGCGCGCCTGGGCGAACTACAACAAGGCTGAGAACTGGAACACCATCAAGAACATCATCGTCGATCCGATCCAGTCAAATGACGACAGCGCCCTCTTCGCCGTCATGAACGACGCCTCCGTCAAGTTCGAGACTGAGAACGAACTCGGTTCCGTCGCCCTCGGCACCAAGGTCTCCTTCACCGCCGAACTGACCAAGGACACTGATGACCGCATGGATGTCTACGCCAACAACACTCTTCTCAAGCCCAACGCAGAGGGTGTCTACGAAACTGTCATCAATGCCAATACCATCATCCACTTCGGAATGACCGCTCCGATATCTACGGTCAACAATGGCAAATCGCAGTGGACCCTCACCGACCGCAACGGCTCCATCGGACTTCTGACCGATGCCGTCAACGTCCTCCCCGGACAGGACTTCACCATCCGCGCCAACGCCATCAACATCCCGCAGGGAATGGATCAGCTCTTCTGGGCCGCAGCTCTCACTGACTCCGAAGGAAATATCAAGGAGTTCATTTCTCCGGTGGTTCTCTGGAACGCAGGTGCAGGTGACAACTTCAAGATGAACATCAACTGCCGCGTCAACGACTCCCAGGTGCGCGAAGGAAACCAGATCCGTCTGGTGACTTCGGCCAACAACAAGAAGACCTGGCAGGTAGTCAAGGGCTCGAACGATAATATCGTCGCTGCAATCCCGGCTGTCAACAACATGAACGAGGTCTACAACATCAACCTCACCACCAAGGGTAACGCCAACGTTTCCGGTCTTCCCGAGACAGCAGTCCGCGGCCGCGACATCACCGTCCAGATCACTCCCTCCACCCCTTCCCACCGTATGGATCTGAAGATCAACGGCGAGACCGTAGTCCAGCGATCCGCCTCTATCAACCATACTTTCGTCGCCATGCAGGACATGGACCTCGACCTGAAAGTCTATGACCCGAAGCAGGAAGGAGAAGTGACCTTCAACGTCAAGCCCGGCGAGCTCTACAAGGCCGTCACCGCCCAGACCATCATGCCGAACGTCACTGTCGTCGGCGAAGTCTACAGCAAGGATCTGGCTCTCGCCTTCCGTCAGGACTTCGCTGCCAAGACAATCAAGAAGCTTGACCTCTCCGGCGTCACCATCGTCGCCGATGTCCTGACTCCGAGCTCCGATGACGACAAGATCGCCAACTACATCCCCGCCAACCTCCTTTACAATCCCAGCGGTATCGGTTCCGTAATGCCGGTAGTCGAGGAGATAATCCTTCCCAACACCGTAACCCGTATCGGCGAAGGCGCCTTTGCGAAATGCGCCAACCTGAAGGAGATAACTCTTCCCGAGGCTCTGACTCCCGGAGTCATAAGAGTCACCACCGCTTCCGGAGGCTGGAAAAACGGATACTCCCTCGGCGCCAATGTCTTCGACGGCTGCACCTCACTGACTACCATCTACATCCCCGGCGCTCTCGGAAAGGATGGATCCGGACGCGATGTCGTCTGCCACTTCAATCCCTATTCCTCCGCATACGATATCTGGGGTTGGCCCAATCCCGCTCCCTATCATATCGGACACACTCCCGAGCAGGCAGCCAAGGTGACTGTAGTTGTTCCCCAGGAATATATCAATGTCTACCGCACCGGTTACTCAGACTACCAGTATGGCAATCCCTGGAAAGCTATCGGATATAACATCCTCAGCGAGAATCCTGTCTATGGTCTGACCTACGATCCCTCCCGCATCCAGCCTGTCAGCGAGGATGTCGATGTAGAGAAGATGGCTTCCTTCCTCGGAGAGAATGTTTCTCTCGAAAGCGTCAAGGCTGAAGGAAAGCTCCGCCTGGTCAACACGGATATCGCCTGCCTCGTCTACGACAACGGTCAGCTCATCACTCCCAACGCCGACGGCACTATCGATGTGGAGTTCTTCAACCCCGCCAAGAACGCCGAAGCAGCAGGAAACCATAACCTCCAGGTTATCTACACCCACGAAATCGCCTTCTCCAAGAGCTCCGACCTCTTCAACATCGTCGATACTCAGGTTGTCAACGAAAACAATGTCGAGGCCTCCTTCGACGAGACCGATCCTGTCAAGAGCGTTCTCAAGAATGTTGCCGAAAATTCGACAGTCTCCTTCCGCGTTGATTTCGCAGACAATAATGAAGGACTCGAAGCCCGCGTGATGCTCGGCCAGCAGGAGCTGGCAGCTGAGGAAGACGGAAGCTATATCGTCAACGTCACCAACGCAAGCCGCGATATTCAGATCTTCGCAGTCCCGACCAACGGCGTCACTCTCAACGAGGAGGAACTCGCCGCCCTCAATCCTGAGGAATCCGCAGCCGTGACTTCAATCGCCCTCGAAGGCGAAATCTCCGAAGAAGGACTCGCCCTCGTAGTCGAATGCTTCCCCGAACTTGAGACCCTCGACCTCTCCGGATTCGAAGGCGCGCTTCCCGAGAATGCATTCGCCGGAATGGAGAACCTGACTACCGTCACCCTCCCCGAGACTGACGAGATTCCCGCCAACATGTTCGCCGGTTGCACCTCCCTCCAGTCTGTCGATATCCCCGCCAGCGTCAACAGCATCGGCGAAGGAGCCTTCAAGGACTGCGCTACCCTCCAGAAGATCCAGCTGACCGGTATCTCCTCCATCGGTGACAACGCCTTCAGCGGATGCGAGAACCTGATGAACATCACTCTGCTGGCTGACGTAGCCCACGCTTCCGAAGCCACCGAGCGTCCCGCCCGCGCTGCCCGCCGCGTAGCAGTCGCCTCCAAGGCCTTCGAAGGACTGAACCCCAACTGCTTCGTGATCCTCGACCAGGGTGTCGATGTCAACGCCAACGGAGTCAACTTCCTCCGCACTTCCGTCGGAACTGTTTCCGAGACCATGCCTGACGGCACTGTAGAAGAACGCGAAGGACGCATCTACACCGCCGAGAATGACATCCACATCTCCTCCGACGCAGCTCTCGCAATCCCGCACGCCTTCACCCTCGCCGACAATGCGACTATCAGCATGGAGACTTCCCATAAGGACTGGAGCTCTCTCGTAGTTCCCTTCGATGTCGAGACCATCACTGACGCCGCTACCGGAGCCGCTCTCGAAATCACCCAGCTCGCACCCAAGACCCGCATGGCGAAAGGAAACCTTCTCTACACCCTTGCAGAGAATGGCGAGGCCCTCGAAAGCGTGACTGAGGTCAAGGCCAATGTCCCCTACTTCTTCCACACTGCCGAAGAGACTAACGTAGTCTTCTCCGCAAAGGATGTGAAGGTTGCCGCCACTCCGGCCCAGATCAGCGTAGAAGGCAAAGAGTTCACCCTCCACGCAACATACGCTCCCGTAGAGATCTCCGCCGACCAGGTTTACCTGCTCCGCGCCGATGGTGCCGCCTTCGATCCCGTCGCTTCCGATGAAGAGACTGTCGCAATCCGTCCCTTCGAGGTTTACGCCACTTCCCCCGCGGCTCTCTCCTACATCGAGACCGAACTTCCCTACACCGACATCAGCACTGAGCTGGCAGAGGCTATCCTCGGCGAGAACGGTCTGAAAGTAGCGAAGGAAGGCAGCCTCCTGGCAGTCTACGCAGCTGAAGAGATGACACTGACCCTCTACACCGTTGACGGCGCCGCAGTCATGACCCTCGACCTGCTCCCCGGCCGCAACACGGTTGACCTCGCTCCCGGTCTCTACATCCTCAACGGCCTCAAGTTCCGCTTCTAAGCTGACAAAGACAATATCTTCAGATAATAAAATGAGAATCCTGCATCCATGAAGGGTGCAGGATTTTCTTTCTATTATCTCTTTCGGGAGGGAATCCGGAGGCCGGACTCCATAGGTTATGGATTAATATCTTTCTTTAAGGTAATTTTATAAACCGAGGGAGAGTGAGGAACGTTTTGATAGCGTAATGCAACTTGAAACTTATGTGAGTAATGTTTGCATAAGTAGATAGTGACGCATTGGTAAGTAGCTGTTCAAAATAAATGAGTGTATAAAACGCGGCTATCGCGCCGGCCATTTGGCCGCGGAGAGAAGGAGCTTAGCGGGCTAAGCGACTGAATGACAAGGTTAAATGGCAAGCGAGAGCAAGTTTTATAACTCAAGATTCAAAAATAAACAAATATCGTTTTATTTTGAACAGCTACTTAAACAAAACAGTAGTATTATGGAAAAAGAAAAAAGATCTTATTACGTCAACATGGTCGAGGCCAAAGACGGAAAGATGGCCGAGGTGCTGAATTTCAATTTCGGCGGCCATCATGACATCGCTGCTCTTGTCGAGCATGCGAAAGGACTTGGCTTTGCCAAGGATAAACACGCCAAGGAGTTTGTCCTTGCCATGCGCTTCATGCACCATGTCATCAAGAAAAATGCAGAGAATCCCCTCTTCTCCGAGTTTGCCTCTCAGTTCGAGGCTTTCAAGCAGAAGGTCAAGGCAGCAAACGGCGGTTGCGGATGCAACTGCGGCAAATAACAAGTAAGGAGATTCTCCGATGAAATTCAAAGAGGTCCGGAGCGGTCAATACCGCTCCGGACCTCTTCGTGTAATTGCTGGAGTCCGATAATTGTTGTAAATTTGCCGTGCGAAAAATCCACAGTACTCAGACGAGAGGAAATTTCAGAGATATGAGACAAATAGAGAAACCTGCTGTAGAAAATGGAGTCGCGAAAGGGGAGGAGCGGTTGTGGAACCGCGAGTATCTGAAGGTGATGGGGTGTAATTTTCTACTTTTTTTCGCCTTTTATCTGTTGACTCCGTTGCTTCCGCTATATCTCGACGCGCAATTTTCAGCCGATAAGGATCTTATCGGGCTTGTCCTGTCGGGATATGTCGTCGCGACTCTACTTATCCGTCCCTTCAGCGGATTTGTCGTTGATACATTTGACCGCAAGCGTGTTCTGACCCTATGCTTCTTTTTCTTTTTCCTATGCTTTGCCGGATATGTCGGCGCCGGTACGCTTTTGATGTTCGCGATTGTCCGTACACTGCATGGCATCCCGTACGGCGCTACGACGGTTGCCAACAGCACGGCGGCCATAGATGTTCTTCCGTCTTCACGACGCAACGAAGGGATAGGGTATTACGGCCTGAGCAATAATGTGGCGATGGCTGTCGCGCCCAGTGCCGGCATATACATATATCATGCGACCGACAATTTTCCACTCCTTTTCTGGATCTCGCTTATCCTTGCCCTCCTGGGAGTCCTTCTGACCACAACCATCCGCTTCCCTCAGCGCGCGAAGGTCGAAGGGAAGCCCAAACTCAGCCTTGACCACTTCTTTTTAGGACGTGCATGGCTTCTGGCGGTCAATATCGCTTTCTTCGGTCTCTGCTGGGGCGTCATGAGCAACTATGTGGCAATCTACGGACAGGAGGAGCTCTCCATCACCGACGGGACAGGCCTCTTCTTCACCCTGCTGTCGGCAGGCCTTGTCATCTCGCGCCTCTTCGGGGCGAAGAGTCTGCGGGCGGGGCGCATGACTCTAAACGCCGGGTTCGGGGTGATAGTCTCGCTGGTCGGTTATTCACTGTTCGCCTTCGTGGCCCAGCCCTGGGCCTACTATGCGTCGGCTTTCCTTATCGGCATCGGCAACGGCCAGATGTATCCGGCTTTCCTCAATATGTTCATCAAGGTTGCCCGCCATGACCAGCGCGGAACCGCCAACTCCTCGATTCTCATCTCCTGGGATCTCGGTATGGGAATCGGCATTCTGATCGGCGGGGTAGTGGCCGAGAACATAGGGTTTGCCGCGGCGTTCCGGTTCGTGGCGGCGATGCAGGGGGCCGGAGCCCTTCTCTTCCTGACAGCGACAGCCCGCTTCTTCCGCCGTCGCCGGTTGCCTGACAACTGATTGTCAGCCGGTGCGTGCGAGGTGGCGTATGCGGCGGCGTATGGTCGACCATTTGGGGAAGATGGCCCATGGGCGCGCCGGACCGTATCCGGCAAGGATAAGCACCAGGACCAGCAGCGCGCCGATCAGCAGCCAGCCGTAGATTTCCTTCATGGAGACCGCCAGCGCCTGGACCTGCACCATTCCGAAGAGTTCCCCGAACGGCACGCGCGCTGCCGCCGCGTTTGACGGGACAAGGTCGCTCCCCAGCAGGGAAGCGTTCCGCGCCACGGTGTGGCTCAGCCATTCCCCGATAATCGCCGGCCCGAGGGTAGCTCCCATCACGGCGCCGGTAAACCCGTTGACCGTAAGCGCCTGCGGGAAGAGGACGAAAGGAAGTCCACTCTGGACGATAGATGTCAGGAAAACTATCGAGATTATGACCGCTCCCGCTCCTCGCGCGAAGAGGGGGAGACAGAGCATCTCCTTTTCCACCCCGTAGTCAAGGAAGAAATAGAAGTATCCCAGGTATAAGGCTGCCAGGGCGAACCCGATGGCGGTCATCGTCCTGTAGCTCCAGCGCCGTAGGGCGAAGGTAAGGTAGGTGAAGGCGCACCCAGCGATAATTCCCGCGAACACATACCAGTTGAGGTCTATCATATTCGTCTCGTCGAATCCGAGGATATGGATCGCATAGGAATGCTCGAAAACGTGCTCGGTGGCCATCAGGGTGAAGAAAAGAAGATAGATGGCCGTCGCGCGGATGACGTTACGGTTGGTCAGGGCCATAAAGGAGATGTAGGGATGATGCAGGAAAGTGGCCCTCCAGAGATTTATGGTCAGACAGGCCGCTCCCAGGACAGCTGCATACCGGATTTCGGCGCTATCCCACCAGTCGTAGAAATTGCCGTAGACACATACGAAGACGAAGCATAGCATGAACCCGCTCCATAGAAGCGCTCCCAACCAGTCGATTCCCAGGAGGGGAATGAACATCGGACCCCTTACAGGGCGAAGAAGGACCAGGACCGCAAGGAGCATGAACGCCAGGAGGGCTACCATGATCCAGTGCATGTATTCCCATTGGGAGAAGAAGGCTGTATAGACCGTGGCTATGCCGCTGAGCTGGATGGCGCTGTCGACGATGATGTAGACGTAGCAGAAGAAGATTGCCATATCGCGGACCGGGGTCAGCCAGAGCTGGATGGTGGAGTTGCAGGCGAAGGTGGCCTGCATCCGGAACCATCCGGCCACGAAGCAGGTCGCGACCAGTAGCGGAACCGATTGCGTATGGGCGCAGATGAAATTTGCGGCAATCAGCACCGTTCCGCAGACGAGCAGCTGGGTGCGCGTCGAGAACCGGAACTTGATGCGGAACATGACCGCGAAATTTATCGACAGTCCTACCAGAGAGGCGTAACCTGCCATAAGTATATCCTCCTGCATCAGGGCGGTTGTGCCGACCATGTCGCTGGCGGCCGCCAGGTAGAGCCCTCCGGAGAACTGTATGATAATGACGAAGAGGATGAAGAGATAGGGCTTCAGGCGGCGCGGGATGAAACCGCGGACATCCGGGATGTCGAACGGTCCCGCGGGGAGGTGATGAGCGTCTGCCATATCAGTACCTGACGCTGCATTCCACATTCATTCCGGCGCGGAGACGTTCCATGGCCTCTTCCGGCGTGGAGGGGTCGAACTCTATGCGGACCGGTATCCTCTGGCGCACTTTGACGAAGTTTCCCGCCGAATTGTCCTGCGGCATCAGGGAGAGGGAGGCGCCGGTGGCGGTGGAGATGGCCGTGACCTTTCCTTCGAACGTCATGTCGGGGATGGCGTCGACCTTGATCTCGACCGGACTTCCGACGGCGATATGGCTCAGCTGGGTTTCCTTGTAATTCGCCGTTATCCAGATGTCGCCCGAATCGACGATGTCGAGCAGTGTCTGTCCGGGCTGGACGAGCTGCCCTTCCTGGATTGACTTGCGGGAGGTGAATCCGTCGCAGGGGGCGACAATGACCGTGTAGCTCAGGTTGAGTTCGGCGGTCTCGAGCATCGCTTTGGCGAGTTCTATCCCCGCCTCGGACTGCGATATGCGCTCCCGGTTGAGTTCGACGACGGAGGAGGAGGCGCTCCGGCGGCGCGCGAGCATTTCGTAGCGGGCTTTCTTGGCCTCGTAATCGGTCTGCGCGACGTCGTACTGCTGGCGGGTGACGGCGTCCTTCTCGAGCAACTTGCGGTAACGCTCCAGATCAGTGGCGGCCATCTCCATGAGCACTTTCGCTTCCGAGACCGACGCCTCGCTGACGGCGACGTCGGCCGAGGCGGTGGCGACCGAGCGGTCGGCGACTCCGCGCCCGGCCGCAGCGTTTGCGTAGTCAGCCTTGGCGCGCGCTACCTGGAGACGCATGTCGGCGTCGTCGATGATGACCAGCGTGTCCCCCTTACTGACTTTCTGGTATTCTTTGAACCGGATCTCCTTGATATATCCCTGGACACGGCTGTTGACCGGCACTATCTGCTGGTTCACCTGCGCGTTGTCGGTGAACTCCACGTTTCCGAGATGGATGAACCTGGAGCCGACCCAGAGGGCTGCCGCAGCTATGACGGCGAGGGAGAGGAGGTATGAAAGTATTTTTTTTGTGCGGTGTGTCATATTGTTCCGGTGGTGAAAAGGAGTCTGTAATAGTAATAGATGATGTCGATACGGGCGTTGACGAGCTGCTGTCCGGCGTTCAGGCGCGCGTCGGCGGCGTCGAGCATGTCGGTTATGAGGGCCATGCCTTCGGAGAATCGGGTGGCGACGGTGTTGTAGTTGCGTTCGGCCAGCTCTACCTCCTTGTCGCGGGTCTTCAGCTCCTCGTAAGCTTCGAGATAGCGGATATGGTCAGCGCGGACGGCGAGCTCCACCCCTTCGCGGGCGGCCTCGAGTTCTTCCTGCGCCTTGAGTGTCGCGGCCCGGCTGCGGGCCAGGGATTTGTTGGTCTTATAGAGGGAGGATAGGTCGTAGGTGATTCCGACTCCGACATACCAGTAGCTGAGGTTGCGGTCAATCGGGGGAATTTCGACAAGTATCGGGCCTTCGAGGCTCCAGGCGGCCTGCAGTCCGATCTTCGGAAGACGCTCCGAGCGTACGAGCGCTTCGGACTTCCTGCTCATCTCGACTCCGTTGCGGGCCAGCGACAGGGCCGGCGAGTGGGTATCGGCTTCCTGACGCCACCAGTCCTCGCCCCGGTTGGGAAGGGCCCGGGAAAGAATCGTGGAGTCAGGGATGACGACCGTCCCCTCCGGAAGACCGGCGACGGTCACCAGGTTGGAGTTCAGGATCTTCANCGTGTTGTCGATTTTCAGGAGCTGNAGCTCGAGATTGGAAAGGAGGAGTTCGTAACGGGTGATGTCGTTGAGGAGAACGGTCCCCTGCTCNTGGCGCGCCTTCATGTCGGCCAGTATCTTATCTGCTGAGGCNATGTTGCTTTCCACTACCCGGCGCAGGTTGGTGAATTTGTAGATGTCGAGGTAGAAGCCTGTCAGTTCGAATCGGATGTTGTCGCGCTGCAGGTCCGTCCGGAAGCGGGCGGCGGTCGACTTCAGTTCGGCGAGCTCTATTCCGTTGGATATGGCGCGCCCCGTGTATACCGGCTGGTTGACGGACAGGCCGGCGCCGGTTCCGAGATGGGGGATAGGAGCCTTCTGATAGCCGGTGAAGTCACGTCTGGTTATGAAGCCGTCGCCAATATAGCTCAGCGTCAGATTGGCGGAGATATCGGGGAGGCGTCGGGCTTTGGCGACGCTGATTTCCCGTTCGGCCTCGGTCTGGGCGGAGAAGGAGGGGCGGAGGCGTGCGCTGTTGGCTTCGGCGCATTCGAAAATCCGGTCGAGGGTTATGACCTCCTGCGGGTANAGACGNGGCGCACCGCCCAGCAGGGCTGCGAGCAGCAGTCCTGCGAGCAATCGGAGATTGTTCATGAAAAAAGTTATGAGAATGGTCAGCAGCTCAATGAATTTCCGACAATATCAGTATATGTTGATTGATATTGCGGGGAGCTGCTGAGATAATTGGAATCGGATNGAAGTGCCTGCTATGCGGGCAGGNCAGACGCCTGCGGCTGTGGCCCGGCGTGACGTTTAAGGCTTCTGTCTCAGAANCCGGTTTATGCTCCGGTGCTTTTCCAGTTTTCGAGGTGTCCCCATTTCGGGACGAGGATGAGGATAGTTTCGGAATAAATATGGAAAGTGTTCATTATCAGGCGACTCTTTGTGAATCGCAAGTGCAAAATTAATAAAAATTTGCCAGATGTCAAAATTCTTATTGTTGCTGGGGGGAGCTGTTGGTCAGCAGGCGGGCNCCTTCGAGGATAGGAAGGTTGGTTTCGGTCGGCACATAGATGACGGTCTTGTCGTTGAGTTCCGACTGNTGNCGNACCCACAGATACTGGATATATGTCGGNGTGATACTGCCGTTCTCGATGCGGATCGCCTCGGCGGCNCCTTTGGCGCGCTCCACTTCCGCCTGCGCGTTCAGTTTCTCGGCCTCCAGGTTGGCGCGCGCCTCCTCGATCTTGATCTTGCGGTTCTGCTCNGCCTTGGCGAACTCNGCCTTCCCTTCCATCTCCTGACTCCAGACGTTNTACCAGGGGCGGATGAAGGCCATTGCGATGATGATCAGGATGATTCCTCCTACGCCCCAAATAGCTGTCTTGACGATTGTGGAGGGCGGAATACTGTTGTTGTGATTGTTCTGATACATAAAGCAGGGGTTTTTGATTGATGATTTTTTTGTCTGATGCAAAGATAGTAAAAGAAGTAGAGGGATACAAAAAACCAAAATATTGCGGTGTTTATCGATAATAATACCTTTGACCCCGGTTCTCATCGATACGGCTGTTAATATAAGAAACTGAGAGAGTTAAAAACATCTAAGGGATAATCTTTNCAGAGNGCCTGTATGTTGCTGTATATGAAGGAGNGGAGTACTTACCACTTACAAATCTTGTTTTATACAAATCTTATTTTATACTATGAATGAAAAACAGACAGTAAAGGAAGCAGGNTACGACAGAAAGAATACGGAAAGTGGNATCCTNCACATTGGTGTCGGAAATTTCCATCGTGCCCATGAGGANTTCTATACCGATCAGTTGCTGCGCATCGACGGATCGCAGCGGGACTGGGCTATCACGGGCGCGATGCTCCTTCCATCTGACGAGAACTTATATAAAATCCTCAAGNATCAGGATGGTCTCTACACTCTGACCGTNTGCGGACGCGACGGAGTCGATGANTTTTACGAAATCGGCTCTCTCAAGGATGTTATATGGGCTAAATCGGAGCCGGAAAAACTGATTGNGAAGATTGCCGATCCCAAGACGAAGATTGTCTCGATGACCATCACCGAGGGNGGTTACAACATCGATAAGGAGAGCGGAGAATTCGACCTCACTGATGAGGCTGTCAAGCGCGACCTCGCCAATCCCTCTGATCCGACAACTGTATTCGGCTTTCTGGCCGAGGGATTGCGTCGCCGTCGTGGCGCCGACGCAGGTAAGGTCACTATTCTGACTTGCGACAATCTCCAGCATAATGGCGANACTGCCCGAAAGGCGTTCCTCAGCTTCTTCCGTGCGCAGGATCCGGAATTGGCGAAGTGGGCGGAAGAGAANGTGACGTTCCCTAATTCGATGGTTGACCGAATCACACCCGCCACCCGTCCGGAGGATGTGGAGCGCCTGAACGCCAAGAACGGCACTGATGACAAAGCTCCGGTATATTGCGAGGATTTCATCCAATGGGTTGTCGAGGATAAATTTGCCAACGGTCGTCCTGCCTGGGAGAAGGTCGGCGTGGAATTTACCGATGATGTCGCCCCCTACGAGAATATGAAGCTCTCGCTGCTCAACGCTTCCCATTCCCTCCTTTCNTANCCTTCGTTTCTCGCCGGATACCGCAAGGTTGACGAGGCCATGAAGGATGAAAGAATCCGGAAATTCGTCAGAGACTTCATGGATATCGACATCACGCCTTTCGTTCCNGCNCCNGGCAATACGGANCTCGATGAATATAAGCAGACCCTTATCGAGCGATTCAGCAACAGTTCGGTCAGCGACCAGGTCGCACGTCTATGTTTCGACGGTCTCTCCAAGTTCCCGGTCTATCTGGTTCCGAATGTGGCCAAGATGGTCAAGGAGGGTAAGGATATGACCAGAGTCGCATATCTTTTCGCCGCCTATTACGATTATCTGAAATATCATACGGACGACAACGGTCAGAACTTNGAGGTTGCCGAGCCGTGGATGGACAGCAGCGTGGAGAAGGCTCTTGCCGATGACGANCCGCTCGCATTCCTCGATATAGCGGCNTTNGCAGGCGCCGGACTCAGGGATTCNCGCGAGTTCACGGAGAAATACCTCAGATTCGTCAAAGAAATAAGGGANAAAGGCGCTATGGCGACTCTNGAGACCATTATCTGAATGCAGAATCTTCGAAAATCTACTATATGAAAGATTCGATGAAAAGTAAGTTGGGGCCATTTATGGTCCTGACTTTCATTTATTTCGTAGTCGGCTTCCTGACGACGGTCAACGGGCAGTTTCAGGCTCCGCTGAAAGTCGCGTTCCTCTCTCATGCCGACTCATTGCGCAATACCCTGACGACGCTCATATCCTTCTTCTTTTTCCTCGGGTATCTGGTCAACAGTTCCTTAGGGGGTAGATGGATAAACTCAAAAGGGTATAAGGTGACCCTGTTGCGTGCCCTTGAAATCATGATGGGGGGATTGTTACTCTATTCCCTCTCCTCCTTCATAGCCACGCGTTCAGGGGATGCCGGAGTGATGTTGGGGGAGGATATGATTCCGTGGGGTTATTTTGTGTTTTTAGGTGGATCGTTCCTTATGGGCACGTCGGCTGCTATCCTTCAGGTCGTCATCAATCCCTATATAGCTGCCTATGACCTACCCGGGACTAAACCTGTGCAGAGGATGAATATCGTCTGCGCCATCAACTCTATAGGCACGACTATCGCTCCTTTCTTCGTCACGGGCATCATCTTCGCCGGCGTGGCCCTGGAAGCGGTTCGCCCCGGTCAGCTGATGGTTCCGTTTCTCATAATCTTCGGCATCATCCTTCTTGTCACGCTCACCACCTCCCGCCTAAGTCTTCCCGACATAAAGGGGACGAGGAGCGAGGAAGGGGAGAAGTTNCCGNGGAGCGTATGGAGNTTCAGACATCTGGCTCTGGGTGTTGTCGCCATTTTCTTTTATGTCGGGACTGAGGTCGCCGTCGGAGTCAATGTCAANCTNCACGCCATGCAGATGATCGAGTCAGGCCATCGGCTCTCCTTCTTCGGTCTTGACAACATAGAGATTGGCGGACTGCAGCTCGGTATTCCGGCCTTACTCGCCACTCTATACTGGGGAGGAATGATGGTAGGGCGTATCGTCTTCTCCTTTTTCCCGAAAATACCTCCTCGCCGTCTGCTNATTTCGGTGACATCGGTCGCATCGGTGCTGGTCCTTCTGGCTATGATACTGGATAATCTGTGGATACTGGTATCGGTCGGNCTCCTTCATTCCGTGATGTGGGGATGTATCTTCACGCTTGCTGTGGCCGGACTTTCCAAATATACCTCGAAAGCATCGGGTATATTCATGATGGGAGTGTTCGGAGGCGCAGTGTTTCCCCTTCTCCAGGCGATACTGGCCGACAATCTCGGNAACTGGCAGTGGACATGGTCAATAGCGCTGGTTTGCGAACTGTTCATGCTCTATTACGGCCTCAAGGGATGTCATGTCAAGGATTCGGAAGCGCTTGCCAATCTTCGCGCCGAGGCTCCCGGCGATCCCGGAATGTAAGCCAAGGTCTAAGAATCCGTACCGTTTAAGCCCCCGGTCATTAATGACCGGGGGCTTAAACGGTTATTTGAACGATTTGAAAACNATTTCGGAGATTTCTGCAATTATCCTTGAAGTCTCGGTCATATCATAGCCGGAATCTGCGACAAATACTGCAATGGAATAACCTGATGTATTGGGAAGAAATACGTATCCCGCATCATTAACTGCTATTATACGTCCCTGAGCGTTTATATCACCGGTCCCTGTTTTATGTCCAATAATTGCGTTATTGGAAAGCAACGGAGCAGGGAGCCTGTCGAGTCCTGTNTGGCAATCAATCATACTCTCTGCAATATACTCATTAAACTCATTTTCGTGACGCAATCCCTGACGATANAATCGGTCAAACAATCGGGCTATCTCTATCGGCGTTGCGCAGTTAAGGTAGCAAAGCGATAAGTCACGATGCATCTCATCTTCAGTGTGACNGATAAGAATATCATTATACCCTAATGATTTCATCAGTTTNTCAGCGACTGCTGNACCTCCTATAAANTCAATCAGAATATCACAAGCGTTGTTATCGCTCTGTTGGAGGATATAATCGAGTAATTCCGATATAGGCAGTTTAANCTCCCTTACTCCATATTTCTCACGCATCGGACTCCAAGTATTCTCTTTTATTGCGTCGGCCTTGATTGAAATCGAATCAGAAAGGAGAATACCATTATTCATACAATAATCAGAGACGGTCAAGGCAAGAGGAAACTTAAACACGCTCATCATAGGAAATTTAGAAGTGCCGTTCACGCTTATCGTATCCTTTCCATTTATGATAGCGCCAATTCCGATACGAGCATCCTTTCCTGAAATATATGAGTTTAAATCCTCTTGTAGTTTATGAAGCTTATTTTCATAAACATACTTTTCCTTTTCACATGAAATCTGACTACTGGGATTTAGCGTCTTATGACTGACTTTACATGAAGACAGTAAGAGACTCACAAGTACGAATAAAAAGATCTGTTTCATTAAAAATCTCGGTATGCTTACTCCGCAAATTTAATGAACAATTCCGGAGTCTCCAAATGTTTGCCCCCCATACAGACAGGGATATGTGGTATCCACCGCAAGATTCAACACTGATCCTACGTTATGCCAGGTCTTTTCCGTATGCTCTCCCACACGCACTGATTGTTTATAGGCAGGAAAAGAGGTCCAACCTGAGGCTCTTACCCATAATTCCGTAATAGGTTTAGACAACTTCGTCAGGCATGACAAATCTTTGAGTATGCAGCGAAACTATTCTTCATCCCAGGCGTTGTATCTGTGAAGACAGACGATACGGCTTCCTCAAGTTTGGCAGACCGTTGTGTCAGCTTCATACGAGAGTTTTGTACACATACGGCTGGCTTCCGTTTTATTTTTAGCAGCTACTTAGCAGCTACTTATTACCGGACTATTGGGATATGCAGGATATATTAATCTATGGAGGCATTGGTATAAATATCATAGGGGCGTTATACTTGATGGCCTATGCAATGAAATATGGTCATGCCTTTTATAAAGCGAGAAAGCATCCTATTGAAACAGACTCCCTGAAGCCCGCCTGGGGAAAAAAGAGAGCAATCGGATTCGGTCTTATCATTGCCGGCACATTAATTGCTATAATCGGTTGTTCCATCTGACGGAAACTTTTCGCCTGCTGCAGCCTGCGTTTCATGTGTACTGTTTTAAGACTGACCTGCGGAAAATGTTAAACTTTACCGGACCATTAAATATAAGTATAGAACATCCTTACCCCAGGATTGTCGCGCTGCTGGCGACACAATTATCATGGTCTCATCTTGTGGAAGTAGTCCCTCTGAAAGATGCAATTCAAAGAGAATTTCAGTAGACGGCCGGGAATTTGCAAGTGCAGTATATTGTTATTAAATTTGTGCAAATTTAAAATCGTATTTTTAATTTGCATGATTTTCTGGAATATATAGAGAGAAAAATGACCGCGGCGATCGTGCGCGGGGCGAGAAACTTTCCGGTCGTGGTGTTGACGGGTCCACGGCAATCAGTTAAGTTCAGGCTATTCAATCATGTATTCAGAGGCTACTCCCGTTATAATCTGCGGTAGCCCGGACGTCAGTCGTATATGACGGAGAGACGCTGTCGCCCGATACGTTCAACGTGCGCGACCTGACTGAGTATGTATGAGCGCCGGATAGCTCATGAAAACATAAGTGTTACACTTTGCAATCATCTTGTTACTGGCAAGTTCGTGAGCGTTTCCGAAAAAGTCAGATTTACCATTTATGATGTGGCTTGTTTCAATATTTGATATAGTAGTGATTTTATAAAGTATATGGGAATGTCATACTTACCATAAAATGTTTATTTCTGTTTTTAAGGAAGTTCAATATTCCTACGGAGATTATAAATCTTACAGACTACATTAAAACAATGTGTTGGAATTCCTAATTCTCGCTTGCTTCCACTCTCTGATTAAATATTAAATCCTACATGAGGACGCGAAGAGGACGTAGATGACTGATCTTCCATTTTGGATTTAATATTAAGGTATTTTTTTAATTCAGTTGAAGATAACGATGGTTTTGATTTTAAAATTATATCTTCCAGAATAATCATGGTTATCTTGGATTTTTTTACTAGAGCTGTACGGGATGCATCATTTATAATCATTTTAATATCAGAGGATACGTAACCCTCTGTTAATTTAGCTAGTTTGTCATAATCGATCCCGAAATCATAGGGGCGTGATTTAAGATATAACTCAAACATGAGTTTTCGAGCCTCGAAATCGGGTGTACCAATATAGTACTTCTTATCAAGTCGACCAGAACGGAGGATAGCAGGATCTATCATATTAGGATAATTAGTTGCGCCAATAACAAATATACCTTTCTCTCCCGTGCTATCCATCTGCGCAAGCATTTCGTTAACGGCACTTCTAGCCATCTCGTGAATATCGCTATCGCGATTGGGCACGAGTTCGTTTATTTCATCTATGAAAATTATAGTTGGAGCATTTTCTTCTGCATCTTTAAACATTTGAGCAATATTCTCTTGGGTAGCATTGACAAAGCGACTTTTAAGAGAACTGGGTTTAATGAGCATAAAATTAAATCCAACTTCTTCTGCAAAATGTTTAGCGAAGAAAGTTTTGCCGCAACCGGGGGGACCATATAAAAGCATTCCATTGGGTATTGTTAAGCCATACTTTGCATATTCCTCCGGATTATGCAAAGCATCTATGACCTCAACTTGCATTTGATCTTTAAGTTCCTGCATACCTGCTATGGCGGAGAAGCCTTTCCCTTTGGGAACGGATAATCTCGTTCTCTTTTGTTGAGAATCATTGCTTTTAGATTTCCTCTGGTTGTCTATGCGTGGCACTTTGATTTTTCCATTAAGGGCTTTGATAAAATCAGCAGTTGACTCAAAGCGGTCCTCAATATCAATTGCAAGAGCTTTACGCATAATGTTCATTAAATCATCGTCAAGTTCAAACTTTTCGACTTTCGGGAAGTGCAGAGGCAGTGCTCGCTGAGCATCTATTTTCTCTCGCTGAAGATTTACATCTCCCTTACAATCTGCAAGTTCAACGAAGTATGGAGGCATACCGAATACCAAGTTGAAAAGGAGAGCACCAACAGAGAAAATATCAGACTTAACGGAGAAAATCCCGTTAAGAGCTTCAGGTGCAAGATAGAATGGCGATAAACCAATCTTGTTAAATGCTGCACTACCTTGTGAGAGGTATCTTGCATATCGGAAGTCTATAATCTTAGGAATTGTTACACTGGAAGAAGCATCTACCAAGACATTATGCAAAGAAATTTCATTGAGGATGATGGGTTCATGCAAAGAGTGAAGAAATTTGAGGCCGTTAAGAACGCCGATAGCGATAGTCTTTGCATCATACACACTACATTCTCCCTCACGCGCAAGGAATTGAGACAAGGTTTCTCCGCTTATATAGTCAAAGACGATATAAACGAATTTGCGTCCATTTAAGATGGTTTCTCCACTATCTCTATACTTGACAATATTAGGGTGGTCAAGTTGTTTGGCAATTTCAACTTCTAGAACATTTCCGTCTATATTGAATTGTGTTCGGTGCAATTTCGCACAATTTATCAATTTTATAAAGCGATTCTTTCCTGCCAAGTCTTTGACACGGTATGTTTCTGCATAATCACTCTTCTTTAAAGGAAACGTTATAGTATAATTACCTATCTGCTGTTTCTTCGCTAATGTAAACATTATAATCCTTTATATAGACAGTCAAAGAAAACCAAGAAAGCCTCACGATTACCCAAAGATGATAAAGATATACTACTTATATCGCCATTTCCAATGAAGCCAAAGAACTTCCTTGAATGGTTAATATGCTCTATAACAAGATTGCCATTCGAGGTGTGGATTCTCTTTGTATTGGTAGCGTTATATATCGTGCCATAAATATCAATTTCGTTGAGGGAGATAGTTATGTCATCAGAATATAGGACATCATCATCCAATAGGCCGAAGTTTACTTTTTTATCAGTAGCGTGAGATAGTACGAAAAATGAAGACCATACTTTTCCACAATCTTTAGCATACAATATTCTTCGTTTGCGCCACCAGTAGGATTGAAGGTGTCTTTATTTAATGGCCCACTACTAGGCTATAGCACATTCCCGATTTCTTCGGGAATGTGCTTAAATATGGCGGTGTGTGCAGTAATTTTCTCCATCTGGTTAGTTTTCCAAGATTTATTCATCTTAATTAGAAGCTAACGCCGGGGCCGCCAACCGGTGGTTCAATCATAAGACTAATTAATGAACGCACGATTGGATGCAGAGTATTTTCCGACGGGTTAGTTACTGAGATTTCCTTGCCCTGTTGAAGAAGCTGACGAGCGCGGTTGGCATCTTTCCATTGTATTGAATTGAAATTCTTCAAATGGTAGTCGATAAATCCCATAAGCTGATAGATGAGAGTAACGGCCACGAAAAGACTGTTAATGTCATCGAGAACTGAGCGACCCTGACGAACGTCTTTGGACCGTATAGCCATATCAACTTGGCTACGTACAGCGGTCACCTGCTTGTCATACTTGTTGCCGAGATCATTGTTAGCTTTTTCAAGGAGATCAAATTGTTCGCGGATTTCTGCTTCGAGTGCTTCCCACTCGTGGCGTTGCTCGACTTCTTCCATTTTGAGGAAAGCACGGCGAAGGTCTGCTTGAAGATGCATTCGACCATCCTCCGAACTCTTTTCACCATCGAAGCGACTGTTGATGTCGGTAATGTACCTATCTGCTTCGGCGGTTTCACTTGCGCTTATGGAAGATGAAGATTTCAGAGCGCGAAGTTTGTTGTTCGCAGCGTCCTTGAGCTTTTCGAGTTCAAAAGGTGAAATTACTGAGCGAGCTCCAATTTCGACCTCTTTTTCTACGGTTTCTCCGCTTACGGGGAAAAAGGCTTCAAGTTTAAGCATCTGCGAGCGGTCAACTTTTATAGTGATGTCAACATCGCTTCCGACCGGAACCATCTGACCGACTTCATCACCAGTAATAACGACGTCAAAGACATGGTCATTATGAATGGCAGATGTCCCCTCAGCGTTGTGTTCGCTCTGATAGATAGGAATGATAATAGTATCTTCCTCCATGCCAGGTCGAAGTTGATTACGAGTTTTGAGGCCGTTAAGAGTTCCGGTTGCAGGAATATGTTGATTTTTTTCAAGGCCCTTTACGGACTTTACTACATTTTTGTTGAGACCAGTGTCATGCGCCTCAATTGATATATTGTAGGGTAAAACAGCATTCCCGACAACAATACCCTGCATGATGTTGATTTCCTTAGGGAAGCAAGGAAGTGAAGTGCCTTTATCATCGTAAGCCGTGATGGTAAAGGCATTGTTTTTGCCCTCCATAAGTTGACACTCAATAACATCGCCGATATCGTTGATTTCAACCTTGCCGCTTGACCAGCCGTTATCGCTACGAACAAGTTCCACGAAAAGCTTTTCGGGAATGTGGCCGGTACACTCGTTCTTGTCTAATTGAACAGTAACATACTCCATTGGTTGAACGGAGTTTGCCTCGTAAGAAAGGTTGAGAGCAACCGTGCCAACTGCGATTTCTTCTTTTATATCGCTGTCGATGCCGGAAGCAAACAAGGCAGCCCCTTTTGCTACGGCAGTCATCGGGTCAATGTTGGTATCGACATTAGGCGTTAACTGCTCGCGAAGCATTTCACGAAGAACAGGCGAATAAGTAGGACCACCTACGAGAATTAGTTTATCGAGGTCAGAACCGGAAAGACCGTTGCGTTTCAGCATACCTTTGGTAATGTCGATGGCTTTTTGGAAAACCTTGGCAAGGACTGGTTTAAGTTGTTCCTGTGTAACAACGAGATCAAGTTCGATTTCGTTACCCTCGTCATCTTCTCCAAACTCGTCAAGTTGTGAAGTTATATCAGCCTGGGCCTTGAACGAGAGCTGGTTCTTGGCTTGTTCGGCATAGAACTTCATTGCGTCACGAAGAATGTTGCGTGTCGCATCATTCGACATTATATCGTCGATGACGAAATTCTCTTGAAGATATGGGATTATGATGTCGTCAACGACAGCATAGTCAAGGTTTTTACCGCCGAGATAGTTGTCGCCCTCGGTGTCCTTAACCTGCATAATACCATCTTCGACTTTGATAAGAGCAGCATCGAATGTACCTCCGCCAAAATCAAATACAAGCCATTGTCCATTCTTATTTGCAGAACTTAGACCATAGGCCATAGATGCGGCAATAGGCTCTTGGAGAAGTTCACAGTGTTCAATACCTGCGAGTTGAGCTGCACGTTTGGTTGCAGCTATTTGGTCCGCCTTGAACTTAGCAGGTATTGTGATCACTGCAGCTGAAACATTCTCATCGCCAATGAAAGATTTAAGAGTTTTAAGGACTTCGGACGAAAGTTGCTCAGGCGAGTATGCGGCATCCATATTAGAACTGAAACTTGTCTTGTCCGTTCCCATGTCGCGCTTGAACTCGATGAAAACGTTTACTTTGCCGTTCGTCCAGTTTTTGGTTGCCTGTGATTTAGCTTGGCGAAGGTCGTTGTAAGCGCTATCTCCAACCTTAACTACTTTTTTTCTTGTGAACGATACACATGAAGGAAGTGTATCTTTGAGCGTATCGGTCTTTTTTATGACCGGCTCACCACCCTCCATCTTGCAAATTGCGGAATTGGTTGTGCCCAAATCAATTCCAAATCTCATTTTTGACTGTGCCATTGATATATGGAGATTATAAGTTTTGACTTACTGTGATTTGTGCAGACTGTATCATCTTGCCTTTATAGTTAATCTGAGGCTTGATGATTCCGGTTATAATCTGCCTGCCATCGGGAAGATTTTCATCTTCAACAAAGTTGGCGGTTACTTTCATACCATCGTGATAATCCTTGCCAAGCATATCGACAAGTTCGTAACCATTAGCAAGGAGATTATCTTTCATTTGCTTAATTGACTTTGAAAGTTGCTTATGACCCCGTACCGAGCTATCCATTTTATAGAGAGTCATCTCCATAAATGTAATTCTATCAGCGAGCGTAGTTATAAGTTTTTGTTCGGTGTCGATTCCTCCGCAGGTTGCGTTCGAGATTGAGCCAATCTGCTTAGATAGAGATTGCATCTCTGACATTTCGGATGAGAGACGATTTACAATTTCCTCGTTAAGCTTATCTGCTTTAGCCGATAGCGAAGCAACTTCATCGCCACGCTTAGCGAGAAGTTTACCAAATACGAAGGCAATTACAGCGAGCACAAATGCGAGAGCAATAAAAATCCAGATACCTGTTTCAGATTTTTTTGCGATAGTAGCGTTCAGCGAGTCAGAGTTTGTCCGAATTTGCTCACGCGTTGTCAATATGTTGAGGTTCAAGCTATCGGCGAGAGTAGTGACACTATTATTGGTTCTCTCTAAAACCGATTTAATAGAGTCAATTTCATTTGACTGTATGGAAATAATAGAGGTAAGTGAAGTTACTTCTGATTTTAGTGCGTCATTTTGGCGTTGAAGGGTTTCAACTAGTGTGTTTGTCGCCTGAATTTTGCTGAAGCAAGTTTGCAGAGAATCAGAAGAATGTGCTGAGATAGTGAAAATCACTAATAATAAGCAACAAAACGATAGATTTAACTTTTTCATAAATTAAGACTTTAATCCTGGAATAAGCGATGACAGAAATATAGTGTGAAACACAACATCAATGTAACAAGAACACCAACCCAAAAATTTATACCTTTATACTCGGATATAAAACCGCCAATGACACTGAGAATAATAAAAGGGAGCCAAATACTGGACCAATCTATCGTTGGTCTATTATCGGATGAATTAAATTCTGGTTTTGTATATGATTTTGTTTCTGTTTTGGGAGATGGAGTTGACGGAGTAGTAACTTTTGGCGTAGATGGGTGCTGAGTAGGTACACTTGTGGAAATTCCAAGGGTCTTGCACATCTCTTTAAGGGATTGGCGATTTGGGTTATATCGATTTGATTTAAAATCGGATTCCATATCGAAAGAGTCCATTATTATTGTAGCTTTCCAAGCGTCTCTCATGACAGGCTTTACTTTTGAATCTATAATTTTTGCTGGCGAGTGTTCATTATCTAAATAGTTGAGCAGTCCTGGATCAATTCCGGTTTTTTTAATAGTTTTTATGACAGCATCCAAATAATTTTGAGCTTGATTGACTTCTTCAATGACATTATGAAGGGCATTGCCGACAACTTGAGTAGAGATCGAGAGGTAGAAAGCGTTGGTTGCTCCAAGTTTTGACTTAATAGTCTGCAATATTGATTTCGTATTATTGAGTAGAGTAATGGAATAAGAGATTTTGTCGGGGAGCTGACAAAACTTTTTCAATTCCTCGTTCACCTTACCTGCCTCGATAGCGACCTCGGCTGGAGGCATATTCTCAACCGCCTCTTTCAAGATGTCGTAGTTCTCTTTACATCTATCTTTGGTGAGTTGTCCTACGGCAATCTCCAAAGCATAGGATTGAAGAACCATAGCCTTGCAAGGACTTTCAATGTCTGAGTCGGAGGCATTATTATAGTAGTTTATTCCACATTGTAAAACTTGCTTTGCCACATTGTCAGCAACTATCTGATATTGATGGCTTGAGGCCCCGGCAATATCTTTTACAGCTTTTAGTGGGGCTTTAGTTGAGTTCATCAGCTTAGTGCCTGCTGCAAGACTGGCTTCAGGATTTTTTGTATCAGCGTTCTTTGCAACAGCTATGGCGGAGTTAATAGACGAGATGGGTGCATCGAGCGCATGTTTGGTTACAATAGTCCTGTCAGTGGGATTTGTACAAGCTGATAAAAGTTGGGTTGCCGGGATTTCTTTAAGTAGTTCCGCAATTACAATCTCGGCAAGTTCATCTTCTGAAAGCTGAAGATTGGTTATTCCTAATCTTTGGAGGAAATTAGCGCGATAAGAGGAAGTGTGAATTACTTTAGAGATGTTACTAAAGCCGACGGTTGATTCACCATCGATAAAGGCTATTACCGCGGAATTGATTAAAGATGAATATGTTTCTTTCTTTTGGAAAATCTCTTCCGCTTTCTCTCGATTCCCGGCTTGAAGATGCTTTAATGCAATATCATCTATCGCTGAGCCACTAATAAACCAAAAAAATGCATATTTCAATTGATCTTTGTCAAGGTTTATAGAGGTAGTTGCTGCAGCGATACTATCGGGTGTTCTTATGGGTTTTTCGGTTAAAATCGCAGTAAAGTCATTTGGGAATACAATTTCTTTACCAACTTTAGCGAAGGCCGCCAAGCGATTTTGATTTCCTACTCTCTCTTTCAAGGGGGAATTGGATAGAACGCCAAGTATTCTATATGGATTTTGCGATATTTTACTAATCATGATTTCCTAACTATATCTGTGCAATAGCAACAGGAAAGTGACTCTATGATGTTTGACTTTTTTTGTTCCCCTATTTTTTAATTTGTGAATAAGATGATACAGCTATTTGAGTCGATGAATTTATAATTACTTATTCCAAGCTCGGAGATATGCACTATTCCTATTATCAATAAGGGTGTCTTTTGCTTCATATTTGGAGGCGACAGTAAGGTTAATTAAACAGACTGAATCTATTTCTGCTGTCGGGCTCTCCTCGTCAGGGTTTGGGTATTAGGTGGGGTAGGGATAAAAAAATTGCGTGAGAGCCGTACTGTTGCTCGTTCCACTTTCCGAGGCTCTGGTATTGCCCATCTTCGTCGAACGAGCAAACTGCAGAAGCCTCACGCAGAATATGTGGCCACACATCAGTGGGAATACGCTCACGCGTATCCCATTGATGGAATTGAACATATCCACAAGGGCATCTACCGTCTGCTGCCGTCTTGACGAAGATTGAAATTTACCAGATTTCGGAAAGTCAAGAAGGAGCGTCAGTAAACGCTGATTATGTCTGCAAACCCTCCCGCTTTGCCCGGACCGGGCTTCTGCAAAACGGTCTGCGGTTGCAAAGGTATAAAATTTTTCCGTAATTCCAATCTTTGCCAGATATATTTCTATTTTCTGCTTCAGATGGTTGTGGAATCTTTTATATTGTGGGGTTTACATTGCAAAGTTGGGAAAATTTAATAAACAGATGGTAATATCCGCAATATTATGGATTGAGGATGGTGTTGAGAGGATAGACCGGTTGCAATGTTGCGGAGCTATGGTGCGTCAAAGCGATGGCGCGTCAGTCGCGGTAGATGCGGGTGAGGCGGCCTGCGAAGGCAGGCCAGGAAAGTGAGTTGCGGAAAGTTACGGCGGCAGCGGCGCCCATGCGGGCGCGCAGTGTCGGGTCGGAGGCCAGACGCTCCATAGCGTCGGCCAGGGTCTCCGGGTCGGATGGAGGAATGAGGATGGCGTCCAGACCATCGGTAAGATATTCCGCCTGAGCCCCGTTATTGGTCGCTATCTGCGGGCGCCCTTCATACATATATTCTATATTGGCGAGTCCGAAAGCCTCCTCCGTCTCTGAGGGAAGGACCCCGAAATGAGCTTCGCGGATAAGAGGAAGCGGGTCGGAGACATGGCGCGTCCAGTCGATGCGCTCCATGATGCCGAGTGTTTCAGCATGCCGGCGCAGAGCATCGACATAATCCGGGTCGCCGGTGCCGAGGATGCGGAGCCGGAGCTTTATCTTGCGGTTAACGATGATAGAGAAAGCGTCGAGGAGTGTTTCCAGACCCTTGCCGGGCGCGAGACGCCCGTGGTAGAGCGCCGAGAGAGGACCCCGTTCGCGTTCAGGTTGCGGATCTGGGGCAGGAAGATTGAGTGAATTATGGATTACAGTCAGTCGTTCCGGATCAAAAGGGAACGACTCACCCTCCTTCCAGGCTGAAAGGAAACGGCGTCTCGCGATTTCGGAGACGAACAGATGGGCGTCGAGACGCCTGTAGACAAAACGGTACATCCAGGAGCGGCGCGCCGGAGCGACATAATGGCGCGTCATGACAACGCGCACGTCATGACGGCGGGCGAGGGTGCGGGCGGCGATAGCGCAGAGCGCGTCGCGGTAGCGGGCTACATGTACGACAGTGCGCCTCCGGTCGTTGCGTTTACCGGCCATGAGGCGCGCAAGGGCGAAGACGGCCCGATAGTCAGTAGAACCCCCGAAAGGAGCATGATGAATGCGCACCCCCGGCATACGGAAGAGAGAGTCCACGGCGCGCGCGTCGCGGGTGAAGATATGGACCGGCCAGCCAAGTGATGAGAAATGGCGGCAGAGGTCGAGCGTATATCGCTCGACCCCTGACCAGCGGTTGGCCGCCACAATAAATATCAGTCTTGGCGGAAGTTCCTCTTCCATGCGGAATCAGTTATGTCCGGCGAGCATGACGCTGATGTCGATGCTCGGCATACCGAGGTATGTCCCGACAAGCTTGTCGACGAGCTTGCCACGGTAGGTCACTATACCACTGCGGACCCCTTCTGTCGTTGCGATCAGTCCGTCGAAGCCGTGCATTAGAGGAATTTCTCCCAAGAAATTGACCAGCACGTTTGAAAGGGCCATAGCGATTGTGCGCGGAACGGAGACAGAGGGCTGGGCCTGCGGGATATCAAGCATATAGACCGTCTCCTTGAGAACTCCGTAGAGATTTCTGGGGAACTCGAAAGGACGGGTGGTCTGAGCCGTCAGGATGACGTCGGCAGACTTGGCCTTGTTGCAGAGGACCCGCGGATGTATCGAGAGAGCTGTTATTTCGGGACCCGTCTCGGCCTGCATCTGTGCGAGGGTAGTGACGTCGTTGTTCATAATGGTGACCGAGGCGCCCGCCCCCTTGGCGGCTTTCGCCGCCGCCACTATCGAACGCCCTTCCCCGATCAGAAGCACCTCACAGGGATTGATGCCGGCGACACCGGCCAACAACACACCCTTGCCACCTCCGAGGAAGGAGAGATGTTCCTGGGCATACATGATGGCGGCGCGTCCGTCAATCTCGTCGATAATGTTGGCGAAGATCGGAACTTCGGCGTGGGAATACATATTGTCGAGACACCCCATCGTCAGCCGCTTCTCAAGCATGGTGCTTATCGCCTCGCGCTCGAAGAGGGTCGGGGTCATTATGCAGAGCACTACCGCCTCGTCGCGCATGGCGCGCAGGTCGGCGACGCGCAATGGTTCGTAGGAGAGGATAATTCCGGCCTGCAGAGCCTGCCGGCGGTCGACGATGGCCACCCCCTGGTCAGCGTAAGCCTCATCGGAGAAACTGATATCGATTCCGGCTCCCGCCTCCATAGCTATGCGGAGTCCGGAGGAGACGAGGATGCCGCAGGCTTCCGGAGTCAGGAAGAAGCGTGTCTCTTCCGAATCGGGATAATTGGCCAGAAGGGATATATGATATGCGTCGCCGTTGTCGGAGAGCTCTTCAGGCATAGGAAGAGTCTCCAGATCGCAACAGACGGCCTCTTCTCCACACGGAGAGGTCTGAGGTCTTGAGGAATTGTCATTCATGATATGGTCAACGCTCATTTGGAGCTTTCGGCCCTAAATTACAAAAAAATCAGTGTTTCTGTTTCTGCTGACCACTTTTTTTTCTCTTTGAAAGGGAAAAAAAGATAGATGATGGGTAGAAAACCCCCATTTTTAAGGCGTGACCCGGGTTGGAGAGCGAAAAATATCGTATCTTTGTAGATACCCATCCGGCGGGGGTGCGGCGTCAGGCGCCGTGGAACCTGATGGGGATAATATTTTAGATCAAACTGACTGTGAAATCAATCTCTGAATCCTTGCTCAACCGTCTCTACCTACGGGACACCGCCTTCCGCGATCTCATGCAGAAGCGCGTCTTCAATGTGTTGCTAATCGCCACTCCCTACGATGCCTTCATGCTTGAGGAGGACGGACGTGTCGAGGAGCAGGTCTATTTTGAATATGTCTCGCTGAATCTGTCGTCACCTCCTCGTTTCGTCATAGTCGCCAACTATCATGAGGCTTATATCGAACTGGCTTCCAAACAGTTCGACCTCATCATCGCCATGCCCGGGGTCGATGTCAGCGAGACTTTCCGGGAGGCAAAGCGCATAGACGCCCTTTATCCCGACATCCCGTTTGTTGTCCTGACCCCTTTCAGCAAAGAGGTGCGCCGCCGTATAGCCGACGAGGATCTTCGCGGAGTCGATTATGTCTTCTCATGGCTCGGCAATGTCGATCTGATTCTTGCGATCGTCAAACTGATGGAAGACCGTATGAACGCCGACCATGACATAGGGGAGATCGGAGTGCAGTGCATACTCCTGGTAGAGGATTCCATCCGCTTCTATTCCTCTATTCTTCCGCTGCTGTTCAAGTTCCTGCTGAAGCAGAGTATGCTCTTCTCGACCGAGGCGCTGAACGAGCATGAGCGGATGCTCCGTATGCGCGGACGTCCGAAAGTCCTGCTGGCACGCGACTACGAGGAGGCCTGCCGTCTCTTCGACCGCTATGGCTCCAATATGCTCGGCATAATCTCAGATATGCGTTTCCCACGCGATGGGAAGAAAGACCCTCAGGCCGGATTGCAGTTCGCCCGTTATGCCCGGGCCCGGGACCCGTTCATCCCAATAATTATCGAATCTCAGGAAACAGCCAATCGCGAACCTACCCTTCAGGCCGGATACAGCTTTCTGGACAAAAACTCCAAATCCCTCCCACAGGAACTCCGCCGCGAGGTCAGTATGCTCTTCGGCTTCGGCGACTTCATAGTCAAGGATCCCAAGACAGGGGAGGAGATAATGCGCTTCCACGACCTCAAGGATCTTCAGCGCAAGGTTGACCATATACCCTCGAACGCCCTTTTCCGCCATAGTTCGACCAATGATATATCGCGCTGGCTCTACTCGCGCGCCCTCTTCCCGATCGCCGAATTGCTGAAGAACTTCCGTCTCGACTCCATAGATCAGATTCCGGATGTCCGTCGCCTCATATCGCGGGCAATCGTCGAATACCGCCGCATGAAGAACCGTGGCGTCGTCGCTGTCTTCCATCGCGACCGTTTCGACTTCTTCTCCAACTTCGCCCGTATCGGTGAGGGTTCCTTAGGGGGAAAGGCACGCGGACTGGCCTTCATTGACCAGATAATCAAACGTCATCCCGAATGCGATGACTTCAAAGGAGTGGAGATTTCGATTCCGCGGACCGTCGTCCTATGCACCGACATCTTCGACGAGTTTATGGAGAACAACAATCTCTATCCCGTCGCTCTCTCCGACCGTCCCGACGCCGAGATTCTCGAAGAGTTTCTAAAGGCCAAGCTGCCGACGGAGATAAAGAAAGACTTCCACGCCCTTCTCGAAGTCATCACCAAGCCACTGGCGGTCCGTTCCAGCTCCCTGCTGGAGGATTCCCATTATCAGCCTTTCGCCGGAATATACTCGACCTACATGATTCCGATAACGGAAGATAAGTCGGTCATGCACCAGATGCTCTGCGAAGCGGTCAAGGGTATCTACGCGTCGGTCTTCTTCGCCGATTCCAAGGCTTACATGAACGCGACGAGCAATGTCATCGACCAGGAGAAGATGGCTGTCATCCTGCAGGAAGTTGTCGGCCAGGATCATAACGGACTCTATTATCCCGACTTTTCGGGCGTCGGACGTTCGCTCAACTATTATCCTCTCAAGCACGAGCAGGCGGAGGAGGGTGTGGTCGAAGTGGCGGCCGGTCTCGGCAAATATATCGTTGACGGCGGTATGGCGCTCCGTTTCTCTCCGAAACATCCCGGAAAGGCCCTCCAGACCTCCACACTCGACCTGACGCTGCGCGACACGCAGACCTATCTCTGCGCCCTTCCCCTCGACGCCTCCGCCTCGGAGAACCTCAAGGCCGACGACAGTTTCAATATCCGGCGCGTCCCGATTGCTGATGCGGTCAAAGAGGGAGCGCTCCCATATATAGTCTCTACCTTCGATGCCAACGACCGTATGGTCCGCGACACACCCTCCGGACCGGGGCGCAAACTCGTCACCTTCAACAATATATTGCGCAACAAGGTCTTCCCGCTGGCGGAGGTCGCAGATTTTATGCTCCAGACAGGGCAGTATGCAATGGGACGCCCCGTCGAGATAGAGTTCGCCGGAGAGATCAATCCCCGCGCCATGGGCTCGACCGAGAAAGGAAAGGTCTATTGGCTGCAGATGCGTCCTATCGTAGACCGCAAGGAGATGCTCGACGATTCCCTCCTCGATATCGCCGACGACCAGTTGCTCCTTCGCAGCGAACAGGCTCTGGGGCATGGCGTGATGGATAACGTCCGCCACGTCGTCTATGTCAAACCCTCCTGCTTCGATTCCATGCGTAATCCGGAGACGGCCCGCGAAGTAGAGCAGATAAACAAGGAGATGACCGAAGCGGGACATCCCTATATCCTCATCGGTCCCGGACGCTGGGGTTCTTCCGACGAGGCGCTCGGAATCCCCGTCAAATGGCCGCAGATCGCCGGAGCGCGCCTTATCGTCGAATCAGCACTTCCGGGTTATCGCATAGAACCCTCGCAGGGAACACATTTCTTCCAGAACCTGACCTCTTTCGGTGTCGGATACTTCACGGTCGATCCCTCTGCCGGAAACGGTTATTATGACAGCGCCTGGCTTGACGCCCAACCTGCTGTCAAGGAGACGGAGAGTCTGCGGGTAGTTGAATTTCCGGAGCCGCTCAATATCGCCATCAACGGGCGCAAGACCAAGGGGGTTGTCGCCAAACCCTCTTATGGCGGAGGCGCCGGAAAGGGTGAAGAGGAATGAGGCGTCTGCTTCCCGGAGCCTTGTATGAACGTTACTGGCACACGAAGCGGAGTCTGCGCAACCTGCTTGACACGGCGCTTGTTCTCGCAGGACGTCTCCCCGCAGACCCGGTCACACCGATGCTCGACTCCCGGCTGTATGACGACTCATCCCCCGATTCATCCCATTTCCCGGCAGGAGTGATCTGCATCTGCGACGGCTCTTTCCATCATGGGGGGACTACCGATCGCCTTCGCGGCATCCTCTCCAGCTACGCTATCGCCCGCGCCCGTAAAATACCTTTCTTTATCTCGTGGACCCATCCTTTCCTTCTGGAAGGGTATCTGGTACCGGCCGAGGTAGACTGGCGTATCAAACCGGAGGAGATAAGCCGGAGCCGGAAAGTATCGCGGATGGTAGTGGTCGATGACCTGAGCGATTTTCAAAGCGCGCTGAGGTTGCGTGCCGCTTTTCGCAGCCGAAAAAAACAACTTCATCTATATACGAACGCCGACACATCTCGCGGCTCCTACAGCCGGCTCTTCTCCGAACTCTTCCGCCCCTCGGAAGCACTCGCGCGTCAGATCGAGCGTCACCGCCGTGCGTTGCGCCCTGTCTACCACGCTTTCTCATTCCGCTTCCTGACCCTGCTGGGGGATTTCAAGGATGTCGAGACACAGAGTCTCTCCCCGGAGGAGCAGGAGGCTCTGATGTCGAGAGTCAGGGAAGAGTTGAAGCGCATGATAGAGGATGTCCCCTCCGATGCCTCCATATTGCTTGCCTCAGACAGCTCACGCTTTCTGGAATATGTCCGGGACCTTGACCGGAGGATATATATATGCGATGGGGAAATACGTCATCTTGACCGCGATCCCGAGGCTACGGAGGACTCTGTCATGCGCACCTTCGTTGACCAGTTCCTACTGATGGGAGCCTCGCGCGTCACGCTGATGCGCACGGGGGGGATGTATCGCTCCGGCTTCCCCCGGTTCGCCGCCGAAGTCGGGGGTGCGGAATTCATAGACCATCGTTTCTGACAATAGGACAAAATGGAAGAAAAGGGTATGGAGGAAGGAGAATCCCTTCTTGACCGGGAGGAAAAGGGGAGAGGCGAGAACAGCTACGGCAATATCCTGAAGCGCATCGGCGCCTTCGGGGGAGTTCAGGTCTGGAATATCCTTCTTGGTCTCCTTCGCGGTAAATTCGTCGCGATACTTTTAGGTCCTGCCGGAATGGGTGTCTCCTCGCTTTATGCCGGGGCTTCCGGCACCATGCAGCAACTCGCCGGCCTCGGCCTTAACCTCGCCATGGTCAAGGAAGTGGCAGCCTCAGCGCCCGATTCGTTGCGGCGCCGCTTCGTCATGCAGATATGCCAATGGCTGATACTGCTCACCTCCCTGCTCGGTCTGCTCATCTGTCTTCTCCCCGCTCCCTTATGGAGCCGCTTCACCTTCGGCGATCCGCTCCACACGCAGGGATTTTTCTGGCTGTCGGCAGCCGTGGCGCTGACCGTCGCCGGAAACGGGTATCTCGCCCTTCTGCAGGGGGCCGGGGAGGTAAAGCGTCTCTCCAAAGCGTCGGTGGTCGGAGGACTTGCAGGAGTCCTCTTCGGCGTCCCTCTCTACTATTTCTTCGGCACCGCAGGAATCGTTCCCGCGATGATATTGCTCGCTCTCTCCTTATTCCTGTTCTATTATCTCTCCTTTCGCCGTTCCTGCTCCTCGGGAGAGAAAAAACAGGAGAAAATCGCGTTGACGCGCGGGAGAGTCATGCCTCTGGCGCGCCTCCTGGTCTCGACAGGGCTGATACTGATGGTCGGCTCTCTCTCCGGAACTCTGGTCAGTTATCTGATCAATCTCTTCGTCCGCTCGCAGGGGGGAGTTGCTGATGTAGGACTTTTCCAGGCCGCCAATTCCCTGACCAACCAATATGTCGGGATGATATTCTCGGCTCTTGCCCTGGATTATTTCCCACGTCTTTCGGCTGTATGCCGCGACAAAGACGGGATGCGGGAGGTCGTCAACCGTCAGACGGAGATTGTCATGCTTATAGCGGCTCCACTGCTAATCATGCTCATCATGACCACTCCTCTTGTCATCCGCCTGCTGTTGAGCGAGGAGTTTATGGTCGTCATCCCTCTGATGCGCTGGATGGGTATGGGTATGGCTATCCAGGCGCTGGCGTTCCCTTTAGGATATATATATGTGGCGCGTGACGACCGTAAAGCATATCTCATGCTTGAGATCGGCTGGGCCAATGTATGCTGGATAAGCTGTTCGGTTCTTTTCTACTGGCTTTACGGGCTGGTCGGACTTGGAATAAGTCTTGTCGCGCGCAATATAATAGATATCTTCATCAATGTGGAGGTCTGCCGGCGCCGTTACTCCTTCCGGTACAGCTCCGGAGCGTTGCGGGCCACTCTTGTCTCAATGGCCCTCGTCGCTACTGCTTTCGGGGCTTCTTTCCTCCCCTCGCTTCCCGGTTATGCGCTGATGGGACTCCTGACCCTCCTTTCCGGATTCTATTCATTCAGGACGCTCCGCCGGCGTCTGCGCGGATAGTAAGAAAGGATGAGAGAGGGAGGGAATATAGTAGGGAAAAAAGATAAATTTCCGGATAAGAGAAATTTGTCGGGGATAGGTTACGTTATAGAATCGGGACGGGGATAAATATTTTCAGGGATTGGGGGCAAAGTAAAAAAAACACTAAACGACCGATAGATTGAAAACCATACGCGAAGTCATCTCCTGGTATTTCAGCCGGCAGGCGGTTCCCTACTGGTTCCTGCTGTTGCTCGACTGCCTGATAGTCGTCGGCAGTCAGTTGCTTGTAGAGGCGAGTGCGATCGGGGCCTCGGAGGTTTTGCAGTCTCTGGGTTCCTATCTGCGTACCTTCTGTTTCTATCTTATATTCTATGTCATTGGATTCCGCATATTCCATACATACGATGTCGTCATTCGATTTTCATCATTCGTTGACCTTCAGCGGATAGCGTTCGCGACGCTGTTCGGACTTGTCTGCTCCTTGATTCAGGCTCATATTCCCGTCCGATGGGACTGGCTGATGCCTGTCAAGAGCGTGGATATGGTGTTGACGGCCTTGATCGCCATATTGCTCATGTGGTGTGTCAGGATATGGGTGAAGACCCTTTATGACGACTTCGCGCGCCGAAACCGCGATGTGAAGGTGTTTATCTACGGAGTGCGGGAAGGTGGAGTCGCCATAGCCCAGAATATCCTCTCACAGGTCGATTCTAAATATGTCCTTTCCGGCTTTGTCACCGACCAGCCGGAGATGGCCGGCAAACGGTTGCTCGGCAAACGCATCCACCTGAACCGCAAGGGGCTCGTCGCCCTAATGGAGCGCAACCGGGTCGGAGTCCTCATTGTCTCGCCCCTCAAGAGCGACGCCCTGCGTTCGAATCCGGAACTGCAGGATGCTCTCTTAGAGGCAGGGATAAAGATAATGATGTTCCCCTCGGCCCAGGAATGGGACGCAAAGGAGGATTTCAAGTCGGAGCGTCTCAAGGAGGTCCGTGTCGAGGATCTGCTTCCCCGCGAGAAGATAGAGGTCGATATGGAAAGCATCGGCGACCTTCTGCGAGGCAAGCGCATACTTATCACCGGGGCCGCGGGAAGCATCGGTTCGGAGATGGTAAGGCAGATTGCCCCTTACGCTCCTTCGGAGCTGGTGCTGGTAGACCAGGCGGAGACACCTCTTCATGATATACGCCTCATGATGACTCGGGACTGGCCGGAGATAAAGACGCGCACCCTCGTCACCTCCATCACAAACCGCGCGCGCATGGAGCAGCTTTTCCGCGACTTCCGGCCCGAATTTGTCTTCCATGCGGCTGCCTACAAGCATGTCCCGATGATGGAGGATTTCCCGCAGGAAAGTGTCGAGAACAACATCAACGGAACGCGTATTCTCGCAGACCTCGCATTAAAATATGATACCCGCCGCTTTGTCATGGTGTCTACCGACAAGGCTGTCAACCCGACCAATGTCATGGGCTGTTCGAAGCGGATTTGCGAGATATATGTCCAGTCGCTCGACAAGGCGGTAAAGGATAGGAAAATCGAGGGAATCACGCGTTTCGTCACCACCCGTTTCGGTAATGTGTTAGGAAGTAACGGCTCCGTTGTTCCTCTTTTCAAGAAGCAGATAAAGGCCGGAGGACCGGTGACTGTCACCCATCCAGACATCATCCGCTATTTCATGCTTATCCCTGAGGCCTGCAAACTGGTTCTTGAGGCGGGCACGATGGGGAACGGTGGCGAAATATACGTTTTCGATATGGGGAATCCGGTCCGTATCGCCGACCTTGCGCGGCGTATGATACGCCTCAGCGGTGCCCGTGACGTTGAAATAGAATATACAGGTCTTCGCGATGGCGAGAAACTGTATGAGGAGGTGCTCAACGATAAGGAGATAACGATTCCGACCTTCCATCCCAAGATAAAGGTTGCCAAGGTCCGGGAATATGATTTCGAGCGCGTCCGCCGGGAGATAGACGCTCTTATCCGTCTTGCAGAGACGGCTGACGACATGACAGTCGTCAAGGCTATGAAACAGATGGTCCCGGAGTTCCGGAGTCAGCACTCCAAATACGAGATACTTGACAGCCCTAAGAATCAAACCTGATTCTTAGGGCTGTTTTCAAATCACTCTCAGACTCCAACCCGCAAGAAATGCCGGCGGCCGACCCGCTACTTTCCGGCCAGACCGAAAATTATGGATGCGATTCGCGGTCCCAGAGCGAGAATGAGGGCGTATGCTGGAGAGAGGGCGCGATAGGAAGAGCGGGGTAGGCGGCGCCAGGCATCCCTCAGAAGTCTTCGGAGTTCCTCGCGGCGTTGCGGAGAGAGGGCGTTGCGCTCGCGGTGGAAACGTCCTAAAAGTCCGGCCAGATGCACTCCGCAATGCAGATCCAGGCGTCGGCTCGTATCGCTGGCAGGCGGGAAATTAGACTTGATCAGTTCCCTAAGCCATATATCAGCCTCTATACCCATATAGAGGGAGCGGGGGGTCTCCACAACGGATGTCGGATTAGGCATATAGAAATAACGCGCCTGCGGAGCGAAAGCGACTTTGGAAGCTTTCAGCAATAATGCGCGTGTGCCGACTTCGTCTATATAAGGAGTGGAAGAGGCGGTATGGCGTGGCGCGGGAATATCCTCCGGAACAGGAATACGGATTAGGTCGGTCAAAGCTTCGTAATAGAGTCTGCGTCGGTAGAGGGCTCCGTTGCATCCGAAATCCCATTCATATAAAGTATGTATGACCAGATCGCGTCCCTTGTATATTCGGGATGCGTCCAGCATATCCTCGCGGAAAATCGGTTTTCCATCTGTAGAATTATGATTCCCTCCGCTATCCCGGTTGCGGCAGTTGATCATCATTGGGAGAATGATGTCTGCATCCGTTTCCTCGACCCGTTGCAACAGCCTCTCAAGATAATTGTCGGAGATCGTATCGTCAGCGTCCAGAGGCACAACCGAATCAGCGCGTGCGGCGGCGCAGGCATCGAGACGTGGCAATAGAGGGGTTCCGGAGTTTGTCGGGCGCGCGATAACTCGTATTCGTGGGTCGGAGGAGGCGTATTCGCGTGCTAAGGAGAGAGTATTGTCAGACGAGCAGTCATCAGCTATAATAAGTTCCCAGTCAGTCAGGGACTGTCTCCCCATAGCCTGTATAAGGGATGGAAGATTGTTTTCCACATTGAAGGCAGGGACCAGAACGGATATGCGAGGGGATTGCGGGTTCATAAGGCAAAGATAGGTATTTTCTCCCTACTTGGCAATATCAGGCATTAATGTCGTTTAGTGTTTGGCAAGCTATTTTGTAGCAAAATGGCTAATGGCATACATCCGTTATGCACCCTCTCTTCCAATTAGCGCATGATATAGGACGGAATAGGTCGATTAGGGGTTGTATATTGTTCAAAATAGCGCATTCTAAACTTTGTTACAACACTGAAACAGACGTGAAATATTGTTGAAACATAGACGTAACATTAGTTTAACAATCATAATATGTTGGTAATCAAGTAGTTAAGAAATAGTTTAACGAAATTGATAAAAAGGTGCAAAATTATTGAAACTTTTCTTTTTGGGCTTACGTTATAAAGACAAACAAACAACAAAACACAACGACATAAAAACCTTTCGACTATGACTACTCAGGAAACCTTCAAACAGAAACTTGTCAACCTTCAGGGCAATCTTCTCAACTTCGCGTTCCAGCTGACCTCGAACCGCGAGCAGGCCGAAGACCTCCTCCAGGACACCACCCTCAAGGCTCTCGACAACGAAGCTAAGTTCGCCGCCGACACCAACTTCAAGGCATGGGTCTTCACCATCATGCGCAACATCTTCATCAACAACTACCGCCAGCAGGTTCGCCAGGCAACTGTTGTTGACCGCACCGAGGATCTCTACCACCTCAATATCAGCCAGGACTCCGGTCTT
>JAAVDN010000009.1:192352-251689 GCA_014801785.1 Bacteroides sp. | reverse complement strand
ATCCCTGATGAATACCGATTTCACGGGGACCGATACAATCTCATTGGTAAGACGGTCGATGCTGACGAATGACGGAACTTTTTCACCCGTAGCCTTGTCGGTCAGTTCCACGACCTTACCGAGATTGCCTGTGTCTTTCAGAGCCGCCTTATCTTCCTTGGTGAACTGATAACCCTTGAACTCCTGATCGAGCTTCGGCTCCTTGTGGATGAAGTGGGGTACCACCTTGACATTGCCGTCAGCATCGGTACGGAATGAGAGTCGCGCGTCAATCGGAAATTTCTCACCTCCGAACGAGGGGGTGACTGTCACCAGCTTTGACTTGCGGTTGTAAAGCATCTCCTTCAGGTCGCCGCTCTTTTCAAGTTCCGCACGGTCGATGCCCCATTTCTCCTTGAGGCTGTCCCAGTCAATCCTGCTCTCGTCGATTGCGGTGTGCTTGACCTCCGTCTGTTCGGTTCCCGATGTGGGCTTTTCAGCCTGTGCGGTCGCCTGAGTCTCCTCCTGCTTCTGAGTCTGCTGAGGGACGTCAACCTTGAAGTCCTTCAGGATGTCGGCATTCTTTTCCGGTTCCTGCATGAAGTCAGCCATTGCACGGCCTACGCTTTCAAAGCGGTCAGCCGGGACTTTGAAGAATCCGAATGTGGAGGGGTTCTTGCACTGGCGGACGAAGTTTGAGAGGAACGCCTCCATCGGATTCTGACCTTTGGAGAATCTCACGAGGTCAGCGAGTGATGCTGATTTTACATCAGCCATCTTGGGTGAACCGTCCTTGTTGAGTCCGGTCACTGCGCCTACCTTCCCAGTCTCGTTGTTACGGGCGATAAGCACTTCTTCCTGTTCTTTCTTTTGTTCTTGTGCCATAAAAAAGTTTTTAGGGTTAGATACTCGTGCCGTTGCCGACACGTTAATTATATGTGTATGTGTGTAGTGTCTTGTCTATTATTCTTGGAAAGCGATTCTTACATCCGCGGGACGGAAACGAACTCTTGCTTGTTGAGAACCGCCGGTCTTTGAGTAAGGGAGTGTTCCTGCTGCCATCATATTGTTGATAGTGCTGAGGCTAACATTGTATCTGTTGATTATATCCGATTTTGTCCACAATGTTTCTTCCGGCTCGATAACTCCTAAGCCTGTGAGTACCTCATATAAATCTCGACTCGCAGCTTTAACCTGATCGCGGATTTCTATTTTAATCTGTTCGCGCATCTCATCCATCAATCTACGCATCTCGCCAAAAACGATTCTTTTATCAACGTCTTTCATAAGCGAGGCATTATGGGGAGTTTTGAGATTCGGTTTATGATTTTGTCATAGGCTATAGGACTCCATGAGAGTTGGTTGTTCCGGATAGCATTGACTATTGAGTCGAGGAAATACATAGTATCTCTTCCTTCTTTTCTCCATTTCAGCCCAATCTTTTTTCGGATGCGCTGAAGATGACGGGGAGAAACAAGGAGAATTGATGCTGCTTCATCCTTTGTAACTTTGGGATTCTGAGGTAAGGGGTAGGGTTTCTCCTTAACCTGTTGGGGTTGCTCCTTCTTAGAGATGTATTCCATGATGCGGACCATACCTTCGCGCATCTCGGAAACCTCATTAAGGATCTGTTCAATATTAAGTTCCATACTTACGGGATTTAGTGGGTTGTTTAATTTGACCGCAAGTTAGCACCGTTCTGCTCCCCCAGACTGATACATGTAATATTACGTAACACGAGAAACTCGGAAATTTAAGAGAATTTTAACATGTCAAAATTTATCTTAACACATACCGGGATATAGCAAGTGCCGTCCGAGTCATTCCCGAACGGCACTCACTTGTGCGGATGGAATGTCTAATTAAAAGTCGAGCGCTCCCAAATTGCGGGAGAGTTCATCCATATCTTTACTAATCTTAGTATTGGTGATACGGGCGTAGATCTGAGTCGTTTGGATATTGGTATGTCCGAGCATCTTTGAAACTGACTCAATGGGGACACCTTTACCGAGGGTCATTGTTGTGGCAAAGGTATGACGGGCGAGATGGAATGTGAGATTCTTCTCGATACCACAGATTTCGGCTATCTCCTTCAGATAGCAATTGAGCTTCTGATTGGTAATGATAGGAAGCAACTGGCCGTCCATGAACTGGCCCTCATACTTCTTTAGTATCTTGATAGCTGGAGGTAGTAAGGGGACGGTTACCTTAGTGTTTGTTTTCTGACGGTGGGTGACTATCCACAATCTGCCGTCAAACATCTTTTGGATATTGTCAACTCGCAGGTTTCGGAGGTCTATATATGCCAATCCTGTGAAACAGGCAAAGATGAACACGTCTCTAACTTGTTCAAGACGCTTTGACCCGAAGGTCTTTGACATCATCTTGGTCAGGTCCTCCTCGGATAGAAAGCCCCGGTCAACACGTTCAATAGAGATTTTATATCCATTGAAGGGATCCACACCAATAAGACCGGCGCGAATAGCCTTGTTGATTACTTGTTTGAAAAACTTCATGCACTTGTAGGTGGTATTCTGAGAATACTTATACTCGGTGCGGAGGAAGAATTCAAGGTCGGTGATGAAGGGGAGTTTAATCTCACGCAGGGGAATATCCGTGATATTATACTTTTTCTTCATGAACTCAACGACTCTACGGTACATTCGCTCGTACTTCTTATAGGTAGGGTCTGCTTTGCTCAAACCAACGAGCTTCTTGGTATCTTCAAGATGCTGCTCATAGAGTTTGAGAAGCGATTCCTCACGTTGGGTTACACCCATGTAGGCATTGCGTACCATTTCGGCTGTCACGTAGCCATGACGACGTTGGATGTCGTAGTAATGGTCTTTCAAAATGACCTGAATATCTTCAAGTCGATTGTTGAGTTGTTGAACTTTTTGGGTACGTCCAATACCTCTTCCTATTTTGCTGTCCCAAAGTTTTGGATCAATGGTAAGCTTTGAATTGATTTGTTCCATCTCTCCGTCAATGGTTATGCGGATCATGATAGCGGATGTACCATCTTTGTTGACGTGATTACCGCGGAGATAGAACAGAACTTTGAAAGTGTTCTTCTTCATTTTCTCTGGATTTAGTGTTATCGTTAACCGCGATTTCCCGTCGGTTGATAGGATAACGAGTTTAACATTTAGTTTGATTGGACAGATGTTGGCAATAAGCGGACGAATGTCGGACACCTGTCAAACAGCTGAGAAAATATCAGAGAAAATGGGTGGATAACGTTAATGACATATCGAACAAAAATAGTAATTAAAAGTCAGCCCAACTCAATATTTATAGGGATTAAAAAGGGACCGATTTATGTCCATGTTTTGTCCGAGTTTTGTCTTTACAACTCATTATATATCAAGATTGTAGAGTGCCATTCGTTACAATTCGTTACATTTTTTGTAGGACTATATTTTGTGTAACGAGTTGGTAACTAAAGTCTGTCCGTCGCGGTCTTTTTTCTGTCCAATGTCGGTCCTGATTCGACATTTTTAGGCACGAAAAAACCGCAGAACTAATTGATAGTCTGCGGTTTGTCTTAATTTTGTCTTGCGTGGTCCGGAACTTGTCCGACCCGCCAAGTGGAGATGGAGGGGTTTGAACCCTCGTCCAAACGCGGAATCAGTAAGCTTTCTACATGCTTAGTCTGCGAATTGATTGTCGGGAAAAGAGAAACTCGCGACAGCCATTCTTTTCCTTAGCCCTAAGGATTTCAGTCGCGGGAGCGGGCCTCCCGTTTCCTATTTCCGATTTTCTCTGCACCACTTTGTCCAAACGTCTCGGAACGGGGCAATGGAGTGATGTCTCGTCTCTCCAACTGTTGGAGAGATTAAGCGATCCTACTGTACTTCAGATCAAGCAGCGAGAGCGTAGTTGTTATTTTCGCCAATTATAGTTCGATACAGTTGGTATTATAGAGCTTCCGTATCCAAGCTCTGCATGCTTACATACCGCTTCATCACGCTGTCAAAGCCAGTCATCCCCGTATGAATCGGTCTGCAAATATAACGCTTTATCTTTATATTTGCAATAAAATCCTTGTTGTTTAAGTATTTTTAAGGTTTTGCGTATTACTATTCTTAGTATTACTATTCTTATTGGTTGTGGGTCTTTGTTTGTTCTGTACCCGGGAAGGTGTCTTTAAACTGAGTAGGAGCATCAGATGGTTGAATCCGCGGGGGGAGCTGCTGGTCGACTGATTCGTAATGGATGGCCTTCATCATGCGCCGTACAAATTCAGGGCTAAGGCCGAGTTCCGCACCTCGTTCTGTCCGGTCATCGAGCAGATTCGCGAAGCGTTGGGGCTGAACGACAGGAATACCGTTTTCTCCCTTTATTTCGCCTATACGGCGACTGATCTGCATACGTTCTCCTAAAAGCTCAAGCAGTCTATGGTCGATGCTGTCTATCTGCCCTCGAAGTTCCCCGAGTTTGTCGGCCGGAGTCCGGGCTGGATCGGAAGAGTGGGGGAGACGTGGCAGGAGATCCAACAGAGTTTCCGGAGTTATCTGTTGGCGTGCATCGCTCCAGGCCGCAGAGGGATCAGGGTGCGACTCGATAATAAGTCCGTCGAAGCCCATGCGCATGGCACGTCGGGATAAGGATTCGATGAGATTCGCATCCCCTCCAGTATGGGAAGGATCATGGAGAATCTTCAAGCTCGGGAAGCGGACTCGAAGGTCGGTCGGTATCTGCCATACGGGAGCATTGCGATAGCGATTCTCACCGTATGTCGAGAACCCGCGATGTATCGCTCCCAACCGTGTGACTCCCGCTTTGTATAGCCTTTCGAGGGCTCCAATCCATAATTCAAGATCAGGATTGACAGGATTCTTGACCAATACAGGGGTCTCGGGAGATATAGACGCGACCGCTTCTGCAATCTCCTGGACAGCGAAAGGGTTGGCGGTCGTCCGCGCTCCAATCCAAAGAATGTCAACACCGGCCTTCAGTGCTTCTGCGACATGCTCGCGGGTCGCAACTTCAGTCGCAGTCATCATTCCGGTCTTTTCCTTTACTTCTCTCAGCCAATCCAGCCCCACTTTTCCTATCCCTTCGAATCCGCCGGGATGTGTCCTCGGTTTCCATATTCCGGCCCGGTAGATTCTGATTCCGCCTTCACTGAGGCGGAGCGCGCAGTTTAGGGTTTGTTCCCTTGTTTCGGCGCTGCAGGGACCGGCCATTATTAATGGACGGCGGGAAGCTATATGCTCGAAAGGATCCTTGAATTCCATATTCATGTCATTCATGTCGCGAATCACTTTCTTGGGGGCAGGATCTCAATCCAGTAGTCGTCCGGATCATGGATAAAATATATTCCCATCGCCGGATTTTCAAAACATATCACTCCCATCTCCCTATGATATTGGCGCAGTTGCTCATAGTCTCCGGATGCCCGCATGGCCAGATGACTTTCGTTTTCACCTAATTCGTAAGGCTGAGTATGGTCTCTGAGCCATGTCAGTTCGAGGCGGAAAGAGTCCGCGGATTGACCGGGGAGTCCGAGGTAGTTGATGATGAAGGAATTGTCGGGCGCGATAATTTCGCCAATCTTGACGAGTCCGAGAGCTTTATTATAGAAGTCAAGCGAACGTTGAAGATCGCTGACGTTGATATTGAAATGGTCGAAATGTAGATTGGGTTTCATAAATAAAGTATTGAAGACCGTGTCCCACAAGAAACGTTAACGGCCGGGCCTACGGAAGTTCCATTGTGGGACAGGGTCTAAAAAGCCGTCCCGGAGATCATCTCGCGGAGCGGCTGTAAATGTCATGAATGGAAATGTGATGAAAAGAAACTCCCTCTTCCCCTGTCATCACATCGATGTTCAGTCTTTTATCGTCTCCGCCATCTTGCGAGCCAGTTCAGCTATGGTCTTCACGCCCTCGGGTGTCAAAGCCTGCTTGATATCAAAATGGCCCAGGGAGGGAAGTTTCATTTTTTCAGTGAACGAGTCCATCGAGGGCTGAACGACGCTTGACCATGTGTAGGACCCGAACGACATGAAAGCCCGGTTCTGCAGCTCGCGGGTCTCCATTGCGATCATGAAATCCTCAACAGGAGGGAAGAGATGCATGGAGTAGGTCGGAGCGCCGACGATCAGTCCTTTATATCTGAAAACGTCAGCTATCATGTCGCTAAGCTCGGCCTTCGCTGCGTTATGGACCCGAATCTTGCGGATTCCGTTGTCTGCAAGTTGGCGGGCGAACTCTTCGGCCACTTTCTCTGTGTTTCCGTACATAGATCCGTATATGATCACGACTCCCTCCTCAGCTTCATACCTGCTCAGGCGGTCATAGAGATCGATGACCTGCCGAAGCTTTTCATGCCATACCGGACCGTGAGTGGAACATATATAGTCAAGTTTCAGCGGCTTCAGTTTTGCAAGGGCCCTCTGAACGAAACGTCCATATTTGCCCACGATATTGGAGTAGTAGCGCTCCATTTCGGGAAAATACCATGAGGTGTCCATCTTTGAATCCATAACAGCGCCGTTCAGCGCACCGAAACATCCAAAAGCATCTCCGGAGAAAAGTACTTCTCTCTCCTCAATATAAGTCATCATTGTCTCCGGCCAGTGGACCATAGGAGTAAGATAGAATTTCAGAGTCAACCCTCCCAGGTCGAGCGAATCTCCATCCTTTACTTCAATGAATCTTTCAGGGTCAGTGATGCCATAAAAACCTCCGATCATCCCGATAGTCTGTCTGTTTCCGACGATTCGGATTGAAGGGAAGGCCTCGATTATGGCAGGGATGGAGCCGGAATGGTCCGGTTCCATGTGGTTTACTACAAGGTAGTCAGGCGCCATGTCACCGTTGATTTCAAGATTGTGCTTGAAGTTGGCGATGAAATCCGCCTCGACGGTATCAATAAGGGCCCGTCGGTCGGATCCGGAGACGAGGTAAGAGTTATAGGAGACTCCGTAGGGGAGTGGCCAAAGATTTTCAAAACGGGCTTTCGAGCGGTCGTTGACACCGATGTAGCTGACGTTGTCGCAAATCGGAAGTATATTGTTCATTGTAGGATGTGGAATAAATAAAAATGATGCGGAAGTACACTAAGGAACCCGGTTTCTAAACATATCCGGGTTTCGCGTTCCATATAGGATAACAAGAATGAGAGAGGAAAGTTATTGTCTCGGTGCAGCGGAGCAGACGAAGCGGCATTGTGGATAGCGTGAGCAGGCGAGGAATGGTCCGTATTCGCCATGACGCGTGAGCAACGAGCCTCCGCAGCGCGGACAAATTCCTGCGCGGATCTTAGCGTCTGAGGCTTTCGCTGCGTTTGTGGCCGCGGCAGCCTGGCGTCCTTTGAGCGATTCGTTGCGCTCTCCGACCTGTTGAATCCTCTTGGCGAGTAATTCGACCATTTCAGTAGATAGAATCGGTTTGCGACGTTTTATTTCCCGAATCAACGGTTGCAGACGCGTGACCAGTGAATAGGTGTCGAGAATAACCTGTTTCCTTTTAGGTCTCCACCAACGGGGAGGAACCTCTTGTTCCGGATCAAGAGTGCGTCGGATATGCAGATCCGGAAGTAGCTGCCGCTGGATGATTTTTTCTTCAGTCAAAATATCTATCCGCCAGGAATCAGTGAATAACACCACCGAGACTATAGCTTCCTCCGGAATAGAAGGGACGGCACGACGGAGAGCCCGTATATGGGTTCGGTTCTGGAGGATAGGATTATAAAAAGAATGTGCGCTTCTGAAGAACTTCTGGTTCCAGAACTGAGCATGTTCAGCGCCTGTGATATGTCCTGTCAGACCTTTTGTCTCGATGACGAAAACCCCACGTGTCGAGACCAGGATGTGGTCAACCTGCGTCTGTCGCGGCGGATTTCCGGCAAAAGCGGGGGTGGCAATTATAATATCGTTCAACAGACGGTAGTCGGGTGCTTTTAGGGATGATAATGTTTTGCGAACCCTCTTTTCGGCGATTCTTCCGCGACGCGCTGGTGAGCGCAACCAGGCGCGAATCCATATAACCCCCGAGATGGCAAAAAGGAGAAGGATAGCCGCAATATATATATAGTGTTCCTTAATGAATAGGATCATGGGAATGTAGGATCAATTGAAAAGGATATGTTGCAAGGAGAAATGATAGTAAAGTTAATGAAAAAAATCGATATGACGGATTTTCAGAGTGTCAGAGTGTATTTGTATTTGAACCGAATTAACTTATCTGAGTAGCTATCGAGAACCGTACACCCTCATAAGCAGGAGATGTCAAAGGAAAATAATGGTGCGCGGGAGGTATAAGAAGACGAGAGATAAAGAGGTCTGAAACAGGGAGGAGAAAAATGAAAAAAAAATATTCAAATGTAAAATGTTGAAAATCAGCGAATAAATAAAAACGTGAAAAATTTTTTGAAAAAAAGTTGTCGAAATATTTGGAGGAGCCGAAAAAAGGTTGTAACTTTGCATCGCTGAAACGGAGAAACGACCTGCTAAAGTGAAGCTCTGAGGGCTGACAAGTAGAAGCGTTTGAAGTAGAAGCGAACATAAATTGCCTTGTGGTGTAATGGTAGCACGCAGGTTTCTGGCACCTTTAGTGAGGGTTCGAATCCTTCCAAGGCAACTGAAAATCGTCCGAGTCCGATGGCTCGGACGATTTTTTTATTGCTGATCTATGACCATGAATACTTATAACCTTGAAAACTGACCTTGACATGAAGACTGAACCCGCCAAGCGTGGAATCCACTATGGTTTTATAATCGTCGCCTGTTGCTGTCTGATGATGGGCGTCAACGTCGGGCTGACCTTTAGCTGTGCCGGAATATTTTATCGCCCTGTCAGCGAATCGCTCGGAATTGCTGTCGGAGAATTTGGAATCTATATGTCGGTGATGTATGTCACCTCGACACTGATGCTTCCTCTGGCAGGCAATATGCTTGAGAAATATAGTTCCCGATGGTTGTTCACGCTGAGTTCGGCTTTGATGGGGGTGACGTTTGTCGGGATGGGTCTCGCTGATAAAGTATGGGAATTTTATATCGCCGGAGGAATTCTTGGTGTCACGCTCGCTTTTCTGCTTTATCTAAGTTTCCCAACGCTTGTCAACCGCTGGTTTCGCACCAAAGTTGGATTGATGATTGGAATATGTAGCGCGGCATCCGGGATTGGCGGAATGATCTTCAATCCTATAGCCGGTCTGATGATTACCGACTGGGGCTGGCGCTGGGCTTACGGAATGTTCGGTGCTATTATCCTGGTGATAGTGACGCCATTACTCGCGATTCTTCTTCGCGATCGCCCGTCCGACAAAGGTCTGCTACCCTACGGAGCAAACATGAAAGTATCTGGTGAGGGGAAGGGCGCAGACCCCATGCAGGGCGCGAAAAATCCGGATGGTGTCAGCTATGCGACCGCCCTTAGAAGTCCACTCTTCTATCTGCTCATACTCTTCGCATTTATCATGATGGGGACATCAACGCTAAACCTCTTCATCCCGGGCTATATTTCCGATAACGGGTTCAGCGTCGAGCAGGCATCTCTTGCTGCAGCGGCAGTCATGGGGGGAGTCACGGTCGGCAAGCTTGTGCTTGGCTGGATTAATGACCGTAACTGTCGTGTCGGGGTAATTGTGACGACTCTCTTCGGAATTGTTGGCCTCGGAATCCTGATAGCCGGTTACTCCGGATTTCTTTTTCTGCTTTGTGGAGCCTTTCTTTTCGGTTGGGCCTACGCCGGGGTGACTGTTCAGACTGCCATGCTGACCCGTAGCGTCTTCGGAGCCCGCGACTATGCCCGCATCTATTCCAATATCTCCATCGCTCTTGCGGCCGGCGGAGCGGTCGCCTCCGGAGGCTGGGGATTGCTTGCTGACGGAACCTCCAGTCAGTTTATCTTTACTTGCGGCATGATTTGTCTCGGTATATGTCTTCTGATAGGATTGTGGTCACTCAGAAAAAGGACAACTGTCTGAACGGCTACGGGTAAGATACCATTGTTCAAAGGGTTGGGGGCTTAAAGTATGTCGTCAAATAAAAAAATGCTTTTAAACAATATGGCATAAATGGAGTCATATTTGGAAAAGAGGAATAGAATGATTAAATTTGAATCTAATTCCGTTCCGAATGGGGCGGGAGAGGGGATTGCAATAATTCAAATTGTTAACAGTTAGACCATAATATTATGTTTAAGAAAGCTTTTATGGCCTGTGCGGCCGCTTTCGTCGCACTTTCGGCCGCGGCAGGACTGCCTAATGTCAACCTCAAGAACATCAATGGCCAGTCGGTCAACACCGCCGAACTGAGTAACGACGGGAAGCCGTTCGTCATCTCCTTCTTCGCTTTATGGTGTAAGCCATGCAACCGCGAGCTGAAGGCCATCAACGAAGTCTACGAGGACTGGCAGGAAGAAACCGGCATGAAACTGGTTGCCGTCAGTATCGATGAGGCTCAGAACGAGCAGAAAGTTAAGCCCTTCGTTGAGTCCAAAGGATGGGAGTATGAAGTTCTTCTCGATCCCAACGGAGAGTTCAAGCGCCAGATGGGTGTCAACGACATACCTCACGTTTTCGTGGTCGATGGCGCGGGCAATATTGTCTGGAACCACCAGGGATACGTAGACGGAGGCGAGGAGGATATTCTGGAAGCCGTCAAGAAGGCTCTCGGCAAGTAAGACGCATTTGGTCCGGGAGGGAAGGGGAGTGCCCATTCCCTCCCGGTTATTTAATTTACTCCACCTAACCATGAAATTGAGAATACACCCCTTCTTCACGGCTGTCGCGATGTCTCTGCTCGCGACTCCTGCGATTGCTTCGGACCAGCCTGGCGATGCGGAGGTCTCTGCATCTTCGGAAAGCCTGACCGAACTCCCTCCTCATAGCGATATATATCCCCATCCGGAAACCGGAATGATGAATCCGACCGATATGACGGCTGTCGATGTTCCGGGTGCCGACCGTATCAAGACCCCTTGGCAGAAATGGCTTGAACAGATTCGTGTCACAGGTTCTATCCAGACCGAATTTCTGGTGCCATACGACTTCGCCGGACGTCGCACGGACCGCGACAAAACGACGAAGTATGAAAAGGATGTGCTTAACAATACATACTTCGACCTGACCATCAACGCACCGTATGTCTCTATTGGCGGCCGTTTTGAATGGGCCAAATGGCCACTTCCCGGTTATGAGGATGATTTCAAGGGGTGGGGCGTTCCCTATTTCTGGGCCACCGGTCGCTATAAAGGATTCCAACTTACTGCCGGCGACTTTTACGAGCAGTTCGGTTCCGGTCTCATCCTGCGCACTTACCAGGAACGCTCTCTCGGCGTTGATAACGCCATCCGCGGTGGACGTTTAAAGGTTCAGGCTGCTCCGGGTCTCAATTTTACCTTCCTCGGAGGTAAGCAACGCCGTTATTGGGAGCATAACCCCGCGTGGCTCTGGGGAGCAGACGGCGAATGGAGCCTCAATGACACTTTCAAGGAGGCTTTCGGCAATCCATACGGACTCAGCGTCGGATTCTCATACGTCGGCAAAAAGGAACCGGACGAGGATTTGCGTGTCGGTTCCACTCCTTACCGTCTTCATTTTCCCAATGTCGTCGCAGCCTTTGACGGACGTGTGAAACTTCGTCTGCATGATTTCAACATCCTCGCCGAGTTCGCGACCAAGACCAATGACCCGACGGCCGACAATGACTATACCTATCGTCGCGGAACCGCTGCGTTGCTCTCCGTCTCTTACGCGGCAAAGGGCTTCTCAGCCTTTGTTCAGGCGAAGCGAAGCGACAACATGAGCTTCCGCTCCAAACGCTCCACTATCGGTATATCCTCCTTCGTCAACCATCTTCCGGCTTTCACCATGACCCAGACATACGCTCTGGCCGCCATGTATCCATACGCGACCCAGCCTGACGGCGAATGGGCTTTCCAGGGAGAGGTCCGCTATCTGTTTAAGAAGAAAACGCCGTTAGGAGGTAAATACGGCACCTCTGTCAGACTCTCCGGAAGCTATATCGCATCTCTTGACCGCGAGTTCGCTATTGACGCCGAAGGAAACAGACTGACTCCGATGATGGGAACCGACGGATATGGCGCTCCCTTCTGGAAAATGGGCGGCCTCAACTACGCTGACATAAACTTCGAGCTGAATAAGAAAATAAGCCGCACATTCCAGTTCACCCTCTTCTATCTCTTCCAGCGCTACAATCAGAGCGTCGTCGAGGGTCACGGAGGTATGGTCACTGCCAACACTTTTATTTTCGAGGGCCAGAACAAGCTGGCCAAGAAAGTACAGCTCCGTTATGAAGCCCAGTTCCTGCGCACAGTCCAGGACAAAGGTAACTGGTGGGCCGGGCTGATAGAACTTTCCGTCGCTCCTCACTGGATGTTCACCGTCACCGATACCTACAACTCCGGTCAGGACGATAACTTCTATAACTTCCTGATCACCTATAACGTCCACGCCAACCGCTTCACTCTCGGTTACGGCCGAACCCGTGAAGGTTACAACTGTTCAGGAGGCGTCTGCCGTTGGGTGCCTGAGACTAAGGGCTTCTCTCTGACCTATAATTATACTTTCTAAGACCCCATCCCACAAGAAATTCATAAAAGTGAAAAAGATTAATTATATAATAAGGAATATCGGGAGAGTGGTTGCGGCAGCGGCCGGACTCTTCCTGATGGTTGCTTGCGACAATATCAGCGAAAAGGACCGCCTTATCGATTTCCCCCTCCCGGAAGCGAACAAGAGCGTTCTTATATGGGAATATACCGGTCAGCGATGCACCAACTGTCCCGATGGCGCCAAGGTCATATCTGAACTTATGGAGGCATATCCCGAGAATGTAGTGACGGTATGTATCCATCCCGAAGGAGTGACTTTCACCGAGCCTTTCCCTCGCGGCGCACGTCTTACCTGCGAGACGGCTACGGAGATTTACCGCACCTTCCCCGTCATCGAATTTCCCTATGCTTTCTTCGACGGACAGTCGAGTTCTGAGTCAACCAACTACCCCAAATGGTCGACCGAGGCTATCAGCAAGCTTGACAACCGCCCCCCCGCAAACCTGACTGCGGAGGCCAAGGCTGACGAAACCGGACGAATCACTGTCGATGTCGATTGTGAGTTCATTTCTGACGTCACTTTCCCCATGAATCTCACCGTCTGGATTATCGAGAACGGTCTGGTGGCTCCCCAGGTGACCAAGACAGGAGGACGCGACAATAATTACGTTCACAATCATGTTCTCCGCGGATCCCTCAATGGAACGTGGGGTCAGCTGATCGGCAGCGTTTTCGGAATCGGCGATACGGAAAGCTTCGAGATATCGGGGCAGGCCGAGGCCGAATGGGCGCTGGAAAACTGTGAGGCTGTAGTCTTCCTTTCCGACCCGAACAGTCATTATGTCTATCAGTGTGTCGCAGTACACATTGAAACAGAAACAGAATAACCCAACATAGTAAAGCATCATGAACCTGCAGACAATTCAGGGCGCAGCCCTGAGCCTGGCAATGGGGGCGGCCGCCATGACGGCCTATGCCGCTGATGCCGTCACCTGGGACATCAAGCTCGTTGACGACAATACGGCGAATCCCAAAGTGGTCGCCACGGCCACCATTCAGCCCGGCTATCATTTCTACGCAATCGAGAATCCGGCCGGCGGATCGAATCCGGCCCAATTCTTCTTCGATCTCAGCGGTTGCAAACTCGATGGAAAAGTCAAGGCCAATAAGCCTTATACCAAAGAGTTTGACGATGTCTTCGAGGTAGACCAGTATTTCTATACCGGAAGCGTCACATTCACACAGAAACTTACTCCTACCGCTCCTACCTACAAGGTGGATGTGGAGATCAAGGGGCAGGCCTGCGACGACAAGGGGTGTGTCCAGGTGTTCGGCGGAAAGAGCCTTTCCGGAAAGGCTCCTGTCGCTGAAGTGGCAAAGGATGACAAAAGCGCAGAGGATCCGGCAACGGAGCCTGACGGCGCGCAAGCTCTGGCTGCAGCGACAGACTCCCTTCAGGCAGCCGACGGACCGCTGATGCCCGGAGCCATGTCGACGGGAGTGGCCGATCCCAACTGGTGGAACAATGTCGAGGCCGAACTTGATGTCTTCGATGATAATCCCGCCCAGCAGAGCCGCAGTCTGTGGTATATCTTCCTGGCCGGATTTATCGGAGGTCTCATCGCGCTTGTGACTCCGTGTGTATGGCCTATGATACCGATGACCGTCAGCTTCTTCCTCAAGCAGAACAAGAGCCGGTCCAAATCGATAGCCGCGGCAGCGACTTACGGCGGATCTATTATCGTCATATACGTCCTGCTCGGACTTGCGGTCACAGCCATCTTCGGCGCCTCGGCACTTAATGAACTCGCAACTTCGGCTCTCTTCAATATCATCTTCTTCCTGCTTCTGGTTGTCTTTGCAATCTCCTTTATGGGAGGTTTCGAGTTGACTCTCCCCTCAAGCTGGACAAATAAGATGGACTCCAAGGTTGACGCTACGACAGGCATGCTCTCCATATTCTTCATGGCCTTCACGCTTGTTCTCGTCTCCTTCTCCTGCACAGGTCCTATTATCGGCACCCTGCTCGTCGAGGCTGCTGCTACCAGTAACTTCGTCTCTCCTGCAATCGGAATGTTCGGCTTCGCACTCGCACTGGCGCTTCCTTTCACCCTTTTCGCCATGTTCCCGACGATGCTCAAGTCGATGCCTAAGAGCGGCGGTTGGATGAATACCGTCAAGGTTGTCCTCGGCTTCCTTGAGCTTGCCCTCGCCCTTAAGTTCCTCTCGGTCGCTGACCTCGCATACGGCTGGCGTATCCTTGACCGCGAAGTCTTCGTTGCTCTCTGGATTGTAATTTTCTTCCTTCTCGGAGTCTATCTTCTCGGCAAAATCACTTTCCCCCACGACGACAAGGTAGAGAAGACCGGAGTCACCCGCTTCATGCTTGCCTGCATCTCGTTCGCTTTCGCCGTCTATATGCTTCCCGGTCTCTGGGGTGCTCCTCTGAAAGCTATCTCCGCTTTCTCTCCCCCGATTTCGACTCAGGACTTCTCTCTCTATGAAGGAGAGGTTGCCGCCCAGGTTGATGACTTCGAGGAGGGAATGAAGCTTTCCCGCGAACTCGGCAAACCTGTGCTTCTTGACTTCTCCGGTTATGGATGTGTCAACTGCCGCAAGATGGAGGCCGCAGTCTGGACTGATCCCGATGTAAAGGCTTCAATCGACAATGATTTCATTCTGGTCACCCTCATGGTGGACGAGAAGAAGGCTCTTCCGGAGCCGATAAAGGTAGTCGAAAAAGATGGTACCCCCCGCACCCTCCGCACCTACGGCGATAAATGGAGCTATCTGCAACGTTCCAAGTTCGGAGCAAATGCTCAGCCCTTCCATGTTATCGTGAACGGAGATGCCAAACCTCTGGCGCCCGCCTTCGTATATAAGGAGGACGTCCCCGGCTATAAGGCTTTCCTCAAGCAGGGCCTCGACAACTATTCAAAATAAGAATCGTTCCCCTTACGTTATAAAGACTCCGGACCGACATCGGTCCGGAGTCTTTTTCGTTTTGCGATAGAGTCGGTCTGGGAACGCCGATCCTTTTCTCTGTCGAAACGACACTACATAAAATGAGTATGGAAAAAAATATGCAAAGAAGAGCATTAGTATCTTTGGCTACCGTAGTCTCAGTATTTGTTTTCAGTCAGCCGTCAATCGCGCAAACCCGTGACCGTGGTCTCGCATTGGCTTGCGAAGCGGAACGCAGCCTTTATTATCAACTCGCGGATTCAGCTGATCTCCAGCTCGCGGCCGGCAACTGGAGCGCGGGAGAACGACTCATTCGTCAGGCGCTAAGTCTCGAACCGGCTAATCCGGGCAACACGATGCTTTTTTCCAATCTCGGAGTTGCCCAGATGCAACAGGGAAACTATAAGGAAGCAGTGCGTAGTCTTGATATAGCTCTTATACGAGCACCCCGCAGTTCTACAATGCTTTCCAACCGAGCGAAGGCTTATCTCGGACTTGGAATGACGGAGGAAGCGTTGCGCGACATTGACGCAGTGCTCGCTATCGATTCCGTGTCGGAATGGGCGTTGCAGACGCGTGCCCTCATGCGACTGTCGAACGGCGCGGAAAGAACAGAAGATAATAAAGAAGAGTCTCCGGAATGGGCGTCGGATTTCGCCACACTCCGTCGTCACTATCCCACCAACAGCTGGGGCTGGTTCGGAGGAGGATGTGAGGCGGAAGGAGAGGAGGATTATGAAACGGCCGAGCGCTTTTGGGTAAAAACCATAGAGCTGGAAGGAGAGAAAAAGAGCGAGGCGGAGCGGGAAGTCGAGAGTGAGGCCGCGTTCCGTCTTGCGATGTTGCGCCTGCGGCGGGGAGAGCTGCAGCAAGCAGGGTCGCTGTTGCGCGAACAACTCCGTCGTCACCCCAAAGACGGGAAATTGCTGGCCGCCCTCGGATGGTATCACCGCGCGAGCCTACTCAGAGAAGAGTCGGAGGCAGACCTGCGTCTCGCCCGCGAATATGGAGCCCCACAATCACTCATTGAATGGATACGATCGAGATAGAAAAGAACCTTTCCCGATACCCGTTGGCGGTTTTGTAATGATTTTGAAATATGGAGAAAAATTGCTAAATTTGCATTAATGAGTATTCTAAGTCAACATATCGAGTATCTTCTGATTAATAGGGAATGTGTCATATTGCCGGGAATAGGCGCGTTCATCGCGACTGTCCGGTCAGCACGGATTGATGAGACGACAGACAGAATAATACCCCCATTTCGCGAAGTCAGCTTCAACCCGGCCGTCACAACCGATGACGGATTGCTTGCCCATTCCCTGGGAAGAAGTTATCATCTTCCTTTCGAGGAAGCGCGCGAGCGACTTGAAGAACTCATATCGGCGCTGCGAAAGAGATTGTCAGAAGATGGAATGGTAGAACTCGGAAAAGTCGGCGTCCTTACAGTCGGTGAAGAAAATTCCCTTCTCTTTACTCCCTCTCAGGATGAACAATCACAATGGCGCTCGCTCGGAATAACTCCGCTTGCGATTCCGCGTCGTGGTGCGGGCGATAAAGATGGAAAAGAGACTCAGCCTATCCTTTCTCCTGCAGGTCTTATCATGACTCAAGATGGTGAGACGAAACCAAGCAGGGGAGAGGTTTGTCCCTCAAATGATCGCGGGGGTGATTATTGCGAAGGATATTACCATTTTCGGGTTTCAAAGCGTGCGTTGCGAATTGCGGCCTCATTGCTTATCGTTCTTGGAGTATGCGTTAGTATAATCATTCACCCGTTTGGAACAGTCCCGGAGAAAGGAGAGAAGATGGCTTCGATCCTTCCAGTATGGCAGGATCAAAAAAATGAAACCATCTCTGTTGAGAAATCTCCGGCAATAGAGAATCCAATCGCTGACTCCGTCGCCAAGATGTCTTCGCCAGATACGATTGACAAGAATAGGACAGAGGTCGAGGATTATAAAGCGACAACCCGACCTCAGAGTCATCTCATAGTCGGCGCCTTTAATAAAGAGGAGAGCGCCCGGATATTTATCCATAGCAAGGAGAAGGAGGGTGTTGAAGGTCTAAAGATTGTGACGACCCCGCGGGGGCTCTATCTTGTTTCCGCGTTCGCCGGCACATCGGCAGAAGCCCATAAAGCCTTGAACGATCCCGCAACCAGAAAGCTCTATCCGGAAAGCTGGGTGCTGGATTGAAATAAGACAAATTAACGATGCTCAGACCCCATTAAGCAAGAAATGCGGTATAGGGGTCAAAAAAGAAGAGACAGAGCGCCAACGCTAACAATCAGACAATCAATAAGGAAGCGGGGATGATAGGGAAGGGGATGAAAAAAAAGAAAAAAAAGTTGCTGAAAAATTTGGTCAGTTGGCAAAAAGGTTGTAACTTTGCATCGCAATCAGGGAGAACGAGAGAGTTCTTCTAAACAAAATGCGAAAATAGCTCAGTTGGTAGAGCACGACCTTGCCAAGGTCGGGGTCGCGGGTTCGAGTCCCGTTTTTCGCTCCCGAGGCTGGAAAGCCAAGAGCACAATAACAACGATGAATCTTTTGGGAGTGAATTTTGATTCACTACTGAAAGGGAATGCGAAAATAGCTCAGTTGGTAGAGCACGACCTTGCCAAGGTCGGGGTCGCGGGTTCGAGTCCCGTTTTTCGCTCTGAATGTCCGGATGGCGGAATTGGTAGACGCGCTACTTTGAGGGGGTAGTGAGCTTTCGCTCGTGTGAGTTCGAGTCTCATTTCGGACACAAATCNTATCCGCAGGCTTATTCTNTTGATGCGGCTTGCGGATTTTATTATGCGATGTCGGTTCGCTTTTTATACCGATGATTTTATTCCGGCTTTGCCGGTATCCCCTGAATGTCCGGATGGCGGAATTGGTAGACGCGCTACTTTGAGGGGGTAGTGAGCTTTCGCTCGTGTGAGTTCGAGTCTCATTTCGGACACAAGGAGTTTTAGAGGTTGCAGCCCTATCCACGGACTGCAACCTCTTTTTTNNATTCTATATCCCATACTCNGATACCTNCTCTGATANCCAAAATANTATNNACAGGATTTCNGTCACTNCTTATTTTTTTTATGAATACAGCTATTGCGATTCTCAACTTTTTATCTTAACTTTGCGTTATAGAAATCGGACAGAGGTCCGGACAATGATGATTTATCCGGCGGTCGGCGACACNACAGTTTCCGGTATGCTCGCNAGTCTCGACAGAGACCGCTTNCCGCCTTCAAGATATCCCACATCAAAGCAAATTGGGAAACTCATCAAATCTATCTGAAATACCGAGACAAGCTTTCTTCTCGATGGCGGGCCCCGCACCTTCGGGTGTTGTCCCCATTATGGGGCGCAGGCGGATTACAAAGAGATTTAGGCACTCAAATCCTGTCAATCGGAGTTTCGTCACAATACTTTGATGTGGACTTAAAACGATGGCGAGAGTTCCTCGCCATCGTTTTTTTACATTCTCCAAAAACCGTTCCACTCTGGTTGCGTAGTCCGCTATGCTCCCTGCAGAGTAAATGAGATTTTCGCCGGAATATGCTGTCCGGCCTTCAACATTTGCTGTGTGACACGGGTTGAAATCCGCAATAATTGCGGAGAATTTTTAATAAAAAATACCATTATGAAAGACGTGAAAGAAGCGCTTCTCGGACGCACCAGCGTGCGCCGTTACGAGTATGATGAAATCCCCGAGGAATCGATGGAGTTTATTCGCCAGGCTGTTGAAAACACTCCGACATCCTATAACGGACAGCAGTTCTCCGTTATCGATATCACGGACCAGGAACTGAAGGAAAAACTTTACCAGCTGACAAACCAGAAACAGATCAAGACCTGTAAACACTTCCTGGTATTCCTTTCCGACTATAATAAAATTTCACTGCTCGCCACTAAGAAAGGGCTGGAGATGCCTGCTATCACAAATACGATGGATGGTGTGTGCATCGGTATCATAGATGCCTCGCTCGCGATGATGAGCGCAGTGGTCGCCGCTCAGGCATGCGGGCTCGGAAGCAACTGCATCGGTTATCTGAGAACTGTCGATCCGCGTGCTGTCGCAGAGCTTCTTGAGCTTCCAAAAGGAGTGTTCGTCGTTTGCGGACTTGCTTTGGGAGTGCCTCGCGAGCATCCTGACCATAAACCCAAACAGGGAACGCCTCTCGTATTTCATTCAAATCATTATCGTCAGGATGATTCCAAGATGCTCGAAGAGCTGGAGGCATACGATAACGAGGTCAGCCACTATAACAGAACCCGCAGCGGTTCCACAAGCGAGAACGATTGGTGTGGGCATATACTTGACTATTACCGTCACGCCTGCGATTATCGCATTCTTGACTATCTGCGCGAGCAAGGCTACGACATCAAGCGCTGATTTGCTGAATTGCGCGGAAATCGTTAATTTTGCATTTAATGAAAAATATCCGAAATTTCTGCATAATAGCGCATATCGACCACGGTAAGTCGACACTGGCAGACAGACTGCTGGAGAAGACAGGCACTGTGGCGGCCAAAGATATGGAGGCGCAGGTNCTTGATGATATGGATCTCGAACGTGAGCGAGGGATAACAATCAAGAGCCACGCTATCCAGATGAACCATCATATTGACGGCGAGGAATATGTTCTCAATCTGATCGATACCCCGGGACACGTCGACTTCTCATACGAGGTGTCCCGGTCGATTGCCGCCTGCGAGGGTGCTCTCCTTATTGTCGATGCCACGCAAGGGATTCAGGCCCAGACCATCTCCAATCTCTATATGGCGATTGATAATGATCTGGAGATTATCCCGGTCATCAATAAATGTGATCTTGACTCTGCGAATCCCGATGAAGTGGAAGACCAGATCGTAGACCTGCTCGGATGCGACCGGTCTGAAATCATCCGCGCTTCCGGCAAGACCGGAATGGGCGTCGATGAAATCCTGAGGGCTATTGTCGAGAGGATACCGGCTCCGAAAGGAGATCCCGANGCNCCCCTNCAAGCGCTTATCTTCGACTCCGTATTCAATCCCTTCCGCGGAATTATAGCATATTTCAAAATCCTTAACGGNACTGTCAGAACCAATGACTTCGTGAAGTTTGTCGCGACAGGAAAGGAGTATCANGCTGATGAGATAGGAGTGTTGAAACTTGATCTGGACCCCCGCAAGGAACTCTCGGCCGGAAATGTCGGTTATATCATTTCCGGTATCAAGACCAGTCGGGAAGTGAAGGTAGGCGACACCATAACTCATGTCGCGCGCCCCTGNGACAAAGCGATTGAAGGATTCGAGGAGGTCAAGCCGATGGTCTTCGCNGGTGTCTACCCGATAGATCCCGAAGACTTCGAGAACCTACGTGCCTCACTGGAGAAACTGCAGCTCAACGATGCCTCGCTGACTTTTCAGCCGGAGAGTTCCGCGGCCCTCGGCTTCGGTTTCCGATGTGGCTTCCTGGGACTACTCCANATGGAAATCATNCAGGAACGCCTCGGNCGCGAGTTCAATATGGATGTCATCACGACAGTCCCGAACGTCTCCTATATGGTTTATGACAAGAAAGGGAACTCAATGGAGGTTCACAATCCGTCCGGGCTGCCCGAACCAACTCTCATAGACCATATCGAAGAACCCTATATACGCGCTTCCATTATCACGCAGGCCGATTATATAGGGCCGATTATGACGCTATGTCTCGGAAAACGAGGAGAACTGGTCAAGCAGGAGTATATATCCGGTAACAGGATAGAACTATTCTTTGACATGCCCCTTGGAGAGATTGTCATAGACTTCTATGACAAACTAAAATCCATATCGCGCGGGTATGCCTCCTTTGACTATCATATCTCCGGATTCCGTGACTCGAAGCTCGTCAAGCTTGATATTCTTCTGAACGGAGAGAGCGTCGATGCCCTCTCTACCCTCACGCATGTTGACAACGCGGTCAGATTCGGACGCCGCATGTGTGAGAAACTGAAGGAGCTCATTCCGCGCCAGCAATTCGATATTGCCATCCAGGCTGCCATAGGCGGTAAGATTATCGCTCGCGAGACCATCAAGGCCGTCCGTAAGGACGTCACCGCCAAATGTTACGGCGGAGACATCTCGCGAAAGCGCAAACTTCTGGAAAAGCAGAAAGCAGGAAAGAAGCGGATGAAGCAGATCGGCAGTGTCGAGGTCCCGCAGAAGGCATTCCTTGCCGTCCTGAAGCTTGACTGAATCAGAAGAGGGCCTCAGGGCATCTTCAATAAAATAACTCTTTCTTATGCCTCAAGTATTCTATCGATTCCGCAAGACCTTCAAGGCCTACGCATCGGGAGGTAATATGTTGATGGTCGCCACGGCGCTCGCTTTGCTGGTCGTCAACCTTCCCTTCACCAGAGACTTCTACAATTCCCTTTGGGAAAACGAAGTGACGTTGCAGATCGGCAACTTCAATCTCTTCAGCCATCATGGGGAACCATTGAAACTGATGGATTTCATCAACGACGCGCTGATGGTCTTCTTCTTCTTTTCCGTCGGTCTGGAGATCAAACGGGAGGTGCTCGTCGGAGAACTCAAGTCATTCCGTGCCGCCCTTCTGCCCATTCTCGGCGCCTGCGGAGGTATGATTGTTCCGGTTCTCATCTACTGGCTGCTTTCACGGGGAACTGACTACGCTCAGGGAGCGGCCATTCCGATGGCGACCGACATTGCTTTCTCTCTTGGTGTCCTCTCGATGCTCGGCAAGCGAGTTCCGGTCGGCCTTAAGATATTCCTGACCACGTTGGCAGTAGTTGACGACATAGGTGGTATTCTTGTAATAGCCATCTTCTATTCTACCCATATAGACTATTGGATGCTGCTTGGAGCCGCCGGACTTCTGCTCCTTATCTTCCTCGGAGGACGCGCCGGAATCCAGTCCAAGCTCTTCTATTTCTTCTTCGGCGCAGCTGTCTGGTTCCTCTTCCTGAACGCAGGTATCCATCCGACGATTGCCGGTGTGCTGATCGCCTTCTGTGTCCCCGCCAAGCCGATCCTCGCTCCCGGGAAGTTCATCCAGACAATACGCAACAACATAGCCCTCTTCTCTGCGCAGGATGACCATAAACTGACCAGCCGCACTATTCTTAGCGGCGACCAGATGGACTGGCTCAAGGAGATTGAGAGCGCTTCGGACAAAGTCATTTCTCCCTTGCAGGATATGGAGGACTCCCTTCATCCTTTGGTAAACTACCTCATCGTCCCCCTATTCGCATTTGCAAACGCCGGAATCTATTTCGGCGATATGACATTGTCAGACGCTTACAGCGGTGTGTCGCTGGCAATTATCTGCGGTCTTGTACTTGGCAAATTCCTCGGAATATTCTCTTTCTCCTGGCTGACAATCAAGTGTGGACTCGCACCGATGCCCTCTAAGAGCAATTGGAAGATGCTGGCGGCAGTCTCGGTTGTCGGAGGAATCGGATTCACCGTCTCTCTCTTCATCGCCAATCTCTCCTTTGGCACCGGCGACCCGATACTCTCGAAAGTGCTCAATGATTCCAAACTTGGAATCCTGTTAGGTTCGATTCTTGCCGGCGTCCTCGGCTACATCGCGATGAATATGACGATGCCTAAAGAGGAAATCGATGCTCCTCACGAGCAGTGACTTCTTTCTCCATAGATAAATATATAGAATAAGCGGAACCGCCATCATAGCGATTCCGCTTATTTTCATATATGTGTCTTGTATAGTTGAAAAACTCTGCTAAGGATTATTTCTCTTTCAAGGAGCTGACGAGCCGATTCCCCTGCGTAAGAATCTGCAGACGGCGGGACTCGATGGAGCTCTCCAGACGACGTATGGCAGATGCAGTGGCGGAATCGCGACCGGAATGATAGGAGCGCCTCAGTTCGGAAAGCTTCCTTTCCTCCCTCTCCTGTTCTTCCACCAAACCTATATATTCCTCGGCAAGTTTTCTTGACGCAACAGGAATGTCGTTTATCGAGGTGACTATATTTCCGTTGGGCATCCTGAACCGGAACGCAGAGGAAGAATGCCGCCCTCCCTCCTTGATCTCCTTTAACAGACGAAGTTTCTCTATCTTGACCGGATTCTCGTCGGCCAGAACTTGAGAGTCGGTGATACGGGCCCGGTCGATAAGATCCTCCGCGTCCTCGTCAATGTTGCTTCTCTCTTCCTCGAATGCAAACATATATAGCGTCAGCCTGTCAGGAAGCTGTTCTCGGTCAGAGACCAGCCATCCGATACCGTTTTCTTCATCGACAGAAAGCAGAAGATCGTCGTAAGGGGAATTGAAAGGTATTCCGAGATTGAGAGGCCTCAGATATTCTCCTGTCCGGGAATCGCGGGTTGCAACAAAAAGATCCATTCCACCGATCGAACCCTCTCCAGAGGAGGCGAAATAAAGCGTCGTTCCATCCGGTCGCATGAAAGGATAGTCTGTCTCATCTCCAAGCGTCAGCTCGTCAGATAACTCTTTGGGTTCTGACCAGCCTCCCCCGAGCAAGCGCAGACTCTCGACAAGGCGGAATCGTCCGATAGAATCCGCCTCGCTCCATAACATATAGTCGCGACCTTCGTTGGTAAAAGCTACCATGGCCTCTTCGCGTCCTTTGGCGAAAGGAATAGAGTCAGGAGGCAGAAAAGCGCCCGCAGAAGAGGGAAGAGGAATATGTTTCCAGAAATCGACTGCCGGAATCTGTCTCTTGTCGATAATCTTCAGGTCTCTGACATGGGAAAGGGCATTGCGTCCCTCTTCAAGCTGGCGTCGGAACACACCGGCCCTCTCCTGGTCCTGATTGCTCTTACGCTTGCATGCATCGAAAGCGTCAAACAGCTCCTCCGCGCTGTCCAAGTTATAATCGAGATAGGCCAGGCGTCCCAGGTATAGGGCTGCCTCGGGAAACCCTTTCGCACGTGCTGTTTCGAAAAGAGGTCGCGCAGCCTGATAGTCGCCCATTTCAAATTCGCATAATCCCATCAGGTAATTGGCCTCGCCCGAAAGTCTGGAGGAAGAAGTCTGCCGGAAGAGCGGATCCAGAATCTTGTGAGCCGAAGCGAAATCCTGGGCGTTGATGGCCACACGGGCTTCAGCGACCGGATCGGCTCCGAGCATCGGAATCGAAGAGAGCAGGAGAGAGGCNAAGAGCGGGAGTTGTTTCAGCATGGTATCTGGTTTTGGCAACAAAGAGAGACCAAAGTTAAAAATTTTTTATTAACTTTGCAAAAATCGGGGGGACATGGTCCTATTTCAGTAGGGAGGGGAGAAGAACCTCAAGACATTAAACTAAACGCTACATATATGAGTTTGAATATCATTGTGCTTGCCAAGCAGGTGCCTGATACGAGAAACGTGGGAAAAGATGCGATGAAGGAGGACGGAACGGTCAACCGTGCCGCTCTCCCTGCGATTTTCAACCCCGAGGACCTCAATGCGCTTGAACAGGCGCTCAGACTGAAGGATGCTTATCCCGGTTCGAAAGTGACACTTCTGACTATGGGACCGGCGCGTGCCGCCGAAGTCATCCGCGAAGGTCTCTATCGCGGAGCTGATGCCGGAATCGTTCTTTCCGACCGTGCTTTCGCCGGCGCCGATACCCTTGCCACCTCCTATGCGCTCAGCGCTGCCGTCCGCAAGTTCGGTGAGGCTGATATTATCATCGGTGGTCGTCAGGCTATCGACGGAGATACCGCTCAAGTCGGTCCGCAGATTGCCGAGAAACTCGGGTTGCCGCAGGTTACCTATGCTGAGGAGATCCTCGGCATCAAGGATGGAAAGATCACAGTCAAGCGCCGTATCGAGAGCGGTGTCGAGACTGTAGAGGCACCGTTGCCTCTTGTTGTCACTGTCAACGGCTCCGCCGCCGACTGCCGTCCGCGCAACGCCAAGAATATCCAGAAATACAAGAGAGCCGCCGTTCCCTCGGAGGTAGCGGCAGATGAGGCTGCCAAGGAACTGCTTGAAAAGCGTCCTTACCTCAAGATTAACGAATGGAACGCCCAGACAGTCGATGCTGATCTCGAACAGTGCGGTCTGGCCGGAAGTCCGACAAAAGTTAAGGGTATCGAAAGCGTTGTCTTCACCGCCAAGGAGGCCCGCCGCGTTGAGAATACAGACCAGGCTCTTGAAGATCTGGTCAAGGAACTGATCGCTAACCACACCATCGGCTGACCGAAGGCCAAAAGGACAATAAACGAACATCAAGATGTCAGAAAAAAACAATCTCATCGTCTATTGCGAATATGAGGATGGCCGCGTCGCCGATGTAAGCCTCGAACTGCTGACCAAAGGCCGTCAGCTGGCAGACCGCCTCGGAGTCAAGCTTCAGGCAGTAGTTGCCGGCTCCGACCTTAAGGATATAGAGAAACAGGTTTTCCCGTACGGAGTCGATACTCTCTACAAAATCGAGGACGAACGTCTGTATCCTTACACCTCTCTCCCGCATTCCTCTATTCTCATCAACCTTTTCAAGGAACTCGAACCCCGTATCGCCTTCATGGGCGCGACCTCTATAGGGCGCGACCTCGGACCGCGTGTCTCATCCGCACTCCACAGCGGACTGACCGCAGACTGCACCTCCCTTGAAATCGGAGACCATACCGATGCCAAGAGCGGCAAGGAATATAAGGACCTTCTGCTCCAGATCCGTCCCGCATTCGGCGGTAACATTGTCGCGACCATCGTCAATCCCGAATGTCGCCCTCAGATGGCTACCGTCCGCGAAGGTGTCATGAAGAAGGAGATAAAGGATGAGAACTATAAGGGAGAGGTCGTTGACCTCGATGTAGCGAAATATACGAATCCGGAAGATTTCGTCGTCTCCATCATAGACCGTCATGTCGAGAAATCGAAAGTTAACCTCAAGGGTAGCCCTATCATCGTTGCAGGTGGTTATGGCGTTGGATCCAAAGAGAATTTCGAGCTCCTCGAAAAACTTGCAGACACCCTCGGAGCTGAAGTAGGCGCAAGCCGCGCTGCCGTTGACGCCGGTTGGATAGATCATGACCGCCAGATTGGTCAGACCGGTGTGACCGTCCGCCCGAAGCTCTATATCGCTTGTGGAATCTCCGGACAGATCCAGCATATCGCCGGAATGCAGGACTCCTCGCTCATAATCTCCATCAACTCCGATCCCGACGCGCCGATAAACACTATCGCCGACATCGTCATCACAGGAAAAATCGAAGAGGTCCTTCCCAAGCTGATTCAGTATTATAAAAAGAACTCCAAGTAAGTCCCAAAAGGAACTCAAGGTAAGTTCGCTAAAAAAAGGATGCAATCCGCGTTTCATCATACTGGAATCCGGTGTGTCCGACCAACCAAAGAAAGCAATGGCAAACTATTATAACGACAACCCCTCGCTCAAAGCGCATCTTAGCCATCCTCTGATGGAGAAGATCGTCGAGCTGAAGGAACGCAACTTCGCCGACGCGGAGAAATATGATTATGCCCCGGCAGATTTCGCAGATGCGATGGACTCATACGACAAGGTCCTGGAGATCGTCGGCGAGATTTGCGGCGATATAGTCGCCGAGAATGCCGAAGGAGTAGACCACGAGGGCCCGCAGGTCGTCAACAACCGCGTTGTCTATGCCGAAGGCACTCAGCGCAACCTTGATGCCTGCCGCAAGGCCGGCCTCATGGGAATGTCCATGCCTCGCCGTTACGGAGGTCTGAATTTCCCGATTGTCCCCTATATTATGGCCGCCGATATCGTCAGCCGCGCTGACGCCGGATTCGAGAACCTCTGGGGTCTTCAGGATTGCGCCGAGACAATCTATGAGTTCGCTGACGAGGAACAGAAGTCAAAATATCTTCCGCGTGTATGCCAGGGAGAGACCATGTCGATGGACCTTACGGAACCCGACGCCGGTTCCGACCTCCAGTCAGTCATGCTCAAGGCTACCCAGAAGGAGGATGGTTCATGGGTCCTCAACGGAGTGAAGCGCTTCATCACCAACGGCGATTCTGACATTCACCTTGTTCTCGCNCGTTCNGAAGAGGGAACCAAGGATGGCCGTGGTCTNTCGATGTTCATCTATGATAAGCGCAACGGAGGAGTCAATGTCCGCCGCATCGAGAACAAGATGGGTATCAAGGGGAGTCCGACCTGTGAACTCGTATATAAGGATGCGCCTGCAGAACTCGTCGGCAGCCGTCGTCTCGGTTTGATAAAATATGTCATGGCGCTTATGAACGGCGCCCGTCTCGGAATCGCTGCCCAAAGCGTCGGCCTGAGCGAGGCCGCTTACCGTGAGGCGCTTGACTATGCGCGAGACCGCAAGCAGTTCGGCAAGGCTATCATCGAGTTCCCCGCTGTNTCCGAGATTCTCTCTCTCATGAAAGCGAAGCTCGACGCGAGCCGCACACTTCTCTATGCCTGCGCCCGTTATGTTGACCTCTACAAAGTATATGACGATATTGCAAAGGAGCGTCCTCTGACTGTAGAGGAGAAGAAGGAGGCAAAAGGCTACAGTCGTCTGGCTGATGCTTTCACTCCGCTGGCAAAGGGTATGACTTCCGAATATTGCAACCAGAACACCTACGACTGCATCCAGATTCACGGTGGTTCCGGCTTCATGAAGGATTACCGTTGCGAGCGCCTCTATCGTGACGCACGCATCACCTCCATTTACGAGGGTACCACCCAGCTTCAGGTAGTCGCCGCTATTCGCCACGTGACAACCGGAACATATCTCAATGCTATCCGCGAGATGGAGAAGGAGGTTATTGCTCCCGAAGACGAGGANGTACGCAACACCCTGATGTTCATGACCCAGCAGTATGCTGACGCCGTGACNGCNGTTACNGAGGTTAAGGATCCGGCCTATGTTGACTTCATGGCCCGTCGCCTGGTGGANATGGCCGGCGTTATCGTCATGGGTTANCTGCTTCTGTCCGACACCCAGCGTGACGCTTCGTTCCGCAAGTCGCTCCATGTCTATGTNAAATATGGNCAGGCTGAGGTCGCCAAACATGCCGACTTCATCGGCAACTTCCGNCCCGCACAGCTCGCTGACTATATGATAGCTGANTAAACTTTAATCNGATAAAAAATNGTCCGGACTAANGCAGTCCGGACNATTTTTTTTATTGGGGCGCTTCGATTGAATTTTGATGTCGTNTGGGAGAAAANATAGTATCCANAATTGNNGATTTNTCAGTTGTTCAGGACAAATCCCTNCTTCATCATANNAATTANNGNAGTATTNTTGTTATATTTCANTANAATTGTTAAATTNGCANCAAATTANTGATTTTTANTCNNAAGATTTAAGAAATANAAGATTANATATGAAAAAATTGATTTTCCTATCCCTATTATTTTCTTTTGTGAGCATNTTCCGTNTCAATGCCCAGACCGGNGCATGGTCNGGCGAACTTGAGGTGCAGGGAACAAAAATTCCNTTGGTNTTTCATTTAGATGATGAAAANCCNACNATCGACTCACCGGCCCAGGGTGTAAAAGGAATACCGATTCAGCTTATACGNNTTGAAACCGACTCAATATCAATCAATATCCCCATGATCGGGGCCACGTTTACCGGGAAATGTAAAGGATCGGAAATTATCGGCAAATTCACCCAAAGTGGGATGATGCTCCCTCTGACCCTTCATAGCGGCGACACAACTTTTCATCGTCCTCAGACACCCAAACCGCCGTTCCCCTATCAGCAGGAGGATGTGAGTTTCTTAAACGGAGATGCTGTATTGAAGGGCACGTTGACACTTCCCGAGGGTTATAATAGGGAAACCCCGGTTGTAATAATGGTTACAGGGAGCGGACTTCAAAATCGGGACGAAGAGATTTATGAGCATAAACCGTTTGCTGTCATTGCTGACGCGCTGGCAAGAAACGGAATAGCCTCTTTGCGATACGACGACCGAGGCTTCGCGGAGTCAACAGGCGACGCGGTAAACTGCACCACCGAGGACCTGATGAACGACGCATTAGCCGGTATCGATCTCTTGCGTCAGAAATTCAATAAGGTGGGCGTACTCGGTCACAGCGAGGGTGGTTCCATTGCACTCCTCTTAGGTGCGGATAAGAAGGCGGATTTTATTGTCAGCTTGGCCGGTATGGTGATTTCGGGAAAGGAAACCCTTATGGATCAGAACCGTTCGGCGTTCAGTCACACAAACTATCCGCAAGAGGTGGCTGATGAATATTGCGATCTGATTTCATACATCTTTGACTGTGATGCAACCGCCTCTGAAAAATTGGAGAAATCCAATTTGCCGGCAGAACTGAAACAGAATCTGAAAGCCGTAGTTCAGCAGATGAAATCACCCTATATGCAATATTTCGTAGCATTAGACCCGAGTAAGAGATTAGGCGACATTAAATGCCCGGTGTTAGCCCTGAACGGTACAAAAGATACTCAGGTTTGCTATGAGAAGAATTTAGAAGCACTTAACAAAGGATTGCCTAAAAATGACTTCAACAAAACAGTGGCTTTAAATGATTTAAACCATCTTTTCCAGAACTGCCAAACCGGTACTCTTAGCGAATACGCCCTGATTGAGGAGACAATCTCTCCCCAAGTCCTCACCCTCATCATCGATTTCATCCGCCTTCAAAAATAACTAATCTCCGCGGCCAAATAGTCGGCGCGATAGCCGCGTTTTATACACTCATTTATTTTAACAGCTTCTTAAGAGCGTATCCGACGTGCAGGAGAACGGATATGGAGGATTGTAGGGGCGCAATAAATTGCGCCCGCGATATCCAAATCGACGCCCGCGATAAAAAAATGGGATTGGGTGATGACACCGATTCTGCGCGGGCGCAATTTATTGCGCCCCGACCGGACGTGACGAGTAAAGAGAGATATCATCAAGTCACCTGCTACCAAGAACTACTCGACGCCATGACAGTCAGTAGCAGAAAAGGGTACTGATTACGGAGATTTGGTGGATTCGGAAATTTTTTGTAACTTTGCGAAGTTTTTGGCGGGACGCGCTACGGACGAAGATTCCGGGATTCTTTTCGGATATCTGTTATAAACGCTCCTTGGAGCTGTTCCTGCAAAAACTTACTGATAATCATAACCAACAATCCTCAGAACAATGAATTGTTACGAGACCGTTTTCATTTTAACTCCCGTTTTGTCTGATGAACAGATGAAGGAAGCGGTAGAGAAATTCAAGGGGATCCTGACCGATAACGGTGCAGAGATCGTCAACCAGGAAGAGTGGGGCCTCAAGAAGCTGGCCTACCCGATCCAGAAGAAGAGCACCGGCTTCTACTGCCTTCTTGAGTTCAAGGGTGAGCCGACTCTCGTCAAGAAGCTTGATATCGCTTTCCGTCGTGATGAGCGCGTAATCCGCTTCCTGACTTTCCGTCTTGACAAGTATGCGCAGGAATATGCCGAGAAGCGCCGTACCCTGAGAGCAAACAAAGCCAATCAGAAACCCGCCGAAGCTGCAGCAGAGGCTAACGCAGAAAACAACTAATCATGGCAGCAAACAGCGAAATCCGTTATCTCACTCCCCTGAGCGTAGACACCAAGAGAAAGAAATATTGCCGTTTCAAACGCAGCGGTATCAAGTATATCGACTATAAGGATCCCGAATTCCTCAAGAAGTTCCTCAACGAACAGGGAAAGATCCTTCCGCGTCGTATCACCGGTACCTCGCTGAAATTCCAGCGCCGTGTCGCCCAGGCCGTGAAGCGCGCCCGTCATCTGGCTCTGCTTCCTTACGTCACCGACCTGATGAAATAAGTTGTCCCACCCCATAAAAACAGACTCTAAATGAAACTTATCCTGAAAGAAAATGTAGCCGATCTGGGTTACAAAGATGATGTTGTTGAGGTGAAGGATGGCTACGGCCGCAACTACCTCATCCCCCAGGGAAAGGCAATCATCGCCACAAACGCTTCCCTGCGTCAGCTTGAGGAGGATCTCAAGCAGCGCGCCCACAAGATCGCCAAGATCAAGGCTGAGGCCGAAGAGGCTGCAAAGGCTATCGAAGGCGTCAANCTGACAATCCCCGCCAAGACCAGCGCCAACGGAACTGTCTTCGGTTCTGTCGGTGCCGCTCAGATTGCTGAAGCATTCGAGAAACTGGGCCACAACGTAGANCGCAAGATTATCGTTGTCAAGAANCCTGTCAAGGAGGTTGGTGTNTACACCGCTGTCATCAAATTCCACAAGGAGGTNCTCTCCGAAGTCGAGTTTGAGGTTATTTCCGAGACTGAGGANGCTTAAANTANAACTCCCGATAAAACGAGGCCGCGTCTGATTTAAGGCGCGGCCTATTGTTTTTNTCGAAGTTTTATCTTAAATTTGTAGAAACATTAAACAACCTGCGCGACAATGTTTCGCGTCGGTTCGCTTTTATGTGTCCGCACAAGCGGACTCTCTTCTNCAATCATTTCGGCTATNACGCCGGTTCGGAAATNGAATCCATTACATAAAGAGATATATGAAATTCACCGTACAGGGAAAAGAATTCCTCAATCAGCTCAACGCTTCGGCAAAGGTGTTGAATTCGAGAAACACTATCGCGATACTCGATAATTTCCTCTTAAACCTTGATGGAGACCGGCTGTCCATCACTGCTTCAGATTCTGAGAACGTACTGACATCTTCAATGGAGGTCTTCGAAGCGGAAGGAGAAGGGCAGATCGCCATCAATGCCAAAAAACTTCTGGAGATGATTAAGGAGATCGCAAATCAGCCGATCACAATTGAAGTCCAGAAAGACTTCATGATAAAAATATCATACCAGAACGGTGAGTTCAAACTGATGGGCGTTGATCCGGCACCCTATCCGTTGCCTCCGACGCCGGCCGAGAGCCGCACTTTGAAAGTACCCGCAGCCGTCATCTCAAGAGGACTCTCCATGACTCTTTTCGCAGCAGACCTAAAGGCTAACAATCCGACTATGGCCGGTATTCTCTGGGACTGTTTCGATGACAAACTNGTAATGGTAGGAACNAACGGTCAGAAGCTCGTGNGGTACACGGCAACGAGTTTCGCTCCCGGCATGACTCTCCAGTTCATTCTTCACATGAAGACCTGCGGAGTAATCAATTCTCTCATTTCAGACGATGCAGAGGAAGCCGAGATTCGNCTCAGNGACAAAAGCGCGGTCTTCTCCTTCGGTTCCTATACCTTCAGCTGTCTCTTTATGAAAGGGCGCTATGCCCCATATTCCAGGGTCATCCCGACCTCGAATCCTTACCGCATAGTAGTAGACCGCCAGAATCTCCTCTCAGCGGTAAAGCGCGTTGCTATCTCCGCTTCCGACGATTCCAACCCTTCNAGTCCCTCCAACACCTCAAGACGNATCCGGTTCGACTTCTCACCCTCATCCATCGCTCTATCCGCCCAGGATATAGACCACGGCGTCAGCGGTAGCGAGAAGGTGATGTGTGATTACGAAGGGCCTGATTTCTCGATTGGCCTGACGGCGGACGCATCGCAGGAAGTGCTTGCCAACATTCCGTGTGAGAACGTAGTTCTGGAGCTTTCCGGNCCTGCNCGNCCGATGCTTTTCGTNCCCTTTGANCAGAAGGAAGGAGAGGATGTGACAATGCTNCTGATGCCTTTCATGGTCTGAAGCGGTAAAAACGAGANTGAGACTCCATNCCATANGAAATAGTAACGNCGNAAGATGTCGANTCTCCGGCGGTTACTTCCTGTAANGGNGTCGGATAANAACGAGAAGGTTCTGAATCAAATATTCCGAACNCGACTGCAAAATTGAGGCAATGACGCTTAATCTTAAGAGACCACTGATCTTTTTCGATCTGGAGACAACGGGAACCAATATAATGACAGACCGAATTGTNGAANTGTCATATATTAAGGTTTTTCCTGACGGACACACTGANGANAAGACCCGGATGTTGAATCCCGGGATTCCTATTCCTCCCGAGAGCACGGCGATTCATAATATTACGGACGAGAAGGTCGCAGACTGCGCGACCTTCCCGCAGATCGCCCGTTCACTGTTCGAGATTTTCGATGACTGCGACATCGCGGGTTTCAACTCCAATAAATTTGATGTTCCTCTNCTGATGGAAGAGTTCGGACGAGCCGGNCTTGATTTCAAGACAGCCGGCAGGCATTTCATCGACGTCCAGAATATATTCCATAAAATGGAGCAGCGCACTTTGATCGCCGCCTACCGTTTCTATTGCGGAAAGGANCTGACGGATGCTCATTCCGCTTTGGCTGATACNCGCGCTACTTACGAAGTGCTTCTCCGGCAGATTGAAAAATATCCCGAGCTGGAGAATAATGTCGAATCCCTTGAGGAGCATTCNCGCATCGGCAGAAGTGTGGACCTGGCGGGGAGAATTGTTCTTAACGACAAGGATGAACCGACTTTTAACTTCGGCAAAAACAAAGGGCGCACGCTACGCGAGGTATGGCATCGCGAACCATCCTTCTTCGACTGGATTCTCAACGGAGCCTTCCCAAAGAACACCAAGGATATAGTCTACGCCTACAAATACAAGTTCAAGTCAGAAAAGAACAACCGCTGAGGTAGGGTCTGAACCGTTCGCTACTGAGCTTCTGAAATTACTTTTTGGGACGGGGTTAAAGATGAGAAAGCAATGCTCAAAGGAAAACATATCATACTCGGCATAACCGGGGGCATAGCCGCCTATAAGTCTGCCATGCTCCTTCGTCTTCTTATTAAGAGGGGAGCGGAGGTGCAGGTTGTCATGACCCCTGCCGCCAAAGAATTCATCACTCCCGTCACCCTCTCGGCGCTCAGCGGCAAGCCTGTCATCAGTCAATTTTTTACAGCCAACAGCGGGGAGTGGCATTCCCATGTAGACCTCGGTCTCTGGGCAGACCTGATGCTGGTAGCGCCTGCTACGGCTTCCACGCTTGCCAAGATGGCAACCGGGGTGGCCGATAATATGCTCGTGACCACCTATCTTTCAGCCAAGGCTCCCGTCATGGTGGCCCCCTCGATGGATCTTGATATGTTTGCTCATCCGACTACGGCGCGTAACCTTGAGACCTTACGCCGCGACGGAGTAGAAATCATTGAGCCCGGAAGCGGTGAACTTGCGAGCCATCTCATCGGTAAGGGTCGAATGGCCGAGCCCGAAGAGATTGTGGAGCGAGTGGAAGCTTTTCTCGAAGCCCGTAACGCAGGAATCGCCGGCAAATCCGACAGCGATATGAAAGGGCAGAGATGGTTGATAACGGCCGGTCCGACTTTTGAAAATATAGATCCTGTCCGCTTCATCGGAAACTATTCAAGCGGGAAAACCGGATTCGATCTGGCAGCCGAGATTGCCGAAAGAGGGGGAGAGGTCCTTCTTGTCGCAGGTCCCGTTACTATCCCGACACCGGAGTCTCCACTTGTGAAACGCATCAATGTCCGGAGTGCCGTGGAGATGTATGAGGTATGCCTCAAGGAGTTTGAGATGTGTGACGGAGCCATTATGAGTGCCGCCGTCGCTGATTACCGTCCGGAGAAATGCGCGGAGAGAAAAATCAAGCGCGAAGGAGAGGAAGAACTGACGTTACATCTCGTCCGCAATCCCGATATCGCCGCCAGTCTCGGTCGCATCAAGGGAGACCGTTTTCTCGTAGGGTTTGCCCTGGAGAGCGACCATGAACTTGAAAACGCCTGCTCCAAAATGGAGCGCAAGAATCTTGACTGCATAGTCATGAACTCCCTGCGTGACGGAAAATGTTTCAACGTCGATACCAATTCCATAACTATTATTAATCGAGATCTCGCCAGGAAGAAATATTCTGCAATGGATAAGCGGGAACTGGCGAGATTGATTGTGGAGAACATAATTGATGAGCAAAAAAGAAAGAAGAAAGAAAACTGAGAAAGAAGGTAAGAGGAGCGGCAGGAATCTGGGACGCTTTTTTGGGGCAGGTCTCCTTATGACCTTTGGAATGCTGGCGGGACATGCGCAGGAATTAAACTGCACAGTCGAGGTAAATGCCCAACAGATCGAGGGCGTTTCCAAGTCGGTCTTCGAGACATTGAAGGAATCGCTGACCGAATATCTAAACGAGACAAAATTCTCGAACGCCACTTTTTCTCCCATAGANAGACTGGAATGCCGTTTTTTNCTTACTGTCGGAGAATATAAGGATGATAGAATAAAAGGGGACCTNCAGGTTCAGCTTTCGCGTCCGGTCTATAATTCAACCTATACGACAACACTCTTCAATTTCCGCGANACACGCATCGAGTTCGATTACCGCGAGGGAGATCCGCTGACATTCAACGAGTCAACCGTCGATTCCAACCTAAGAGCNATCATCGATTTCTATGCCTATCTGCTACTGGCGATAGATTTNGACAGCTTCTCNCCACAGGGTGGACAGCCGTTCTATGATAAGGCNACCTCCGTTCTTCAGCANGCGCAGTCNCTCGGNGAGATAGGGTGGAGGGCTTTTGAGGATCCNAAGAACCGCAGCGGAGTTCTCACGTCGTTTACGGATCAGAANATGGCTCCNATCCGCCAGATGCTNTATGACTATCATCGCAAGGGATTGGACGAGATGGTGACATCTCCTGACAAGGGAAGNGGCGTTATTACNAAATCGCTGTCAGCGGTTGCCAACGCATACGATGTCGCCCCCATGTCGGTCTCTCTGTCTTTATTTCGCGATGCCAAACTGGACGAGCTTGTCAATCTCTACTCAAAGGCTCCCCAGACAGAGCGCGAGGAAGTGGCGACAATGCTTGAGAAGATATATCCGGCTGACCGCGACAGAATAGAAAAGATACGTAAGGGCGCGGAATGAGCCGAACGTTAACATTGAATCACAATGCTTCAGAAACTTATCATAAGAAATTATGCCCTCATAGATGAGGTCAGACTNGATTTCAACGAAGGGCTGAGCATCATAACGGGCGAAACAGGAGCCGGAAAATCGGTAATGATGGGAGCGTTAGGTCTTCTGACCGGCGANCGTGCGGGAGGNAANTTGNTAACCCGGGAAGGAAAATCCACCATCGAGGCGTGGTTTGATAATGTCGCCCCNTCGTTGCGTGCCGTCTTCGANCACCTCGATCTGGATTGGAATGAGGGGCAGATAATTGTCAGACGCGAGTTGCTCGGCAGCGGGCGTTCCCGCGCCTTCGTCAACGACACGCCTGTCACCCTNCCGGTCCTTGGTGAGATTGCCGAGCAGTTGATCGATGTCCACAGCCAGAACACTAACAGACTCCTTTCCGATCCTGTCCATCAGCGNCGGATTCTTGANCTTATGGCAGGCAATTCAGCTTTGATTTCAAGCTATAAATCGCATTTCCGAAAGTATGTCGAATTGCGNGCCCGTCTGCGNACACTTCGTGANCTGCGCGACCGCCATCGCGAGAACCGCGAGATAATNGAGTTTCAGCTCGAACAGTTGAACCGGCTCAATGTCAAAGAAGGNGAACTGGAGGAAATCGANCGCAGATTCGCNATCCTGAGTGATTCNGAGGAGATAAGGGAACGTCTGACGCAGGCATGNCAGTTTCTNGACGGNGAAGAGTCCGGGGCCCGTGCCCTGGTCTATGATGCCCGCAATCTNATGTCTTCACATCCGGAAATCCATGAGCGNCTCGATAATCTATATATAGAACTGACCGATATATGTCAGACAATCGAGGATGAACTGGANTCGATAGATGCCGACCCGATGGAACTGACGAGGCTGACGAACAGGATGCATGAACTNTATGAAGCCGAACTTCAGTTCAAGGTAACAGGCTCGGCCGGACTTATATCGCTGAGGGAGAGTCTTGCCGCCCANCTGGAGGGAGCCGAAGGGAATCCGGCCGAGATGAAGGAACTTGAGGAGGAGGCACGNGCNCTTGCCCAGACCATAAGGGAGGAGGCGCGCAAACTGACTGAGTCAAGGACAAAGGCTGCCTTGCGTTTCGCNGAGCGAGTNAACAGGGATGCGCGTCCGCTTGGACTTAAGCATATAAGNTTCGAGGTCAGTATGACTCAGGGCAAATTGACTTCCGAAGGACAGGATATAATAGAATTCCGTTGNTCCTTCAATAAGAATCAGGATCCTATGCCGATGGCAAAGGTNGCATCNGGGGGAGAAATCTCCCGTCTGACNCTAACCATAAAGGGTATGCTGGCTGACAAACTAAAACTTCCGACTGTTATCTTCGATGAGATAGACACCGGTGTCTCCGGCGAAATAGCTGACAAGATGGGGGAGATGATGGCCCGCATAGCGGAAAATATGCAGGTGCTGGCAATTACCCATCTGCCGCAGGTTGCGGCCAAGGGGCGGACCCATTATCTGGTCTATAAACGAGACCTGGAAGACAGGACAGTCAGCAATGTCAGGGCATTGAAAGAACAGGAGCGGGTGACGGAGCTTGCGCGAATGCTTTCAGGACGCAAGCTCAACGAGGCAGCCATAGATAATGCCCGGGCGCTTCTGGGACTGTGAACCTGTCAGAGATATTTCTTGAGGGATGGGGTCTAAAAATGATAGGGATGGGGTCTAAAAAATGATATGGAAAAGAACGACTATATCTTCGGCCTGCGGGCCGTCATGGAGGCTCTGGAGAGCGGCCGTCATATCGATAAAGTGTTGATGCGGCGCGATTTGAGTGGCGATCTGGCGAAGGAGCTGTCGCAGGCGCTGAAACTTTATGACATTCCGGTGCAGAAAGTGCCTGCCGAGAAGCTGAACCGTATAACGATGAAAAACCATCAGGGGGTGATAGCCCTGTTGGCGGCCGCCCCCTATCATAAACTGGAAAATGTAATACCTGCCCTTTACGAGGAAGGTAAGAATCCCTTTATCCTTGTTCTTGACGGAGTGACGGACACCCGTAACTTCGGAGCCATCGCGAGAAGCGCCGACTGCGCAGGGGTAGACGCCATTGTCATCCCCGAACGAGGGAGTGCCTCGGTCACACCGGACGCCATGAAAACCTCTGCCGGAGCGCTTCTGTATGTGCCGGTATGTAGGGAGAAGGATTTGACGAAGGCAATCACTTTTCTTCGCGAGAACGGCTTAAAGATCGTAGCCGCTACAGAGAAAGGGGCCGAGGATTATACAAAAGTCGATATGAGCGTCCCGACGGCAGTAGTGATGGGAGCCGAAGAAACCGGAATATCCGACGATATCCTGCGGCAGGCCGATTCGTTGGCGGCCATACCTCTTCGTGGACGCATAGGATCGCTCAACGTATCGGTGGCGGCCGGAGTACTTATGTACGAAGTTGTCCGTCAGCGCGGAGAGGGATGATGTTTGCGGGATTGCGGAATAATGATTAAATTTGCAGAATTAAGACCTTGTCATGTAAAAATGTTAACACCAGGGTCTAAGACGCCGGGCGGAGGTCCGGCATATACCATAAAGAAATGATCAATCGAGTTCTTATCAGACTGAAGGTTGTCCAGCTTCTCTATTCCCATCTGCTCTCCGACAGCAGTTTCCAGATAGAGACCCCGTTGGAGAATCCTACACGCGAGCAGAGGTTCGCCTATCAGTTGTATGTCGATACGCTTGCTCTGATGGTTCGGGTGGCCCGTTCAATCAAGAAGCGCGGAGGCGAGATGCCTCTTGCCGAGACGCAATTCATCGAAAACGTATCTACGTCTGACAGTGTCCGAGGTGCCCTTGAAAGGGGACGCATGAGCGGTTCGCCATTTTCATCCATTGAGTCTTCTTTGACAGACAGCGTCAGGGAATCAGCGATATATAAACGTTTCGTCAAAGATGAAAACGAAGGTGAACGCCAAAGAGTCTGGGAGGAAATATTCACCTCCATCATCCTTCCCTCGGAGGGATATAACGCGGTCGTCGGCCGTATGGAAGGATATACGCTCCACGGTTTCGAGAGGATGCGCGCCATGATGACGCGGACCTTTACCAATTTTTATACTTCCGGAGGAGGAACCCGCACCGCGCTTGTCGAACTTCGTCGTTCTCTTCTCGACGCGCGCCGTCTGTATATCCGCCTTCTCTCTCTTCCGGTCGCCCTGACATGGCTGAGGGAACGGCAGCTTGATGAGAACCGGCATAAGTATCTCGCGACCCCGGAAGACCTTAATCCAAATCTGCGGTTTGTGGAGAACCGGCTTGTCAGTGCTTTGCGCGAAGATACGGTTCTGCAGGAAAACGTCAGTTCCCTGGGGTGTAACTGGATTCCGCAGGATGAGGGAATTGTTGCCAGGTTGCTCAAAGCCATTGTCAATTCCGAGGTCTACCGCGCTTATATGGAAAACCCGTCGGCTCCCGGACTTAAAGAGGATGCGGAACTATGGCGCGATCTCTTCAAGCAGGTTATTTTCCGAAATGAGGATTTTCTGGAGTCTCTTGAGGAGAAGTCTGTATTCTGGAATGATGATTTCGAGATAGTCGGCGAATTTCTTCTTAAAACCCTCAAGCGCTTCGGCGAGAATGGAAAGAAGAGGGGAGAGGAAGGTATGACTCACGTCATGCCGATGTATAAGGACAAAGAGGATGAGCTTTTCGGGGAAGACTTGTTCCGTAAAGCTCTCATGAACCGTCCTTATTATCAGGAGCTGATAAATGAGTCGGTTAAAGGCTCCAACTGGGATGCCCAGCGTCTGGCCTTCATGGATGTCGTCATCCTCTACTGCGCTTTGGCCGAGATATTGAATTTCCCGAAGATACCCCTTAAGGTCTCAATCGGAGAGTATGTCGAGATTGCGAAATTCTATTCGACTCCCCGGAGCAAGGATTTCGTCTATGCCCAGCTGATGGCAATTACAGACAGACTCAGAGAGTCGGGCAAACTTCATAAGTAACGCCTCTTCTATCGAAAACAAACATAACTAAAATATGCTAAACATGATTATGCTTCAAGCCGCCCAGGGCGGAGGATTGAGCGGCATCCTTATGATTGTCGCTATGATCGTTATCTTCTATTTCTTCATGATTCGTCCGCAGAGCAAGAAGCAGAAGGAAATCAAGAAGGCCCGCGAGGCTATGGCCAAAGGAGACAAGGTAGTGACCGCCGGTGGAATTCATGGTCGGATCAAAGAGATTTCCGACACAACCATCATGCTTGAGGTCGCTCCCAATGTAACTATACGTGTCGACAAGGGATCAGTTTTCCCGACTGTCGAGCAGGCTGCTGACGCTCAGAAGAATAAGTAATGAAGTATCTCCCTGATATACGCCCGTTTGTCAGACGTCTGAGAAATTCGCGGGGTTTCCACAACACAATTGTTTTTTTGGGGTTTGTGGTAATCGCGGCTATATTCTGGATTGTCATGGCGATGAACGATTCTGCTCAGGGAGATTTCTTGATGCGTGTCCAGGTCGAGAATGTTCCTGATTCGGTAACATTCATTCAGGAACCCCCGCAGACCATTCATGTCGCGGTGCGGGATCGCGGCACGAGCCTTTTCCGCGCCGGCGGATTCCGCGAGCCTGAACTGAAACTGAATTTCCGGGATTTCGCGCAGAACGGTTATTTTCGTCTGACCCCTTCTGATCTTGATGCCTCGATAAAAGCTGTTTTCGGAAAAAGCGCCTCTATTCTATCTGTTTCCGTTGACTCCCTACGTCTTGCTTTCACGACATCGAAGGGAAAGATGGTTCCGGTTGTTGTCAACGCTCAGATAGAAGCGGCTCCGGGAAATATTGTAGTCGGGACAGCTGAACTTCAGCCGTCCCGAGTCCGAATCTACGGTCCGCAATCTATTCTCGACACCGTCAATAGGGTATTCGCCGAGAGGGTTGTCATGAACAACCTTAAGGAGTCAGGAATGACGACAACGGATATCATCCAGATTCCCGGGACCAGAACTATACCGGCGAGAGTGACAGTCAGCGCAAAAGCGGAACCTTTGGTCCGCAAAGAGACGGAGGTGCCGATAAAGGCTATAAATGTGCCGGATGGTATTTCTCTTATGCTCTTTCCGGCGCGTGCCAAGGTCAGTTATTATGTGCCGATGAGCCGTTTTAGCGATGAAGTGACCGACATCAGTGTCATCGTTGACTATAACTCTGTTTCAACTTCTCGCTCTCTCAAGCTGCCCATCTATATCGGTAATGTTCCTTCCGGACTACAGAATCCGGATCTGAATGTCGATAGCGTTGAGTATTCAGTAGTCAGATAGCAACTACTTAAGTAGTTGCTAAAAATAAAACGATGTATTTTTATTTTGAAATCCTGAGCAATAAAACGCGCCTCTCGCTTGTCCAATCGGACTTGTCGTTCAGTTGCTTAGCCCGCTAAGCGCCTTCTCTCCGCATCTGATTGGCCGGCGCGATAGCCACGTTTTATATGCTCATTTATTTTTAGCAACTACTTACGAAAAATAATAGGAAATGTCAGAATCATACCTTATCGGCCTGACCGGAGGAATAGGGGCCGGCAAGAGTGTCGTCAGCCGGATATTGCGTCTTCGTGGGGAGAAGGTCTATGATTGCGATTTCGGGGCGAGGATGCTGATGGAAAACGATGAGGCGTTGCGCAACTCACTCTCTGCTCTATGCGGACCGGAAATCTATACGGAGGATCGACTGCTCGACCGTCGCCGGATGGGACAGCTTATTTTTTCTGATGATATAATGCGTCAGAAGGTCAATCGACTTGTTCATTCGACTGTTAGACGCGACGTTGAGGAAACATGGGGCGCAATCCGGAATGCAGGTGGAAAACGTATGTTTGTGGAATCAGCGATTCTTTTCAGTTCCGGCCTCGCCGAGGCGGTTGACGAAATATGGATTGTAGAGGCGCCTGAGGAGCTGAGGGTGAGTCGAGTATGCGCAAGAAGCGGACTGACACCCGAAGAGGTTCGTTCTCGGATTCAAGCCCAAAGGGGGGAGATGAAAAGTGGGAGTGAAGGAAAAAGAGTGAGAATAATAAACAATCGGCCGGGACTTCTTCTCCTGCCTCAGATTGATTGACGCTGTTTCTAAATATATAAACCAGCGGCCGTGTCTCTTCATCCTGCGCTGAAACATTGGGATTTGCAGGGAGGGGGGATGAATTACTGAAGTAACAACCAAAGAATAGAAAAATTAAAATATGAACCTCAGAGAAATAATTTCCATTACCGGTCGTCCCGGTCTGTATAAACTCGTTTCGCAGGGAAACGCAATGCTGATTGTCGAGAATCTCACCGACAAGAAGCGTATGCCGGTCGGGCAGCGCGACAAAATCGTGTCTCTCGGCGATATCGCGATGTATACCGAGGGGGATGACCTTCCTCTCGGAGAGATACTGGACCGTGTGTATGCCAGATATGATGGAAACCAGATCGACGTCAAAGCGGCAGTCAAGGCCGGAACTCTGCGCGACCTCTTTGCTGAAATAGTGGAAAACTACGACCGTGACCGTGTTTATCCGACTGACATAAAGAAGCTCTTCACATGGTACAATATACTGGTCGGCGCCGGATATGATAAATTCACTCCCGATGCTCCGGCTCAGGAGGAGACTGCCGGGGAGAATCCGGCGGAGTAATCCTTCAATCTCAAAGTAACAAACCCCGATTGCTTTATGAAGCAATCGGGGTTTGTTATATTAGGCGCGATGGAGTTATTCGTAACGGATAGCTTCGATCGGGTCGAGGTTGGATGCTTTCGCCGCGGGATAGAAGCCGAAGATGACCCCTATCAGGGTGCAGACCGCGAAAGAAAGAATTACTGAGGAAGGATCGATCTGCACAGGCCAATGGGCAAGGAGTTTTATCAGCCAGGTTGCGAGCGATCCTAAGATTATACCCAGAAGACCTCCGGTGACCGATATGATGATAGCTTCGATAAGGAATTGCGACATGATGTCGCGTCCGGTAGCTCCGATACTCATACGGAGACCGATTTCTCGTGTGCGCTCAGTGACGGATACAATCATGATATTCATAATTCCAATCCCTCCCACAAGAAGGGAGATGCCGGCGACAGCTGCCAGCAGAACGGTCATCATCGTGGAGGTGGATGATATCATCTCGGCCAGTTCTTTCATGGATCGGATATTGAAATTGTCGTTCTGTCCTTCCCGCAACTTGTGTTGGGTCCGGAGAATCTCGGTTATCTCGTCGATTGTCTGCTGAGTCTGCTCTTCATCTACGGCCGAGGCCTGAAGCCCCTGGAGATAATCGATTGCCAGCATTCGTTTCATAACGGTCGTATATGGAACCAGCGCCATATCATCCTGGTCCTGTCCCATCGTATTGTATCCTTTTTCATCGAGGACGCCGATTACTGTCAAGGGAATCTTTCCGAAACGGACAACCTTTCCTATCGGGTCGGTTCCATCCGGGAAAAGATTGGTGACAAGAGTCTTTCCGAGCACACAGACTTTGGCTGCCGTCTTGACGTCTGCTTCAGAGAACATCTCACCCTGGGCCACCTTTCTCTGCCGGATGTCAAGATACTGGGTGTTGACCCCCTGGGCCTGCGAAGGGTAGTTGTTGTTGCCGTTGACCCATTGTCCGGAACTTGAAACCATCGGAGATATATACTTCACTCCGGAGGCCTGATTGACGATTGCCTCGTAGTCCTCCGGTTTCAAGGTCTGCATATCATCGCTGCTCTGCCTGACTCCTCCGCGTCGTTCAGCCCCGGGCATGATCATTATCATGTTGCTGCCCATCTCGGATATCTGAGCCTTTATGGAATTTTTTGAGCCTTGGCCGATAGCGAGCATTGCTATGACGGCCCCGACGCCTATGATAACTCCAAGCATTGTCAGAAAACATCTCATCTTGTTGTTTCCCAACGCTTTCAAGGCTATTTTGAGAAGATTGGTAAAATTCATGTCTAATTTTATGATATTTCCGGATGGACTTTCATTCCGTTTCTTCGGGAAGACTGCGTAAGACCTCTTCGGCCGATTGAATATCGTTGTTATATTCATCGGAGACAATGTGTCCGTCGCGTAGGGTTATGTTTCTTGAAGAGAAACGGGAGAGTTCCGGATTGTGGGTGACGAAGATAATGGTCTTTCCTTCGCGGTGTAGACGCTGGAAGAGAGTGAGAATAGAGAAGGATGTGCGCGTATCAAGATTTCCCGTTGCTTCGTCGGCAAGAATGATTACAGGATTATTGACGAGGGCGCGGGCAATCGCAACCCTCTGCTGCTGACCTCCCGACATCTGATTGCTTTTATGATAGAGACGCGAGCCAAGTCCGACATCCATCAGACATCGTTTCGCCCGCTCAGTCCTTTCGCGGGCGGAGACTGCGGAATTGTATAACAACGGCAGTTCCACATTCTCCAGAGCTGTTGTCTTGGGGAGAAGATTGTAGTTCTGGAAAATGAATCCTATCTTGCGGTTTCGTATGCGCGCGCGTTCATTCTTGTTCATACCGCTGACCGGAATCCCATCGAGATAATATTCTCCCGACGTCGGAGTGTCGAGACAGCCGAGAGTATTGAGCAGGGTGGATTTTCCGGAGCCGGAGGTGCCCATGATAGTGACGAACTCTCCTTCGAAGATAGTGAACGAGACACCTCGCAAAGCCTTGACGGTTTCATCCCCGACCTTGAAATAGCGCTTTAATTTCTCAATGCGGATTATCTCGCGTTTTGAGTCGCGCTCTTCGTATTGTTTCTCGCGCCGCTCCATATTTCTGTCTTCCTTCATGCTTATTTATTTTTGCGACCCGGTGGCTTGGGCATGAAGGGGTTCTCCTCCTGTTTCTTTGCCGTCTCCTCGGTTTTTGCATTATATTGGAGTGCGACCTTATCTCCCTGTTTGATACCGCTTGTGATCTGTTGGTAAATGCTGTTGGCGACGCCCAAAGTTACGGGAACCTGAACAAGCTGATTACCTCTCTCAACCCATACGGAATGTTTCGGATTCTCTTTCGAGGCTATAATTTTCGGCATATCCTTTCCTTTCGCCTCAGGAGCGTTTATGGGAGAGAACTTGAGCGCTTTCAGAGGGACGACCGTTACATTTTCCAGCTCCAGAGTATATATTGTCAGGTTCGCCGTCATTCCCGGAATAAGCTTATGGTCGGGATTGTCGGCGCCGACGATGACTTCGTAGGTCACAACATTATTGGTTGTCGTCGGATTGATACGGACCTGAGTTACGGTTCCGTTGAAGGTATCGTCAGGATATGCGTCAACTGTAAAGGTGACGTGTTGTCCGACCTTTACCTGTCCTATGTCAGCTTCGTCGACAGCTCCGACAACCTGCATGTGGTCAAGGTCTGCGATAACATAGAGGTTGGCGACATTCATGCTCGATACGACCGTCTGACCGACCTCGACTTCCCGGGAGACTACAATTCCGTCGATAGGAGAGTAGATTTCAGCGTAGTTCAGATTCTTGGCCGCACGCACACGGTCTGCCTTGGTCTTTTCGTAGGCTTGGCGCGCCATCTCGAAATCCTTTTGCGTAGTCTGAAATTCAAGATCGGATATAAGTTGCTCGGAATGCAACTGGCGGTCACGGTTGTAATTGGCCAGGGCGTATTCATAGCTTGCCTTGGCGGAAGCCATTGAGGCGTCGGCACTTTTAAGCTCGCTGTCGAGAAGCGTCTTTTCAATTTCAGCAATCAGTTGCCCTTTGGTCACTTGGTCATTATAGTCGACATACAGCTTGTCGATGATGCCGGTAACCTGTGTGCCGACATCGACGGATGTTACGGATTCCATAGTGCCCGTGGCTGTTACTATTTCGGACATGGAGGTCTTGTCTACCGTATATGTCTCCAGCTCCCAGGATTCTTTCTTGGAGCAGGAAATGGCCGAAAGGGATATGGCGGCTGCGAAAATATAGATTGCAGGTTTCATTCCAGTTTCTTTATAATTTGTCGATGGAGGAATACTGTTTTATGGAAGGGAAAGCTCGCGGGTCGCGTAATAATTTATGGTCTTGTCAGCGAGCAAAGCCATATATCGGTTCTGGATAGCTTCCAGGCGTGCGGAGAGGAGATTGTTGTGGGCCGTCAGCAGTTCGAGGGGATTGACAGCTCCAAGTTCAAACTGGCGGTTGACCAGAGTATTGGTCATTTCGGCCGCCTCCAGGCGCGGAATCGCAGCTTTGTATCTCGCCCGGGCATTATCCGATTCGATGAATAGGGATTCTATGGTCTGGGAAAGATCTGACAGAAGCGCGTCGCGATTAATTTCAGAGTCCAGCACTGCAAGGCGCGCTTTGGCCTGCGCCCGTTTGGAGGAATTGGCGTCGAAAATCGGCACCGAGAGAGTCAGTCCGAGGTTCTCGTTAAAATTATGTCCCATCTGATACCCCCAACCGGAGGAGCCTTTACCGGAGGCGTAGCCTGTATTGACTCCTCCGGAGACACTTATCGAAGGGAGCAGGGAGGCTTTGGCAATCTTGATTTCGTTCCGGGCTATCTCTGTCGCGAGGGTATTGCTTTTCAGCTCCGGAACCCAGGCGGCTGCTTGATCGAATACTTGCTGAGCGGTAGGAAGCTGGGAGGGGATATATTTCTCATCGAAGGCGCAGGGAGCGACCTGTAAATCCTCATCGATGTTGAACTGCAGAATCTTTTTGAGGGTCAGGATAGCATTTTCGACATTTGCCTGAGCCTGCGCGACTCCGTATGCGTCCTGGGCGCGCTGGCTTTCAATCTGCGCGTAGTCAACTTTGGAGGAACGTCCTGATTCCATCAGCTTTTTAGCTCTTTCAGCCTGCGAGGTCGAAACCTCTAAAGTCTGTTCGGCAATTTGCAGAGCTTCCTGGGCATATAGAATATTTATATAGGCTGAAAGGATTCCAAGTTCAAGTTCCTTGATAATGTTCTCTCCATTGGATTCTGCGCTGAGACGAAGCAATCGGGAATTTTCGATACGATATTTGCGGATATTCCCATCCCATAGCGTCCAGTTCGCGTTGATACCGTAATTGCTGCCGTATGAGGTCGAGGAACGACCTTCGGTGGAGGAGGGATAATTGGTGACAGACTGATTGGTTGAGAACCCGACCGAGGGAAGCCAAGCGTCTTTGGCGGATGCCAGATCCTGGTCGGCTTCGAGAATGGCGACAAGATTGTTTCTGACTTGAGTGGAGTTAAGACGGGCCCAGTCGAGACATTCCTTGAAGGACCAGACTTTTCCTTTGACGGGACGGGCTATAGAAGCCGGGGGTTCCTGAGGAGGGGTGGGAGAGTTCTCGGCAAATCCCGATATCGGGATTGCAAGCAGACCCGCTGCCAGAGATAGAGAGATTCCTCCGGTCCATCTGTTCGCTGATAATATGTTCATTCTATTCAATATTGTGATACGATTTTACATATTCTACTATAATCGGATTCTTTAAAGTAACGGTTTGCCAGATAACAAAGTTATGTTTCCTTATCACAAAGAATGTTAAGTATTAGGTAAAAAAGAGAGTTCCGGACCTGGTCCCACAGGTTCGGAACTCTCTTTTGCGATATATGGGAGTGGTTATAGGAGGGAGACGCTTCGCTTGATGAAGGCGTCAAGTTCCGCTCCTTTAAGGAGTCCGCTCCGCAGGAGAGCGAGGTCAAGAATCTGCTTAGGCAAAGTTGCCTTGGCAGCGTAGGCGTCGACAAGCTCCTTCTCCTTCTGGCGAAGCTCGGTCAGACGGGCCTCATCCTCTTTGGTGTCGGCAGGTTTGTCACCCGCTTCCTTGCGTGAATTGCTGATTCTTTCGTTAACCTCTTCGGTCTCCTTCTCCAAAGGATTGAAATCAGCACCGATTTCCTGTTCCGTTTCTTTAATTACTCTGACGACAGCAGGCTGGGCGGTATTGATGATAATCTGATAGCTGTCAGGAAGCTGTCCGTAGAATCCTGCGCCGGGCTGAAGTTGCGACATATCTTTCATGCGGCGCATGAACTCGTTCTGAGTGATGGTAGCCGGAGCGCCATTCTCACCCATATTTTCGAATCCTATAATGAAATTGGCATCCTTTATTTCCGGCAGTGAGGCCCGGAAGAGCAGATCGAGCATTGTCTGCTGGGATGCGCTCAATCCTGTCTCCGCCTTCTCTTCCTTCTCTATCAGGCGTTCCGGAATATCGGAGTCAACGCGGACGAAACGTACTTTCTCCAGTTTGCTTTCAAGAAGACCGACGATATGGTTGTCGAGCTGTCCATCCATGAGGAGAACACTATATCCTTTATCTTCGGCGCCCTTTATATAGGAATACTGAGCGGTTTTGTCAGTCGCGTAGAGATATATCAACTCCCCGTTCTTATCAGTCTGAGTCGATTCGACGAGCGAACGGTACTCCTCAAGAGTGTAGAATTTATCATCTACTGTTTCGAGAAGGAAGAATTTGGAGGCCGGGTCGTAGAACTTCGGGTCAGTCAGCATCCCGTACTCAATGAAAATCTTGATGTCAGGCCATTTCTGCTCGAAACCCTTGCGGTCATCCTTGAACATCTTGTCAAGCTTCTCGGCGACCTTCTTGGAGATATATGAGGATATTTTCTTGACCTGCTGGTCTGCCTGCAGATAGGAGCGGGAGACGTTGAGCGGAATGTCCGGCGAATCAATGACACCCTGCATGAGGGTCATGAACTCGGGGACGACCCCTTCGACCTGGTCAGTTACATAGACCTGGTTGCTGTAGAGCTGAATACGGTTGCGCTGCAGGTCAATGTTGGTATGGACCTTGGGGAAATACAGGATTCCTGTCAGAGTGAAGGGATAATCGACGTTCAGATGAATCCAGAACATCGGATCTTCCTGTCCCGGCATCAGTTCATGGTAAAATTCCAGATAGTCCTTGTCGGTGAGTTCAGAAGGTTTCTTCGTCCAGAGAGGCTCTGTTGAATTGATGATGTTGTCTTCATCGGTAGCGACCATCTTGCCATCTTTCCATTCCTCTTTCTTACCACTGACAACGGGAACAGGGAGGAAGCGGCAATATTTCTTCAACAAGGCATCGATGCGGCTTTGTTCAAGAAATTCTTTATTATCGGCGTCAATGTGGAGTATAATATCAGTTCCGCGTTCCGACTTATCGGTCGGATTCATGGAGTATTCCGGAGAACCGTCACACACCCATTCGACAGCCTGCGCTCCCTCCTTATAAGATAGGGAACGGATTTCAACCTTGTCGGCGACCATAAAGGCGCTGTAGAAGCCAAGACCGAAGTGCCCGATGATTGAATTGGCGGTGTCCTTATATTTTTCAAGAAATTCTTCGGCGCCGGAGAATGCAATCTGATTGATATATTTCTCAATATCTTCGGCGTCCATACCTATGCCATGATCGGAGACGGTCAGAGTCCCTTTCTCCTTGTCGATGGAGACAGAAACCTTCAAGTCGCCCAGTTCACCCTTGAAATCTCCAAAAGCGGAGAGAGTGCGAATCTTCTGGGTAGCATCGACAGCATTGCTGACGAGCTCGCGGAGGAAGATTTCATGGTCTGAATAAAGAAACTTTTTGATGACGGGGAAAATGTTTTCGGTAGTAACCCCGATTTTTCCATTAGCCATTGCTATACTGTTTTGATATGTTTTTCCGTTTGTTTTTCGTTGGCCTTATAAAGGCCCTTTTGTTTCGGCGGCGTCTCTCCCCAATTTCAGAACGGGGAGATTCCCTGTATGACGATATTCAAAAATCGTTCCAAAGTCCGAAATAGAAACAAAGAGAGGTCGTAGAAGGTTGAAAATTGCCAGCTATGCCCTATCAGCGCCAAAAACGTCACAAAAAAAGGATCAAAACCGTATGAATTATCCTCTGTTTCTTGCCCGTCGTCTCTCTCTCGGCAGTTCTGGGAGAAAAGGTTCTCCGGCGGTAAGAGTTGCGACAGCCGCCGTTGCTCTTTCTGTCTCTGTCATGCTTGCCTCCATTGCCATTGTCTCGGGGTTCAAGCAGGAGATTACCCGTAAGGTTATCGGATTCAATTCGGAAATCCAGATTTCGGTTGCTCAGGGTGGGCCAGAAGAAAATAATATATTGACTCTTCGCGCGCCCGTGGCAGGTTTGCTTGATTCTCTGGCCGGAATCTCTGACTGGTCTCTCAATGTCTCTGTCCCTGCTGTTTTCAAGACGTCAGGAGATTTCAAAGGGATATATATGCGCTCGATTGCAGATTCATCTACCTCCTCATTCCTCTCTGACAATATCGAGGAGGGGCGTCTCCCCGAGGCTAAAGAAGAGATTCTGATTTCCCGGCAGGCCGCCCGGCGTCTCGGATTGGAGACAGGCGGCAAAGTGGATACCTATTTTTTTACGGATGACGTGAGAGTAAGACGTTTCACCATATCCGGTATCTACAATTCTCATTTCGATCATTATGACGAACTGCTCGCCTACGCCCCGTTGGAGACATTGCAGAAAGTCGCGGACCTGGAAGAATGGCAGGGGAGTTCGATAAGAGTGTCTGTCGCAGATTTCTCCGAACTTGAATCGGAGGCACAGCTTCTGCAGCATGAACTTGATGGAATGGTTGCCTCAGGGATTCTGTCACGTCCATACCGCGTTTCGACCGCTCTGACGGCGGGCTCAAGTTTTTTTCAATGGCTCCAGTTGCTTGACACTAACGTGATTGTTATTCTGATTCTCATGATGGCGGTCGGATGCGTCACCCTCGTAAGCGGGATGTTGATAATTATCCTTGATAAGAAACGCTTCATAGGATTGATGAAAGCGCTCGGCGCCCCTACAAGATCGTTGCGTAAGGTTTTTATATATCTTGCAGTCCGCATAGCAATATGGGGGCTGGCGATAGGAAATATTCTGACGCTCGCCTTTCTTTGGGCTCAGGAGCGCTGCCATTTCCTTCCTCTCGATCCGGATGCCTATTATATCGACTTTGTGCCGGTCCGCCTCGGTTGGGAGGATATACTGATTCTGAACGTCGGGGTTGTCATAGTCATTTATCTCGTCCTTATTCTTCCGAGTCGCTTTGTTGCAGGAATCAGTCCTGCGGAAACCATGAGGGATGAATAAGCAAAGACATGGGTTCTCTTTTCGACCGGCAGACCCCTATGCTGATACGGCAGGATGTAAAGATAAAGAAGGCTCGGCAGTCGCCGGGCCTTCTTATGTTGTGTTTAGATTGTATGATGGGAGATTGAGTTATAAAATGCCGGGGAGATTGTTAAATGATAGGGGAGAGGGGCCATAAAATTATGCTTTACAACATATAAAATCGTTGTGTTGATAGGTCAATTCCTGGACAGGAAAAGAAATTTGAAGAAAAAAGTGAATAAATTTTGTCTGTTATTCCAAAGTTGTTAATTTTGGGAAAAATTAGGGCCGTAAGGGAATTTCCCCCGGTCAAAACCGCCGGGGCTCATCCCTGGTTAAAACCTCTAATACCAAAGAATAACAAACATGGAAGAGAATCTGATCAAGACCTGTCTTCATGACCGTCACGTCAGTCAAGGCGCGCTAATGTCTCCGTTCGGAGGCTTTGATATGCCGATTCAGTATAAGGGAATCACAGAAGAGCACAACGCAGTCCGCAAAGCTGTCGGTGTCTTCGATGTCTCCCACATGGGAGAAGTCCGCGTCAAAGGACCTGATGCCTATCGTTTCGTCAGCCATATCTTTGTCAATGATGTCACCGGCGCTCCCGATGGCCAGATTTTCTACGGCATGATGTGTCGCGAAGATGGGGGAACGGTCGATGACCTGCTTGTCTATAAAGTCAATGACAATGAATATTTCCTTGTCATCAACGCAGCCAACATAGATAAGGATGTAAAGTGGATCATGGACAACGCTCATGGTTTCGAGGTAGTGATCGAGAATGAAAGTCCGAAATATGGTGAGGTTGCTGTTCAGGGTCCCCTCGCTGAGGAAACTCTCGAAAAGGTTCTCGGTCTCGAACTTAAGGATATCGCGTTCTATACTTTCAAGACATTCCCCATTGACGGAGAAGAGGTCATCATCTCCCGCACCGGTTATACCGGCGAGGATGGATTCGAGGTTTACGGCAGCCATGAGTTTACGGTTCGTCTTTGGGACAAACTGATGGAAGCCGGCGTGCAGCCTTGCGGACTCGGATGTCGTGACACTCTCCGCTTTGAAGTCGGACTGCCGCTTTACGGTGATGAACTGACAGAGGAGATTTCTCCGATAGAGGCTTCCCTCAGCATGTTCGTCAAGCTTGACAAACCCGAATTCATCGGTAAAGAAGCGCTTGCCAAGCAGAAAGCTGAAGGTGTCACGCGTCGCATCGTCGGAATCGAACTCGAAGGCAATGCCGTGCCCCGTCACGGTTATCCTGTTGAGGTCAATGGAGAGAAGGTCGGCGAGATTACTACCGGCTACAAATCCATATCTACCGGCAAGAGCGTTGCTATGGCCATGATCAACAAGCCTTACGACAAACTCGGAACCGAGGTCGAGGTCCGTATCCGAAAGAAAACGTTCCCCGCCAAAGTCGTCAAGAAACGTTTCTACGACAAGAACTACAAGAAATAAATAGAAAGCTGATTTTTCCCTCGACAAAGGTCTGAAATATTTTTCTCAGTCGCGAAGGACGGAAAATAGCTTTCAATCAATAAAATAAACAAAAGAAAACCTATAATCTATAAATAGCAATGAGCACCAACAAAGAAGATCTCCGTTATGCCGAGTCCCACGAATGGGTAAGAGTCGATGGAACAGTCGCAGTAGTCGGCATCACTGACTATGCACAGCACGCCCTCGGCGATATCGTATATGTAGACCTCCCCGAAGAGGGNGACGAGGTGACCGCAGGCGAGGACTTCGGCGCTGTCGAATCTGTCAAGGCTGCCAGCGACCTNATCTCTCCCGTCAGCGGACAGGTAATCGCTGTCAANACCGATCTCGAGGATGATCCGGGCCTTATCAANAANGATGCNTTCGGCGCATGGATCATGAAAGTCGAGATGTCNGATCCCTCNGAGGTTGATGCCCTCCTTTCCAAAGAGGACTATGACAAAGTCTGCGAGGAATAATCCCTCTTGACAAAGAACAATGCGGGACGCAGGAGCAGCAGATACCGGTCGGCCCCTGCGTCCCTCCTTTTTTCAGCTACCTACCCTCATGAGCAATAAATTCATACCCCATACTCCGGAAGAGATTCGTCTGATGCTCGNCAAAATCGGTGTCGCAAGTGTTGATGATCTCTTCGCCGACGTTCCGTCGGAAGTCATATTCAAGGAGGAATATGCAATTCCCTCCGCGATGTCTGAGATTGAACTTCGCCGCCATTTCGATGAACTCGGACGCAAGAACCGTCAGCTGACTGTCTTCGCAGGACAAGGCGCTTANGANCATTACACTCCCTCTGTCATTCCTCACCTCATCGAGCGCAGCGAATTTTATACGGCCTATACCCCCTATCAGCCTGAAATCTCACAGGGCACCCTGACATACATTTTCGAATACCAGTCGATAATCTGCGAACTGACCGGCATGGACGCTTCCAATGCCTCGATGTATGACGGCGCGACGGCAACGGCCGAGGCCGCCATGATGATGGTTGCGTCCGCAAGAAAGAAAAACCGTGTGCTGATTTCGGCGACCGTTGCTCCCGCAGTATGCAAGGTTGTCTCCACCTATTGCCGTTTTCATGGAATAGATCTTACGGTCNTTCCNGAGAAGGATGGTGTGACAGATNTGGAAGCCTTGTATGCCGAACTTGAGAAAGGCGATGTCGCCGGCGCAATTCTTCCGACACCTAACCGCTATGGTATTATAGAGGATTTCACCGGAGTGGCAGACCGTCTGCACGCTGTCAAGGCTATGTTGACAATAAACGCCGATCCGAGCACCCTTTCCGTTCTCAAGACTCCCGGAGAATGGGGNGCTGACGTTGCCTGCGGNGANGCACAGACTCTCGGAATNCCCATGAGCTTCGGCGGTCCCTATCTGGGTTATATGGCATGCTCCAACTCATGCCTCCGCAAGCTTCCCGGNCGAATCGTCGGCGCGACAAAGGATGCCGACGGCAAACGTGCTTTTGTTCTGACTCTGCAGGCCCGCGAGCAGCATATCCGNCGCGAGAANGCCACNTCCAATATCTGCTCCAACCAGAGCCTGATGGCTCTCTTCGTGACCATTTATGTCGCCCTTATGGGCCGCAANGGTCTCGTTGAGGTNAACCGTCTCTCAGCCGATGGCGCTCATTATCTTTGCCGTCGTCTGCAGGAGAGCGGAAAGTTCACGCTCGCTTTCGANAAACCNTTCCTTAAGGAATTCACTATGACGACAACCCTTGATATGGAGAAGGTCAACGCCCGTCTCCTCGAAAACGGAATCATGGGNCCGGTNGTGCTTGAAAACGGTATGGTNGAATTCGCCGTNACAGAAAAACGCACACGCGAGGAGATTGANCGCCTCGTCGAGCTGATNACAGAATGATCCAANTCCCGGAAAAGCAGATACAGATGAAATACTACGATAAACTGATATTCGAACTCTCCCGCCCGGGACGCGCCGGATATTCCCTCCCTGAAAACAATTATGGCGAAAAAGGATTCGACGGGATTCCCGCNGATCTTCTGCGCAGTTCGGAGCCTGANCTTCCNGAGGTAAGCGAACCGGACGTTGTCCGCCATTATACGAATCTTTCCCAGAAAAACTTCGGCGTCGATACCGGTTTCTATCCGCTCGGCAGCTGCACAATGAAGTATAACCCGAAGATCAACGAAGAGCTGGCCGCTCATCCTGCGTTCGTCAATCTTCATCCNCTNCANGACGCCGAAAGCGTCCAGGGNGCCCTCGAACTATATTATAATCTTCAGCAGGCGCTCGCTAATATCGCCGGTCTGGCNGAATTTACCCTCAATCCTTACGCAGGGGCCCACGGCGAACTGACAGGGTTGATGGTCATGCGTCATTACCATCAGCAGCGCGGTGATAACAAGAGAACCAAGGTCATTGTTCCCGATTCCGCTCACGGCACCAACCCGGCATCTGCAATGGTCGCCGGCCTTGAAGTCGTCGAGGTCAAATCCAAGCCCAACGGTTCCATTGACGTTGAAGATCTCAAGCCCCTGCTTGACGATACCGTCGCCGGAATAATGATGACTAACCCGAATACTCTCGGTATGTTCGAGACAGAGATTCTCGAAATCGCTGATCTTGTCCACAAAGCAGGAGGTCTTCTCTATTACGATGGAGCAAACCTCAATCCGCTTTTGGGTAAGGTTCGTCCCGGAGATATGGGATTTGACATCATGCACATCAATCTCCACAAGACTTTCTCGACGCCTCACGGAGGCGGTGGTCCCGGTTCGGGTCCCGTAGGTGTAGCCGCTCATCTGACCGAATATCTCCCCGCTCCTAAGGTCGTCCGCAAGGAAGACGGGACTTTCGCTGTCGAGACCGCACCCGGAAAGGAACTTGGCAATATCTCCACGTTCCTCGGCAACTTCGGAGTCATGATGAGGGCTTATGCCTATATAATGACTCTCGGAAAGGAGAATCTCCGCAATGTAGGNCCGATGGCTACCCTCAACGCCAACTATATAAAGGAATCGCTCAAGGATCTCTATAAGCTTCCGATTGANGGAGTTTGCAAGCATGAGTTTGTATTCGACGGGCTGGCCGATAAGTCGACCGGAGTTACTACGCTCAATGTGGCCAAGCGCCTTCTCGATTACGGCTATCACGCTCCCACTATCTACTTCCCGCTCCTTTTCCACGAGTCGATGATGATCGAACCGACTGAAACGGAAAGCCTGGAGACGATTGATGACTTCATCCAGGTCCTTCGCAAGGTTGCAGAAGAGGCTGCCCAAGAGCCGGAGAAAGTAAAGGAGGCTCCGCTGACTACTCCCGTCAGGAAACTTGACGAGACCACGGCTGCCAAGAATCCTATCCTTACTTTCAAAAAACTCAAGGAGAATGCACACTGATCTTATTATNATAGGCGCAGGTCCCGGTGGCTACGAAACAGCCATCGAGGCCGCCCGAAAGGGTCTTAGTGTCACTCTCTTCAACGGCGACCGTCTGGGCGGAACCTGTCTTAACGAGGGGTGTATCCCGACCAAATGTCTTTGTCGCAATTCGGAAGCTGTCATGCAGTTGAAGGAAAGTGAGAAATTCGGCATTGAGGATTTCACTTTTGTTCTGGACTATACAAAGGTTTCGGAGCGAAAGAATCAGGTTGTGACAACTCTCCGCGATGGGATTGCCGCAATGTTGAAGAGCGCGAAGGTCAATGTTGTCGAAAGTCTNGCNTCGTTCAAGGATGCNCATACTGTTGTNTCNGCTGAGGGAGAAGAGTATNCTGCNGATAACATNATNATCGCTACNGGGTCNGTNTCCCGNTCTCTTCCTATACCGGGAGCAGATNTGCCNTGCGTGATGGATTCCACGGCCATTCTTGACATTGACCATATTCCCGATTCGCTGACCATTATCGGTGGAGGTGTNATCGGAATGGAGTTCGCCTCTATTTTCGCCGGATTCGGTTCGAAGGTGACAGTGATTGANTTCATGAANCAGATTCTTCCTCCTTTCGATTCCGATATCTCCAAACGATTGAAACAGACTTTATCCAAACGCGGAATAGAGATATTCACTTCGGCCGCCGCCAAAGAGATTCGTTCTTTGGAAGATGGGGGAGTGGAAGTTCTGTTTGAAGTCAAGGGAGAAACCAAGAGTGTGGTCAGCAGCGATCTGCTGATGGCTGTCGGCCGCGCACCGCGTGTTGGCGGACTGGCTCTTGAGAATGCCGGGGTGGAATATTCTCAGCGAGGGATTCCTGTTGATGACAATATGAGGACGAACGTTCCTCATATCTATGCTATAGGAGATGTCAATGCCCGTATGATGCTGGCCCATGTCGCCAGCTTCCAGGGAGCGCGTGCGCTGCATGCTATCCAGGGGAGCGAGGATATGATTCGCTTGGATATCGTTCCCTCAGCTGTCTTCACTGTTCCTGAATGTGGAATGGTTGGATTGACGGAGGAACAGGCGAAAGAGCGAGGAATTGCCGTCAGCAAGGGACAGAGCTTCTACCGTGCCAATGGAAAGGCTCTCGCAATGGGAGAGCCTGAGGGTCTCTGCAAACTACTCTTCTCAAAGGAGGATGGCAAACTTATTGGCGCCCATATAATGGGACTGCAGGCTGCCGATCTCGCCCAGCAGTGTTGCGACCTTATCAACAGGGGTACAACTCGCGAGGAGATGGGTCAGATTATTTTCGGTCATCCGACAATTTCCGAAGTGCTTCTGACTGCGGCTCACGCCGTCAAATGATTCCAACTTTATTATACATAAAATAGGCTGTGTCGAAATTGCATCAGTATTGGACGCAATAGGACACAGCCTATTTCATGTTTTATTGGAGTAATGTCTGTCCTTTCACTTTCCTATACTTATACTGTCATGTATTCATATAGGAAATGAGTCTTCTGGGACTGGAGTGTCAGAGAAGGTAAGGATTGGAGCGTTCTTCGTCAGCAATGGTAGTCGCGGGGCCATGACCCGGGTAGACAACCGTGGAGCCGGGAAGAGTCATTAGCTTTTCTTTTATCCCGCGTACGAGTAGGCTTCCATCACCTCCCGGGAGGTCGGAACGACCTATGGAGCCGCGGAACAGAACATCACCTGCGAACATCACTCCGGCGTTGCGGTCATAGAGCACGAGGCTTCCCGGCGAATGGCCCGGAACTTCAAGAACTTCAAGTTTTATCTCTCCGATTTTGATGATATCCCCTTCCTTCAGAGGCTTGTCAATCACAACCTCCTGAGCAAGGGTGCCGATGCCGAATGCTTCGGCTTGAGAGGCCATGCGTTCCCCCAGGAAGGCGTCGGACAAGGACGCCTCCGTCGGAAGATCATATTTTTGACGGATATAGCGGTTTCCTATAGCATGGTCAATATGAAGATGGGTATTTATAAGGTGAGTCAGTTTGAGTCCTTCACGGCTAATGAAGTCTGAGACAGCTTCCTCTTCCTCGATGTTGCTCATNCCCGGNTCAATGATGGCGGCCTCNTGTGTAGNNGGGNCCCATATAACATAGGTATTTATCCCGAATAGAGATAGTTCAAATTTTGCGATTTTCATAATATATTGATTTTTGANNCTTGAGCAATAAAACTTGCTCTCGTTCGCCAATCGGNCTTGTCGTTTAGAGCCNATCCCTCCGCAGCCNATTGGCCGGCGCGATTGCAGNGTTTTCAGANGGATGTGTAGACAATAGCCTTTTCCTTAAAACGAGGATCGTTGAAGAAATTTGAGATGGAGACAATTTCGGTANACCCCTTCAGAGGCCTTAGTTCGGCGTGNAGGTCCCCTCCCTTGAGCGCTATGATACCGTTCGGAATCCCATTACGTTGAATGCGGGAGATGTTGCGGCGGGAGAGGGNNACAAGCTCAGGNTGAGGCATGACGGCACGACTGACGACAAAATCGAACTCTCCCTTGCATTCCTTAATATCCCCGTGTTGGAANGTCACGTTATTCAATCCGATNTCTTTGGCAATTTCAGATGCAACCTTAATCTTTTTNCCTATGCGGTCAATGAGATGAAAATGCGTGTCGGGAAAAAGAATAGCCAATGGAATCCCCGGGAATCCGCCTCCTGTTCCGAAATCGAGCACTTTNGAACCCGGAGTAAACCGGATAAACTTGCCAATTGCGAGGGAATGCAGAATATGGTTGACTTCAAGGTTTCCTATATCCTTACGCGATATGACGTTTATTTTCTCGTTCCATTCCGGATATAAGCGCATAAGCTTCGTGAAAGCTTCGCGTTGAGAATCNGAAAGCTCAGGAAACGCAGAGAAAATCTTNTCCGGAANTTCNGGGNNCTNCGCATCANGCTNCGTCTCTAAATGTAATTCACTCATTATGATAATTTAAAATCTGTTGACGCTTCTCCCGGCTCTTTCAATGCNATTCTTCATGGCATAAGGAGCTTCGGAGGAGTGGTAATGGAGTTGTCTGAACTTCATTTGGTGATAAATGAAATTTCCGCTGCAATATGCTGTCCGACCGTTAACACTTATTGTGGAACTGCATGAGGGCTCTGGTTCGAGGCAACTTTAACTTTATAACAACGAAAACGGATATGGTCTCCTTATAGGAGATATTTTTTTTNNNT
>JAAVDN010000009.1:0-192347 GCA_014801785.1 Bacteroides sp. | reverse complement strand
CCGGAAATTTTTGTATAGCCGAAAAAAAAGTAGTATCTTCGCAAAAATTGTTTGTTTTACGGACGTGGGATNCTTCTGACCGTATTAGCTTTCATATCGGCATAAGACAGTGTTTTGGAAGAGTATCCCGGAAAGATCTAAAAACAGCAAGACTCAAAAAAAAATATAATGGAAATCGAAGGAAAGATAATTCTCGACCTGCCGTTGCAGTCGGGGACAACGCAAAGGGGCACAACGTGGCAGAAGAAGGAATATGTGCTTGAAACAATGGGTACCTACCCGCGCAAGGTTTGCTTCAGTGTGTTCGGCGATCGCGTTCAGACAGTTCGCTGCGAACTTGGCAAGTCCTACAAAGTCTCAGTTGATATCGAGAGCCGCGAATATAACGGACGGTGGTATACCGATGTCCGTGCTTTCGCGTGCATTGAGATTCCTGATCAATACGCTAATGGTGGTTATCCCCAGCAGCCACAGGCTACCTCTCCGTTCGGCGCTCCGCAGGCAGCTCCTCAGCCTACCGCTTTCCCCGGAGTTCAGTCTGCTCCGGTCGCTCCGGGTATGCCCGTCGGAAGCCAGGATGACCTTCCTTTTTAATTAGATGATATAACCCTTTTCAAGCCCCCGGCCGACTCGTGTCGGACGGGGGTTTGCCGATTAACATGCGTAAAAAGATTACTGATATAAATAGATTCAATCATCATCTTTCCCTACTCAGAACCCTGCGAATATGCGCAATCACGGCGCTTATCGGGCTGACCGCCCTCCTGACAGCCGGCACCATGACGGCTGCTAATAAAAANGGGCAGAAGGATGCCGACAAGTTCGTGCTTGTTATTGATGCAGGTCATGGCGGAAGTGATCATGGAGCTGTAGACAACGGTCAGAAAGAGAAAGAAATCAATCTTGAAGTAGCCAAGCGATTTGCCCGATTGGTTGAAAAGAACATGAAGGATGTACGGGTAGTCATGACCCGAAGTGATGACCGGTTCCTGACTTTGCAGCAACGCGCCGACANAGCTAACAACGAAGGAGGAGACCTATTTGTCTCTATTCATACCAACTCTGTTGACAAATCCAACAAAAACCGCAAGACAGTCTCCGGGACCTCGGTTTATGCCCTCGGTCTTCATAAAGATAATAACAATATGGAGGTCGCCAGACGGGAAAACTCGGTCATAGAGCTTGAAAATGATTATCAGCACAGNTATTCCGGGTTCGATCCCAATAAGGATGAGAGCTACATTATTTTTGAACTTGCCCAAAAGAAGGACCTTCAGCGCAGCCTCCGTTTTGCCGGAGAAGCTCAGAAACAGCTTGTCCGTATAGCAGGGCGCAGAGATAGGGGAGTCCATCAGGCCGGATTCTGGGTTTTATGGGCNACTTCTATGCCTGCGGTTCTCGTTGAACTTGACTTCATCTGCAACCCTGATCAGGCTAACTATCTCGGTTCTGACCGCGGACGTGATCAGCTTGCCGAAAGTCTTTATGAGGCCTTCCGCACCTATCTGTCGACCCAGAAACAAAATGAGGTTCCTGTAAAGCAGAAATCCGGAAAGGGGATAGCCGATAANGAAGAGCCGGCTCCGTCAAATGAAAAGGTAACGAGAGAAAAGGGAGATGAAAGTGTTGCCCTTCTCGCAATGACCGACCGATCAGCCCANGCCCCGCGTGAAAACGCGGGGCGTAAGGTTTCCGGAGGTAATCAGACAAAGCGTCAGGAGTTTGCCCAACGTCGCCGCCGTTCTACAGCTTCACGCCAACAGAGTGACAGCAGAAACTTGCAAACGGAAGATATACCTCTTCACAAAGACAACGAACGTCTGGCATCGCGCTCATCACAACAGACTGACGGCCAAAAAAAATCAGATGAGCAACCTGTAGATAAGAAACTTGAGAAAAAACTCCGCAAGGAGAGGGAAAAACAGGAAAAGGAGAGACAGAAAAGAGAAAGGGAAGAAAAGAAACGTCAGAAAAAATCTCACGGCAAGATACAGAAACTTGAAACCGTATATAAAATTCAGATACTTGCTTCCCATGACCTTCTAAAGGAAAATAATCCCAGGTTTCTTGGACTCAAGCCGATAAGTGTCTTTAGGGAGAATAATTTCTATAAGTANACATACGGAGAGAGTAAAACAAAACAGGAAATAGAAACGTTGTTAAAACAGGTTAAAACAAAAATTCCCGACGCGTTCATAATTGAAACGACACGTCAGGCAAAAAAATAGATTCCACAATACCGGAACCGGAAGGTAGTTAAACCCCTGTCGGGTTCCGAAGCTAACATATCAAAGACAGAGTATGAAGAAGATATTAAACCGTGAGTTTGCCATAGGGCTTTCGGTAATTGTCGCCATCCTGATTCTGATTTTCGGAATCGACTTTCTAAAAGGGGTAAATCTTTTTAAACCGGNCAATTTCTATGTCGCTCCCTTCTCCAAGGTTGACGGACTGGAGACAGCCGCTCCCGTGACAATAGATGGTTTCAAGGTTGGACAGGTTCGCGATATAAAGTTTAATTATGAAAAACCCGGGACGATAGAGGTTGAGCTTGCCCTCGACAAACAACTTCGACTGCCGGAAGGAACAGTCGCAACCCTCACTCCTTCGCTTCTCGGTGGCCCCTCGATAGAACTTAAGCTTGGAGAAGGAGCGAAAATGATTGAAGTCGGCGGAAGTCTGGAGACAGCTTCATCTTCCGATCTTATGGCAAGTGTAAAAAATGAACTGATGCCTCAGGTCGAAGCTATCCTGCCACGACTCGATACGTTGCTCTATAACCTCAATGCCGTTGTCACAGATCCGGCGCTTGCCGCCTCGATAAAGCGGCTTGACGGAATATCTTCTCAATTGCTGTCCGCAAGCACAGGCCTTTCGACAACAATGAACCGTAGCGTCCCTACGATCATGAGTAATGCGACTCGAATGACAGGCACCCTTGATTCAGTCACTCTGAACCTTGCCGATCTCTCATATCGTCTTAAAAATCTACCTCTCGAATCGACGATGGAGAATGTCAATCAGTTGACTGCCAATCTGACCCGCTTCTCCGACCAGCTGAACAACAGCAAGTCTACACTCGGGTTGCTGATGAATGATCCGGAGCTTTATAACCGTCTTAATACTGTAGCGGCTGATGTCGATTCTCTTCTTGTCGATATAAAGAAGAATCCCAAACGTTATATCAGCATCAAACTGCTCTAAAAAATGAAAATATAAACGGCGCCATTCTGCTGGAGAGCAGAATGGCGCCGTTTTCAATAGTTTATATAATTTAAACTCGGTCTAAATAGTATATCTTATTCACACCAACTTTCCATATCTGCTAACTATCCGAAAATGAGGATGGAGTAGTGTGTGAGGGGATATGAGCAAGTGATTATATTAAGATTTGCAACCGATTGAATCTCAGTTGATAGAGAAATGGATAGATTTGCCAAAAAGATAAACCTCTTTTTTTTATTGAAAATTTTTGCTTATTTTGCATCAGATTCCCGGAGCAGGCTTAAGATTCTCGNAGTAGGCTTAGATTCTCTCTCACCTGAAATGTAAAAGCCGAATCGCAGAAACAAGCGAATAGGGTCTTGGCCCGGACAACCGGAAATCAGATGAAAAACAAAATTGTTCCTTTTTATAAGGGACCGATGAAATCAGGGACTTGCATACCCTGGCATTCAACAGATATCTATGACCGCAGATTTTAAACAAGGGTGGCAGAAATGCCTCGAAATAATCCGGGACAATATTGGACAGGCCCGGTATGAGACCTGGTTCGCTTGCGCCAGGCCCTTGTCGTTCGCGGACAATATGCTTACCCTCCAGCTTCCGACCCTTTTTTATTGCGAACAATATGAAGACACCTTTCTTCCCCTTCTTAAAGGGGTTCTGAGACGTGTTTTCGGACCCGATGTGAAGCTGCGTTATAAGGTCGGCATCATCCAGGACGACGCCGCGTCCGAGGTTATAATCAGTTCTCCTGACCAAAGCAGGGCGGTAGGAACACGGTTTATCCAGTCTTTGCAGAAGCCGGAGGCTATGGTGCGGCAGAAACAGGTTGAGGATGGTGAAGAGTTTGACTCCCAGCTCAACCCGATTCTCAATTTCGAGAACTATTGTGTAGGGGACAGTAACCGACTTGCCTTCACAATCGCGGAACATGTTTCGCGAAATCTTCGTAAGAAAGATTTCAACCCTTTTTTCCTTTATGGGCCGGTCGGAGTCGGAAAGACTCATCTTATCCAGGCAATAGGGATAAGGGTTAAAGAAAAATATCCGCATGCCAAGGTTCTGTTCACGACGTTGCGTCAGTTTCAGAATCTGTATGCAAACGCCGTCATGCAGAAGAAAATACCGGGGTTCATCAGTTGGTTCCAGCAGATGGATTATCTTCTGATAGATGACCTTCAGGAGTTGTCGGGAAAGACCAAGACCAGCGAAGCATTGTTCCCGATATTCAATCATCTGCATCAGAACGGAAAACAACTGATCTTTACCTGCGACCGTCCTCCTATGGAACTGGATGGGATTGCAGACCGACTCATAGACCGCTTTAAATGGGGAGTGACAGAAAAGTTGCCCCAACCTGATTATGAGCTCCGACGCCGGATATTGACTTATAAAGCGACAAAGAACGGCCTCGCTCTTCCTTCTGAGGTTATAGATATCGTAGCGGAAAATGCTACTAATTCCGTTCGGGAGCTTGAGGGAATAGTCATGGGGATACTGACGCGGGCTATTACGGATTCGGCGCCGATTACAGTCGATCTGGCGCGGCAGGTGATGAAAAATTCTGTCAAGGTTGTGGAGAAGCGTCCGATGAATTTCGAGATGATTGTCGAGGCGACCGCCAACTATTATCATCTTAACCCGCAGGTTGTCTATACCTCCAGCCGCGTGCGTGATATAGCTGATGCCCGTCAGGTCATAATGTATCTGGCCCATAAGATGACCGGGCTCTCCTCGACTGCGATAGGAACAAAGCTGAACCGCCGTCATGCGACGGTTCTTCACGGAATAGCTGCCGTTCGGGACCGCATCGCTGTTTCTGGAGAGCTTTCGGAGGCTATTGAGACTATTACTTCGTCACTTCAATAAAAGTCGCACTATACAAAAAAACTCCACGCAAATCAGCGTGGAGTTTTTTGTATCACATCAAAAGACTATAAGAGCGACTCAAGCAGAAGCAGCATCTCGTCGCGGCGTCCTCCAAGATTCTCCAGACGTTCGAAATTCCTGAGAATCTCCCCCTTCCATTCGCGTCGTTTCTGATCGGGATGGATTGTACGACGGTAGCTTTCGGCAGCCTTCGAGAAGCGTCTCATCAGGAAAAGAATATCTCCCTCCAGACGAAGATCTTCGTCGGAGGCATTTCCTCGGGTAAGAGGTCGTACGCGGTCAAGCGCTTTTTCGAAATTTCCGCTTTCAGCTTCAATACGCGCTATCTCTCTATTCAGTTCCAAATTTCCCGGGTGAAGATAATCAATCTTATATAACAGACGCTTCGCGTCTTCAATCTTTCCTTGCTCCCGTAGGATATCGGCCAGCAAGGTCAGTTCTTCAGCTTCTTCCGTCTCTCCGAAAGCGCGCTGGAGATAATCTTCTGCCATTGCAAGATTTCCAAGCGCACGGTAGACTTCCCCAATACGTCTGAGAAGCCAACGCGAGCCGGGATTGAATAGTTCAGCCTTCATGTATGCCTCAAGCGCGCCTTTAATATCACCGGTCTTTTCGAGTGAATATCCCAAATGCTCCCAAAGATGATGGTCTCCTCCCTGAGCTTTTATCAGCATTTTGAACATCGGAATAGCCTCCGTGTGGTAGCCACGTCGGAAATAGAAATTGGCGATAAGCGCAATAATCTCTTCTTCCCGCATCAGTTCCCCTATGGCAGGCAAACTTACAAAATCCAACGGTTTTTCAAACGGATCGAAAAATTCGTTGCGTTTAGGAAACAGCTTGAAGAAACGATAGAGATTTTTTGCGAACTTTTCAGCTTCGAGGTCAAACTCGGGACGAGAGGACTTGGGAAGGGAACCCATAGCCTCGGAAAATTCGTTTTTATCAATATTTGCAGGCAACTGGCTGAACATGGCCGATCTTTGAGCTTCCGGAATGGAACTCATGCTCAGCATTAGGGAATACTTGTCGGAGTCGCATATCGCGCTTTCATCTCCCATCATGAGTTTGAATCCGGGTTGATCCTTGATGTAAGAGGGAAGTTGCGATTGGGCAAGAGCGCCATGATTGAGGAAGAAAGGAATGAACCAATTAGGAACATAACGGAAAAAAGGAAAACCTTTCAGGTTGGAGAAGGCGAACATAAGCACATCTCCCCCCTCCATCTGTATTTCGGTCAGTTCCCTAAGTTTCTCAGCCATACCGCTTTTTTCCATCATCTCCTCCCATTCCGGATTCTCTTCAAGAGCGTCAAGTCCTGTTTGGCGGGAGGCTTCCTTGAGACGATTCAACATATCGGGTCCCATCTTAAGCATATTGGGCATCAGTTCGGTCTGCATGATGCGCGAGATACGGTCAGTATCGCGAGTGCGTACGAGAACCCGTATGATTTCGCGGAGTCTGCGGTATGATACTAAAGAATCTCGCAGTCCCTGCAGACGCTCCATAATCTTGCGGTCGGAGGAAATTCGGTTTCCATGTTGAGCCATAACAAGGATAATAAGGGTCAGTGTGCGCGCCGCTATACGCTCGTCAACGGTGGATTCGTAAATTGACAGCAGAGTCAGGAACTTCTCCCTGTCATACCATTCATTGAGAGCGAGGTATAAGGCTGAAAGAATCTGGACAGAGACAACTTCAACACCTTCGGAATTTCCCAGGACGACATCCCGCAGAATCCTCAATTCCTCACGATCTCCGATTCCGAGAGTCCAGACATAATTGAAGATTGTCGAAAGGAGAGTGTCGCGTTCGTTCCTAAGCTTAGGATCCACCTCTTCGGCTGATTCCTGAAGCATCAGCATCGCCGCGACCTCCCGGAAGCGGGAGAGAAGGGAGGAAAGAGAGGTAGGGCGATAGGAAGCCAGACGGCTTTCCGCATAATAAGTTCTGTCGCTGACCGGAATCAGATGACTGCGGTCTGCGACAGANGCNGCGTCAAGAAGAAGATTCTTTATATCGTTAAGTTGATCGGAACGGGANTCATCCTCGANNCCATCGAGAAAATATTGAAGTAGGAGGTTGTAGNTNGAATCAGCCATCCTTACTTTCTGCGACACNTCGGGATTAGCAGACTCTTCATTGGATAGAAAGAGAATGCAGTCCTTTATTCGNCCCTGAGCAAGNAGGGCAGAGGTTTTTTCATATATGGGGGTGTCTTTGCGGACNTTTTGACAGGCGGAATCGCCGGTGTTGAAATCAGACATTTTAATAANCTTGAATAAATCGAAAAATTGTGAGGAGAANCATAAACCNTGTCCCNCAAGNAATGTTAACGNCCGNGTCGCANAAACGANCGAGNTTGNCNTTGCAGGTNNAGGAGCTTAGCGGGCTAAGCGACTGAGACAAAAGATCAATTTTGCCAGCTACATATATAACAAATTATATGCCCGGATGCTGAATGGTATTGAATAAATTAATCATAAAAAAGAGTGCCGAGACGGGGGATTCGGGATTTTTTAGTTAATTTTGTGTTATATAAGCATAGGAGCGTTCTGATTCCCCGTTTTTTATTCGAGGGAGGGTCGGAAACGTTCCTGNCGCTTTATAGTTTTTCGAGGTNTCAGGCANACGGCATNAGCCGTCAGGNGTGACATCGGAGGACAGAAATGACAAAAATATCAACAGACATTTCAGAATCTGCTTATGGTAATTCAAAGATGGCAATCCGTCCTGCTGCTNGTCGCAGTAGTGATGATGGGACTCGGAGCCTTCCTCCCGCTGGCCCAAATTCAGGCTCCTGCCGAAACCTACAGTTTTGCGGCTCTCGGAATATCTACCGTCGGGCAAGGTGACCTCCCCGGACCAATAGAGGTTCAGCGNAGTCTCCCTCTCTTCATTGTCTTCCTNATGGGGGCCATTCTTCCCCTTATCGACATCTTTTTATTCAAAACTCTTTCTCTTCAGATGAAGGTCTGCCTTATCAGTGTCCTCTTCTCGATTGCTGTCTGCGTAGCTGTCCCCATGATGGTCTATATGTTTGCAGACGGAAGTCCGGTCACCTGGTTCCAGATGGCCTGCGCTCCTATACTGGCCCTGGTTGCTGAAATCATGGCTTGGCAGCGGATGAACGCTGACCGTCGGAAGATGGCAGACTCCGAACGGTTTCTCTGATNNGNGACCNNATCTTTAAAAGAACAAGAATCTCGCTTTAAAGCAAATATTGGCAAGAAGCAACAATGGCAAAAGAACTTAAGAACTTCACAAAACGCAGCGACAACTATTCCCAATGGTATAACGAACTTGTAGTCAAGGCTGATCTCGCGGAGCAATCGGCTGTACGAGGATGTATGGTTATCAAACCATACGGTTATGCGATATGGGAGAAGATGCAGCAGACTCTTGACGCAATGTTCAAGAAGACAGGTGTGCAAAACGCATATTTCCCTCTCCTTATTCCCAAGTCATACTTATGTCGGGAGGCTGAGCATGTTGAAGGGTTTGCAAAGGAGTGTGCCGTCGTGACTCACTACCGTCTTAAAAATGACCCCAATGGGAATGGAGTCGTGGTTGATCCCGAGGCGCGTCTTGAGGAAGAACTGATCGTACGTCCTACTTCTGAGACCATCATCTGGGGAACCTATAAGAATTGGATTCACAGTTACAGAGATCTTCCGGTTCTCGTCAACCAGTGGGCTAACGTCATGCGTTGGGAGATGCGCACCCGCATGTTCCTCCGCACCGCCGAATTTCTTTGGCAGGAAGGGCATTGTGCCCATGCTACCGCAGAGGAGTCGGAGGCGAGAACAGTCGAGATGATCAATATTTATGCCGATTTCGCGGAGAGATACATGGCGATGCCTGTCATCAAAGGAGTGAAGAGNGCCAACGAACGTTTTGCCGGTGCCATCAATACCTATACTATCGAGGCTATGATGCAGGACGGCAAGGCATTGCAGGCCGGAACTTCGCATAACCTCGGACAGAATTTCGCCAAGGCTTTCGATGTCACTTTCGTCAATAAAGAGAATCAATCCGAATATGTATGGGCCAACTCATGGGGGGTCTCAACCCGACTGATGGGTGCCCTCATTATGACCCACAGCGATGACAATGGTCTGGTNCTTCCTCCCCGTCTCGCTCCCCTGCAGGTCGTAATTGTCCCGATATATAAAGATGAAGCCGGACTCAAGGCTATTTCTGAGAAAGTAGGGCCGATAGTCGAGAATCTGCGCAAGCTGGGTGTCAGTGTCAAATATGACGATGCAGACAACCGTCGTCCCGGCTTTAAATTCGCTGACTACGAAGTCAAAGGTGTTCCCGTCCGTCTCGCTCTCGGACAGCGTGATCTCGAAAANGGAACCGTCGAAGTAATGCGNCGTGANACTCTGGAAAAGGAAACCCTTTCNCTCGAAGGTATCGAGGATAAGATTGTCTCTCTCTTGGATGATATTCAGGAGAATCTTCTTAAAAAAGCGCGTGAATATCGTGACCGTATGACCACTACGGCCGATAGCTATGAAGAGTTCAAGGAGAAAATCGAAAAGGGAGGCTTTGTTCTCGCTCACTGGGACGGCACTCCGGAGACGGAAGAACGCATCAAGGAGGAAACNAAGGCGACAATCCGTTGTCTGCCGTTNGACGGAGACCTCACTCCGGGAGTCGATATGCTGACCGGAAAACCCTCGGCACGTCGTGTCATCTTCGCCCGCAGTTACTGATCTGCACCCGCTNCTTTACCTCTGACAAAGGGTTTGTCGATGAAACAGGTCGACGAGACAGGGGGTAAAGTGGCGTTCGGTATCAATATCCCGACGATAGCTGAAACCTNTCGTCGGGAACAAAGAACTTAACCAATAATCATGAAAATCGGAAAACTCTATATCGCGGTTGCTCTCGGACTGACGACCTCCGTCTCCACCTTTGCCGCGCCCCTCACGCCCGCAGACTATTGCGACCTTAAACTGACACGNCCGGCTTCCGTCAAGGAAAGCCGNTCGCTTCCTGACGGCCTCTCTTATACCGCTGTCTCATCAGATTCCAAGCGAATNGAAATTTTCAGTTACAAGACTGGNAAACAGACAGGAGTGTTNATGGACCTCGATAAGGTCAAAGGAGAGACAAAGATAGAAAGCTTCGANGGNTACCAGATTTCGNCAAACCAGAAGAAGATTCTTCTTTGGACCGATAAGGAACCCATATACCGCCATAGCTTCACGGCCGAATATTATGTCTATGACATAATGCGCCAGACCCTGGCTAAAGTGACTCAAGGCGGTCCTCAGAGATGCGGCGTCATAAGCCACGACGGAAGNATGGTCGCATACGTNCGCGATAATAACATCTTTGTCGCCAACATGGAGTATGGGACGGATGTTCAGGTAACTACGGACGGAGAGAGAAACGTTCTGATTTACGGAGCGCCCGACTGGGCTTATGAAGAGGAATTCGCAATGGAAAACTCTCTCTGTTGGAGTGGCGATGACTCTTCCCTCGCTTTCCTGCGTTTTGACGAGTCGCGGGTTCCTACCTACAGTTTCGACAATTACCGTTCTTTCTGCGATTCCGATCCCCTCGGCGACCCTTATCCGGAGGCTTATACCTATAAATATCCTTTGGCCGGATATCCTAACTCAGTTGTCTCGCTCCATTCCTATGATGTGGAGACAAGAAAAGTGAAGAAGATGGATCTTCCGATGGTTGAGACGGATTATATCCCTTTCCTCTCGTTTGACGCCAAAGGAGAGAGACTGATGGCAATGGTTCTAAACAGAGATCAGAACCAGATGCGTCTCTTTTCGGTCAATCCTTCATCTACGGTCGCCTCACAGGTTCTGACTGAAAAAAGCCANGCTTGGCTTTCTCCATCCGCTTATCAGACCATCAGTTTCCTGGATGATAGTTTTGTCATTGCATCGGATCGTTCCGGCTGGCGTCATCTTTATGAGTATGCTTATAACGGTCAGCTCCGCCGTCAACTGACAAAAGGGGAGTATAACGTCACGGCCTACTACGGATACAATCCTACACGCCGTATNCATTATTGCCAGACTACGCAGCTCGGAGCCATAAACCGGAACCTGGCAGCTGTAGACGCCAAGGGTAATGTCTCGATGCTTCACCCTGAACCGGGTACAGAGTCGGGAGTCTTCAGTTCAGGTTGCGAATACTATCTCCGTAACTGGAGCAGTTCTGTTGTTCCTCCTCAGTATACACTATGGAGTGTNGGNGGNCAGAAGATTCTTGATGTTGAACTCAACAAGGCCTANGCTGAAAAGTATGCNTCGGCGCCTGTCAAGGAGTTCACGACTGTCCGAAATGCTGCCGGAGAGGAGATGAATGCCTGTGTTATCCGACCGCGCGATATGCGTCCCGGAGAAAAACTCCCTCTTCTGATGTATCAGTATAATGGNCCCGAATCTCAGGAAGTTCTTAACCGCTGGAAGATGACAGGCGAGTATCTGATCGCATCGGAGGGTTATATCGTGGCGTCTGTCGATGGCCGTGGAACCGGAGGTAGGTCGCGAGCATGGTCNGACGCNGTCTATAAGCAACTTGGTCATTACGAGACNCTCGACCAGATAGCGGGGGCAAAGGAACTCGCGGCCCTTCCGGAAGTAGACGCCGACCGTATGGCCTGCTTCGGGTGGAGCTATGGCGGTTATATGACCCTTATGGAGATGACAGCTCCGGGTTCACCTTTCAAGGCCGGAGTCGCGATGGCCGCTGTCACCGACTGGAGATGGTATGACTCCATATATACGGAGCGTTATATGCTGACGCCTCAGCAGAACGAAAGCGGTTATGACAAATCGTCGGCGATGGGACGCACATCTAATCTTTCCGGACGACTTCTCATAATGTCCGGAACAAGCGATGACAACGTTCATTTCTACAATACCCTCAAGTTCGCTTCCAAACTTAACTACGAGGGAAAAGTCTTCGACATGATGGCCTATGCAGGTTTTGAACACAGTCTGCCATACTGTAATGCTCGCGAACGCCTTTATGCCAAGATTCTTGATTTTCTCGACTCCAACGTCAAAAAATGATGGATTTTCAATCGGAAAATCATGTTTTAAATAAAAAGGGCTATGCAAGATCTGAATAAAATAAACAGTCTTCATCTATACACCCTCTGGAAGAATCTGTCGATATGTCTGCTGATATTCATAGTTCTCATATCCTGCACGCGCCTTCTTCCTTTTTATTTGGCGCCGGTCCTCGGACTTGGCGGCGCCGCGTTGGCATATACACTGCTTTTTAAGGGAAATGGCAAGTATAACTGCAATATACTGCTCTATTGCACCTTCTATTGCCTCATAATATATTGCGTTGTAAGCATTACTATCAATGTCCTCTATGCATGGGGATANATAGTNGTCCCCCGGGAGATTATATTCTTCAATTCTCCCTATATATGCTCTCTGGTTTTGATGCCTGTCAGTTTTCTGACGATGCTCTATATGACGGTTTTCCGCAAAAGCCTGTTTATATGTCGCGAATGTCGCCGATTGAACGGCGACCGTCTTGAGCGCGGTCTCCATGGAATTGTTCTTGATCGCGAGACTAAGATTCAGTTGTGGAATCTGACGGTTCTCTTCGGAGTGCTTTCAGTTGTCGAATGGTATTATTTCCTATTCCATTACTCGGATGTCAATCAGAACGGACGTGATTGGTATGTGTTCGTATGGCTGATTCTCATAGCTTTTCTTTTGGATGAGATATATTTTATATACCGTTTCGTCAATCTGTATCTTGACCTCAAGGAAGCCGACGAACTCCTTAGTCCGGATGATATTCAGAATATGGAGACAAAGACTTATCTCCGCTTCTATGTAATCTGTGACGAGAAGCTTTTTCTCAATCCGCATTCCATCGATCCTTCCGTTCCCTATCGGGAGGTCTTCGATACTCCNTTCCAGACGCGNCGCTCGATAAATGGCATTTCTCTGCCNGAGGTCAAGATGACTATTGAACGCGCTACAGGCGTTGATAACGGCGANCTTAAATTCTTTTACGGACGTAAGTTTGTCGACAATCCGAAAAACACCATGTTGAGATATTTCTATTTTCTGGATGGGAAACCGGAGGATTATCCCAAGCTGGTGGTTGAAGGGGAATGGATGGATTTTCATGAGTTGCAGAAGCTCTACCAGAATAATCCCGGAAATCTCTCGACGATGCTTCTCGCCGATATGACGCGTCTGGCAACTATTATTCTGACTGAAAANAAATACAACCCTGACGGGAGTCGACGACACGTATTGAAATCATATCAGCCGGTCATGACTATATCCGATATCCGCAAGAGCCATATCGATTTCCAGGATGATCATTGGATACGTATCGCNGGTTTCAATGCCGATACCTCTTTCTATCACCTCAAGAAGTTATGGCGCCATATAATTGGCCATGAAGCATAAAGAATGAGCAAATACGAATTACTTGCTGTAGTGGGCCCCACGGCCTGCGGAAAAACCCGCAGGGCTGTGGAGCTCGCTCGCTTTTTGGATACAGAGATAATAAGCGGCGATTCTCGCCAGGTGTACAGAGGGATGGATATCGGGACNGGAAAGGACCTTGAGGAATATGGAGATGTTCCGGTCCATCTTGTCGATATTCTGCCGGCCGGCGAGAAATATAATCTTCATCAGTATCTGCGGGACTTCAAACGGGTTTCGGATGAAATACGGTCACGCGGCCGTATACCGATTCTATGCGGAGGTAGCGGAATGTATGTCGAGGCTGCCCTTAATGGACTTCTGCTTCCCGAAGTTCCGGAGAATCGAACGCTGAGGAAATCTCTCGAAGGAAAAAGCCTGGAGGAGCTGACCGAAATACTGTCGGCAATGAAGAGCCTTCACAACACAACCGATATCGANACCTCGAAGCGGGCAATCCGCGCCATCGAAATAGAGCAATTTTATCTGGATCATCCCCAGGAGGCGGAACGGGCGCATATAGGTAAAACCCAAAGACCAAACGCTCTTATNATCGGGCTTGACATTAGTCGGGAACTCAGACGCGACCGGATATCGCGACGTCTTCGCGACCGACTTGACGAGGGAATGGTTGAAGAGGTGGAAACACTTATCCAGTCGGGGATTCCTCCGGAGAATCTGATATACTACGGACTTGAATACAAGTTTGTCACCAATTATATTCTCGGACGGCTCACACGAGAGGAGATGGTGCGTCAGCTTGAAATCGCTATCCATCAGTTTGCGAAAAGACAAATGACCTGGTTCCGGGGAATGGAGACACGTGGCCATGAGATAAACTGGCTTCCATATAATATGTCTCATGAAGATCTNATATCTTTTGTCTCCGAACGTCTGAATAAGTAGCTGTTTATAAGGATTGAAAAATGTCAAGAATAATAGAGATTCAAGATTCGGGATGTCCGGAGATTCAGGTGTTTGCCTCTCTGACCGATAATCAGCTCCGACGTTATGCGGATGGAGAAGGGATTCTGATCGCAGAGAGTCCGAAAGTAATCCGGGTGGCGCTGGCAGCAGGTCTGACTCCGGTTTCTCTCCTTTGCGAGGCTCGTCATATTTCAGGGGATGCGGCTGATATAATAGCCTCGCTACCTGATGATGTTCCGGTGTTCACGGGTCCGCGCGAGCTTCTCGCCTCATTGACAGGCTACACTCTGACCAGGGGCGTTCTGTGTGCGATGAAACGACCTGCTCCCAAATCAGATGAGGATGTATGCAGAGGAGCACGCAGAGTTGTGGTCATAGATGATGTCAGCGATACTACGAATATTGGGGCAATTTTCCGTTCAGCCGCGGCATTGGGAACAGATGCGGTGCTTCTTGGTCCGACGGCATGCGATCCTTTCAACAGACGTGCAGTCAGAGTCTCTATGGGTAGTGTGTTTCTTGTTCCGTGGGCACGAATTTCTCTCCCTCAGGTCAAGAGCCCGGCTCCTATACCTGCGAGATTGAGAGAACTTGGACTCACCAGTGTTGCAATGGCCTTGCGCCCCAATTCGCTAAGTTTGGATGATCCTCGTCTTGTCTCCGCCCCCCGCCTTGCTATTCTTATGGGAACCGAGGGTGAGGGATTGCCGGAGGCTACGATTGCGGGGTGTGACCACACGGTGATGATTCCTATGGCTCATGGAATAGATTCGTTGAATGTGGCGGCAGCCGCAGCAGTTGCTTGCTGGGAACTGCGTCCTCGCTGAGAGTCCGACAGTATAAAATAAACAGGACTTCTCTGTTAAATAGTACAGAGAAGTCCTGTTTGCTTTATACCGCCGGCTTGTTATTTGGAGCGGAAGAAGACGATTAGATCCTTAGGCGAAAATTTCTTTCCTTTAAGCAGGAGTGAAGAGGTATATAGTTTTCCTGCAAAGACAACCGAATAATATGCAAAGCCGAGTAGAAGCAGAAGTGAAAGTGCGGATTGCCAGAAAGGGATTTCTCCCGATATAGCACCTACGGAACCGCATGTGGCTGCCGTAAAGGGTATATAACTGCATGCCTGGGAAAGAACAGTGAATGGATGGTCAACTGCATACATTCCAATGTAAAAGGAACCCAGTAGAGTAAAGGTAAGAAGAGAAACATACTCTTGGTTCTCGTTATTCTTGTCTGTCATGGCTCCGACCGCTGCGAACAGAGAACCATAGAAAACATATCCTCCGATAAAAAAGAGAATGCCCCATATAATGGCTCGCAGAACGAATAATGAGAAAATTTCGTCCAGCGGAATCGGAACATGAAACAACATGACGACACCGAAGGCTACTCCGATGATGCAGAAGGCCCACACTGCCATCTGTGTCAATCCAATCATGCCTACGGCGATGATTTTTGCCATCATCATTGTGCGTCCGGTGACACAGGTTGCCAGAACCTCCATGATGCGGCTTGTCTTCTCTATTTTAACTTTATTGAAAATCATGGCTCCGTAGCTCATGACGAAAAGAGTCAGGAACATGCCGATCATCATCGCAACCCCTTGGGCTGCGGATAATTCTTTTTCATCGGCTCCTCCCCCTAAAGTATCCATTACGGAGCTAAGAGAATCGGACTCGGTAGCCATAAGACCGATGAAGATTCCGAATCCTATTGTGAGGAGAGGGAACAGGAGGGTTGTAATCCAGAATGATTTCGCCCGGATATCCGTCTTATATTCCTGGGCTATGAGGATCTGAAGTTGGGACATTGTTGAATTCAGTTTTGGGAAGTTGTATATTTCAGGAAAATATCATTCAGAGAGGGGAGAGCCTCTTCAAAAAGACTAATCTCCGACTGCTCGGCAATCTTAGGGATAACCGAGGTATTGCTGACTTTAGGGAGTTTCTTCATCTTGTAGGAGTATCCTTTGCGCCATCCGGGATTCGGAATTTGCTTAATGTCCGAGATAAGATCCGACGATAACAACAGTTCGCTGTCGATAGGAGAAACTGTAGTCACAAGAATGGAATCGTCACGGTTGCGGTCCTTTATATCAGCGATGGAGCCGTGTAGGAGAAGATGTCCGTGGTCGATGAGGGCGATATCGGAACACATTTCTTCTACGGCATGCATATTATGGCTTGAAAGGATAATTGTTGTCCCCCGACTTTGAAGGCGCGCGACCAGATCGGTAAGAATCTGGCTGTTGATAGGGTCAAATCCCGAGAAAGGTTCGTCGAGAATGACGAGTTCCGGCTCGTGGGCAAGAGTAGCTATTATCTGAACCTTCTGTTGATTACCTTTTGAAAGTTCCTTTATTTTGCGGTTCTCCTGTCCTTCGAGGTTGAACATATCGATATATTCCTTCATTGTTTTACGGATATCCCGTTCTTGGGCTCCTTTCAGTCGTCCGAAGAAAATAATCTGTTCTGAAACGGTCATCTTGTCGTAGAGTCCCCGTTCCTCGGGCATATATCCGATACGACGTGCGGCATCGAGCGAAGCGGGTTCTCCCATTATTGAAACAGTTCCCGAATCAGAGGAAATGATACCGTTGATTATTCTGAGCAGGGTTGTTTTTCCGGCTCCGTTAGGGCCAAGCAGACCCATGATGGTTCCCTGCCTTACTCCAAGAGAGACGTCGGAGAGGGCCTGTACATTGGCGAAGCTCTTGTTGAGCCCCTCGATTGTCACTATATCCATTTTTGTAAATATATATCTTTGTTTGATGTTGAGATATTTTAGGGGAGTGGTACAGATGAGGTGTGGAGGTGGGTAGCTTGGAAGGTAGAACTGCTATCTTTTGCGCGGAGATATGACGCGGTCTCCCAGCAGACGCGCATAATGTTTACGTTGTTCGTTCAACTGCACCATCTGAGTCATGAACCATCGTTCTTTCTCCGGATCCCTACCTGCAAGCTGAGACTGGCGGAATTCCTCGGTAATAGCGTCAATACGCTGATTGAAGACCTCATATTTGATATTGTTGAGCCATACCAGAATACGGGTCTGAAGACTCTCCTCCTCACGCTGTCGAAGCTCTTCAGGACGCAATGACTTGGTAAAGCGTTTGCTCATCTGATTGCGGTCATACAGCAGTTCTGTCGCTGTTCGCCGGACGATATTGTTTTCGTGGCTGGTCAGGAACCGGACTGTATAGTCGCAGGCATAATCCTGAAGACGTTCCGCACTGTATCTGGTAAATTCTTCATCCATTCTCTGCTCCTCAATCTGAAGCCTCTCCATTGAAATGACGGAGGACGCCAGCTCTTCTCTGCGATGCGCGCGCATTTCTTCTGTCTCATGGTGGATTTCAGCCAAGAAGCGGTTACAATCGCGTTGGAACTTCTCTTCCCCTTCTATCAGAGCCTTTACTATTTCATCGTATGCCGGAGTTGAGAAGCCGAGCCCGTCTACTTCCAGTTCCCCCATAATGTAATGCACCATATTGCAGACCTCTCTTTCGCCACTTTCTTCGTCAACGTAGTCGTAAAAGATACTGTAGCCGTGTCTGACGCATATTTTCATGATTTCCCTTTCAATGCCTTCGAGAAAGGGCTGCCGTCGTTCCGCAACGCTTGCTGTCTTATTGACACCGGCGGCCTCCAACCCCGGATTCTGGATTTGACGCGCCTCTTCTTGGGCCTGGGGCGATATTCCGGAGTCAACGGCACTACGGGATATTCCTTCCTCCTCTGCGCGTTTTGCTGCTTCCCGGCGCCGTTGTTCCTTCTCCTTTTCTCGCTGATATTGTCTTTCGGACTCCTGCATCGTGTGTTCGACTGCCTTGAAGACAGTCTCTTCGTCAAGTCCGAAAATTTTTGCGCATTCCTGGGTGTAGACCCTGCGGGCAAGTTTATCGGGAATTGCTGAAATTGATCTGACAACAGCGTTGGCAGCTGCAATCCGTTTTTGTGGATCCTGACCTGCCTCGTCGAGAAGGACCTGGGTCTGAAAACGGATGATATCTGTCTCGTGCTCCTCGATATAGGCGCGGAAATCATCGGCCTTAAGAGAGCGTGCGAAAGAGTCAGGATCGTGACCGTCCGGCAGGAGAAGCACCTTGACCTCCATGTGTTGTCGCAGGAGCATATCGATACCGCGTAGAGCTGCCTTTATTCCGGCTTTGTCTCCATCATATAAGACAGTGATTTTGTTGGTAAAACGATGGATAAGTGCTATCTGACTGTCTGTCAGCGCTGTTCCGGAAGAGGCGACGACATTTTTTATTCCCGCCTGCCACATTCCTATCACATCAAGATATCCTTCGACAAGGTAACACTTGTCCTGTCTTACAATCTCTCCTTTCGCCTGGTAGATCCCGTAGAGTTCGTTACTCTTGCTGTAAATGGCAGACTCGGGGGAGTTGATATATTTTGCCGGTCCTCCCTTGAGGTCGCGTCCTCCGAATCCGACGACACGTCCTGAGGGATTTATAATTGGAAAAATAACCCTTCCACGGAATTTGTCGTATGTATGGCCTTGCTGGCTTTTTCCCAGGAGACCGAGAGAAAGGAGGACGCCAATATCGAAACCTGCGCGCCGCGCCTTTTCGCTCAGGGCATCTCCCCGGTCGATGGCGTATCCGAGTCGAAACTGAGAAATTGCTTCAGCAGTCACTCCGCGCCCATATAGATAGCTAAGGCCGACATTCTTTCCCTCGGCAGTTTCGAGGAGGTTGGAAGACATCTCTTTGGCGGCCCATTCATTAGCGACGGCCATAGCCTCACGTTCGTTACGCGCGGTGCGTTCCTCATCAGAGATTTCCCTTTCCTGAACTTCAATATTATATTTTCGTGCAAGATGGAGAAGGGCGTCGTGATATGACAGACCCTCCTTCTCCATGATGAAGTTGACGGGAGACCCCCCTTTGTGGCAGGAGAAACAGTAACAGAAATTACGGCTCTTGTTGACCGAAAAGGAAGGAGTACGTTCATTATGAAAAGGACAGAGTCCCATATAATTGGCACCCCGTCGCGTAAGATGGACATAATCGCTGACCACATCAACGATGTCTGCCGCATCTTTTATTCTTTCGACAGTTTCTCTATCAATCAATTGATCTTGGAAATTTATTCGTTGACTGAACCTATATCCTCCAGAACAGCCTGAATTTTCTCGAAGGTCTCCAGGCACGTCGGGACCAACGGGAGTCGCAATTCGTTTTCGATAAGACCGAGGGAGTGGAGAGCGCATTTGACGCCGGCCGGATTGCCGTCAACGAACAAAAGACTGAACAGTTCGGTAAAGCGCTCATGAATAATGACTGCTTCCTGATAGCGCCCTTCGAGACAGAGACGGACCATACGACCGAACTCGCGGGGATACGCGTTTCCCACAACTGATATGACTCCGACAGCTCCCATCGCCATCAAGGGATAGGTTATGCTGTCGTCTCCCGAGATAACCTGGAAGTCAGGTCGCTTATTGCGGATGATATTCTCTATCTGGGTCAGGTTCCCGGATGCTTCTTTGACGCCTATGACATTATCGAAATCGGAAGCAATTCGAAGAGTGGTCCGGGCCTCCATATTGACTCCGGTTCGCCCGGGAACATTGTAAAGGATAACAGGAAGGGGAGAGGCTTCGGCTATTACTTGATAATGCCGGTATATACCTTCTTGAGAAGGTTTGTTGTAGAACGGAACAACCGAAAGAACCGCTTCATATCCTGTCAGGTCGATAGAGCGAAGCTCATTGGCAATCGCCATAGTCGAATTTCCTCCGACTCCTATGACAAGAGGAACGCGGCCGCCGGTTTTCTCTCTGACGAATCTGCGGATTTCATCCCGTTCTTCCGGGAAAAGGGTAGGAGTTTCTCCGGTAGTGCCTAAAACAACCAGATAGTCGGCGCCATGACCGACGATATGTTCAATCAGCCTTTCGAGGGCCGGGTAATCTATTGATTTGTCTTTGCGGAAAGGAGTGGCGAGGGCAACTCCCATCCCTCTGAGATCTATTCTCGACATAATGTAGGGGAGGATAAGAGACGGGAGAGGATTCCCTGTCTTCACTGCAAAAATACTCTTTTTTCGTGAGACAACAAAATTTTATCCCCTATACCCCGATGTTAAGAAGGTTCTAAGTAGGTGAAAAAATAGTTCGATATATGTTGATTTTGAATCTTGAGCAAGTTTTATCTGCTCATTTATTTTTACCAGCTACTTACTTGCGTTATTCATTAGATTTAGTTAATTTTGCTTTTTGAGAAAAACGCTCTTCCTCCGGGCTTCTTGCCTCAACCGATATTTTTGCTGGTCAGAGGAGAAGGGCGGTGATTATCCTCGTTCGTCCGTGTCGAAGTTGGGACGGCCGATATAAAGCAAGCTCTTTAGCATACAGGTATGAAAACTAACGTTGCAGTATTTTTCGGAGGACGCTCGGTTGAACACGAGATATCCGTCCTTTCGGCTCTTCAAGGAATAGCTGCCTTTAATAAGGAAAAATACAACATTATTCCCATATATATAAGTAAGGAGGGAAAATGGTATACGGGAGAGGCTCTTCTTGACGTCACTCGTTACAAGGATCCCAAGAGTCTGCTCGCTGATTGCGAGCAGGTCTATATGCGTCCTGAATTTGGTGATTTCAATCTCTATAAGGAACATCGACCCCGCTTTGCCTCCAAGCAACCGGTGGTCGCTGAATTGCATGTCGCTATTCCGATTCTACACGGAACCAACGGAGAGGATGGTGTCTTCGAGGGACTTCTGGAGACAATAGGCATCCCGTTTGCAGGATGCAACACTCTTTCGAGTGCGAACGGGATGGACAAAATCACCATGAAGATGATTCTGCGCGAATCCGGACTGCCAGTCGTTGATTATGTATGGTGTACAGATAAAGAATGGCATCGTCGTCGCGATGAGATAATAGCCTCCGTTGAGGAACGGCTCGGATATCCTGTTATTGTTAAGCCTGCCAATCTTGGATCCAGCGTCGGTATCGGGATGGCTTCTGATCGCGCTCAACTCATCGAGAAGATGAACAATGCGGAAAAATATTCCCATCGTCTGATTGTAGAGCATGCAGTCCGTCAGCTGAAGGAGATAAACTGCTCTGTGCTCGGAGATGCCGATGATCATCAGTCATCAATATGCGAGGAACCGATCAAGAGTGGAGAGATTCTCAGCTATGTAGATAAATATGTTGCCGGAGGCGGCTCCAAGGGTGGTGCCAAAAATGCTCCCGCTCAGGGAATGGCACACAGCGACAAGCGTATCCCGGCCGATATCCCGGTTGAGACCTCCGACCGCATCCGTCATCTCGCTGAGGAGACATTCCGGGTTCTTGGTTGCCACGGTGTAGCTCGCGTAGATGTCATGATAGAGGAGGCGGATGGTTCTATTTATGTCAATGAAATAAACACAATACCCGGTTCCCTGTCCTATTATCTATGGGAGGAGAGCGGGGTCAGCTTCAGCAACCTCCTTGACCGGCTTGTCGAACTCGCCTTACGGCGCCGACGCGAGCATGAACGCAAGACACTTTCGCTGGACGCCAATATTTTCGCTCTCGGTGGAGGTGTCAAAGGCGGAATAAAGGGTGGTATGAAAGGAGGGAAGTGGGGCGCACGCAAATGATATCCGGGACAACCATTATGTCTCCATCTAATTAGAATATGAAGAAATTTAAAGAATATAGCAAACAGCTAAACCTCTCTGATATAAATAAAGAGGTGCTGTCCCTCTGGGATGCAAATTCCCTTTTCGAGGCTTCGATGAAGGAGCGCGAAGGTTGTCCGACTTTCGTTTTCTACGAGGGTCCGCCGTCGGCCAACGGAATGCCGGGAATCCATCACATGATGGCCCGCACTATCAAGGATACTTTCTGTCGTTACAAGACGATGAAAGGATTTCACGTCAAACGCAAAGCCGGTTGGGATACTCATGGTCTTCCCGTTGAACTCGGAGTCGAAAAGACTCTCGGCATAACGAAAGAGGATATCGGTTCTAAAATTTCAGTCGAGGAATACAACGCCGCCTGTCGTCGGGAGGTAATGAAATATACCCGCGAATGGACAGATCTCACCCACAAGATGGGGTATTGGGTTGACCTCGACAATCCTTATATCACCTATGACAGCCGTTATATAGAGAGCGTATGGTGGCTCCTTCGGCAGTTGTATGACAAGGGTTATCTTTACAAGGGATATACCATACAGCCTTATTCTCCCGCAGCCGGAACCGGTCTCTCTTCCCATGAGCTCAACCAGCCCGGATGCTATCGTGATGTCAAGGATACGACGGCGACAGCTCTCTTCCGAATCCTCGATCCCAAGCCGGAGATGGAACAATGGGGCAAACCCTGTTTTATGGCATGGACTACAACTCCCTGGACTTTGCCTTCGAACACCGCGCTGTGTGTAGGTCCGAAAATCGATTATGTCGCTTTGAAGACGTTCAATCCCTATAATGGGGAGAAGATAACGGTAGTGATGGCAGAAGTTCTTGTCTCCTCTTATTTCAAGGCGGAGGGTGCAGAAGCTTCAATGGAAGATTATAAGGCGGGCGACAAAATCATTCCTTACCGACAGGTCGGGAAATGGAGCGGCGAGGAACTCGTCGGTATGCATTACTCACAGCTTATGCCCTGGATAAAGCCTTGCGACAAAGTTTCTGAACTTTCTCCGGAGTGGGTCGTGAAGGAAGCTGAGGCTCATCCTGAGAAATGTTTTGAAGCGGCAGGAGAGAAATTCGTCGAACTTGCCGACTGTGCTTTCCGTGTTATCCCCGGCGATTATGTGACGACGGAAGATGGCACCGGAATCGTCCATATCGCTCCCACTTTCGGCGCTGATGACGCCAAGGTTGCCAAAGCCGCCGGCATTCCCCCTCTTTATTTGATAAATAAGAGAGGAGAGACGCGTCCGATGGTAGACCTGCAGGGTAAGTATTATCCCTTGGATGAACTTGCTGAGACATTTATCGAAAAATGTGTTAATGTTGAGGCTTATTCGTGTCATGCCGGAGATTATGTAAAGAATGCTTACGATCCCAAGTTTAATCCCGATGGCCGTTATGATGAGGAGGCTGCTTCCAAAGCAGAGAATCTTGATATAGTCATCTGCATGGAGATGAAGCAGTCCGGAGAGGTGTTCCGTATCGAGAAGCATGTCCATAATTATCCCCATTGTTGGCGAACGGACAAACCGGTTCTCTATTATCCTCTCGATTCCTGGTTCATTCGCACTACCGCCTCTCGCGACCGTCTGCTTGAACTCAACGAGGAAATCAAATGGAAGCCCGCTTCGACGGGGTCCGGCCGTTTTGGAAAGTGGCTGGAAAATCTTCAGGACTGGAACCTGTCCCGTTCACGTTATTGGGGAACACCGCTTCCGATCTGGCGAACGGAAGATGGTAAAGAGGAGATCTGTATCGGTAGTTACGAGGAACTCTCCAAAGAGATTGACAAGGCTGTGGAGGCCGGCTTCATGAAGGAGAATCCGGTTGCGGCAAAGGGATTTATTCCTGGAGAGTATACCGCTGAGAATTACGAGAATATAGATATGCATCGTCCTTATGTCGATGAGATAATTCTTGTTTCTCCTTCCGGACGTCCGATGAAGCGCGAGACAGATCTCATTGACGTTTGGTTCGACTCCGGTGCGATGCCCTACGCCCAAGCCCACTATCCTTTCGAAAACAAGGATGCGCTCGATTCGCGGGAGATTTATCCCGCTGATTTCATAGCTGAAGGTGTCGATCAGACCCGCGGATGGTTCTTCACTCTTCATGCCATTGCAGGTATGATTTTCGATTCTGTGAGCTACAAGGCTGTGATCTCCAATGGACTTGTGCTTGACAAGAACGGAAACAAGATGTCCAAGCGTCTTGGTAATGCAATCGATCCCTTCGATAATATCGAGCGTTTCGGTTCTGACCCGGTTCGTTGGTATATGATTTCAAATTCCTCTCCCTGGGATAATTTGAAATATGATGAGAATGGAGTTGCCGAGACTTCCCGCAAGCTTTTTGCAACTCTCTACAACACCTATAAGTTTTTCGCCCTTTACGCGAATGTCGATGGCTTTACAGGCGCCGAACCGCAGGTCCCCTTCAAGGAACGTCCAGAGATTGACCGTTGGATTCTTTCGTTGCTCAATACATTGGTCGGCAAGGTGACGGAAGCTCTTGACGACTACGAACCGACAAAGGCAGCTCGCGCAATCGAGGAGTTCGTCAACGATAATTTGTCGAACTGGTATGTTCGCCTTAACCGTAAGCGTTTCTGGGGTGGAGAGATGGATGCAGACAAGCTCTCGGCCTATCAGACCCTGCGGGAGTGTCTGTCTGTTGTTGCCAAACTGATGGCCCCGATTGCTCCCTTCTTCGCTGACAGACTCTACAATGACCTTAATCCTGCTGAGGATGGCGAAGGATATGCTTCGGTCCATCTCGCGATGTTCCCTGAATATGATGAGTCTTTGGCCGAACCTGTTCTGGAACGTCGTATGGAACTGGCCCAGAAGACAACGTCTCCGGTGCTCGCTCTGCGTAGAAAGGCAAACCTGAAGGTGCGCCAGCCGCTTCAGACTCTTCTTCTTCCGGCTGTCGATGCTGTTCAGAAAGAGGATTTGGAGTCAATTCGCGAATTACTCGCTTCCGAACTGAACGTTAAGGATGTCAAGATTGTCGATAATGAGGACTCAGGACTCGTCAAGAGAGTGAAAGCTGATTTCAAAAAGCTCGGACCTCGTTACGGCAAGGTCATGAAGGCACTTGGGAAGGCTATATCCTCTATGACTCAGGAGCAAGTGCGCGAGCTGGAAAAGAATGGCACGATTTCTTTCTCCGAGATTGAGGGCACTCCGGTCGTCACTCTTGAAGATGTAGAGATCATTCCCGAAGATATCCCGGGATGGTTGGTGGCAAATGAGGGAACAGTGACAGTAGCCCTTGACACAACAGTGACACCGGAACTTCGACGCGAGGGAATGGCCCGCGAAATCATCAATCGGGTCCAGAACCTTAGAAAGAGCGCTGATTTCGAGATTACCGATAAAATTCGTCTGACCCTCAGTGATATTCCTGAAATCCGCGAGGCAGTCGATAGCTTCGGCGATTACATATCCAGTCAGGTTCTTGCCTCCTCTATCCTTCTTTCTTCCGATAAGTCGGCTGACAGCGCCGACCTTGATATCGACGGTCTCGAAGGATGGGCAAAGGTCGAGAAAGAGGTCTGAAAATGACAACCACGCAAACAACGGGGCGGATTCCGCAGCAGGAATCCGCCCGCGCTGCATGGCTCGTCGGCATAGTCATAATCCTGGTTCTGATCGCAGACCAGGCTCTGAAGATATGGGTCAAGACCAACTTCTATCTTGGAGAATCTCTTGAGATAACTTCTTGGTGGCAACTTAAATTTATCGAAAATAACGGGATGGCTTTCGGTATGGAGCTTTGGAATAAATTGTTCCTGACATTCGGACGAATAGCCGCCGTTATCCTCTTCATCTGGATTATCTCGCGTCTGGTGATTCAGAAGGTTTGGAAGAAAGGATTTCTTGTTGCCTTGGCGCTCATAACGGCCGGAGCCGCAGGAAACATCATTGACTGCGTCTTTTACGGCGAGTTATTCTCCAATCCTATGCCACCGGCGACTGCTGAATTTCTTCCCTCGGGAGGCGGTTATGCTTCCTGGTTTGAAGGCAGGGTAGTGGATATGCTTTATTTTCCTCTATTCAGTTGGACCTGGCCCTCTTGGATGCCAATAGTCGGAGGTGAAGAGTATGAGTTCTTTCAGTATATATTCAATATTGCTGACAGCGCGATTTGCATCGGAGTGGCCATGCTGATATTCTTTTATTCCAAAGATGCCAGCGAGGCTTATTCCGTTATCTTTACCAATAAAGAGAAGGAAGATAATGCGGCGAAAAAAGTTTGAGACAGTCACCCTAAAGGGGGATTCTTTATATCAAACAGCCAGGATTATTGCTTTTGGTCTGACGCTTGCATTGCTCGGGTGTTCGCATGACGATGGGAGGATTCCTGAGCGGGATCTTATCCCGCTTCTCGCCGACTTGCACATAGGTGAGGGTTATGCTCAGAGTCCTGATGCGACCTATGGATATTCCCGTGATTCCATCGGAGTCGCCATTCTGGCCTCACGAGGTTATACTCTCGCCCAGCTTGACAGCACTATCGGATGGTATGGACGCAATCTTGACGATTATGCCAAATTATATGTAAAGGTGGATGCTGAACTCGACCGGAGAATGAAGGAGATTAGCCGCAGAGATGGAGGATCTATTCTGGATGAGGACAGACAGGATCTCTGGCCATATAACGTTTATCTAAGATTGACTCCTTCCGATATGGCACATGGATTTTCATTCAGTCTTCCTGTCGCAGATTTAAGACCGGGGGATGTCTTGGAATGGAAGGTCCGCAATGTAGAGTCGATTCAGCTTGATATGCTCCTGGGAGTGGAATATGACAATGGTGAGTCTCGTTTCCTGACTTCTAATGTATATGGAGGTAAAGCGACGGGAGTCAGCTTGCAGACGGACACAGCTTCAAACGTCAAACGTGTGTTCGGATTGCTCCGCCCCTCTTCGAGTCGTTTTGACAGACCGATTCTCCTGGACTCCATTTCTCTTCAGGTATCACCGGTTGACTCGACACATCTTTACCGCCTCAGCCAGCAAAGGAAGTATCTCTTGAAGTCGAGACCGCGTAAAACCGCTTCGACTGACTCTTCAAGGATGGTATCGGCAAAATCAGATTCCATCAACGGTAAATCACTGCCGCATACGGGACGTCCCGGTTCCAATTAACAATGTGGTCTAAAGTAGCTACTTACGAATGGGTGTATTAGAATCAATGAATAGATATCGAATACTGACACGCAGATTGAATGAGCTGACCAAGACAGGTCAGCTCATTGTGCATAATATGGTTGTGACAGAGTTGTTCACTCCATCTTCGAGTTTCAATTTGTTACATATTCTTGAGTGCGGAGGAGAGGTAAATGTAATGGAAGTTTCAATCTCGCCTTTCGTCGGCGAGATGGCCGGGGTCCTTTATTTTTCGAATCCTCTGTTTCTTGACAGACGCTCCAAGATTCTCAGACAACTATCCGTGGTGCCGGAGCGTTGATTCTGTATGAAGATATATATATGGTCAGATTTCCAGTGCCCGTTCTGTTATATGGGTGAGAAGATGCTGGAGCAGGTAATAGATTCTATTGATCTCCCGAAACCGGTTGAGATTGTTTTTAAATCCTATCAGCTGGATCCACAGGCTCCTGAGATACCGCTCGAATCAATGACGCAGCATTTCATGAGTTCCCACGATATGACTCTTGCGGAGGCAGAAAAGAGGATGGAAAAAATATCTGACAGGGCAGCCTCTATCGGACTGCATTATCATCTTTCCGGAGTCAGAGTCTGTAACACACGGGATGCACATCGTTTGATGAAATATGCATCCGAGAGAATATCGCCGGGGAAAATGAAGAGATTGAATGCCGCTATTTTCAAGGCAAATTTTGAAGATAATCTTCTACTCTCAGATCACGAGGTCCTTGCTGAAATCGGAGTGTCGGTCGGATTGGAGAGAAAAGCGGTTTTGACGATACTGGAAAGTGATGCTTATCTGGAGGCAGTCGAATCTGACCAGCAGGAGCTGGAATCGAAGGCTGACTTTGATTTTATCCCATATATGCTAAGTTCTTCGGGTGCAGTTATGCAGGGGATTCTGAACAAAGAAAAACTGACCTTATGGTTAAGAAATGCTTTGGCGGGTGTGGATAGTGGGTATGATGCTGATGAAGAGCGCGAAGGATGCGGTCCGGGAGGATGTTCTGTATGAACAAATCCTGTTTGGTTCCGGAATATCGAAAATTATTCTTATCTTTGCAGATAGTCTTATAGGAAGGGACAATAACGCTAATCTGATATAGATATGAAGATTAAAAGTATTTTTATGATCGGAGCAGGTATGGCGCTTCTTTTGACGGGTTGTGTCTCCAAGAAGCAATATGCCGCTCTCCAAGCTTCTCATGAGGCTCTGCAGAAGGAATATTATGGAGTCCGGACGGAGTTGACGGAATGTAACGCCAACAGCCGCTCCTTGACCACGATGCTCGAAGAGCAGAAGAAGAATAATGAGGAACTTAAGGCGGGTTTATCCTCAATGAAGACGACCCTTGATCAAAGCATTCAGTCTTCGGCCCAGGGAAATGTCAATATCGCCAAGTTGGTTGATGAAATCAATGCTTCAAATAAATATATCAAGCAACTTGTTGATGCGAAGAGTAAATCCGACTCTCTGAATATGGTCCTGACCAACAATCTGACCCGTTCCCTTTCCCGCGAGGAACTGAAGGATGTTGACGTAAAGGTTTTGAAGGGTGTGGTCTACGTATCTCTGGCTGACAACATGCTTTTTAAATCCGGATCGTATGAGGTCAGTGACCGAGCTATGGAGACGCTGAGCAAAATTGCAAAGATAATCAAGGACTATAGCGATTATGATGTTCTGGTGGAGGGCAATACGGATAATGTTCCCATCTCCAAGACTAATATCCGCAATAATTGGGACCTTTCAGCTCTCAGGGCCTCTTCGGTCGTGCAGGTTCTTCAAAATAAATTCGGAATCAATCCTTCCCGTCTGACAGCAGGCGGACGTGGCGAGTTCAATCCGTTGACCGACAATGATTCTGAAGTTGGAAAGGCCCGCAACCGTCGCACAGAGATTATCATCACTCCGAAGCTTGACGAGTTCCTGGATTTGATTGACCAGCATCCCGAGGAAAAATAATATTTCTCCCTTTTTATGAACAGTATATAGAATCGTGTTCATTTATCTCCAAAACAGATATCGGTTCCAAAGTCACGACTTTGGAACCGATATCTGTTTTGGAGATAAATGAGGAAATATTCAGAGTACTTTGAGAGAATGTATAGCCTCTCTCGGATCGGAAGCGCCGAAGACATAGCTCCCGGCAACGAGCATGTCCGCTCCCGCAACCGCCAGTTCTTTGCCGGTCTGGGCATTGACGCCACCATCAACTTCTATAATTGCTTTGGAACCGGTTGTGGCGACAAGACTCCGGAGCTCCTCTACTTTCTTCAGCGAATGGCGAATGAAGGGCTGGCCTCCAAATCCCGGGTTGACAGACATTATAAGAACTAAGTCAACGTCTTCAATTATATCGACGAGAGAGGAGACCGGAGTAGCAGGATTAAGCGTAACGCCAGCTTTCATCCCGGCGTTATGGATACGCTGGATAACGCTATGAAGATGAGGGCATGCTTCCTGATGGACATTCATGATCTCGGCTCCGAGGTCACGCACTTGTGATATCCATTTGTCCGGGTCGACAATCATTAGATGTACATCCAGGGGTTTGCGACAGTGTTTGGCGACACTCTTCATAACCGGAAACCCGAAAGAGATGTTGGGGACGAAAACGCCGTCCATTACATCAAGATGAAGATAATCGGACTCCGATTCGTTGATCATCTCCAGATCGGGGATGAGATTGGCGAAATCTGCTGAAAGCAGGGAAGGGGAAACTAACATGATTTATGTAGATTAGCTACTTATGATTGTTTTTCGTGTTTTTTGAAAGCGTTGTAGAGGATGAACAGGATACACACGGCTGCAAGCGCGTATCCAGCCCAGGTAAGATATTTATTGTAGGTTTCCACCTGCTGGAACAGATGGTCGGGCGACACCCATGTCGAGAGCCACCATCCGAGAGCTGCGAGAATAGCATTCCAAATCAACGCGCCACCGGCGGTGCATAGGGCGAACACCCCGACGTTCATGCGCGCTATTCCGGCAGGTATCGAAATCAGTTGTCTGATAGCTGGAATCAAACGTCCAATAAAAGTTGATATTGCGCCGTGTTTGTCGAAATATTCTTCTGCTTTGATTACCTTCTGTCTGTCTATCAGACAGGCGTGGCCGAATCTTGAATCCGCAAAGCGATAAACTACCGGTCGTCCAATCCATAGGGCGAGATAATAGTTTATGAAAGCTCCGCATAAAGCTCCGAGGGTTGCGAAGAGGACAACCATATATACATTCATCTCAGATCCGACGCCAACATTCGCACAAGCAAGATAAGCTGCCGGAGGAACGATGACTTCCGAAGGAAAGGGGATGAAGGAACTTTCTATAGTCATGAAGAGAAAGACGAAAAGATAGTTCGCGTTGTCAGTAAACCACTGGAAAAATTGACTGGCATCGAAGATACCGCAATTTATCATTTCAAGCATATTTTTTTTATTTTATGGAAGATGGTCGGTCGATAGAGAAACTTACTTAGTGTTATAGAATGCCTACATGATGGAAGAGACGAGCATAGTATTCAGCTTTCTTTTCCAGTTTCAAAGGATAGGCTCGGGAAGTAGAAGGCATTCGCCAGATCTCAAGTCCTCCGGGCGACACAACATATTCACCCATCTTTGGAGGTTCAGAATCTGTCAGCGATGCAAGCACTCCAGCCGCTTTCTCTCCTGTCGTCGCAAGATTGCGACAGTCCGGCATTCGGTCCAGCAGAGACTGCAGATCAACAGGTTCTATGATTTCCAGGAATTTATCCGAGGCATTTCCTTGCAGACGTCTGACACGATGACCGGTGTCGTTAAGGGCAATCCCTTTATCGTCAAGCAAATGCTTGATCTTGGTAAGATCGAATTCCTTGGTGCCTTCGACAAGCAGAGCGTTGCGGTCGCCGAAGAAGATAAGCCCCATCATATACCAGAAGTCATTTGTCCGGTTAGGGTAATAGAAGTTCATTGACCATCTCTTTGGCTGCGGTGGAAAGGTTCCCATAATGAGAACCTTGGCGTGAGGAGGGATATAAGGCTCAAAAGGATGAACCTCTGTTTCGATATTATCCATGCGATTTATTTTTATGAAGAACCGAACTATGTCGCGTAGGTTATCATTCGCCGGTATCTTCTCCTATTATCTTCAGGAAATCCTCTTCGGAAATCATAGGAATACCGAGGGATTCGCATTTTTCCCTTTTGGAAGGTCCCATGTTGTCTCCGGCGAGAACGAAGGATGTTTTCTTAGAAATGCTTCCGACGTTTTTCCCTCCTTCGCGTTCTATAATATTTTTGTATTCGTCCCGCGAGTGGCGAGAGAATGTTCCTGAGATTACGATACTTTTTCCAGCAAGAGAATCGCCCCCGGGCATCATTTTGTCAGCTGAGAGCTGCATCTGCAGACCTGCCGCTTCCAGACGCTCTATATTTGATATATTGATCGGATTGCGGAAAAAATCGAAAATAGCTTTGGCGACAATAGGACCTATATCCTGAAGCGATGTAAGCTCTTCTACTGACATCTTCCGAAGATTATCCATTGATTTAACCCCTTGGGCCAGGCGTTTAGATGTGGTCTCTCCGACATTAGGTATCGACAGAGCGTAGAGGAGACGTTCAAACGGAACTTTCCGGCTCTCCTCCAGACCTTTCATAATCCTTGAGGCGCTTTTCTCTCCGATACCGTCAAGAGTAGATAGCTTCTCTACTGTCAAGTCATAAAGATCGCCAATATTCTCAACCATGCCGCATGCGAAAAGCAGCTCCGCGGTCTCTTCTCCAATGCCGTCGATATCCATCATTCTACGAGCGCAGAAATGCTCGATTCGTCCTGTTATCTGCGGACGGCATCCGTAATGATTCGGACATACCCAAGCGGCCTCGCCATAACTCCGTTCCAGTTTGGTTCCACATTCAGGGCAGTTGGTAACGAAGGTGATAGGGGGAGCGTCAGGTTTTCGGCGTGAGAGCTCCACNCCTGTAATCTTNGGAATTATTTCTCCTCCCTTCTCAACATATAACCAGTCTCCGCAGTGGATTCCCAGTTCCTGAATTATATCGTCATTATGCANNGAGGCGCGTTTGACAATTGTCCCGGANAGAAGGACCGGTTCGAGGTTTGCNACAGGAGTCACTATTCCCATACGTCCGGTCTCGAATGTAACCTCGCGCANTTCAGTCAGAGCCCGTTCNGGATTGAACTTGAAGGCTATAGCCCATCGGGGTGATTTTGCGGTGAAACCGAGATTCAGCTGCTGGCGGAGGGAATTGACTTTGAATACCAGGCCGTCTGTAGCGACAGGAAGTTCTTTTCGGTGNTCATCCCAATAAGCTATATAATCGTCNACCTCCTCCAGAGAGGAGAGAAGACGCATTGCTTTCGAGACTTTGAAACCCCAAGAGGCAGCCGCTTCCATATTACTGAAATGGTTATCGTAAGGAAGNTTGTCGCTCAGCAGATAATAGAAGCGTGCATCNAGATGACGACGTGCGACTTCCCGGGGATCCTGCAATTTCAGCGTTCCGGAAGCCGCGTTGCGAGGATTAGCGAAGAGGGGTTCTTCATTATAGGCTCGCTCCGCATTAAGCTTTTCAAAAACTTCCCAGGGCATAAGTATCTCGCCGCGTATTTCGAATCNGCGCGGCCAGTCTCCAGCCGGAAGAACCAGAGGAATGGANCGTATGGTTTTTACATTGGCTGTCACGTCATCNCCCTGGGTGCCATCGCCACGTGTCACTGCTCTGACAAGGCGTCCNTCCTCGTAGGTNATGGAGATTGAAGTGCCGTCGAACTTCATTTCTCCGACAATCTGNAACTCTTCTCCTTCAAGCGCCTTGCGAATCCGTTCGAACCATTCATCTACCTCCGCAATGGAATAACTATTGGATAGAGACATCATCGGACGNTCATGAACTATATGGAGAAATCCTTTGGTAAGGTCTGANCCTACGCGANGNGTGGGCGACAGGGGATCGTTGAATTGAGGATATTCNTTCTCCAGTNGTTCAAGTTCTTTCATCATCATGTCGAAATCACGGTCCGAAATCACGGGCGCGTTCAAGACATAATAATTGTGGTTATGGCGGTTAAGCTCCGCGCGGAGTTCTTCTATCTTGGCCTGGGGATCCATAAAGTTTATTCAATGAGAATTACATGAAAAAGCGGGACCGATCCATATATCNTCGGGATAACGGACGTCCCAAAGGTAAAGACCTTCTGCGGGCATGGATTGGCCGGCGGCGCAACGGTCTTTCTTTTCTATGATTTCAACAAATTCGTTTTCNGTCAGTTTGTGACGCCCGACTTCAACAAGTGTNCCGACTANNGCGCGAACCATGTTGCGTAAAAAACGGTCGGCGGTAATGGTAAAAATCAGTCCATCTGAAGGCCAGCGGATTTCGGTGTCATTTTCCAGGGGGTCCCANCGAGCTGCGGAAACACGACAGATNTTTGTCTTGGCGTCTGAATGCAGCTTAGCGAAAGATGTGAAATCGCGTATTTCNGTCAGTTTCGTTGCTGCCGCGTTCATAGCTTCCATATCNAGCTGATGGAAGGCTCTCCATGCGAGTCCTTTCAGGAAAGGATTTTTTTCAAAGACAGCAATATACCGGTATGTTCTGGATATGGCATCGAAGCGGGCGTGTGATTCGGGGCGAACTTGTCTTAATTGTTCGACAGCTATGTCGGATCCTGTAAGGCTGTTGAGAGAACGCAACAACGAGACCGGGTCAAATTCTCCGGGACGCGAATCGAAATGGGCCCACATTCGTCGTGCGTGGACACCCGCATCCGTGCGTCCGGCTCCGGTCACATCGGTTTGCCGACGNAGGATGGTTGTCAGCGCCTCTTCGAGACGCTGTTGAACCGACATATCCTTCGGTTGNCTCTGCCANCCGCAGAAACCGGTTCCACGAAAAGAGAGNCGCANAAACCAGCGCTCCTTTACGGAGCGCTGNTCCTTTACCGAGTGAGGCTCAAGCATCTCTATTTTNGGNTCCTGCGGAGCGATAGCTTCTGCTATCTGGATACTGACAGATCCCATATTTTCAGTCTCGCTCAAGATANGTTATTCCATANAGGCCGGAACGATAGTTGTTGAGGAACTGGCGTCCCTCNTCNGCGGAAATGACCCCCTTTTTCATAGAGGCTGTCACCCATGTCTCGACGTTGCGAACAAGTTTCTTTGAGTTGTATTCGACGTAATCGAGCACGTCTGCGACGGTTTCTCCATCAATTACCTGTTCGATTTCATATCCGGTNGGAGAAACAGAGATATGGACTGCGTTCGTGTCTCCGAACAGATTGTGGAGGTCTCCGAGAATTTCCTGATAGGCCCCGACGAGGAAGACTCCGAGGTAATACTCCTCATTTGACCGGACGCTATGCACGGGAAGGGCATGGCTCACTCCGGAGGGAGCGACAAAGCGGTTTATCTTTCCATCGGAATCACAAGTGACATCCTGGATAGTGCATAGACGTGTCGGCTTCTCGTCAAGCCGCTCGATAGGCATGATGGGGAACATCTGGTCTATTGCCCAACTGTCAGGAAGCGATTGGAAGAGGGAGAAATTGCAGAAATATTTCTCCGGAAGCATGCGTGCAACCTTTCGCAACTCTTCCGGCGGATGCTTCATAGAGGATGTAATGTCGGTTACATCGCGGGCTACAGACCAGAACAGTTTTTCAATCTGAGCGCGGGTCTTGAGGTCAACGAGTCCCAGGGAGAAAAGTTCGAGAGCTTCTTCGCGTATCTGCAGGGCATCATGCCAGTCTTCGAAAACACGCGTCGGGTTAATCTTGTCCCAGATATTGTATAGCTCGCGGGTCAGTTCGTGGGCATCTTCGGGGATCTCCTCATTATCGTTCCAGATGGGTAACTGGGTGGTGTGAAGGGTGTTGATAATGAGTACGGAATGATGGGCTGTCAGCGAACGACCGCTTTCTGTTATTATATTCGGATGAGGAAGTTCATTCTTACGACAGACGTCAGTCAAGGCTGATACCGCATCGTTGACATATTCCTGAATGGAATAATTCATGGAACTCTCTCCGGAGGGAGAACGTGTCCCGTCATAATCCACACCTAAGCCTCCTCCTATGTCGACATATTCTATGTTGAAACCCATACGGGCTAATTGGACATAGAATTGCATCGCTTCGCGCAATGCGTTCTTGATACGCCGGATTTTAGTTATCTGGCTACCGATATGGAAATGGATGAATTTGAAGCAGTCGGTAATCTTGTTTTTCTCCATGAAGGAGATTGCGTCGAGCAGTTCGCTGGAGTTCAGACCGAATTTGCTGACATCTCCTCCCGATTCTTCCCATTTGCCGGAGCCTGCGCTGGAGAGTTTGATGCGAATACCTATGTTGGGATTTATTTTCAGTCGTTTGCTGACTTCATAGATAAGCTTCAGTTCGTTAAGCTTCTCCACAACGATATATATTCGTCTGCCCATTTTCTGGGCCAGGAGAGCCAGTTCAATATATTTCTCATCCTTATATCCATTGCAAACTATAAGGGAGTTAACCTGGGTATTGACGGCCAGCACAGCATGGAGTTCAGGTTTGGAACCGGCTTCAAGACCGATATTGTATTTATTGCCGTGAGAAACAATTTCCTCGACAACCTGACGCATCTGATTGACCTTGATAGGATAGACAACATAACTTTCTCCTTCAAAACCATACTCTTCGGAGGCTGTTTTGAAGCAGGATGTAATCTTGCGAATACGGTCATCAAGAATGTCGGGAAAGCGAAGAAGCATAGGAGCGGAAATGTCGCGCAGTTTAAGCTCATCGACCACATCCTTGAGATCGACAGGGTATGAGTCGGGGTTTGGCGTCACCTGAACATGCCCCTTGTCATTGATTGAAAAATATTTCAGACCCCAGCCCGAGACATTGTAGGTCTCGGTAGAGTCATCTATTCGCCATTTTCTCATCTTCCTAAAAGTTCAAAAGTTTCTACGTAAATAGATGTTATTTTACGGTTAATTTGAAATTTGTCAGTGTATTCACGGGTGCGGAGTTTCCCTTCGATATAAAGACGGGTCCCTTTCCGTATATACTTCTCCGCGAATAGCGCCGCCTGCCCAGACATGACTATATTATGCCAGTCTGTCACTTCTGCGCCTCCCTGAGGCTGTGGTTCGTTGGTTGCCAGCGTGAAGCGGGCAACCGGAAAATCTTTCTGAGGATATCTCACTTCAGGATCATTCCCGACATATCCAAGAAGTATGGCTTTGTTGACGCTCATGACAAATTATTTTTGGAGACAGTTTTTATTTTTTTATTCGGAGTCTCTGGGATGGTAGCTTTTAGCATTGCGGTCAATACGCGTTTGCCTTCAGACGTAATCCGGTTGATTCGCAGAGTCCGAACATGAGATTCATAATGTGGACCGCATCTCCTGCTCCTCCTCTCATCCTGCAATCCGCAATGGCTTCAACAGTGAGAATCCCAGCAGAATCTTTACTGAGTCCGATAAGGATTTTGTCTGTCCCTTCAACCTGGTTGAAATTCAGGTTGGAATCAGTAACGTATGCCAGATGATGGTCCTCAAGACGCTCATCGAACATTTTCCGAATCAACTGAATGTCTGTTGAAGCTGGAATTCGGATACGAATCCGTATCCCGCGTGCGGATGCCGGAAGTTTTTCCGAAACGTTGAATTCCACATTTCCGCTGAAACTGGACTGGATAGAGGAGAGCCAGAACCCGGTTTCGGCTGCGGAGGTCTCTATTTTTTCTGCGACGGCAAGATCTTCCGGTAAGGAAACTTCGGCGGTTATCGATGGGGGTAACAAAAGATTTGTTCCCAAGGGAAGCAGGGAAACAATTGTCAAGGCTGCCAGAGAACGGGGAACGACAGCCCTGATTGCTTCGTTTGCCAATTTTCTCCTGTTGAGTTCAGAAAGACCGTAGACAACATTGTCATCGATAGTATTCTGAACAGGACCGTGGCTCATATCAATTATTTTCATCGATTCAGCAGGCTCCGTTCCGGAGCGTAGATGAGTCGCAAGACTTGAATGGGCATCGATAAAGACAAGGTCGAGTTCAGACGCATCAATATGGTCTGTGAATCGGAGGGAACATTCTCCAGTCAGTCCGTGATGATGAGCATCGGCACGGATACCGACTTTCCCGGGAGCGCATAATGCGACAAGTTCCACATCAGGATGATTGACGAGGATGCGGAGGAGTTCCCCGGCCATCCGGGTATCGGCTCCTACTATGCCAGCGTTTATCATTTTGGGGAGTCTTGATCTTCATCCTCCTCGGCAGCTTGGGCTCCGAGAGGCGGAATGGGGAGAATGCGTGACAACACATCATAAACCTGCTGTTGAGATACATTCTCTTTGATTACGAGAAGAATAGTATTGGCACCGGCTACGGTTCCCAGGATTTCGGCAGCCCCAAGCATATCTATATCGTATGCAACGCCGGAGGCATAACCATTGCGTGTCTTGATAACTGCCATGTTTCCGCTGAATTCCAGGGATATGAATCCTACTCCCTGATTTTTAAGAGCCGGGTGGGGGCGCCCCGAGGCAAGCATCTGATCCTTAATGGTGTTGGCATCGGGAAGCATATAGATATATTCTCCCATATCGGTCGGCACCTTGGATGTCTTGAGCAGTTTGAGATCGCGGGAGAGGGTAGCCTGGGTTACCTTGTAACCTCTTTCGGCAAGAAGGCGTGACAATTGCTCTTGGGAGGAGATGGATTGGGTCTTTATTAACTCAACCAGCAATTCGACGCGTTGTCTTCTATTTTTCATTTTGTTTGCGTTTGTCTAATTCTTTCTTTATTTCCCCAGCTTCCTCGTAATCTTCGTTCTCGACTGCTTTCTCAAGATATTTCTCGAGTGTTTCCACCGATAAGGCGGAATAAGAGTTTCCAGACGTGTTCTCTAATAGACTTTGCGAAGAGTCCCATTCGCTATTTTCGGCACCGCGGGATTTTGCAGCCGTGTTTGAAGAAGAGGCCCGGACTCCGACTTCATTTAGAAGTTCGTCAGAGGTAAAAATTGGGGCTCCTGTCCTGATGGCGATGGCGATTGCATCTGAGGAACGGGCGTCAATAGTGTGAAGTTCGCCGCGAGCGCTTTCAATAGTCAGGTCTGCGGCAAAGACGCCGGATGGTAGTTTATAAATCCAGACTTCCCGAAGCGTCATGCGGAAATCCTCCATAAGTGAGACCAACAGGTCATGGGTCAGAGGGCGCGGAACCTTGACTTCCTGCATTTTGCATTCAATCGATTGCGCTTCGCTGAATCCTATGATGATCGGCAAACGTCGGTTACCGTCAACTTCTTGAAGGATGACGGCGTATACTCCGGATTCTATCTGATTATAGGTTATTCCGATTAATTGGAGTTCAATTCGGTCAAACATATAGGTGTTTCTGTTTATGTTTCTGAATCTCCGGATATCTGTCCGATCATTCCGGATCCGAGACAAATAGCGCGGTCTTCTGTATAGAGGATGAGGAATTGTCCGGGTGCTATTCCCTGAATGTCAGTCTCACTTGTCAGAAGAAGGGAGCCATTGTCAAGGATCTTTATTGTTCCGTAAGAGAAATCCGGGGTATGACGTGTCTTGAAAGCTAATCGGATTTCTCTTTTGTCGGGTGCAGGTCCGATCCAGTCCATTTCCTCTACAAAAATGAGACGTCCATATTGACGCGGTGTATCATATCCTTTTGAGACAAAAAGAATATTGGCTGCTGGATCTTTGCGGACTACGAACCACGGTCCTCCGCTTAGTCCCAGTCCCTTGCGCTGCCCGATGGTGTGGAACCAAAAACCTTTGTGGGTGCCGAGTAGACGTCCTGTTTCCAGTTCGATGATATCTCCCGGTTTTTCCCCGAGATGTCTGCGGAGAAAGTCATTATAATCAATTTTTCCCAAAAAGCAGATTCCTTGAGAATCTTTGCGGGCTGCATTCGGAAGGTTCGCTTCGCGAGCGATATTGCGGACCTCGCTTTTGGTCATTTCCCCAAGGGGAAAAAGAATATGATCTATCTGCTGCTGACTCAGTTGGGCGAGAAAATCTGTCTGGTCTTTCACCGGATCCTTAGCTGTTCCGAGACATAGGCGCCCGTCACGTTCTACAATAGAAGCATAATGACCTGTTGCGGTTTTGTCAAAATCCTTTCCGAAACGTTCCTCAAAGAAACCGAACTTTATCAGTTTGTTACACATCATATCAGGATGAGGCGTCAGACCTTTCGCCACAGTCCGCAGCGAATAACCTATGACATGCTCCCAATATTCATCCTGTAGGGGGACTATTGTCAGTGGAAGTCCATATTTGCGCGCTATCATCCGGCAGAAGTCAATATCTTCTTCCGCTGAGCAGTCGCTCTCTCCATTATCCATACCTATGCGGATATAGAAGAGATGAAGCTCATGTCCTTCGGAATAGAGTTTGTGGACAACGACAGCACTGTCCACTCCTCCGGAAATTAAAACTGCTATTCTCATACCTCTTCCAGTTCCTCCTCGCTCTTATTGTCGGTGTGAATCATGTGGAGAGAGAGGAAATAATCTACTGAAATTTTTCCCGGTCCAACTATAAGAATGAAAAAATAGAAGCCGAGAAACATGATGGGGAGGTAGACCGGATTCTCCCATCCCAAATCATATACGGGCTTGGTCTCGGAGAAGAGACGTAGCAGATGTGCTTCAGCGATAATCATAGAAACTATTGGAGGAATGCTCATCAATCTGGTGAGGAAACCTGTCATGATGAACAAGGAGCATCCGATTTCGATTATGATCATCAGAGTTAAAGATAGTTCTGTGCCCATTCCGAGAACCGAGGGAAAAATTTCCTTAAGGGAGTCGAATTGGTTTAACTGCCGGACTCCGAACTGGAGGAACATGATTCCGACGAATAAGCGCAGAAACAGTCTTCCGAGATTGGTGTATGAATAACCGGTGAACCGGTAGTATATTTTTTTTATCAGTTCCATATCTCTGGTATATTGGTCTGTGTTATGGATTATTTCCAGGCAACTGATTGGAAATTTTACCGTTACAAATTGGTATAATTTCTGTCAGCGCCATCGGAATAGAATATTGACGCGACAGGATTTTTGTATCGGGACCTATAAGATACACCGTAGGTAGAACCCTTGTGTCGTATGGATTCTTAACATCCGGTTTAAGCTTACCTCCGATCCAGCGTTCGGGGAGAGAGGTGATATCTGCTCCTTCGGTATTCGGATCAATGAAGATTATATTGAGTTTACCTTGGGTAAGAAGGCGCGTCAGTTCGGTATCGGTTTCGGATCTCAAGATGTCAAGTCTGATATTTGGATCTTTGGAATCAGCAAATATTAGAACTGTTGGTGTTGACATCGCGAAATATCGTTGACTTCCTCCATCTTTGTCTATGAANTGCAGTTCAGGTGCTTTCTTTCCCGGTTCAGAGGCCGTCAGCGTTTCAAGCTGGTTTTTCCATCGGTTTCTCAGATGAGTGGGAATCTTGTTNATTTTAAGAGTCTCTACAAGAAAATTCTTATAGACTTCATCAATCCAGAATGAGGCTCGCGGTCCGTAAAGGTTTTCTTCCGCCGCCAGTGTGAACTGTACAGCAAGAGTTGGATTCTTCTTTAGTTTCTTAAGGAGTTCAGCGACTGACTTCGTTACCTTATCCTTGTTTGCCCATTGCATTGCAATGGCGTAAACTTCAAAAGCGTGGTTAACGCGTGCCTGTTCAATCGTTTGACGGCTCCCGAAGTCCATGGGTTTCCAGAAATTGTCCATCATCCAGTCCGAACGCAAGGGGAGAGCTTCTATTTCGTCTGGTGGAACAGGATATTCAAAAAGAGGNGCGAGGACTATCTGCTCAACTCCGAAAGCCGGAGCCACGCATATAGTCAGTATAAGTGAGGTCAGACCTATTTTGTCCATTTCTGTTATTCCGAATGAAGAGGAGCTGTTTACTAATTATAGTTGCTTAAAAAGATAAATTGATAAGGCGCGGATGTTATGCAGCTTATCGACGACGAGTTGCTATGTGCTCGACCTTGGAACCGACGAGAGGCAGTATCTCCTCGGAACTTTCATCTCCTTCCGCTCCGGCCTCTTGAAGACTCTCTTCCTGTTGTTGAGGCTGGATCTCCTGATCCGGTTGTTGTTCATTTTCCGATTCAGTTGTTTGAATTGATACCGGGGCGGAGACCAATGAGGAGATTGCAGCTCCCCATGCCTTATATCCTTTTCCTGTCAGATGAAGACCATCATTNGTATATTCTTTCTTCAGATTTCCTTTGGCGTCAGATAGAGCAGGGGTGAGGTCGACGAATGTCGCTCCTTCTTCTTTTGCTATCTCACTCAGCAATCCATTTAGAGCGACAATTTCTTTCTCACGCCCGAACAAACCTTTGTATCTGCGGAAGCTGTTGTTTATAGGCATTATTGACTGGATGATCAACTCAGTCTCCGGTGACTGAGTTCTAATATCACGCACCAGTTCGCGATAACGTTCCGCTATCCGCTGGGGGCCGTGGCCATACGCAACGTCATTAATGCCGATCAANAGGAAAATTTTTTGAGGATGACCGGAGGTTACCTGATGCAGACGTTTCCTGACTCCGTTGATAATATCCGAACGAATGCCTCGGTTCTTAATGTTCGGTATTCCGAAAAGTTCCGAAAATTCTCCTCCATCTGTTATGGAGTTTCCTAAGAATACGATATCTGAACGATAGACNGGTAGGGTATCGAAAAGGGAAACACGCTGTTCCCAGTATTCATCAGCCGAGACTGTCGGAACCAGTAAGACCCCCGTGCCGAGAGTCAAAAGAAAAAGATATATGGGAAGGGCGGTCTTTTTCATATTTTGGTATTGGAGATAGTTGTGTGCTTATGAAATCGGATGATTCCCTCAATGGGGTTCGCTGTGATGGAAATAATACGGACGTCAGACTCCGCAGCGACATCCATTAATAAGGGTGCGAAATTCTCAGCTATTGAACCGCAGATAGCAACCGGGAGGNAGGTGGCGTCTTTATATGCAAGGATATTGAACCTCATGAAGTCTCGAAATTCCTCCATAACGATAGTTCTAACAGGTTCTTCGTACAGATTTTTGAGAATCCAAGGAGCGAACGAGGCCATATATCGATTAGGCAGGGGTCTGCGGTAGATGGAATTGATTATGGATTCGACACTCAGATTATTTTCCTTGAAAAAACGGTCGCATATATATTCCGGTATCCGTCTCTGTATGACGGCACGGAGCAGGCGGCGTCCTAAGGCTGCCCCTGAACCGTCATCTCCAAGTATGAAACCAAGAGATGGCACTTTCTGCTCTATNTTATTTCCATCGTATAAACAGGAGTTGCTTCCCGTTCCGAGGATACACGCTATGCCTCTTNGATTGACCAAAGAGGCGCGCGCGGCNCCCAGCATATCACTTTCGACATGAATNCGGGAGTTNGGGAAAAAGCTNAGCAGACGTGATGNTGCAAGTCCACTGCTTTCCGAGGTTGAGCAACCNGCTCCATAAAAATAGAGNTCNTCTATNTGCAGNTCTTCACGAACGCATATTTCANTTGCCCAGTTGACGACCGGCGTCAGCAGNGTATCCAGTCCTTCTGCGGAGGCCATAAGGATGTTCATCCCGGGAGTNGAGATGATCTGGTCTCCCCGCCGGGANGTGNGGGACACAAGAGCCCAGCTGATGGTGGACCCTCCTGCATCGGCAATAAGAATAGTGCTCTCTTTCATAAATTTTTATCAGCTACTTCCCCACTACAAAATTAATAAATTCTAAATAAATAGCAATATTTTTATTCCTTTATTTATCATGANTTATTCATTATTTTTGCAGCTTCTGGGATTTTCTTGATTCAGAGTGTTCCCTAAAATGGTGACGGATCTATGAGAGAGTCCTTTGAGCGGTAGGGAGGAATTTTTGGNAGGATGGGGGTATAAAAAAGCCCGGTCAGTTAAGGCCGGGTCTTATAGAAAAGATAAATAATGAATTCGGAATCAATATTCGAAGTCACTCCATACGCCGACAACCTGACGGAGCATGGAGTCTCCGGTAGTGCGGAAGTCATTGAGGAGATTGTTGTTGGCCAGATTGACATATTGCAACATTCCGTCAAAGGATACGTCGAGAGTAACAAGCTGGTTATTCGCTACGTTNAGACGNTGCAGGAAGTTCTGATTAGAAAGATTGACATAGGTCAGATCATTCCAATTCAGATTGACAAATCCGATATTGGGGCAACCTTCGACAGTAAACGAAGTGAGATCGTTATAAGGAGCGTATATATCATTGAGAGCCTTGCAGTTTTTGGCAGCGAGCGAGGTCATGTGGTTGTCACTGACAAAAAGAGTCGCAAGAGTCGGAAGATTCTGGATATAGAGAGCCGATATCTTATTACTTGTTAGATTCAGGTTTTCAAGATTTTCCAGACCTTCAAGCTCGACACCTGTCAGATCGTTATATCCGGCGTAAAGATTGCGTAGTTCCTGACATCCGGAAATGCTCAGTGACTCAAGACGGTTGCTGGTGCAGTTCAGGGTTTGCAGGCGGGGAAGTCCTTGGACATCGAGGTCTGCGAGGAAGTTTCCGGCAATATTGAAGCGGCGGAGCATAGGGAGTTCGCCAAGTTCGATATCTGTCAGCCGATTGCGGTTCAGCCTAAGTGTCTGAAGAAGGGGCAGGTTTGAGATATTTACGTTTTTCAAACGGTTCCCTGAGACATTGAGTTCCTCAAGAGACTGATTGTTGGAAACGGTTATAGACGTCAGTCGATTGCCGTTAAGGTTTACTTTTATAAGTTGCGGAAAGTTCTGGAGATTTAATTCTCCTGCAAGTTCCTGATTACTCCAGTCGATTTCCGTGACATGGCCGTTTTCAATTTTAAGACCGTGAGTGGCGGCTACGTTTTTCAGGTTTGCCTTAAGAGCGGAGGCGTTACTTGCTTCTTTCGCGGCCGGCTGGGAGAGGAAAGCCTGCAACGCTTTCGATTCGGAACGGTCAAGATTCTGGCTCCATCCAAGCATCACTGTTGATGCCAAAGCCAGCATTGCTAAAGTCCTTTTCATAATCATAGCTGTGTGGAATTGCGTTAAAAGTGTTATTACCTAAGATTTTTCTAACTTTGAATTCTGGTATTGATCCATCCGTTTGTTTGATTGGATGGATTTTTAGCCTGCAGTGGGACAACGATATTTTCGTTGTCCCGTCCATATATGTTAACACTTGAAAATTATTTTTGGTTCTCTGCATTCTGAGGTGAAATGCCATTCTCTTGATGAGAGACTTCAGATTTTCTGCGTCTGTCTTGATGCTTGCGCCGCCTGTTCCTTGTTTTTTTCTTCCCGCCTCCTTCATTGTTTTCAATAGTATAAGTGGATGAGGAGAGCGGGGTTGATGGGGTTTTTCTGTTGTCGGTATGGGATATGGACTGCGGGGCTTTTCTATCTCTGTGGTTGTCGGCGGTCACATTGGCTTGTTTGGTTGCTCGGTTTCTTTTTGAGGAACCGGGTTTTCGATGCCCTTTTGTCTTGCCGGTGTTTCTTTCCGGTTTGAGATTCTCTGATGGTCCGGGGCCTAAATCAGAAGGGATTTCTTCTCGGTCTACCTTTTTCTCAAGAAGTTTCTCTATCTGATGCAATCTTTGGCCATCTTTTTCGGAAACGAACGTTATAGCCCGTCCATCGCGATTGGCACGGGCTGTCCGTCCGACTCGATGCACATAATCTTCTGCTTCTCGGGGAACGTCATAGTTTATGACCAGTTCTATGTCATCAATGTCTATTCCACGCGAGACAATATCAGTTGCAATCAGGACATTTATTTTGCCTGATTTGAAATCCAAAATCTGTTGTTCGCGTTTGGTCTGATCCAAGTCCGAGTGCATTTCTCCGACTTTTATTCCCATTTGTCTTACGGCACGGGTCAATTCCTTTACTTTCAGTTTGGACGAGGAAAAGACGATTACTTTGTCCGGAGGAGTCTGTTTGAAAATATGTCTGAGGATGCCCAGTTTTTGTATTTCATAGCAGATGTATGCTGACTGACATATTTTCTCAGCTGGTTTTGAGACTGCAAGTTTAATTTCAAAGGGATCGTTGAGTATTTTTTCTGCGAATTGCTGAATTTTGGGAGGCATGGTCGCAGAGAATAGGAGCGTCTGGCGTTCCTTTGGAAGCCGTCCTACGATTTGCATAATGTCGTCGAAAAATCCCATGTCGAGCATTCTGTCTGCTTCATCAAGAATAAAGAATGAGACCTGAGAAAGGTCAACATATCCCATGCTGAGATGAGCGAGTAGTCGACCGGGGGTAGCGATAACTACATCTGCTCCAGCTTTCAGACTCTTTCTCTGCTGTTCGTAGGTATGCCCATCTGTACCTCCATATATAGGCATGCTACTGATAGGGAGAAAGTAGGAGAATCCCTGCATCTGCTGGTCTATCTGCTGGGCAAGTTCGCGGGTTGGAGCCATAATGACACAATTGACCGCGTTCTTGGGGAACGTTCCATCGGCGAGCAGGTCAATGACCGGAAGTAAATAAGCGGCAGTCTTGCCGGTTCCGGTCTGTGCGCAGGCAAGCAGGTCGCGTCCTTCGAGCACTGCGGGTATTGCCTGTTCTTGAATAGGAGTGCATTCGTCAAAGCGCATATCCCAAAGCGCATCGAGAAGATCATCATTCTCGAGTATTTCGTCAAATCTCAACATTTGTCAATCTATATCAATATCGTATGCGGTCCCATCCGCGATTCTCAGACACGGAGAACTTCTGCTCGCTTCCCGGATTAATCCGGAAAGCGCTTTTGGCAGGAGGTGGCTGGATATTTTAGGTGACTTTATATTTTTGCTTATAGATGGAGACCATATCAAACTGCAAAGATAGCTAAATCATTCCACATCGTAAGACATGGTTTTAATATATTTCTTGTCGGCCGGGCTCTTAAGTGGAAAAAAATATGATGTAGTTGATGAAACAGAAGGGAGTGCAACACCCTTTTCTATATTTCAGGCATCGCACTCCCGGTTCTTATAATGATTAGTATGATCAGACTATTTGTGTCAAAACTTTATTGTTAACCTTTCTTTCGGTCTCTGGCAAGAAAACGATGAAAGAGACTGTTATAAGGGACAACGCTTGACTCTATATCCAGATCGCGTCTCAGTTTAGCCGTATTCTCTTTATCTGCATCTTCTGTGGGATTAGCCAACAGACGGACGCTAAGCAATAATACAATCATGCCGGTCAAAATGATGAGAAGCAATATTGTTTTAAGAATAAGCATTGTTTTGAAGTCTATTTAATGTCCGATAATAAGGATAGTTGTTTCTTCACTATCCGAAACTTCAACGCTGCAAATTCTCAACTGTTCATTTTCGAGAGGCTAATTTAACATCGGAAACAAATATTTAATATTTAGGGTGTGTTTGGTTTATTTTAAAGGTTTCATCGGTCTCGATGCCAGCTGTAGTCTGACGAGAGGGGGTACTCCTTATCTATCGGCTTTTTCATCAAGCAATGCATAGTCCAGTACCTCCTCCAAACGTTCAACAAAATGGAACTTCAAGCCTGTGAGGTATTGTTCCGGAATTTCCTGAACATCTTTTTCATTCTGAACGCTGAGCATGATTTCCTTGATTCCGGCTCGTCTGGCTGCGAGGATCTTTTCCTTTATCCCTCCGACAGGGAGGACTTTCCCTCGCAGTGTTATTTCACCGGTCATGGCAAGTTTGTCGCGAACTTTTCGGCGTGTAAGGGCTGATACGATGGAGGTTGCCATTGTTACTCCGGCAGAAGGACCATCCTTCGGGACAGCGCCTTCAGGAACATGAATATGAATATCGGCAGTCTTTATTACATCCTGATCAATTCCCAGTCCGGTTGAATGAGAGCGAACATATTCAAGGGCTATCGCTGCTGATTCCTTCATAACATCACCCAGATTGCCGGTGAGAACCAGTTTCTCTCCCTTCCCTTTGGTGACAGAAGTCTCGATAAATAGAATTTCGCCTCCGGCGGCAGTCCAAGCAAGTCCTGTGACAACTCCTGCGAAGGAATTGTCTTCGTATGCCTCGCGGAATACCTCTTCCTTGCCGAGAAACCGTTTTGTCTCCTCTTCTCCTATAACAGTAGGATAGTCTTCACCCTCTACTTTGAGAATCGCAATCTTCCGAAGGATTGAGTTGATTTTTTTCTCAAGTTGTCTGACTCCGGATTCTCGGGTATAGGAATCGATTATTTTTGCAGCCCCCTCGCGGGTCAGGGTTATCTCGGCTTTGGAAAAGCCATTGTTAATCAAAGCTTTTGGAAGAAGATGCTTCAAGGCTATTTCAATCTTTTCTTCCCGGATATAACCGCTCAGTTCTATTAATTCCATGCGGTCAAGCAAGGGCTCGGATATTGATTCGAGAGAGTTTGCCGTTGCAATGAAGAAAACTTTCGACAGGTCGTAGTCAACGTCTACATAATTGTCATGAAAGGCATTGTTCTGCTCAGGATCCAACACCTCCAGCAGGGCTTGCGCCGGATCTCCGCGAAGACCCTTGCCAATCTTGTCAATCTCGTCGAGTACAATTAGCGGATTTGCCTCCTTGGATTTAGAGAGAGCGGTCATAATACGTCCTGCCATTGATCCGACGTAGGTTCGTCTATGTCCTCTGATTTCAGCCTCATCAGAGACACCTCCGAGCGCAATACGATGGTATTCGCGCCCAACTGAGCGCGCAATACTTTTCCCCAAAGAAGTCTTACCGACTCCCGGAGGTCCCACAAGACAGAGAATCGGGGCTTTCATATCACCGCGAAGCTTCTGGACAGCCATGTATTCGACAATGCGCTCTTTGACTTTTTCGAGCCCGAAATGGTCCTCATTTAACGCTTCCCGAACCTCCTTGAGCGAGAACTCCTTGTTGTTCAGATTATCCCAGGGGAGATTTAGGAGCATCTCCAGATAATTATACTGAATGGAGTATTCGGGCATTGTCAGGTTATAGCGTTCCAGCTTTTTCAGTTCTTTATCGAAATGAGCGCGGACTTCCGGCTTCCAGTTCTTCTTGTCAGCCAGAGCCTCCAGTTCTTTGATATCGGAAAGATCATCGTCGGTATCTCCAAGCTCGTTCTTAATTGCCTGAAGCTGATTCCGAAGGTAATTCTCCCTATTATTGTCAGAGACTTGTTCTAACATCCGAGCTCGGACTTCCTTCATAACCCTGATACGGTCAAAGGATTCTTCGATGCTGGTGTCGAGCATGGCGGCGAGATTCATCATTTTCTCTTGGGACAATAGGGAATATTTCGTAAATGAACTCAGAGGCGCCATAGCTGCCATCTGCATCAACCGGTGTTCCGGTTTTAGCTTTTTGAGGTTATTAAGGATTCTTTCGGATTTGATTCCATCCAGAATCGAGAGACATGCAATCAACTTGTCGCAAATTGAATCGACTAAGTTGGAGAATTTTTTTATATCTCTTTGTGCAGGTTGTGAAAATTTGAATCCTATAAAATCAGCGGTATCAGGTTTGTCGGAGAAGTGTTCTGCCTCCGGGGCTGGTATATTGGGAATTACACGCACTCTCGGGCCGGGGAGAATGCATGCTTTGAACTGACCTAATTCATCTTCGTCAACACCCAATACGAATCCGGCCGTGCCTATGTTAAGATAATTTGTCAGTGACTTGTCCTGTAACGATGGATCGTGGGCGGCCTCCGGAATCTGCGAACATGGAATAGCAAAGATCACAAGCTCCCTATTAATATAGGCCTCACGGTAAAATAGGAGTTCCTCCTTTGTCAATTCAATAACCATCGGGACTCCCGGAAATGTAACGGGGCCACAGACCGGAAGTATTTTGAGGTTATTTTCAACCTCTTCTGAATCAATAGCGACAACTCTGTCTCTGTCGGAGACCGCGTCTCCGAAATTGGAGGTGGAGTAATACTCAAGAAGAGTTGAGGGCTCGAAGCCCATATCTATAAGTTCGTCTTCGGTGATGAATCCCGCCATGTGTTGAAAAATTTTACATACTATCTCGAAAAAGTAGAGAGACAGCGATAGAGTTAGAATGCAAAATTAATAAAAAACGGGGAGATAGGAATGAAAGAAAGAAATGTTTTTATGTTCTATAACATAAAAATTCTTTGTGTAAAAGCTATATCACATATAGATAGCAAATTTTATTGGTGAAAATAGAACTTTTTTTAGTATTGTGGGGTTTTATGAAATAAAGTATCCTAAAAAAGATTCATTATGCATCTTACTCCCAGAGAAAAAGACAAGGTGACACTGCTGACCATCGGCATGATCGCCGAGCGCAGACTCAACAAGGGTCTCAAGCTCAACTATCCTGAATCTGTTGCATATATCACGAGCGCCGCTCTTGAAATGGCCCGTGAAGGAAAGACAGTAGAAGAAACGATGAATGCAGCCGCCAAAGTCCTTACTAAAGAACAGGTAATGGACGGAGTTGCCGATATGATCGATTTGCTCCAGGTAGAGGCTGTCTTCACAGACGGAAGCCGTCTGGTCAGCATTCATAATCCTATTAAATAATAAAAAGGAAGTCTCCGACCCCCTTATTTAAAAATTCAAAATTCATTGACTATGGCCCAGACAAATGAAAGCCAGCAGCCCCAGGAGACCTATGAAACCCCTAATGGAGTGTTTCCCGGCAAGCCTGCAATAGCTTATCCTGAAACTCCCGGTTTCAAACCCGATACATACGTTCCGGTCGGAGGAGTTATCCTTGCTGATTCCCCGATTGAATATAATACCGACCGTCGCACAGTCAAGATAAAGGTTCATAATACCGGTGATCGTCCTATTCAGGTCGGTTCCCACTTCCATTTCTTTGAAGTGAACCGATATATGGACTTTGACCGTCCCAAAGCATTCGGTATGCGACTCAATATTCCCGCGACAACAGCTATTCGTTTCGAACCGGGCGAGGAGCGCGAAGTGGAACTTGTCGAATATGCAGGTAAACACCGTGTAATTGGATTTAACGGACTGACCGAAGGTTATGCCGGTCTGGAGGATTTCCCGTCCTATTATCCGGTCCGCATCGAGGCAATCGACCGCATGAACAACCTGCGTTTCAAGTCGACGCCGCTTGATGACGCCGCAAAATAAGAAATCCTTCAACAATACTGTATTATGGCACAACAGACAAGAGCGCAATATAATATGCTTTTTGGCCCGACGGTCGGCGATAAGATTCGTCTGGGCAATACCAATCTTTATGTAGAGATTGAGAAAGACCTGCGGGTATTCGGCGATGAGGTTGTCTACGGAGGTGGTAAGACTCTTCGCGACGGCATGGGATTAGCTAATACCTGCACTGAACAGGCCGGAAGTCTTGATTTGGTGATAACCAATGTCACGATTATCGATCCCGTCCTCGGAGTAGTTAAGGCCGACGTTGGTGTAAAGGATGGAAAGATTGCCGGAATAGGTAAGGCCGGAAATCCGAATGTCATGAAAGGCGTTACTCCGACCCTCGTTACTGGCCCATCCACTGACGCCATCTCCGGCGAACACATGATTCTTACCGCCGCAGGTATTGACGGACACGTCCATTTCATTTCTCCGCAACAGGCTTACGATACTCTTTCCAATGGTATCACAACCCTTATCGGAGGAGGTATAGGACCTACGGACGGAACTAACGGTACAACCATCACCTCCGGAAGATGGAATATAGAGAAAATGCTCGAAGCCGCCGAAGGACTCCCTATCAATATGGGCTTTCTTGCAAAGGGTAACAGTTCCTACCACGAGACTCTCCGCGACCAGATTGAATCTGGAGCATGCGGTTTCAAAATTCACGAGGACTGGGGATCGACACCGGATGCAATCCGCCACTGTATGGATGTCGCGGACCTCTATGATGTGCAGGTCGCCATTCATACTGATACCCTGAATGAGGGTGGATATGTAGAGGATACGATTGCGGCTCTGAACGGACGGACAATCCATACTTATCATACGGAAGGCGCTGGCGGCGGTCATGCTCCTGACCTGCTCAAGGTTGCTTCGATGAGCAATGTGCTTCCGTCGTCCACCAACCCGACTCTTCCCTTCGGTATCAACTCTCAGGCTGAGCTGTTCGACATGATTATGGTATGTCATAATCTGAATCCGAACATTCCATCCGATGTCGCTTTTGCCGAGAGTCGAGTCCGTCCGGAGACACAGTCTGCTGAGAATATTTTCCACGATCTCGGAATCATTTCGATGGTCTCTTCTGACTCCCAGGCTATGGGTCGAGTAGGAGAGTCGTTTATGAGAACATTCCAGGTTGCGGCATATATGAAACAGGTCCGTGGCAAACTGCCCGAGGATTCTGAACAGAACGACAACTTCCGTGTGTTGCGCTATCTGGCTAAGATCACCCTCAACCCGGCAATTACCTATGGTATCAGCGATGTTCTCGGCTCAATAGAAGTAGGCAAGATGGCCGACCTCGTTCTTTGGGAGCCCGCCTTCTTCGCAACCAAGCCGAAACTTGTCATCAAGGGCGGTTTCATCAACTGGGCGAATATGGGAGATCCCAATGCTTCGTTGCCAACACCCCAGCCCAAAATCATGCGTCCGATGTTCGGTGCCTTCGGAAAGGCATTGCAGGATACTCGTATGACCTTTGTTTCCCAGGCCTCATTCAAGGCCGGAGTCAAGGAAAAACTTGGCTTGCAGTCAATCATCTATCCTGTCCACGGCACCCGTCAGCTCGGAAAGGCCAATATGGTCCGCAATACAGCTACTCCTTATATCGAGGTGAATCCGGAGACATTCGAAGTAACCGTAGACGGCTATCGCGCTTACGTACCCCCCGCAAAGGAACTTCCTTTGGCGCAGCTTTATTGGTTCAGCTAATTATTTTTAAAAATCGTGATATAATACCCCCGGATTCCCCTGCCGGACTCCGGGGGTATTAATGACCTGCGATTCCTCTCCGAATCCTAAAATTTAAATATTTCTATGAAAGTATATAATGAAGTGCTGGGGAACATGAATACCTCCTCAGACTGGGCGGCTAAGATGGCGGATGTCGATATAGACTTTGTGGTTCTCGATCAGTGGACAGCTCAGAAGAGTCGTTTCCTCGGTAAAGGGGTCAGCGGACGTGAGTATCCGGTCGCTCTTGCCCGTCATTCTCAGATTGTAGACGGGGATATAATTGAATATGATGCTGATGCAAAGAAGGGTGTAGTTCTTAAAATAGAACTAAGTCCTGTTTTGGTTGTTGATCTCAGCGGACTTTCTGATAAGGATCCTGAAATGATTATCCGTGTAGCTGTCGAACTCGGACATGCGATAGGAAATCAACATTGGCCCGCAGTTGTCAAAGGCACTAAGGTATATGTTCCCTTGACAGTCGACAAGAAAGTTATGTTGAGTGTCATGCAGACTCATCATATAGAAGGAATAACTTTTGATTTTCAGAAAGGTCTTGATGTTATTCCCTATCTCGCTCCCCATGAGATACGCCGTTTATTCGGAGGTGCCGGCCAAGAGAGCCACAGCCATGACCATGGACATATTGTTCATCCACATACCCATAGTCATGGCGACCACCATCATCATGATCATGGCGCTGAAGGGGAGACGAGCCATTGCGGGGAGGATTATTTTAATTGCTGAAAAAAGGATTGCTATGCCAGATATGTCGGCAGTGATGAAACTGCTTCAATTTACTGATTCAACATTCCCTGTTGGCACATTCTCTTTCTCTAATGGATTGGAGACTGCCTCTTTTGAGCATATTGTTCATGATGCGCAGACACTTGGTGAGTTTGCCGAGGCACAGGCGCTTCAGGCGGCTTTCAGTGATGGAGTTGCCGCCCTCGCAAGCTATCGTGCGGCTTTGAATGGTAATCTTGATGGAATTCTGGCCGCAGATAAGGCTCTGATGGATTTCAAGATGAATGACGAGGCTCGCCAGATGCTCTCGCGTATGGGAAAGAAACTGGCGGAACTTGCCGTCAGGCTTTTCCCGGAAAGTCTGGCCGGAGCTTGGCTTGATAAAATTGTAGCTGGCGAAACTCCCGGAAGCTATCCTGTTGCGCAAGGGATTGCTTTTGCAGCTGCCGGCATCAGCGAACGGGATCTTTTCTGTTCCCATCAATATGGAGTGGTAAATATGGTGCTTGGAGCTGCCTTACGATGCGTCCGCGTTTCTCATTACGACACTCAGGAGATCTTATTCCGTATGTCAGACCGGATCAGCGGTCTGTATGAGGAGGTAGCTGAAATGGAACTGGATGACATGCATGCCTTTTTTCCGATTCTCGATATTCTCGCATCGCTTCATGAGAAAGGGAATATGAGAATGTTTATGAACTGATTTATTTAAATAATACCGCTGAGGGGACTGACATGAGTTTCATTTATATTATGGTCCCATCGCGAAGCAAAATAATATATTGTGAGTACCTGTAGAATAGGAATCGGAGGACCAGTCGGCTCCGGCAAGACCGCCTTGATTGAGGCAATCACCCCAAAACTTCTTGAAAAAGGTGAGAAAGTTCTTATTATAACTAATGATATTGTAACTACCGAGGACGCCAAGCATGTCCGTAAGACCTTAAAGGGAATCCTTGTCGAGGACAAGATTATTGGCGTTGAAACAGGAGCTTGCCCTCACACCGCTGTCCGTGAGGATCCGTCTATGAATATTGCGGCTGTCGAGGAGATGGAGGCTAAGTTCCCCGATACAGATATCGTCTTGATTGAATCGGGAGGAGATAACCTTACCCTGACATTCTCTCCGGCGTTGGTTGACTTTTTCATATACGTCATTGATGTTGCAGCAGGAGACAAGATTCCCCGAAAGGATGGCCCCGGTATTTCCCAAAGCGATATCCTTGTCATCAATAAGACGGATCTGGCACCTTATGTCAACGCATCCCTTGAAGTCATGGACCATGACTCGAAGCTTATGCGCCCGGGTAAGCCATTTGTCTTTACCAACGCCATGACGGGCGAGGGGATAGACGAACTTGTCGATCTCATTTTCAAGATGGCCCTTTTCGACAAAGCTCAGAAATAGAATAAATATGTGAGGGGGGTAGGACAGGGTCTAAATCTCTTTCTTATGGCACTTGAAGAACAGAAACATGAAATGACTGCTTCGGTTCCCGAAGTCGACTTCTCCCATTGTCGGGAGATGAGACCCTATCTTGAGGAACCGAAAGCAATGTATGTCGGCGCTCCCGGAAAGCATGGTTATCTTCGAATGGGTTTTGAAATCGATCCGCGGGGAAAATGTATTATGCGTGATCTTGAGCGACGGGTGCCTCTGATTGTGCAGCAGGAGCTTTATTTCGATGAAGCTATGCCGGAGATGCCATGTGTCTATATCCTGTCGTCAGGAGGTCCCAATATTGATGGCGACCGGTATCAGCAGGATATATACATGAAAAAGGATTCTTTCGCGTGGATTTCAACCGGAGCTGCCACGAAGCTTGCGGAAATGAGGTATAATTATTCCGGCCTGGTTCAGAATATTACTCTGGAGGATAATGCCTATCTTGAATTTATGCCCGAGCCGGTCTATCCTTGCCGTCATACTCGATTTATATCAGACACAAAGATTGTGGTCGCTCCGACAGCTACTTTGTTTTATTCTGAGATCTATATGGGCGGACGCAAATATTATGGAGATGGAGAGCTTTTTGAATATGACATTCTCTCCGTTTGCTGTCATGCGGAACGTCCAGACGGGGAAAAGCTGATGCGCGAGAAATTCATTATTGATCCCAAAAGGGTTTCTCCGCGGCTATTGGGCGTCATGGGACAATTTGATGTATTCGCCAATGTCGTTGTCCTCACACCGCCGGATAAGGCCGAAGAAATCTATCGGAAAGTAGAACCCTTTTTCGACAAGGAGAATAAAATTGCTGTCGGAATCACCCATCTCCCTAATCAGGCTGGCCTTCTCTTCAAGGTTCTCGGAATGGAACCCTCTCCCGTTAAGGCGCAGGTCCGCGAATTTTGTTCGAAAGTCCGTATGGCAATAAAGGGAGTTCCGGTTCCCCCGGAGTTCCCCTGGCGCTGATAAAGGATTAAATTTGAGGAATAATTCGCTGAGACTCTATATTAATCCCCCTCTCCGACGAATCTCGGAGAGGGGGATTAATATAGAGTCTCAGCGTTTACGACTTTTATGACGCTTGGACCGGACTTTTGACTTTATGGATGCGCGGGATTTTGATTTTGAGGTTTTCTTCGTAGCGTTGGTTATACGTTGCAGGCCTTTATAAGCTGTCTGAAGTAGTCCGTTGGATAGATCAAACCCGGGGGAAACCTTGCGGTCGTCATCTTGCAGAGTATGGTTGAAAAGCCAGTCATAAACTTCTTGGAGATAAAGCAGTCGGGCCGGTTTACCGTGATTCCATCCGGGGACACGGTCGTAGATTAGGCGCGGGGTCTTGCTGTTCGATTTCTTCATCTCGCTAACGACTTTGTCGCTTTGAGCTATACTGACGGCATTGTCAGATGTGCCATGAATAATCCAAAGAGGAACATCGTTTAAAGCACCGAGATTTTTTGAAGTTCCACCTCCGCACATTGCTATGGCTGCGGCGACACGGTCAGGGTATGAGGCCGCCATGTCAATTGTCCCGTAGCCTCCGAGACTCATCCCGATAACATAGATACGGTTCTGATCGACAGCGTGCTTTCCGCTGACCCAGTCAACAATTTTCATCACCTTGTCAGGCTGCCATGATCCCCCCGGATTCTGAGGGGCCACGACGAACGCATCCAATTCTCTCCCTTTGTCAATAGCGTCAATAGTTCCGTATCGACGCACTTTGTTCAGGTCGTTACCACACAAACTCGCACCATGAAGAAAGACAACGATTGGCTTGGCATCTTCATTTGGAGATTCAGTGTGTTTTGGAGTATACAGCCAAAAATTGTATGTATCCGCCACTTCTCCTTTATGGGAAGTCAATTTCTGGGCGTTACCTTGAAGAAAAGCACTCCCGACGATTATCGCCCCCAATATTAATTTTTTTAAAATCCTCATGCCTGTCTGTCTCGGTCATAATGGTTCATTTCATCGGGAATGACCATCGAGAGTTCGACAAGTCCGGCTATCTTTCCGTTTTCCGTCCATGGGGTTTGGTAAATCAATTTCTTTACGCCCCCTTTACGAATAGTGTAACAGTTGACACCTCCCTCTGTCAGAAGACGTCTGATGATATCAATGGAATGGGGGGAATGACACTCCAGAAGGTTGGCGCCGATCAGTCGGTCTGTTCCTTCTGCAAATGTATTGCGCGAGCGTTCATTCATATAAATAATTCGGCAATCGGCGTCGCAGACTGTCACTGCGCATTCCATTCCCATTGCCCAGTCGGGGATATTCGGTTGTTCCATGAGTCTTATGATTGATAATCGGAGTGAAATCCGTTTCTGGATGTAAAGATACAAAATGGGATTTATATAATCAGCGTCTCTCAGGCAACATAATGTCTGAGAGACGCTGATTTAAGATTATATAACACTTTTATTGTGGGGTAGAAGCTTATGTGGGGCGCTTGGTCACTCTATTTTCTCTTTTGCAAGATTGCGGAATACAGAGGGCCCGACAAAGGATGTGACTAAACCTCCGATAATCATAACTGATATAGAGACAGTCAAAACAGCCGTTATACCGCCATGCTCAAGAATAATCGGAATAAAGAAGACTGCCAGAACGGCTCCGACTTTTCCAAGACTTGCTGCCAAACCGCTTCCAAGGCTCCGCTCTTTGACAGCATATACTTCAGGAGGAAGCACATAAGTGATGAGATGCGGACCTATGTTAAGAAATAGTTCAAACGCCATGAAAGCCACGATTGAAATCCAGGCATCCCATTTGAAACGATAGGCGAGCATCAGTATAAGGAGCGATGCGCCGCTAAGATAGAATCCCGATGCAAGCTGGCGGATGCTTGTTGTCTTAGGAATGAGTATAAGTCCTATAATAAATCCGGGAAGAATTATGCAGCTTATCCAGAATGTTATCTCCACTGAGGATGCGACATGCATGATTCTTGACATATCGGGAGATTCATGTGTGATTCCGAGAGCGAGAACCAGGATAGGGAGAAAAACTCCGATTCCATAGACTCCGAGACCTTCACAGGCCCAAGGCACTCCGGTAAGGATTATCTTCTTTCCATTCTTTCTGACGAACTCAAAGAAGGATGGTTTGGTTTCATTATTCTTTTCCTGCGATTCGGTAAGTTTCGCTTCAGCATTGTCTATTTCAGATTGAGGAATTTCGATGTTCTTCCCGAGGAAGAAGTGGACTGATTTTCGTGCCTTGTCGATATATCCATGCTCAAGCAACCATTTGGGTGAGCCTGAAAAGTATATTCTTGAAAGAATCATAAGGGCAGAGATGAAGATAAGAATCCACATCAATCTGGGCCAGCTTTCGGCTCTCTGCCACTGAATAATCAAAAGATAGGCTATCCCGGCGACTATAATATTGCCGAGGGCGGAAGCAGCCTTTGTTACTCCGACCATTGTCGAGCGCCATTTGGCTGGCATCAGTTCGGAAACATAATCAGAATCCAGGCTATATTCTCCTCCGATTGCGAATCCTATAAGAAAAAGCCAGAGGTATGTCAAGCATACGTTGGGAAAGAGAAGGGCCATCGCTGATGCGAACAGCATGACGACAGGACACAAACGAAAGAAAAGAAGATAGCCATAGCGATCGGAGAGTCTGCCAAGGACAACCGAGCCGACAGCAATTCCAATAAGGTCCATAGCCCCCATTAGCCCCTGTTCGACAGAGGTTAATTCAGGACGTCCTACAATCTGAATCATGGGAATGAGAACGCTTACCAAAGTTGCGACGGCAGTTCCTATCATCTGTCCAAGCGACGATACACTGACAATCCATACATGACGCCAGCCGAAGGGCATATCGGCTGGCGTCATGACGGATACTTGATTTTGAGATTTATCAGACATAGCTTTTTCCAAAATTCAAAAGAATGAAATCAATAAAAGATTGAATTGTTTATGGTTGCTTAGGGGCAAACATTTTATAGGCCGGGAAAAGGAAAATCCAGGTTGTCAAACAGAACGGTCCGGTCAAGGTAGCGAGTCCGAGGGGTTCAAAGAAGGAATTCATACCTGCCTGTACGAATACAGTAGCGATTATTCCGAGAATAGCCCAGATGGTTGATTTCCAGGAGAAGTTACAGAAAGTGGCACCCAGGGCAATTCCAGTAAGAACAGCACTGAATCCGTATAGGCCTTCTGCTATATTGGCTCCCGGCCCTTGGAAAACTATTGCAATGAACAGGGAAATTGCGGAAGCGACTGCAGCCCATACGGCGGCTCTGATACTGCTGACAGCGAGCGCTACCAGGAAGAAAATACCTGTTACCCAATTATTAATCAGAAATACCTGGGCAATCCCTTTTAGCCAGTAGATGACCAGATCACCGACTCCCATTCCGATGGCGGGAACTATGTGGGATGTAAGCTCAGGGGTACCCATGCCTGTATCGGGCATTCCTGTAAACTGTCTGGCGGCGAGCAGAAAAATCCAGGTTCCGAATACAAATGGGAAGGTGAAGGAAGAAATGCCCCAACGTCCCATAATTGCATTCATGCCACTTCTAAGCCATGTTGTCATTGCGGCGCAAAGTATCAGTGCAAGCCACATCCATACTGTATTACCCAGAAAAGTCGGGAATGCGCAACCAACCAGTACACCATTAAATCCCCAGAGACCTTGAGCACCGTTATCATCTTTCAAGTCAAGAAAATATCCGGACAAAGTTGAAACTATTACTCCGACGAGGGCTCCCCATCCGACAAGCGGAGATCCTTCGGCGTATGCACCCCAGAAGATACCGATCATAAACAATAATCCTGTCCAGGCATTGTCCTGGAACATAACTTGTCCGACACCACGCATGAGGGTCTTAGGAAATTCCAATACCAGTGAATGGTCATTGGAGGGTGAAGTTTTAGAAGCCATGAGAAATACGGTTTTTAGACTTAAGGGAAAGATTGTATTTAGTAAATAATTCTTTCAAATAGCTAAGTAGCTGCTAAAAATAAAGCGATATATGTTGATTTTGAATCTTGAGCAATAAAACTTGCTCTCGCTTGTCCAATCGGATGCGGAGCGATAGCCGCGTTTTATATGCTCATTTATTTTTACCAGCTGCTTACTAATTTTAGCTGCTCATTTTTTTACCAGTTACTTTCGTATGAAAAGAAATTATCTACTTACTACTCTCTTCTACCGATAAGTGTTGTTATTATATAGTTTATAATTAGGAACAAACGGTTATTCCGTTGGTTCAGTCAAAACAATCTGATAGAGCGGTTGTTACTAAAATGACTTTCATCCTTGAAGGTTATATCCCTAATTATTACCCCTAATTATTGTAGAGATATGCACATGGCAGATGCCTTGGTCTCAACTCCGGTCGCTATAGTGGCAGGCTTATCATCTTTAGCCCTGATTGCCGTTTCGGGAAAAGAGATCAAGAAAGAGGAGAGACCGAATATCATTCCCTTGATGGGAGTGATGGGCGCATTTGTGTTCGCTGCGCAGATGATTAATTTTTCAATTCCCGGCACAGGAAGTTCGGGCCATATAGTCGGAGGAGTGCTTTTAGCGTCTCTTCTCGGACCGTGGGCGGCTTTTCTGACACTTGTATCGGTTCTGATTATACAGTGTCTCGTTTTTGCAGACGGTGGTCTTTTAGCCTTGGGATGCAACATTGTGAATATGGGGGCAATGACCTGTCTGATTGCATATCCTTTTATTTTCCGTCCTCTGATAAAATTTCCTGCTTCTTCTCTGCGGATAATCCTCGTCTCGATCATATCCTGTGTTATAGGTCTTGAGTTAGGGGCGTTGGCCGTGACGGTTGAAACAGAGTTGTCAGGAGTAACCGCGTTGCCGTTTGCCGGCTTTCTTGGATTTATGGGTGGAATACATCTCTTGATTGGAATAGGAGAGGGGCTTGCAACCTCTGCTGTTCTTATCTTTGTGCAACGTGCTCGCCCTTCTCTTCTTTTGCCGTATTCAACGCCAACTTCCCGAAAGGATAAAATGTCGTCAAAAGGATTCCTTATATTATTCGGAGTCCTGGCGCTGATTCTTGGAGGATTTATCTGTTTCTATGCTTCGTCGAATCCGGATGGACTTGAATGGTCCATACAGAAGATGACCGGAGAGCCCGAATTATCAACAGTTGTATCAGGAATAGCACCCGAAGCGGCGTCAGTACAGGATAAAACAGCAGTCCTGCCGGATTATGAAAACTCCTTTTCCGGTATCCTCGGCGGTCTGGCTACTCTCATACTCGTATGGATTTTCGGAACTCTCGTAATGACGAGGAAGAGAAATCGTAAGTAAAAGAGAAGCTCCTGGTTAAAACAACTGTCGTTTTTTGTAGGGATGCTTGTTGGCTTATAAATTGAAAATATTGGGGAGGTAAAAGTTTGAATATGACAAAACTTGAGAAAGCCTTAGTTATTCTCAATTCCCTGGAGACGGCAGAGCCGGACTTGAGGATAAGTCCGCTTTCGATAACTGTCGTCATTTTTCTTTTTCTTGGATTCATGCTTTCAGTCCCATTGACTAATATAGGCATGCTGATTTGGTTTGGTGTATGGTTGGCATTGATTGCGCCTTGGCTTGGCGTAAGTTTCGGATCGCTTCTCAAGCCGGCCTTTATTCTTCTTCCTTTTATTACATTGATCGGCATCTTCAATCCCTTGTTAGATCATGAGAGGGGATTGGTAATCTATGGAGTCTCAATATCAAAAGGGTGGCTCTCATTCGCAGGTATAATTATCAGAGGCCTACTTGCGGTATCTGCATCGGTTATGCTGATAAGGATATGCGGATTCCGTGGTTTCTGTCATTCCCTGAATCACCTTAGGGTCCCGACATATCTTGTCACACAATTGCTGATGGTGTTTCGTTATCTGAAAATACTTCTTGAAGAGGCATTGACGATGAGACAGGCACGCGAGAGTCGTGGATATGGAAAGAACGGGTTGCCGCTGCGGGATTGGGGCAGTTTTATCGGAGCGTTGTTCATCCGGAGTGTGGAGCGCTCCGAACGCATACATAGAGCCATGCTGAGTAGAGGCTTTAACGGGAAAATACCGGATTATTTCAATATGGACCATGGCTGGAAAAAGAGTGATACTGTTTTTATCATTTTTTCCCTCTGTTGGTTTTTAACGGTCAGATTTTGGGATATCATCAAAATTTTCTAAATATAGAATAATGGAAAATTGCTTGAAGTTTGAAGATATATTTTTTTCTTATCCGAATGGTCCGGAGGTACTCAGAGGTTTGAATCTGCAGATAGGAAAAGGGGAAAAGATAGCTCTAATGGGTTTAAATGGCGCTGGAAAATCAACGCTGTTGCTCATGGCCAACGGGTTACAAATGCCAGATAAAGGTGAGGTTGTGGTTTGCGGTATCAAGTTGGAACGAAAAGTTTTGAATGAAATTCGTAGGTTGGTTGGACTTGTATTTCAGAACGCGGATGACCAACTTTTCATGCCTTCGCTTGAAGAGGATGTAGCGTTCGGACCCCTCAACATGAATCTGGAGCATAAAGAGGTTGAAAGGAGGGTAAAGGAGGCATTGGAATCTGTAGGACTACTTGAACTTAGAAAAAGAAATCCATCATCCTTGTCTGGTGGTCAAAAGCGTATGGGAGCAATCGCAACGGTGTTGTCAATGAGACCGGAGATAATGATTCTTGACGAGCCCACAGCAAATCTTGACTGGAGGGCAAGACGGGAACTAATACGGGTTCTGCGTGATTATGATAAAAGTCTTTTAGTGGCTACCCATGATCTTACGCTTGTCGAAGCAATTTGCAACAGAGTAGTCGTGATAGGAGAGGGACGGATAGTTGCTGACGGCGCGACTCCAGAAATACTGTCGGATGACGAATCCCGGCGGTGGATAGGACTGGAGGGATAGTTGGCAGTAGGGAGGAAAGGCTGTAAAAACGATGGATTGGGACGTGGAGTAATAAGACCCTATCGTTATCATTTCTTGTGGGAGGGATCTCAATGAGCGAACAAAATGGGGGTCTCGTGCAATATAATAATATAAGCTAAAAACTACTTAAAATTAAAGATTATGCCGCAAACATCCCTTCCACAATCAGTCAGAGGACGACGTTGGCTGATAGATTTTCTACACGTAATGGTGCTTCTGCTCTCCATTTATCTTGTCGTGACCATATCGATAGATACTTTCAAGAATATAGCATTCTATAAACAGCCCGAATTTATAAAGACTCAATTCTGGATCTGTGTGCTGTTCCTATTCGATTTCTTTCTCGAATGGGCTTTTGCGATTGACAAGAAGCATTATCTGGCAACCCATTTTGTCTTTTTCCTTGTCTCCATCCCATATTTGGCTATTTTTGATTATTTTGGGTGGCATTTCTCAGCTCAGACTTATTATCTGATTCGGTTTATTCCGTTGGTAAGAGGAGGTTATGCTCTCGCTATTGTTGTGGGATGGTTTACATATAATCGTGCTACATCTTTGTTTCTTACCTATGTAGTCACCCTCCTTGCAACAATCTATTTCGGATCGCTTGTTTTTTTCGTTTTTGAAAAGAATATTAATCCTCTCGTTCTGGTCTATTCTGACGCGGTATGGTGGGCATTTATGGATGCGACGACTGTTGGTTGCAATATAATTGCCGTAACAACTGTAGGTCGGGTCCTGTCAGTCTTGCTGGCGGCCTTAGGTATGATGATGTTCCCGATATTTACAGTGTATGTCACCAATCTCATCAAGCAGCGTAACTCCGAGGGAAGTCTCCCCGAACTTGAAAGACTCCGTAAGGAGGCAAAGACTGCAAAGGATGAACTGGCAAAAATAAAGAGCCAACAAGGAGGAGTTCCAACCTCTCCGGATGCTTCAGCTGAATCCTGATAAAAAATGAAATGTAAAAAATCGCCCCAGAGTCACTTCAAAGTGAACTGGGGCGATTTATGCTGTAATAACATAGAAGCCAACATGTCAGAATTTAAGGTAGAACTCATGCAACATTTGCCGATGTCTCTGAGTCGGCACTCCTGGAGAAGATTCGAGGATAAGCTCATCTTCGATGAGGGGGCTGTCAGAACATGAAGGTTGATAAACTGGGGAAAGGGAGTTCTTTTCAAATTCTATGAGTATTCGTTTGACAGGTGCTGAAATATGACCTCTGACCTTAGTAAGTCTTAGCAGACGATACCCTGTTTTGTAAGCTTCTGAAATTATACTATCCTTAAAGACAGCAGGGAGAACCATTGAAATCCTCCCTTTTTCTTTCAAAAGACTATAGCCGTCAGATAGAATAGAAAAAGGGGAGAGCGTCCCTTGATGGCGCGCCAATTTTCGAGGGTCGTCGATTTCGCTGATTCCGGATGAAAAATAAGGAGGATTAGAGATGAGCATATCAAAGGAGGCTGTATTCCTGGGGTCTGAGCAGAATAAGGAAAAGTCTTCCTTAAGCAACCTTAGTCTGTCACTCCAGGGCGATTGGCGGAAATTCTCTGTAGCCTCCGCTGCTGCGTCAGGTTCAATCTCAATTCCTGTAGCTGTAAGTTGGCTTGAGCGCTGGACTGCCATAAGGGCAAGGATTCCACAACCTGAACCTACATCCAGAATAGTCGTCACTCCATCCAGATCTGCCCAGCCTCCAAGAAGAACGGAGTCTACGCCAATTTTCATCGCACTCATCTGATGCCGGACACTGAAATGCTTGAAGTGGAAAAAAGGTGATTTCATCAAATAAACTATTTATGGTCTGGACTTCATTTTGCAGGAAATTTCTATTTCCCTGTGGTTATAGGGGCTATGAATGCGTCCCGGAAATGTTGTATATTTTCCGGCACCGGGTTTCCGTGAAAAGCGATGATATCGAAACGATAGAATAATTTCTGTGGGAGCGATCGCAAATAACTATCTGCCGCTTTCGTCATTTTCATCATTTTCCTTGCGTTTACAGCCGCAACAGGATCGTCTCCTTCACCGGTTCTGCATTTGACTTCAACAAAAATGATTTCATCACCATGCTGAGCTATGATGTCTACTTCGTTCTTCCCTTTTGAATTTTTCCAGTTTCGTTCTCTTATCAGATATCCCTGTTGCAGCAGATAAGTCGCGGCCACATCCTCTGCGATATGGCCGCGTTTCTCTGCATTTACCTTTGAAGAGGCAGGTGTTTTATTTTGTGAGTGCCCACTCATTATATTCCTGTCTTCATCAGATCGTCAGAAAGCTTTGAATGACATGTCGAGTCCCTTAACGCTATGGGTCAGCGCTCCAACGGATATGAAGTCCACTCCTGTTTCTCCATAGGCACGAAGATTTTCAAGAGTAATACCTCCGGAGGATTCCGTCTCCATCTTTCCTCCGACCATTTTGACTGCTTCTTTTGTTAGTTCGGGGGAGAAGTTGTCGAACATTATGCGGTCAACACCACCGATTTCAAGGACACGTCTGATGTCATCCAACGAACGCACTTCAACCTCGATCTTAAGGTCTTTTCCGTTTTCCCTGCAATATTCGCGGGCGCGTTCAATTGCTTTTTCAATTCCTCCGGCGAAATCTTCATGATTATCCTTTATAAGAATCATGTCGAACAGACCGATACGATGATTCTTACCACCTCCTATCGCAACAGCATCTTTTTCAAGCATACGCATTCCGGGAGTTGTTTTGCGCGTGTCGAGAACACGGGTGTGCAGCCCTTTCAGCTCTTCCTGATATCTATTTGTCATTGTCGCGACTCCACTCATGCGTTGCATAATATTAAGCATGGTGCGCTCCGCGATAAGTAGAGACCGGACCGGACCCTCGGCTACAAAGGCAATATCTCCGGGATGAACGTGACTCCCATCTTTGATAAAGACCTCCATACGGATAGATGGGTTGACCTTATTCAATACTTTTCGGGCTATTTCCACACCTGCCAGAATCCCCTCTTCTTTTATGATCAGGCGACTGCGTCCCATTGCATCGGCCGGGATAGTGGAAAGGGTGGTATGATCTCCATCGCCGAGATCTTCAGCAAAAGCGAGCTCAAGCAGATCATCAATAAGTTCTTCCTTGGTTTTCATAAAGCAGTTTGTACTCTTTAGGTTTTCCTTTTGGGAAAGCGAAGTTAGTAAAATAGTTTGGGTCTGGCAAAAATATCTTCTTCTCGCGGCGAATCTATTTGGATAAATGGCGATAAAGAATTATTTTCGCGACAATACCCCGTTTCACAAAAAATCTCGTGGGCGCGGATCTTAGAGTTTGTTTGGTTTTATACCGAATTAACTTATCTGAGTATAACTGGTTATTTTTGATTTCATCACAAAGGATCTTTCGGGTCCTTTTTCAAAGGATTCATCGGTCGCGGTGCCCGCATCGCTCTCTCTTCAACTTTGAAAAATTCCTCCGAAATCTCTCTTTGTGCTGAAATCATTTAAAGCCAAACACACTCTTATGAATTAATCAATCGAACTGCGAACAGTGTTTTTTGTTGTGGAATAGTTCTTAAAATGATTGAATATGGAATTTGTGTTGATGACAGTCGGAAAGACAACAACTCCGTATATAGTGAAGGGAATAGAGGAATATGAGAAACGCCTGAAGCATTATGTCCCTTTCTCGATTAAGAGCCTTGCTGATGTACGCAATACCAGGAAGCTTACCCAGGAGCAACAGAAGGAGGCTGAGGGAAGAACCATACTCAGCGAACTCCAGGGTGGAGACATGCTCGTGCTTCTTGATGAGCGAGGAGAGATGCCTACCTCCGTGGAGTTCGCCGGAATGCTTGAGAAATGGATGGGATCTGGAAGAAAAAGAGTGGTGTTCTCTGTCGGAGGTCCTTATGGATTCTCTAAGGATGTCTACGCACGTGCTGACCGAAAACTTTCTCTCTCAAGAATGACCTTCAGTCATGAGATGGTCCGATTGTTTTTTATTGAACAGATTTATCGAGGGATGACGATTCTACGTGGTGAACCCTACCACCACGAATGAACCATCCGAGGGCAGATCCGATTATCAGGACGAGAATCCAAATGCCCAGGCCTATTGACAGGAGATTCAACCATTTGTGGAGCGGGAAAGAGAAATCTTTAATTTCATATCCGGTTGAGTCAATACCGCGTTCTTTCATCAGACTGCGCAGCGGTATTGACGACAAAGTCCCTTTCATACCTATAGAGTCTCCGTGAAGGATGACGATTCCCGGATTGCCTCTTACAAGCATCTTTATGGAGGTGTCTTCTGCCTGATAGATCGGGAAACGATCTGAAAGATTCTCTTTCCATATATTGAGAATAGTCATGTCGCCTCCTCCGGCGACAATCATCCCGTCTATATCCTCCTCTTCTGCTTCAGCCAATAATTCTTCTATACGCCAGATATCACCTTTGGAGACCTTCGCAGGCTCAGGCATACACACAAGAAGAGTGGTTGAATCTGAATCAATCAGATCGGTTGTTATATCTTCATCTCCATCCTCATCGAAAATACGGAAAGAGGATTCTTTCTGATTCCGATTTTCCTGTCCGGGAATCAATTCTCTTCTTTCAAAGGTCCAGCCTTCGGATTCTTCCGGCAGTTCATCATTGGCCTCGACACGCATTTCCTCATTTCCTCGCCTATAGATGAAACTATATTGTTCGTTATCTTCTGTAACTTCGTCTACGACAATATGAGAACCGGAAGGAAACGGTCTGAAGTCAATAATGGGCTGAATTCGATATCCGATAAAGGAAATGATTGCAAGATAGCAACCTCCTCCGACAAATGCGAGCCATTGGACGGCAGGGGCGATCAGTGAAACAACTGACGTATTGAATCTGACTAACCATATCGCCATGAGTGTAAGAACAACATTCTTGAATAAGGTCGCCCAGTTGGAGAGAATTAAGGCATCTCCGAAACATCCACAATCAGCTACAGGATTGGCGATTGCGATCCATAGCGTCAGTGCCAGCATAAAGAGCATTATGAGCGCTACTAATCGCGGTGCTATTTTTCTATAGCATCCCAGAAGTATAAAGAGACCAAGAAGAAACTCGGTCAGGAAAAGGGTAAAGGATACAACGAGGAGAAAAGGATCTGGAAGATCGATTGAAACGGCTGTCAGGTAATCCCGTAGTTTATATAGCGTTCCGTACGGGTCAATTCCTTTTGTAAATCCAGAGAAGATAAAAGTCGCTCCGACACCGACTCTGGAGATCCAGGTCAGACTCCGCGTCATGACCTGATTCATCTTTCCGAAAGTTTGATTAAGGCGAAGAGGGCGTAGTTGATCATATCCATGTAATTGGCGTCAATTCCTTCGCTGACCACTGTCTGGCCATTATGGTTTTCAATCTCCTTCGTTCTTAGAATTTTTTGGAGAATAATGTCAGTAAAGCTTGACACGCGCATACTTCTCCATGCCTCATCATAGTCATGGTTCTTGTCAAGCATAAGACCGGTCGCTTTGTCGATTGCCTCATCATAGAACATCAGGGCTTCTTCCGGACTGAGTCCGGGCAATGTCAGTCCGGCTGGTTCTCCAAGCTGGAGCTGAATGAGAGCTATCGTACTGTAGTTCACGATACCTATGAATTCCGGTTCAATTCCTTCATCGATTTGTCCTCGTCCACCTTTGGTTTCCAAGGATCGGATGCGAAGGGCTTTGATCATTATCTGATCCGTCAGACTTTCCGGACGCATAAAACGCCAGGATAGCCCGTAGTCTTCCATCTTTTTTATAAACAGATTACGACATATCACGATGGCGGATTTAAACTGATTAACGGTCTGTTCGCGTCTGGAATCGGCTGAACGGTATTTGGCTGCCTCCTGCTCGGCTGCCGCACTTTCTGAGAAGGCTGCATCCGGAACGAGGTGGTTTACCTCTGACCGAGAATCAGTCGCTGTTCCATCTGCAAATTCAATTATTGTAGACATTTGATTATGAAAATAATAGAAGAGTGTTTTGTGGAATAGGCCTTTAAAAGTCCCATCCCGTTTCTTTTATGTTTAAGAGTATGTTTGGGTTTAAGTAGCTCTCAGAAATTAATGAGCATATAAAACGCCGCTATCGCGCCCGCCGATTGGCTGCGGAGTGAAGGAGCTTAGCGGGCTAAGCGACTGAGCGAAAAGTCCGATTGTCCGGCGCGATAGCCGCGTTTAATATGCTTGTTTATTTTTACCAGCTACTTATATCGCAAAGATAAGGCTTTCATTTCTTATTTTCTAAAAATATTTGAAAAAAAAGTCCGGGTAAGTTTTCGGAAATACTCTGGATCTGTCAATTCCTACTTACTGATGCTCCTATAATATAGGGTAAGACCAAAACATGATGGAAAACAGGAGCGGAATAGGAACCAATCGGAGGATTTTTTATATATTTGTAGATTCTGAAAGAAAGCAATCCTTATAAGGGGAATTGTTTTCGTCTATAAAATATTTACATCAATGAAGCCACACGTTAGAATGTTGGCGGAATGGGAAAGGACAGAATACCTTCTGGTAGCCTTACCTAATTCCGCAACTGATTGGGAATACATACTTGAAGAGGCCCGCGAGCAGTATGGCCGCTTGTTAAATGCGTTTGTTAAAGCAGGCCAGAAAGTGCTTGTCTTATGTCGCGATAGATCTGAGGTCATAAGTCTGACAGGAGGTGAAAACGAACTCATCATTCCTGTTGAAATCCCTTATAATGATACCTGGACCAGAGATTACGGCCCTCTGACTGTTGAGAAGGAGGACAGAATTAGAGTTCTCGATTTCGGGTTCAACGGGTGGGGTCTCAAGTTCAGTTCAGATAGGGATAACCTGGTTAACTTGAATCTAAACCTGAAGAAAATATTTTCAGAGCGTTCATACAGTAACCAGAGAGATTTTGAGCTTGAGGGAGGGTCTGTTGAAACCGATGGAGCAGGTACCCTGCTGACAACAACAAGATGTTTGACCTCTCCGAACCGAAATGGAGGCAAGGGGAAAGGAGAGCTGAACGAAATACTGTTGCAACGTTTAGGAATGGATCACATCCTTTGGCTTGACTACGGTTATCTTGCGGGGGATGACACGGATTCTCATATTGACACGCTGGCGCGCCTCGCTCCCGGCAATACAATCCTATTCGTTGGTTGCAGAAATATGGATGATGAACATTTCGAGGAACTTCTGAAAATGAGGGCTCAGCTAAGCATGTTTAAGAACAAGACTGGAGAGCCTTATAATCTTGTAGAACTTCCAATGCCTGACCCTATATTTGACGAGAATGGAGATCGTCTGCCAGCTACTTATGCAAATTATCTTGTGTGCAATGACTTTATATTTATGCCGACTTACGGTCAGAGCGCTAATGATCAACTCGCCTGCCAGACGATCAGGATTGCTTATCCGGATCATAAGGTAATACCCGTGGACTGCACTGTTCTCATCAAGCAACATGGATCTCTACATTGCGCTACAATGCAGATTCCATACGGTGTCATTTCCTTTTGAGTCACTTAAAAATAATATTATAATGAAGACTATAAAGACAGGAATCGTACAAAGATTCTTTAGTGATAACGTGGAGTCTAACAGGGCCCGGAATCTCTCTGCAATAACAAATCTGGCAGCAGAGGGAGCCCAGCTTGTCGTCCTTTCAGAACTTCATGATTCCCTTTATTTCTGTCAAACGGAGGATGTGGAGAATTTCAATCTTGCAACCTCGCTTGATGAGTTTGTAGATGTGTATGGGCCTTGTGCTGCCGAAAATGGGGTTGTTCTCGTTTGCAGTCTGTTCGAAAGACGGGCTCCGGGGCTTTACCATAATACTGCGGTCATAATAGATTCGGACGGCTCTCTTGCCGGGACATACCGCAAGATGCATATCCCTGATGATCCCGGTTTCTATGAGAAATTTTATTTTACGCCGGGAGATTTGGGTTTCAATCCTGTCGATACCTCTGTCGGGCGTCTCGGGGTTTTGGTCTGCTGGGATCAGTGGTATCCTGAGGCTGCCCGCCTTATGGCGATGGCGGGTGCTGAGCTTTTAATATATCCGACGGCAATAGGATGGAATCCGGATGATCCGGATGATGAGAAGGATAGGCAGAGAGACGCCTGGGTGACAATCCAGCGTTCACATGCGGTAGCTAACGGTGTGCCCGTTATTTCGGTCAATCGTGTGGGTTTTGAGGATGATCCTTCCGGTCATACTTCCGGTATTGATTTCTGGGGCACAAGCTTTGTCGCCGGTCCGCAGGGAGAAATTCTTTTTATGGCCCCTGAAGACAGTGCCTGCGATCAAGTTATCGAAGTGTCTCTTGATCGTTCGGAAAACGTCAGACAATGGTGGCCGTTCCTTCGTGATCGTAGGATTGATGCTTATGAAAATCTTACAAAGCGCTTCCTTGACTATAGTCATTGAAGTAATCAGCCTCTGAAAATATAGTATATCTGTATATGGCAAAAGAAACACAGATCAACAACGAATATGATTACCGGGGAATGGTAATCAACGGGTTCGCCATGCTAGGCTTTACATTTCTGCTTATCCCGGTTCTGATTCTCTTATTGGTTTTTTGCTGTTTTGAGGGATTTCCCGTCTTTAGCAGTATCGCGATAGGAGTTCTCGTAATACTCTTCTTTATTGGATGCGTCGGATATTTCGAGCAGGAACCCAATGTTGCCAGGGTGATGATTTTCTTCGGAGAATATAAAGGAACCTTCCGTCGTGTGGGATTCTTTTGGGTGAATCCATTTTTAAGTCGCAAGAAACTCTCCCTTCGAATCAGAAACATGGATGTAGAGCCGATAAAAGTCAATGACAAGGTCGGAAATCCTGTTATGATAGGTATGGTGCTTGTATGGAAAATCCGTGATACATATAGGGTTGTCTTCGATCTCGATTCCCAGTCATTGGGGGCGACAGGAGGAATAAGCAATGCGGCCCTTGACAAGTTTGTCAGGATTCAGAGCGATGCGGCTCTGCGGGAAGTGACAAGTCAGTTCGCCTACGATGAATCAGAAGCAGACCGGGAGGAATTGACGTTGCGCGACGGAGGAGAAGAGATTAACGATCTGCTTGAGCACAAGCTTAATGACCGTCTTGCAATGGCCGGAATAGAAGTTGTGGAGGCACGCCTGAATTATCTTGCCTACGCACCTGAAATCGCAGCTGTAATGCTTAGGCGTCAGCAGGCGTCAGCTATTATCTCGGCCAGGGAGAAAATTGTGGAAGGAGCCGTCTCGATGGTGGAAATGGCGCTTGAACGCCTCGAAGGTTCTAAGCATGTCGAGTTGGACAAAGCTCAGAAGGCGGTTATGGTAAGCAATCTTCTGGTCGTCCTATGCGGCGACGAGCCTGTGGTTCCAATCGTAAACGCCTCTAATCCCGAATCCTGACTCCGGAACAATGTAAAATCCCATAAAGGGCTGGACACTATAAAAACATTCAAATGACAAAACTATCAATAGCAGGGGTTGATCTCAATTTCACAGATAGTGGTGAAAAGGAGCTCAGACCAGTTGTCATCATGCATGGGTGGGGATGCAATATCTCGACGGTCGCCTCTATTGCCAATATATTCAAAGACCGGATGCGTGTCATAAACATAGATCTTCCGGGGCATGGTGAAAGTTCAGAACCTCCAAGTGTGTGGGGAGTGGAGGATTTCGTTTTCATGCTCGAGGAGTTTGTCGCGACACTCGGTCTTAATAAACCAAGTCTCATTGGTCATAGCTTCGGAGGACGAGTGGCTATTCAGTTTGCCTCCCGTAATGATACGGAGAGAATTATGCTTGTCGATGCAGCTGGCATAAAGCCAAAAAGGAGCCTGAAGTGGCATATAAAAGTCAGATATTTCAAGACGGCTAAAAAGCTGCTTCCTCTCATCTTGGGAAAAGAAAAAGGGGAAAGGATAGTGGAGACTATGAGGCGGAAAAAGGGTTCCGCCGACTATGCCGCGGCAAGCCCTATGATGCGAGCAGTCATGAGCAAATGTGTCAATCAGGATCTTAAGCGGTTTATGCCGGATATCAAGGCCCCGACACTCCTTGTCTGGGGGGAGAAAGACACTGCGACTCCTCTTTCCGATGCTCGCACAATGGAGAAACTGATTCCGGATGCAGGATTGGTTTCGTTTCCCGGATGTGGCCATTACTCATTCCTTGACAATCCTTCGGGATTTCGTGCGGTTACAGAATCTTTTTTCGGTCCTTTGATGGGAAGACGTTGAAATTCCATGCGAAGTGAGATTTAAATATTTATCATAATATCAAGATGACTGCATATCTGATTGCAATCTATATTGTTTGCGGAGCCTATATGCTCCTTAATTTCAAACACGACATACACATGCTCCAACAGAATTCGTATCGGATTCCACGCTATTGGAGATATCTATCCAAAGGAGACAGAATGTCGTCATGGAGACTTGTTGATGTCGCTTTGTTGCTGTTGCTTTATTCAACACTTCTGATGCCCAGATTGAACGAATTGATAGTGGCGTTCATCTGTCTGGCTAAGATTATTCTCATATTGAGGCGGAAGTTCAAAAAGCCACTCGTTTTCACCAAAAGGGTATGGCGTATATATGGTTTGACTGCATTTCTGGCGGCCGGGGCTGTAATAGCTGAAGCAATATGTTTTGGAAACAGAGCGGATGTTTTATGGCAGTATTCCGGTGTTGATCTGACACTTGGAACTATACTGTTGCTCTCTATATTTTCCTGGATTGTCGTTATACTGGCCGTATGGCTTCTGAGTCCTGTTGAGCGTCATATAAACGATGGGTTCCGTAAGGATGCTTCGAGGATACTGGCGTCAATGCCTGACTTGAAAATAATAGGAATTACGGGAAGCTACGGCAAAACCTCTACCAAACATTATCTCCACAGGATTCTTTCCGAGGAATATGACACTTTGATGACTCCTGGCAGCTATAACACAACTATGGGTGTCATACGCACGATACGTGAATATCTCAAACCCTACAATCAGGTATTTATCTGCGAGATGGGAGCTAAGCAACTCGGCGACATCAAGGAAATATGCGAGTTGGTTCATCCTGAAATAGGTATTGTAACCGCTGTAGGACCGATGCATCTTGAGACATTTGGATCAATCGAAAACGTTTGCAAGACCAAATTTGAACTTGTCGATTCGTTGCCTTCTGATGGACTTGCAGTTGTCAACAATGATTTTCCTGCCTCGGCGTCCCGAAAGATAGATAATGTGAATGTTGTCCGATATGGAGCTTCTCCGAATACCAAAGGGTGTGATTTCTGGGCTTCTGACATCACGTATGGTCCGGAAGGAACAGCTTTTGTTGTCAACGGTCCTAACGGATTCCGTCTCGCACTTCAGACAAAACTTGTCGGAGAATGCAACATTTCGAATCTTGTTGCGGCTGTTATCGTAGCTCTCCGGCTTGAAGTTCCGGAGGAAAAGATACGATATGCAGTAGCATCCATCGAGCAGGTTGAGCATCGCCTCAATGTTAAAAGGACTCCCGGAGGTATAACGATAATTGACGATGCCTTTAATTCCAATCCATCCGGTTCCAGAATGGCTGTGGATGTTCTCTCCGGCTTTAGAGAGGGTCGGCGTATTATTGTAACCCCCGGAATGATAGAACTTGGCGAACAGCAGTATGAATTAAATAAGGAATTAGGTCGCCATATAGCGACAAACGTAGACAAGGCTGTCATTGTGGGAGAATATAACCGAGAGGCATTACTTGAGGGTTTGCGCGCAGGAGGAATGAAGGAGGAGATGATTGAGGTAGTCGGTAGTTTCGCTGAGTCGCAGCTCTTCTTGAGTGGATTCATGAGAGCCGGCGATACTGTATTATATGAAAACGACCTTCCTGACTCTTTTAAATAAACTTTCAAGGTTTGGAATTGTCTTAAATTCAGGAAGAAGGGCAGTTGACTTTCCTGCCCTTCCTCCACTAACAGATTCTTATACATTCTTATATGTAGCTTTTCTCCAAGCGAGTACAGCTGTCTATCATTAAGAACGCAAAAGGATCATAAAGCATCAAAGAGTATGAAAAGACAACATTCACTCCGATTTTCCATATTGGCTTTGATAACCCTTGGGGCAATAGTCCCGGTTTATGCTGATGACTATTTCGATGATATTTATTATAACCCGAAAAAGTCTGTCAAGGAAACGGCAACGAGCCAGGGGAGAGGAAACTATATACAGAATTTTGACCAGATGGATGTCGATACTTATAATAGGCGCGGGCAATATTATATGTCTCCGATCGATACCATTGGTTCTCGCATTGAAAATGGTGAAGATTTCGTATATACCCAGCAGATACAGAAATTTTACAATCCCAGAATAGTAGTTGATAATACGGCTGCCCTGCAAGATATCATTGACAACTCCTATGGCAATGTTGAGGTTGTATTTAATGTAAATGGACCCGCTTTTGCCGGCTGGGGATGGAATGATTGGTATTATTCTCCATACGTCTCTGTTTGGGGGCCATCCTGGCCTTTGTGGTATTGTGGATTTAATTGGGGTTGGGGACCGTCCTGGGCCTGGAACTGGGGACCGTCCTGGAGTTGGGCGTGGAACTGGGGTCCTGCATGGTCGTGGGGTTACGCACCGGTTTGGAGTTATGGACCAGGATGGAGTTATCCCGGCTGGGGTCCAGCTTATCATCCCGGCCGTCCGATCGCACAATATCGTCCGAACGGTCGCCGTCCTAATAATCCTGGTGGACACTGGGCCTCTACTCGTCCCGGAGGGGGAGTGACAGGAAATTATGGCGGAGGTAATCGTCCCGGTGGATCCGGACATTTCGTGACTCAACGACCGGGTTCAAATATAGGCAATCATAATGGGGGAGTTTCCAACCAGGCTCCTGTCGGTTCGACTTCCCGCCCCGGAAGATATACCATCGGAAGTTCCTCCACAACTTCTTCCGCCCATGCAGGAACACCCTCAAATCCTACGCGTAACGAATCAACAACGACAACGACTCCGCGAGGAAGCAGAGGTCAGACGACTGGTTCCAATGTGCGAACATCAAACTCCTCTACCAATAGGACAGGTTCTTCACAATCAAGTAACAGTTCCTCCAATAGAAATAGTTCCAATTCCGGACGTTATAATTCCAATTCGTCCAACTCGGGCAGATATTCAACCGGATCTGGTTCGTCGGGCAGGTATTCAACCGGATCGTCAGGTAGATCCTCCGGCGGAGCTTCCCGCAGTAGCGGTGGTGGAGCTCGCGGCGGTCGGGGAACACGTAGATAATATGAAATTTAAAGAATTAGTATGAAAAAGTATGTAGTCAGTTTTCTATTGTGCTCTCCGATATTGATGATGGGGCAGAGTGCCGTTGACGGATTCCGTTTTTCACAATCTGATCTGAAGGGGACAGCGCGTTTCATGTCTATGGGGGGCGCTTTTGGTGCTTTGGGTGGAGATGTATCTGTCATTACCCAGAATCCAGGCGGAATAGGTGTTTACAGGACTCAGGATATAAGTCTTACAATGGACCTTGATCTGCAGCACGCTGTGTCATCCGGAAGCGTAAGTCCAAGTGTGTCCACTGACCAAACCAAATTCCTGCTTAATAATGTCGGAGCGGTTTTTTCGTTCAATACTAACAATTATCTTTTCCCGAATTTCAATCTTGGACTTTCGTTCCATAAAACAGCTTCATTCAATCGTGCTTATTCGGGAAATATAGGTAATTTGAAGACTTCTCTCAGTAATTATATTGCTGGAGTATCGAATCAGAATATGGTGACTGACGATGCTCTTAACAGCACAGATGCTTATAGCTCCAGTCTTCCCTGGATATCAATTTTAGGGTATGACGGATACCTGATATATCCGACAGGAAATGAGGATATGCCGGAATGGATCGGTCAGTGGGATAGTGGACGCACTTCTGGATCGGGCCAGTTCTCTATTGTTGAGACGGGAGCTGTCGATGAATATAATATCGCATTTGGAGGTAATATCGCAGACGTTGTATTCTGGGGTATGGATTTTGGAATCACTAATCTCTCCTTCACGCAACAAGCTTTCTGGGGAGAGAATCTAAAGGATGCGTTAATAGATGAGGCTTTTGTCAATTCCAACGTCCCCTATGACTCAAATCTTGTCAATGGACGTGCTGACTGGGGACTTGTCAACAATTATCGGGCCTCAGGAACCGGCTTCAATTATAAGCTCGGTCTGATATTCAAACCGATACAGGAGTTACGCATTGGGCTGGCATTCCATACACCGACATGGTATTCGATAAAGGAGACCTTTAATGCTTCGTTGAATACTCGTTATGGACAGGAGCAATCATATAGTACTGAAGTCACTAACGGGGGTTATGACGGCTATAACGAATATAACTTCAGAACGCCGTGGAAGTTTATTGTCAGTGCAGCTACGGTAATAGGAAGTCGTTTCATTCTTTCGGCTGACTACCAGATGGATCTGTATAAGACAATGAAGTTCTCGACATATAACAACGCGCTCGATTACTATGACTATGGATACGGATATTATGATGATCCTTATGACTATTATTGGGATACGCGAGCAAATACCGGTACTCCTGCATACCTGACAGATCCGTTCTATTATACCAATGAGGATATAAAGGCCTATTATAAGACGATGCATACGATTCGGGTCGGTGCTGAATATCGGATTACTCCTCGATTCAGCGCGCGGGCAGGTGTCGCTCATTCCTTCTCTCCTGTTACTGAGAAAACACTTGACAATCGTCAGACTGTGTTCACCAGCGGCACTCAGCCAAGTTACCAGCTTAATAATTCGACAACATATTTGAGTTGTGGTCTGGGATACCGTTATCAAAAGTTCTATGCCGACATCGCTTATCAATATAAGCATCTATCGGCTGATTACCATGCTTATACTCCCGATCCGCAGGAAGCGGGTATCGCTACTCCTCAGTCATCCCTATCGTTGAATGACAGTAATGTTGTCCTTACTCTTGGTTTCCGTTTTTAATTCGACGATATAATATACAAAGAGCCTCCGGAACAACTCCGGAGGCTCTTTGTATATTATATCATCTCAGAATACCATACTAATTGGATTTACTCATCTCTTTGGCCCATGTGTCTTTGAGGCCAATTGTGCGGTTGAATACCAGATGGCCGGGGCGAGAGTCAGGGTCTACAGTGTAGTACCCGAGGCGGACGAACTGATAGTTGTCTCCGGGCTGCGCGCGTTCTGCAAGCCAAGGTTCGACCATCACATTGTCGCGGACTTTAAGGGAGTCCGGATTGAGAAGATCGCGGAAATCACCCTCTTCTGCTGATGGATTCTCTACAGAAAAAAGCCGGTCATAATCTCGGACCTCAGCCTTTACAGCATGCGGAACACTGACCCAATGGAGTGTTCCCTTAACTTTGCGGTCGGCTCCCGGAAGGCCGCTACGGGTTTCGGGATCATATTCAGCATAGATTTCTTCAATTTCTCCATTATCGTTATGTTTGCAACCGGTGCATTTAACGATATATGCTCCCTTGAGGCGTGTTTCCTTGCCTGGTGACATTCGGAAGAATTTCTTAGGAGGATTCTCCATGAAGTCCTCACGTTCAATCCATAGCTCGCGGGAGAATGGGAGCTGATGAGTTCCTGCTTCCGGATCTTCCGGATTGGAATCCATCTCCATCATCTCTACTTTATCCTCCGGATAATTGGTGAGAATGAGTTTTACAGGATTATTAACCGCGCTGACTCGAATTGCTTTCTTGTTGAGGTCTTCCCTTACTGAATGCTCAAGGAGTTCAATATGGTTAAGGGCCTCATATTTCGTATAACCGATACGGTCAACGAAATTCCGGATTGATTCCGGAGTGTATCCACGGCGTCTCAAACCGCAGAGAGTCGGCATTCGAGGATCGTCCCATCCGGCAACAAGTCCCTCTTTGACAAGCTGCAGAAGCTTGCGCTTGCTCATCACGGTATAGGTCAGGTTGAGACGGTTGAATTCAATCTGACGCGGGCAATAACTCTCGTCAGCTAATTCTTTGACGAAATATTCGTATAGGGGACGATGGGGAACAAATTCCAGAGTACAGATGGAATGTGTCACTCCTTCGAAATAATCGCTTTGGCCGTGTGCGAAATCATACATCGGATATACTTTCCAAGTATTTCCGGTGCGCCAGTGAGGAGTATGTATGATTCGATACATTATAGGATCGCGGAAGTGCATATTGTCGCTGGCCATGTCTATTTTTGCCCTTAGAACCATTGCACCTTCCGGGAATTCTCCTTTATTCATCCTTTCAAAGAGATCGAGATTCTCTTCTATGGGGCGATCCCTGAAAGGAGAGTTCTGACCCGGTTGAGTCGGAGTTCCTTTCTGAGCGGCTATCTGTTCGGAAGACTGTTCGTCAACATACGCTTTACCTTCCTTAATCATGCGGATTGCCAAGTCGTATAGTTTCGGAAAGTAGTCAGAAGCATAATAGAGACGGTCTCCCCAATCGAAGCCGAGCCAATGGATGTCCCGTTTGATAGCCTCAACATATTCGGTGTCTTCCTTTTGGGGATTGGTGTCATCAAACCGGAGATTACAGGTTCCTCCGAATTTTTCAGCAGCTCCGAAGTCCATTATAATGGCTTTGGCATGGCCGATATGAAGATAGCCGTTTGGTTCCGGAGGGAAACGTGTGTTTAAGCGTCCTCCGTTCTTGCCGGCTTCAAGATCTTCTTTAATATACTGCTCAACAAAATTGAGCCCTTCATTTGCGGATTCTTCCGCGATCTCTATGTTATTTTCTGCCATATTAAGTTTTGTGCGGCGTCTGTTTGAATTAATGAGAATGACAAGAAAAAATCTTGCCTGGACGGGAATAAACCGCATCTGAGGCAAGAGTTTTGCATTTTAATTGACAATCAGAGGATTCAGTTCACGGTTCCCGAGGGATGCGTATACGCGTGCAAACTGGCTGACAAATGCCAGTGTTGACTTTCTGGGAGATTCGAGAGTGCTGACAGCGGATTCTGATTGCATTGAAGATGTAGTAGAATCATTTGCCATAGGCAGGAGGGTTAAAAACGTCAGAACATTAACATCCTTATAACGCGTCCGTATCCAATATTATTGCGACAAGATAAAAAAAGCGTATAATAAAAAGTTATAAAGAAGCTGGTAAAAATAAATTTGCATATAAAGCGGTGGCTATCCGCGTCGGTCAATAGGATGCGGAGGGCAGGAGCATAGCGGGCTAAGCGAAAAGAATAACCGCCAAAAATCCTGGAGATGAATGTGGATTTGTGGCGGTTTTAATATGGTTATATGGACTATTGACAGTTTAGGCAGAGGGAAAGTAATAATACTCTCTGATTCTTGGGAGTCAGAGAGTAAGAACAATATCCTTCTGGGCGGCCAGGCGTCTGAGATTGATAAGGGCGTAGCGCATACGACCGAGAGCGGTGTTGATGCTTACACCGGTTATATCTGCAATCTCTTTGAATGACAAATTCTTATAATATCTCATGTTGAGAACTTCCTTCTGCAAAGGAGGGAGCTCATTAATCAGCATCTTGACATCTTCTCGAATCTGGCGAGATATAATGACATCTTCGATGGTAGCTTCGCACAGTTCTTTTCTATTGAGGATATCAATTTCAGTTAGATCAGCTGATTGAAGATTTTCTGATTTTTCCTGCCGATAATAGTCAATAATCAAATTGCGGGCTATACGAGAAATCCAAGCCGGAAACTTGCCGTTTTCGGTATAGCGCCCCTGTTTTATTGTCATTATGGCCTTGACGAAGGTTTCCTGAAAAATATCATTCGCCTTATCCTCGTTCTTTATTATACGGAGGATATAAGTGAATATACGATCCTGATGGCGTTTGAGCAGGATGTCAAAAGCCTCATTATTCCCTTCTGCATATTCCTTGACCAGCTGTTCGTCGGTCATGGTCTGGTATTCTGTCATTTCTGTTAATGTCTTTACGTTTCGTAGAGTCTTTTCAATAGGCAGGGATGTTGATAATAAGGTTGATTATAGCTTCCCTCGTTCATTTGGACAAGAAAAGCGGGAATACGTTTAAGTGGTTTTGAAAATATTGGAACGTTTCAGAACCACTTTCATTATGCAAAGATAAAAAAAAATGTTCGTTCTCTAAATAGAGAGGAACATTTTTATATGTTAAAAAATATTATCTGAGCAATAAATCTACTTTGTCTGGGTTTATAGTTTTTAGCAACTGATGAAACAGAGTGTAGGTAGAATGCGCTCTGTCATTTGATTTTTTTGAATCTTAATGCCACCCATTCGTTGTCAATGCTTTTTTCTAAAAGTTTTAGCCCGTGTAACTGACACGCCTCTGAAACCAGTGGTATATCTTTTTCATAGAAGCCGCTAAGCAGGAGTTCGCCGTTGGGATTTATGTGTCTGATATAGGTGGCAAGGTCAGCCAAAATAATATTTCGGTTTATGTTGGCGAGGAAAAAATCTGCATTGTCAAGTCCTTCCAGCTTTGCAGCATCTCCGGTAATTATAGTGACCTCGCAGTTGTTAAGGGTGCAATTTGCACGTGCATTATCCGCAGCAAACGGGTCGATTTCTATTCCGGTTGCCGAGAGTGCTCCCATTTTTTTTGCAAGAATAGAGAGTATGCCGGTTCCTGTTCCCATATCGATGATACGCTTTCCTTCAAGATCAGAATCAAGGAGCAGTTTCATCATCTGAGATGTCGTTGAGTGATGGCCGGTTCCAAATGCCATCTTAGGATCAATGACAATCTCGTATTCCGTATTTTCAGCCGGATGAAATGAGGAACGGACGAGGCATTGTTTGCCGATACGTATTGGCTTGAAGTAGTTTTTCTCCCATTCTTCGTTCCAGTCTTTACCTTCAACGAGATTTTCTGAGATTTTGGTGGAAACCGGGATAGGGGAATTTGCAAGTGCTTCCTCAGTAGTTTTTCGATTGTAAAGATCCGCACGCACATATGCATTGAGTCCTTTTTCGTCGGGTTCAAAGGAATCGTATCCTATGTCAGCGAGAGAATCAGCGAGGAGGGATGTTATATCTTCGTTGCATGGGTCGCAGTCGATGCGGATGGTCATGTAATCAATCATGGTCAATGTTTGCGGAAGATGGAACTTATTTTTCTTATTGAGTTGAAGGCTGAGAATCCGACGAGTGCGATATCGACATAACTGAGACCGCTGACGATTTTGCCGAGAATGCCTCCCAAACCTTTGGCGTAGTTTTTTTGGCCTTGACTTGAGAAAGGTGTTTTCTTATGAAGTTCTTCCGCTGTTTCGAAAATTCGTTCCTTGCAATATTCTGCTTTAAGGGCTAATACAGCCCGCTGATAGCGGAGTTCATCGAGTGTATATCCTTTAAATCCAGATTGAGTGTGGGGAGCGTTGTGTTGTTTGCCGGTTTTCATCTGGTTCAGTCTTTATGAGTGAGATCTTTCGTCGCGTTCTGCGTCTGTCCGGGAGAAAGAAGCAGTCGGGTTATGTATTTGGCGATTGGATTGAAGATTATCACACGCCGAAATAGATATATCAAAGCGATAAGGAGGATAAGAATGCCACTGACAGTAAGGTAGGCGAGAGCCGGAGCCATCATCATCTTGAACAGGTCAACCAGCGAGAAACTCAATAGAAAGACCACCACCATACCGAGCATCATGCAGATGGCTCCGACTACAAATGTGGAGGTCAGCAGGGTGAATTTCTCTGCTGCTGTCAGTTTGGTAAATTCTATCTGCAACTCGACCCATGTTTTCGATTCGCGGAAGATTTCTCTAATTTCCTGGGTGATGGTCTGTTTCATTTATATCTCTTTGGATAAAGTCATTTTCAAGTCAAGGCGGAAACCGGCCTGGGCCGGCTTCCGCCAGATTTGTTTTCTTGAGAGAGGGGAGGATGATTTTAGTCCTCTCCCGTAAGTTCCGCAACCAAGGCGTCCACTTCTGCATCAGAAATCTTTATACCTTTACGGCGCAGAATCTTGCAGATTCTCTCGCGGACATCACTTCCTTTTTCAGGAGCGAAAAGCAGGGCAGCCCCGCAACCTACGATTGCGCCACCGAGAAAGGCATATAGGATATTAAGAGCTTTCATAAATAACTTGGATTTTTGAGAAAAGTCCGGAATTGTCCGGAAACTTAAATTGTGTTCTCGATTTGATCCTCAATCTCGTCAACGAGCTCCTCAAGTTTGTCTTTCTTGAGAGTTATGCCGTTTTTCTTCAGAATCTCGGCAATGTTACGACGGGTTTTCTCACCTTTTTCAGGAGCCAGGAGAAGGCCTACGGCCGCTCCGGCGATTGCCCCTCCGATAACGGCGGCAACGATATTAAGAGCTTTCATATTTTACTGTTTTTATAAGTTTTGTCTCTACTTAATCTAACGTTTTAAGAACCCTCTTAGTTCTGTAAAATGTAAGTAGACGGAAATTATTTTTCAGCTGCCAGGCTATATGGGTCTGTAGTGCCGAGTGTTAAAAGAGTCGGGGAGAGGCTTTCTTGATACGCCAGCACTCCAGCTTCGGATAATTCTACGCGTTCGAATTTCCCATTAATCCCGGGAACTTTTACAAATCCGTCATCAAGCCAGGTTAGGAACGGGTGTTTGTTCCCGTCAATTACTATACTCCAGGTCTGTGTTGGAATATCGAAGTCAAGGCGTGTAAGCTGCCCCGTTTCCTCGTGCTTGATGGTATAACCCTTCCCGTCGCATTCAACCAGATAACGACCGTGGTCGCTGTCTACTACTTTTGTAGAAGCAGTCAAAGGATTATTGCCGCTCCAGAACTCAATCGAGTTGATGACGATCATATCTGCAATAGCAGTCACTTCGTATACGGGAAGAATCCAGAATGCAAAGAATACAAGTTCGTTGACGAATTTGTTTCCCACCTGTTTGTTCCAATTAATGACTTTGTTAGTCAGCGCAAAGCTTCCTATGCATGAATTGAGTGTGGTTGTAGCAAGCAAAAGAACTGCCACAGAACCGGTCATATATATTTTTTTCATAGCGAAGTATAGGTTATTTTGAACCTTAGCCAAGAGTGGGACTTAAGGTCAGTTTTCAGAATACAAAGTTAGGTTTTTTTCTTCTTATTACAATAAGGAGAGATTAACTTTAATCCCATCTTCATGAAAATGGATTGACATTTCCATAAAGATGGGATTAATTAGTCGTCTGGTTCTTATTTTTAAGTTAAGTATTGGCACCTCCTTTGCGGAAATTAGAGTAGGTTGACTTGACCTGTCTTACGAAGTCAACTGTTTCCTTGGCTCTGAAATAACCGTTTTTGACAACAGGGTCGCGGTAATATTCAGGTCTGCTTTTCATTATGGCTGCCTGTTCGACCCCACCACTCCATTTCTTTGCGTTCATTCCATATTTCTCAGCCAGTGCGATGGCATCACTGATGTGGCCCAATCCGGCATTATAAGCAGCCAGTATGAAGTCAAGACGTTGATTCCGATCCGGTATTTTTTTGCTCAGTGCTTCATCAAGAGTAACGAGAATCTTGGTGCCGGCGGCTATGCATTGTTGCGGCTCGTTCATTCTTTCAGGCGAGAAACCCATTGCACGGGCCGTTCCGGGCATCACCTGCATGATTCCCCGTGCTCCGGCCCAAGAAACGAGATCTGTCTTGAAACGGGATTCTACATAGGCGACTGCAGCTAATAACTGCCAATCAAATGAGGTCCCTTGGGCAGCGCTTTTGAACAGATGATCGTAGGAAGAAATATTTCCCTTTCCATCATATACTGCAGCGAAGATTTCGTCAAGATCCTCCGATGATATATATAGTCCTTCCGGATGGCGGTTGCTATGGAAATATTTATCACGCAATTGCTTGCGCAGGTCAGGGTGAGCTTCAATCCATTGGTCAATGAGTCTTCCCATTTCTGAATTTCCTTTTTTGACTGCCCATTGAGAATTTTGTTCGAGACTGATACTGAGACTTGCATCCAGATCTGGATAGTCGGGAATATTCAGTGCTGCTATATCGGAATCTACAACTGTCATCTCTATATCTCTGTCGCTTACCATGCGAATCATGTCTTCTGAGACAAGTGTGTCTTTGCGGATGCGTTCAACTGCAATTCCTCCTCCCAGCTCGGAGTTCAGATTTTGAAGGCGATAATCGAATTTTGACTCCTGTTCAACAGTTATATGACGGCCGACAAGATCCGTTACGTCTTTTGCCATATCGGGATTTTTTTTCTGTACCAGTACTTGGGTAGTCTGTTCCGTAGGACCACAGAATTCAACAACTTCCCGAAACTCTGCTGTCACAGGGACTGGAGATGCGATCATGTCGATTTCTCCATTCTTGAGCATGGAAAGCAGGTCCGGAAAGTTAGTTACTGGAGACAGCTTGACCTTAATGTTCAAGGAATCGGCCATCGCGTTTACCAACTCATAGTCATATCCCATCGGTGTTGTACGGTAAATGAAGTAGGTGGTTGGAGAGTTAAGAACTCCAATTCTTAGTGTGTCGGGGATGGAATATGATTCTTTTGGTTGTGTTATGCTCTTGTCATCAATTTTATTGGAGAAAATAAATATTGAGACAGCAAAGAATATCATGGCGATCATCGCTGTAAGAGTGATGGCTGCCGTTCGCTTTCTGTTTTTAAGAATGTTCGGAGAAGGGAGTTTCATGACCAATATTTTATAATTGACGAATTTTAAGGTATATATTGTTCAAAGAATAGTGAGATAGTCGCCTGTTGACACAATTTTCATGTGTTGTAGTTCACGCAGAGAAATTCGGGCCTGTTCTCCATATCTGCCGAACTCTTTAAAGAATTCATCATATCCGCGTCCTTCCGATTTCGCTTTAAGAAATGAAATGATTGCCGAACGCAGTGTGTCAGGTGAGATCATGGTATTTTTAGAGGCTTTCCTCTGACGGCATACATCGCATTTGCCGCAATCTCCGGCCTCTTTCTCTCCAAAATATTCAAGCATTCTTTTAACTCGACATCCGGAGGAGTTAAAGGAATAGTCTATTATGGAATCAATACGACGCCTCATCGCCTCTATTCGGTCTTCGTATATATTTTTTCCAATCAGAAGATGGCGTGTTTCTTCCCGTGCGGTAGGTAGATATATATAAGGTGTCCTTCTGCGGGGTATATAACTGATGACCTTGGATTGGCTTAGGGAAGACAGGGCTTCGTATATCTCCTGTTCGGTTAGGCCGGTTTCCCTCGCCAAAGTGTTTTCCCTAATATATATGTAATCGGAAAAAAGACCTGGATAGATGCGTAGCAGCTGTTGCAGAGTCCGTTCTGTCTGAGGGGATATATGTCCAATATGATAAAGCTCCTCGCGCCCAACTTTTATCATTACTTTAGAATTGCTTTCACGCTCTTCGATAAATTCGAGATAACCGGCTTGTCCAAGAATTCGGAGGGAGGCCCGGACGAAATCTTCTTGATACCCAAAAAGCTGGCAGAAGCGGTCTATGTCATATTCAAGGATGCGGTCATATCCTTCCCCGGGGGCAAGTCGGAGAAAGACACATGTGTTTTCATAAAGTTTTCTTATTTCCTCGCGTTTGGGAAAGGCTTTAGTAAGACGTCTGCGTAATGTTGCGCTGTCTCTTTCTCCTGCTATGACGACAGCGTATGATGGGAGCGTGTCGCGTCCGGCGCGACCTGCTTCCTGATAATATTCTTCCAGAGAGGGGGGGAGATCGAAATGAATGACTGTTCTTACGTCCGGTTTATCTATACCCATGCCAAAAGCATTGGTGGCAACCATTGTTCGCACCTCTCCTTTCATCCATGCATTCTGATATTCGGATTTCTTTTCTGTTGTCATTCCTGCATGATAATACAGGGAGGAGATTCCTGAGGAGGAAAGAAACTGAGATATTTCCCGGCATTTTTTTCTACTTCTGACGTAGACGATAGCTGCCCCTGCCGTGTGGCTCAATATATGGACAAGTTGGGCAAACTTGTCGTTAGTCTTGCGGACGATATATGATATATTATCTCGGCTGAAGCTCATCTGAAATAGATTGGGATTCCTGAATTCCAACTGTTTCATAATGTCAGCAGCCACTTCCGGAGTTGCGGTTGCTGTTAGAGCCATGACAGGAACACCGGGGCATAGCTTCCTGAGAATACGTATATTGAGATATGAGGGGCGGAAGTCATAGCCCCATTGGGAGATGCAATGAGCCTCGTCAACCACCAATAATGTTATTTTCAGTCTTTTAAGTTCATTCTGAAAATATTCGGACGCGAGTCTTTCGGGAGATATATATAGAAATCGCGCGCCTCCATTGAGCAGATGTTCCCACGTTAATTTTTTTTCAGGAGCTGTCATGCCCGAGTGAAGGTAAACGGCCTTTATATGCCGTTTACGGAGATTGTCTACCTGATCTTTCATCAGGGAGATAAGAGGAGTGATTACAAGTGTCAGACCTCCTGAGACAAGCCCTGGAACCTGGAAGGTTATGGATTTTCCACCACCGGTCGGCATCAATCCGAGGGTATCCTTGCCGGAGAGTACCGACTCGATGAGTTCTTCCTGTAAAGGACGGAAGGCGGGATAACCCCAATATTTCTGTAATGTCTCAAGAGGTGTCATCACTGCTTGGAGAGCCGCATATCGCGAATCATCAGTTGAATGGAGTTGTTATGGCCATGTTTGGTCACTTCGATGGTATAGCAGATGTCGATTGGTTTGTGAGCGTGGATATGTTCGAAGTAAGGAGCCATATTGAAGGCTATAGCGTTTAGCACTCTGGAGGTGCTGTCATCTTCAAGTTCAAGACGTATATGTTCGAGATTTTTGCCAACAAGTTTGCTGGTTCCGAAATCAAATACATTCCGCGTGCAGAAAACGGGTTTTTGGTTTCCAGGACCGAAAGGATTGAATTTTTTCAGATAGCTGATAAACTCGGGAGTAATATCGGCGAACTCTATGACAGCATCTATATCAAGTTGAGGTGTAAGCTGATTAGGCTGTATATGTTCAGAAACGTATTCTTCAAATCTGCGACTGAATTCCGGTATATTCTCTTCTTTCAGGGTGAGGCCGACGGCGTAGGTGTGCCCTCCGAAATTTTCAAGAAGATCTCTGGTTGAGTTGACAGCTGCATATATGTCGAATCCCTGTACTGATCGTGAACTTCCTGTCGCCATGCCGTTGGAGTAAGTCAGAACCACGGATGGCTTATAGTAAAGTTCTGTCAGTCGGGAAGCTACGATTCCGATTATTCCTTTATGCCAGTCCTTGTTATAAATGACGATGGAACGTCTGTCATGAACGATACTGACATTTTTCTCAATTAATTCGTTGGCCTCGTCGGTGATACGTTTGTCAAGTTCCTTGCGATCTTTATTGTATTGGTCTATATCCTTACCCTTTTCAAAAGCGTCATGCAAGTCTCTTGAAACAAGCAGGTCTACAGCTTCCATCCCGCTCTGCATTCGTCCTGAAGCATTGATTCGGGGACCTATCTTGAAAATGACATCAGATATGGTGATATCTTTGTTAGTCAATTTGCAGAGTCTGATAATACTCCTCAGACCAAGATTCGGATTTGAGTTGAGGCGTCGTAGTCCATAATGAGCCATCACTCTGTTTTCTCCGACGATTGGAACAATGTCTGCTGCAATACTTACCGCGACCAGATCGAGCATTGATTCAAGCTCATTATGGTTGGAAAGTCCGTTTGATAGGGCGAAAGCCTGCATGAACTTGAAACCGACTCCGCAGCCGCTCAGATGACTACATGGATAAGGACTGCCGGGCATCTTAGGGTTTAGGATAGCGACGGCGGGGGGGAGTTCATCGTCAGGGACATGATGGTCACATATTATGAAGTCGATCCCTTTTTCCTTGGCGTAGGCGATTTCCGAAACAGCTTTTATGCCGCAATCAAGAACAATTACAAGGCGGATGTCGTTTTCAACGGCATAATCGATACTTTTCCTCGAAATGCCATATCCTTCCTCGGTCCTTGTTGGGATGTAGTATTCGATGTTGCTGTAATAGTTCTGGAGATATTTGTAGACGAGTGCGACGGCTGTGGTACCGTCGACATCATAATCACCATAAATCATTATCCTTTCCTTTGCTCCCATGGCCTTGTTAAGTCGATTGACGGCCTTATCCATATCTGGCATTGAAAATGGATCCTCAAGGTCCTTGGTTGAAGGGGAAAAGAAAGCGGCGGCTCCCTGCTCTGTTGTTACTCCGCGTCTGATCAGCAACTCTGCGATTGCAGGAAGATTACCGCAGGCAGGTAAAATAGCCTCTGCTTCTTCTTTCTGCTGGCGGGTAAGGGGCTGATAATTCCATTTGGTGATCATATAAGTCGCTGCTAAAGTATATAGAAGGCAAAAACATAAGCTATTGATCTTCCTGTTTTTCTTATCCGAGGAAGCGGTCAGGAGTTTGACTGGCAACCTTCTCAGGTCTTTGCGGACTATTGTCCACGATAGAGTGTGAGTTCAATGCTTTTTTAGATGTTTACCAACTACTTTGGAATTTGGTATCGAAGATTGAAGGGAGGAGGGGAATTTACCGAGGATATGCAAAAGTAACAAAAATAATCGACTTCTCAAAATGAAAAGAGAGGGGCGATTTATGAATGCATTGGATATGACAAGAGCCGATTCATAATGAATCGGCTCTTGGTGGAGCATACCAGGAACGATATGTATGCTTGTGTTTTTAATTGATTATCAGTCAGTTTGTATGGAGAGGCAATTATGCACAGTCACATAATATGCACAAGTTGTGACACAACACTGCGTCTTTCTCCTGCAAAATTAGAGATAAATTTGAATTTCTCGACCTATTATTTCATAAAAATTTGAACTCTTATAAGTTAAATAATTTAAATATCTAATAATATAGGTTAAAAATTGGCGACCACTCTATATTATATGAAAGAATGGTCGCCCAAGCAGGCAAGAAAGAAAGGTGTTATATCAACCAAGGATTTTCGTTAGGGTCATAACTTCTCTGAAAAGTCTCCAATGCCCAGTCCACTTTAGGGGCGCATGAATCATGCTCTCTTTTTCTCGGTAACTGAGGATTGATTTTGAACTTTGAAGCGTTATAGAGCCACTGTATCGAGTCCTCATAAGCCCAACGCCGTGTCTCAGGAATATTGGTAGCAGAAATGATAGAATGAAGATGATATAGCGCAATACGACTCAGATGGGCTACGATATTTGCGTTTCTCGGATCATCTCTTGTAATATTCACACCATCCACCAACTCATCTGGATTTGGATTCAAGACTGGATAGAAAACCGCACCTTCTGCTACGACATAATCAAAAACACCTTCTGAATAATCGTACTCCAGCTCTTCTGAATATTCTCCGATAAGACCCCAACGATCATCTTCCTCTGGAGTCAACACTATCTCATCGGCCGGCAAATCAGGGGTAGGTTCTTGTTCATCCTCGTTGCTTTCTCCACCGCCTTCTTCCTCTTCATCTTGTAAAGATATTTCCGGATCATCATCGTCAGGTGAAGGTTCTGTTGGCTCTGTCTCTTCAGGCAGAGGGTCGGGATTCTCTATCGGCTCTTCAGTTTCCGGCTCTCCAAGGAACTGATAGAATTGCTCGTTAAAAGAACAAACCTGATCTTTCTCCCATTCCATATTAGGTTCCCAAGGAATGATCTCAGCTTCACGCCACGCCTTTACACCAGGCATGTGTATATCTCCCTTCTCAAAACCATGAGGAATCATACACTGCCAATATTCAGTGCCAAATTTCACGATTTCGCCCTTGGGGTACATCCTAAGCTGGGAATACTTATGCGCATGGTCAATTAACCTGGGATCAACAAAGTCAACCACCTGGCGCCAGTATTCAAGTTTTGTTGGCTTTTTATAACCATTGATACGCATTAGGGTTTTGAAAATCTCCTCATCCTTCTTAATCCAAGTATTTACAGGATAAGAAACATAAGGACTATACTCACGAATATTTTTGCCCACTGCCAGTATCTTTTCTATTTCATAATACTGGTCGAGATATTCCAGCATTTGCATCTCGGCACGCTGCTCAGCTTGTGGGAAACGCTCTGGAACGTCTCGGATAAGCTGCTTCATATGCTCTCCGGTAGCAATGCAGTAGTAATCCCTATTTGTTAGAAAACGATGATATGCCATATTATTTTGCTGTTTATTTATTAATAGTCAAAGTCACCATACACAGTGTCCTCAGAGTCAATAGTGGTGACAATCTCAGTCGAAGCAGTTTTATATTGAGTGTAATATTGGCTCAGATAATATATCATAGCATAGTCAAAGCAGTCTGAGAAATGGCCCCATCGCTCAACTCGCTCTCCATTATCATTAAGGACTTTCTTCTTTTCCTTAGTGCCATCAGGATTCTTTTTCTGATATACAAAATCCTCAATCAGTCTATGACAACGTGCATCTATACACACTCTCCAGTCCTTGAAATTCTGCAATAATTCATTTATAAATTCAAGTCTGGTAATCATTGCCGGCTGTTTGCTCAAAAGTTGAATTTTAGGCTTCAGCACAGCATTTGTCATATTTTTGTTGGCTATTGTGAAGTTATTGACTCCTTCTTCAGTCTGAGTTGAACGAGAAAGTCCGGCAGGATCTCCAGTAAGCAACACGCCACCAATATGACCATCTGCTACAAGCTGAGATGCAATCCAACGTGTAAATGCCGGAGTGTTATTTCTTTTATCTTTTGGATATCCGACATACTCAGGAAAGACATATACCACTTTGTTGTCGAAATCAATTTGGATGGGGAGGCAGCTCATATATGGATTGACATTAAAGTCAAAACTGAGAATGAGTGGCTTCATTGGGTCATAAGCCTGCTCCCGAAGATTATGCACAAGATGTTTATCTCCATCAAAATTCCAATATGCAGCCATTTTATTGCTGGTGGTGAATAACCAGTTACCATAAAGTAGGCGATCGCGGTCCGCTTTGTTACGGAGTTTACTCAGCTTATTGTAATAAATGGCTCGGAAAGATTCATTAGGATTGTCAAACAGACTGAATGGAATATAACGGTAGCCAGATTGTAATTCTACCGGATCTCCATCATCGGTCATTACAAATGTAGAGCGCACCCACGTCAAACAAGGGTTGGTTGACATAAATAATTTGCCAACAATGAATGTTTCTGCTATCTTATAACGAATACGAGAAGCCAATACCTCCACAGCCTTCTCAGAAACCTCAGAGACCTCATCTATAAAACCTCCAGTGATCTCCAAAGAACCAAGTGAGTTAAAGTCCGGGTCCTGAGGGCTGGGTGTCAAATCCATCGCTATGATTTCAGAACCATTCCAGAATGTGATAACATAGGTTACGTTATTGACGTGATAATGAATATCTTTCTTTAATCCCCACGAATTAAGAACATCATTCAATGTTTTCCATGTGGTTTCCAAAAGAGTCTTTCGGACTTTACGGGCCACAACCATACGAATACCGGGGAACTGAATACAACTGCACACGAGCCAGCAGCAACCAATATATGATTTGCCACCACCGGCAGAGCCACCACCTAAAACTTGTTCTGGAATATCGGTGTTGCCGCATTGCACACAAGTAGCACGGTAAACCTGATGCCCTTTGCTATCGAATCCATTTGGTCGCATAGCGAGTTTGCCCCCACACTTATCACAATGATTAGGTTGTAGGGCGTTCCAAAGTTCATATTGTCTTGCGGACGGTTTGAATGTTATTTTGAGACCTCTCGGTCGCTCTAATCTTGCCATTAATAAACATCTTTTTCCAAATAATAGTCCAATAAAAAAGAAAGCTATGTTGTAATAAAATTTACGACACAGCTTTCTTAGGACTTTTATAGGTTTAATCAATGAGGTGCGCTCGCTTCGATTGAAGTCGATTTGTTTAGTTCATCCAATGGAATATATTTGATTGGAATTGATTGCTGAGGTTCACGCCTACCACACTTGTCAGGATCACATTTTTCATTACCGAACTCCCTTCTGCAAAACCATAGCTTGAAATAATCACGTTCTCGCTCTAAATCAGCTATTTTTTTAGTATAAACTATCTCTTGTTGAGTTTTAGTCAATAAGTCGCGCTGCACAGAGCGTAGATAGGTGGTCTGATTAGTAAAACGCTCCTCCCAATCTTTGATGTCCTGTTGATGACGATCCTCTTTCTCAGCATTCATCCTGAGCAATTCATTGATACGCTCATCTTTGAATTTAACATGCTCACGCTCGGCTTCAAGCTGTTCCTTCCAGATATTCCACTCGTCGGCCTTACTCTCCATCTTGGCCTTCTCCACATTGACCTCAGCGAGAGCCACCTCTGTATCCTTGAGCTTCTTGTTCTGTATGCGGTATTTCCACCAGCCGGCACCAAGTATAGGAGTGATGATTCCGACAATCGTACCGAGCATCGTTGTGATTTCTGTTATATCCATAAACATAACTTCATTATTTAGCGATACTCAGTTATTTATTATCTTGACATTTGATATTATGCAATTTATCAACTGCATTTTTACCAATCTGCTTCAAATCTTTTGGAGTGATTGGTTTTGAATTTTTAGTTTTCATCATTCGATTATATCTATGGTTCGTAAATTGATAATCTCAGCTTTAGGATTATGATTGATTACCTTAATCCCCTTCTGCTCCTTCCATTTAATCAATCCGAACAACCATGAATGTTTCTTTTGAATATTGAATATCGTTAGGCTGTCGCGGACTTCATAATCAATGATTGTATTTCTGTTCGGTAGAACTTCAACGTCTATATCTACAAACGCATCTTCCAATTTAGCTTTAATGCCACCGAATGAATCAACTACTGCGATCACAGTATCGACACTATGGACTACACTTGCGACTTCAGTCACATTATTGACATCCTTGGACTTTGTTTTGGAGGCACCCAAAAGTTTATCATATCTTGCCTGAAGATTGCTTTGCGTGAAATTAAGATTCTTGACCTCTGCCTGATACACCGCAATAGAGTCATTTAACTGGATTTTGGTGTATTTGATTTCCTGATTCAGATCACTGATAGTGGCTTCCAGGTTATCAGCCTTTTGCTGATATTTTTGTAGCCTGATTATATGTCTGCCACAAGGAGAAACAGAGAACTCCTATGACTATATATAAGCCACATTTATTTAAGATTATTTTCCACATACCTTTATAAATTAGATATTTGAATATTCTTTTATTGCATCAAAGCAAGGACAGCCCTTAATGAACTCATAAGGTTCGATAATTCCATTGCCATTGAGNTCCGGAGATGTATCACGATGGCCGATAACCCTTGCGATAGTGCCGTAACGNTTCTTAATNTCTTTGATGAGTTTGATAAGNCTCGCTTTTTGTTGAGGNGTGCGAGTATCTTTNATCATCTTNCCATTTGTNTCTCTTGCNTCGAGACCNCCGATGTAGCAGATACCNATGGATCTGGTGTTNTGCCCGGAAGCGTGACATCCGATTTTGCTCTCAGGACGGCATTTTATAATCGTGCCATCAAGNAAAATAATGTAATGATAGCCAATATACCNGGTCTTNCCCTTTTCATCNGTATAAGTGCTAAATTTACGGGCTTTATGCGCTGCATCAATTTTATCAACTGAGTAATTGATACCTTCCTTTGTTGCGGAACAATGGATAATGATCTCGTCGATGAAACGGTTTGTGATAGGAAAACCAAGACTTTCCCATGTATGAGGGCCAACGATACCATCTGGCGTAAGTCCATGNGCTTTCTGATACGCCTTCACAGCAGCTTCAGTATTCTTTCCGAAAATACCGTCGGNAGTGATNTTAAGTTTCTTTTGAAGGNTNNTNACTTCGTCNCCCCGACTACCTTGCTTAATANTGTTCATNCTATAAAATTGTTGATTTTAATATACTTAATGTTCTCATTTTATTTATGATGTCAGGCCCCTCAACAGAACTAATNGGNATGTAAAAATTCCTGATACGTCTCATTACNNTTACATCNGCATACACTCCAGTCAAATTACCACCAGTAAATAAAATACGAGTTATAGTACCCGTTCTATTAGTCAANAGGCTATTGCCATTNTGCTCCAGTTTTTTNGAATATCGGATTGTAATCTGNTCCCCNACTTTTANTTCATTCATTTCTTGATAANGGCTATGACNCTAATGATAAAAATGATTACTCAATAACTTTGTCAATCCCNTTTTCCTTATTGGNCTCCGGCACAATNAGGTTNAATGTAATNCCATCNCCATCNGCNCNNTCCAACATAACNTTATGNGCAATATCNTCCTTNATNCCATACATATCGGTCAGTTTGCNGATTGCATTGACAGCAACAGANCGTANAGCCGCCGGAGACTGAGTNTTNCCCCAGCGGTCAACTACCATAAGAGTAGAGCACTCATCGNCAATTTTNAGCANAGNTTCTGTAAGTCGGGGTCGNAATGTTGTCGCATCAACCAANGTCTCGCTTTTNAGCTGGTCGATACGATCCNTNATGTCATCTCGCAGCATAAGNCNCCTAACGGCAATGGCGACATCAACCTCTTTNTTAGTATNCTCCTCTATCCCTGTTTCTGAAGGNTCNAANAGCATNCCTGTATTNCCATTGAATACAAGATCAAAGGTTTTGCGCGCATTGCCGTTATATGGAGAAGGCCCGCAGGCAAATACCAGGCAGAACTTCTCTTCTTGGTCTGTGAGCTTTATATTTTCCATTATCTATATTNATTNATTGATTCTTTATAGATAATAGAAAACTTGCNCANTAAAGCTCAATATCTNATTNCTGTGGAGANTTATTACGCAGNTTTTGATTCATAATTTGGTGNCTGAANAGTTTTACNAGGCCCTGCAAACATTGNTCAATTCGCTCCATNGTATTAAGCTCTGCCATATTGAANTTGAANTGNAAAGCANAGCCNCCNATGTAAGCGAGNANNTTCCCGGTTTTTTCATCACTGATCTGACAGATGTCNTAATCCTCTCTATCCCGGAACATNGACACNCCAGTTGTNATAGANTCAATATANGCTTCCGGNATACCATTNTCATCAANCAACTGAATNGGGGTNGGNTGACTNACACGTTTCATCTGAACAACCTGATTCCGATTNANATTNACNGTATCGGCTTTCACNTCTATCTTNTTTTCTTGCTNAAACTTNGGNNGTGNNGTGTTGCCATCCGCTTTAGTNTGCACCACATCTTTATGCACATTAGCATTTACNGCNTGTGCTACTGCATCACTGGCCGGNTTCATNGTTCCAGTGGCTTTATCAAATTTGAACTCTGTTTTCATAATTATATCTTGAAATGATCCCTAAGTTTCTCTCGTTTNTCAGCAGTTANACCNCCGACTTCAGTACNGCCNCCAGCAGACTGTGAACGCATCCTTGCAGTGAGCACTCTTACGATTTCTCTGGTAGCCGTCACATCGGCATCTGCATCGTGAGCNTCATCCAGATCAATGCCCAGACGCTCTGCCATAGCCTCCANTTTCCAAGTAGTGATACTCTTGTCATTATCAAAAGTGAGCTGAGAAAGGAGGATNGTGTCAAGTTGAGNGGGCTGGAAATTGCCCCAAAAATCCTTGGCTCCCCGGACAAGTTTGATAAATCTTACCCAGACTCCAGTATAGAGCATAATCTGCTGCATAAAGCCATTGTCAAACAACGGATTCTGACCGATCATAAAAGGCTTGTTTGAAGCCACCACTGGGAAGGTATTTCTTTCAATGAAATCACAGATCTCATTACATACGTCCTCCAATGGCTTGCCTTGCTTGTAAAGCAAATCCATAGTGATGCCACTTATATCCAAAGCAGTGGAGCCATACTCCATCAATTCTTCCTCTTCTTCTGCATCGTACTTATTTTTAAGCACTTTTCTTTTAGGCTTACCGATGTCTGCTTTCTTACTGTAAGGATAGATATAAGAATTATACTTATCTATCACTTCAAAAGTGTCGAGACGAACTGCATGAAGTGATATTTGAGTAGCGGCACTCTTGGTACAATCAAGACCGCCGGTTTCAAAGTCATAGAATATTCCGACAATGATATTGCCTTTTTCAACTGGGGCTGCCATCTTATTTATTTTTAATCTCTTCGTAAATGCGTTCTATTTCCTTAAATAGCTCTGCTTTTTTGCCATTGTTGACAATNACATAGTCGTAATCCTCATCATTGAGGTTACGNCGCTCATCNCGACGGAGCCGGGTCTCATCAATCCCAGATTTACGGCGCAGAGCCTTATCTCGCTTAATNAGNACAGTATGGATATCNTAAACTTCNCCGAAGTCATTNCGCANATTCTCCANTCCNTTTTCATCAATNACATANACAGTGCATGGNCCAAAGACTTGCCANCTGGTAGCATANTAATAATNTCCACCAAAATGAGCATNNGCAATCAACTCCGTTTTGTCTGGAACGATGTCAATGAAATGATGATCACGCCCCTCCACTTCCGTNGGTCTGGGAGGTCTGGTTGTAAAGGAGCAAATCACATTTGCCTCTTTATGGTATTTCAGGTGTAACGAGGCCANGGTCTTACCACAGCCAGAACCNCCTACNATACACATGATTTTTANTTTTTCCATATCTGTTTGTGGATTTAAGTATTGTTCTATTCGATAGTTAAGAATCTCNTTCATCAGCATTTTGAGTCTGGTAGGCGTNACCCNGCCNCGCTTTCGACTGCTTTTAGATGATGTCTGNAAATTGCGTTTTANCATATTGACTTGAACNTGCTGNGGNTCTCTCCAATGATACCACGCAATCGCATCACCATTCTCATCAAAGAGATTGGGCATGATAAAATTCTCAATCTTATCATGNTATATGGTNAGGTCNCGAGCCTTGGCAATNGCAGCCTGAATACGGTACCAGCCTCTATAACTGGTACCGGCACATTCAAGCCTGAANTTGCGAAGTTGCTCTTGAACCTGNCCGTCCAACTCTTCGNGTATGTCAATTANNAAAGACATATCAAATCAATTTTAAGAATGAGCTTTTACCGATTTGAAGAGTATTCTTCTCATCNTAATCACTCCATTTTATGTTGACCACAGCGACAATCATACGNCCNTCTGCNTTCCTNAGNTCCTTNTTCCANATATCCCAATCATCCCAGATTGTCANGATNTTNGTNNCAGTGTTCTGCTGAAGNTCNATTTTACCGAAGTGCTTAGTCTCACCAGTTCGCCTATCCTTATAAGACTTATCAGTAACAGAGCAAATGGCAGCGCATATCACACCCTTCCGAACTTCATAGAATATATTATTCAGTTCTGAGAACTCAATATACTTATAAGCCGATACGCTTTTAGGTTTCTCCAGATTGTCATATATTCTCTTATAGTCAATAGTTCCGTGACCAGATACGGCTATTTGCTGACGGCTCCACCAATAATGCTTGTCACGCATATCTTCCGGAATATCTTTTTCTGTCAGCTTAAAGCCTAACAGACTGGCTGCACTCTCTAAGAGACCATATCGTTCCAATACTGAGCCGACATTTTCAATCTGGTCAAACGCACCGGCAAAGATGAGGTTTCTGACACTTCTCGCTGTTACCGGACAACGTTCACGAACTTCTGCCGTACCTTCATCTTCAAAACTTTTGAACTTGCTCTTGAAAATACGTTTGATGAAGTCCTCCAGATTATAAAATTCGCCATATAGGTTACGTTCCTGAACGATGTACTTAACAGCTTTTGGCCCCAACTGTTTGATACGAGATAAAGACCAGTATATCTTATTGTTCTTAAAATCGGCTGTGAAATTCTCACCTGAGATGTTGATGTTTGGCTTCTCCAATTCGGTACCCCCCACAGTCTTAATTTCATTCATCAAGATNGCCATTTTATCTTCATCCTGGTCTCGCAACACTACNGTATAAAAGGCAGTNGGATAATGTGTCTTTAACCAAGCTCCGACATAAGCTGTAAGACCATACGCGGTTGCATGAGAGGCATTAAANGAATACTTAGCTGCATCTTCAACATTGCTCCAGATTTGGTCGGCTGCCTCTTTAGGACAACCATTTTGTTTTGCTCCGGCAAAGAATTTATCTTGAAACTTACGCACCTTCTCCAGCTTCTTCTTACTCAAAGCCTTTACAAGATTCACACCGTCACCAAGGCTAAGTCCACCGACTTTCTGAGCCACACGCGAAATCTGCTCCTGATACACCATCTGAGCGAAGGTGTCTTTCAGGATCTCATAAGTGCCCCAAAGATAAGTAGGCTCATACTCACCTCGCTTTGCCCGGACATAATTGTCAGCAGCNCCCGAATCCAGAGGCCCTGGACGGAACAGAGCAACCGAAGCAATCAGATCATTGATATTATCCGGTGCAAGACGTTTGATAAATTTTGTAATACCCTCACCACCCATCTGGAATACACCCTGNGTGTTTCCGTCNCGGATAATCTTAAAAACCTTCTCGTCATTCAGGTATTTTGAGGCTATTTCAAGAATATTNTACTTGACNCCATACTCACTTTCCACAAGATTAAGCGTATCAGANANTCTNGTAAGCTCCTTNATNCCCAGCACGTCNTTTTTNAAGATACCAATAGCGTCAATATCATTACCTGATATTTCGGACACAAGCAAATCACCCATCTTNCTGATAGGAAGNAGGTCAAAGCACTCTACACGNTCTCCNTTGACATATTCAGGNGTGATAATGAGCGCAGAGGCATGAATACCAGCAGAACGTGCCTGACCCATAATCGGCAATATCTCTTCAAAGACATCAGGATATTTCTGAATGAAATCCCTCATGCGTTTATCGGTCGAGGCCATCTTCATCAGGTCAGTCCACGTCATATTATCATCCAGTATGGCTGTCAAATAATTGGTGGTAGCCTGAGATATTTTGTGAGTGCGAGCCACATCCTTGATTACAGACTTAATCTTTTCAGTGGTGAATGTACCAGCAGAAAAGACACGCTGGAGGCCGTCTTTATTGTAACGTCTCTCCAGATACGCCTTCACCTCATCACGACGCACCGCGCTAAAGTCGGAGTCAATATCAGGAAGAGAACCATGATTTCGTTTTACATATCCGTCACCGGCATAGCAGTCAGATACAAGTTGAGTGTCAGTCTTATGAGTTATGCGTTGGATTTTCATGCAGAAGTTTGTGAGGTAAGGTGTGAAGTAAATCACAGTTATCAAACTGAATGTCATCACCTTCTTGCAACTCATCTGCATACACTGTCAGTTGCTCACCATTTCTGATCACAACCAACTCCGCATCCTTGTCAAGCAAGAGTATTGTATCATCATCAAAGGCCACCTCAAAATAATCTGAGGATTCAATATCATCGGCCATAATCGTTACCTGATCCGGCTCCAAACCGGCGCGCTCCGGTAACAAGAAACGCTCGAAAATCAAATCATACTTCAGGGGATCAATAAAAGTGATACCCATAAGATAAAGAAGCAAACANCCACCGGCAGAACCTCGACCTATACCAGTCAAGATACCGTTCTCCTGTGCCCAATTTAGCTCATCTCTTTGGATGAGGAAGTAATCGACATTATCAGTGCTTTCAATGACATATTTCTCATATTCTACACGCTTACGATACACCTCCTCTTCTCCTTCCGGTACCAGTTTCCTGAAGCCTTCTTCAATTAACTCCCGGAACATATTTAAGGTATTGCCATACTTTGCTTGTTCCTGGGGTGTCATATCATATTTGGGAGCATAGTTATCACTCAGGTCATAAGCAGCCGAAGCATTTTCTATGATGTCGGCAGTAGCAGCGCACATATCATAGAACACCTCATCATCGTATCTGTCAGAAAACAAAGCACGAAATTCAGTATAGATTTCATCAATGGTTTTCAAATATTGATTGTACGATTGCTCATGTGCTGCTCCAGTATCAACTTTGTTGAGGACAATCTTTGTACGCCAATCTTCTTTATCCAAATAATATACATCCTGAATTAACACCGGGCGTATATTCATAGAGTATTCCAGATTACCCAAATAGAAATTGTCGAAGTATTCCTTTTGGCTCTGCAATAATGTGGAGTCAATTCTATCAGCTCGATATTCAGTTGTATCTACCTGAAAATACACCCAGCCATCAAAAGCGTCCACAAAATCTTGTAAGGCGTTTTTATTTTCAGTAAGCCAATGACCGCTCCATTTATCAAAGACCAAAGTATTACCTTCTGCAAGATTCAGCAAAGTAATAAGGTCTATTTCCTTGGTTTCAAAGTTATCTACTGCAATGGATTTTTGAATACGCAACATATTCCTAAATCCCTGCTGGGTGGCTGCATATATCTTTACGCCTACCTTATCCTTGCCAGTTCTCACTGTTAGAGAATATCCAAAGCAATATCTGAGACCGGCATCAGTAGCTGATTGTTGCAGATCCAAAGATGCAGCCATAGTATTTTTGTCAGCTACGGCAATACCTTTATAGCCGAGAAATTTTGCTTTAGCACACCAATCTTTTAATAAACCACTACCATTCAGCAACTCATAACCGGAATGGACTCCTAAAGGATAAAACTCACATTCATGCTCAAACTTTGGGGATTCACCTACATACCGCAATATTTTGAACTGAAGATCTGAAGGCTCCTTACGAATGTCGATATAGAACCACCGACATCCAAAAGGAAACACTACATAGAATATCTCATCTGCAATCAGATAAGAATAATTCTCAATACAGTTGAATACTACATCACCATCCTTTGTCTGCTTGAAAATATGCTCATAATCATCCTGAATGAGACAACGCCCAAATCCAGGAATAACAACAACATCTTTTCTTAAAGAATAGGTAATGTTATGGTTATCCAACCATTCTTTTAATGATACCACCTCTTTCATCTCATCCAAGATTAAATTCTCTAACAGTTTTCAGATTATAGGCAAACACCTCATAGATGTCATCGACATCCATTTCATCCCAGTCTTTGCCAACACCATCCGGAATATCAGCAATCAACACATCGAAGTATTTATCCAGCTCCATAGCAATCCGGGCTGTGGTGTCCTTAGCGTCATTATCATACCCAATGACAATTTGCTCCACACCCTTTTTCTGGAGTTTATACATTTGCTCCTGACTGATTTTCTTACCGAAGGTAGCCACTGGAACGATGTGCTTATTGTCGTATAGCTCCAGCTTACGATTGAGTCCAACCACGTCAAACGGCCCTTCACAAAGTATTACCGAATGAGTGGTGCCAGACTCAATCGCATCATAGTTATAGAGCATTTTGGAGAAGCCATTACCGTCTCTCTCATCAGAGTTTTTATATCGACGGATCTTATAGCTATGCCGGGCATTGTAGCTATCAATTTCCTCTTTGCTGAGTATGCTGCGCGCCACAAAACCGACTATCCGGCCCTCATCACGAATTTCAAGAATAATGTAATCCTCATACTCTCGTTCAATGCAGCGATTTGTACCAACAGGGAAATACTCATAATCATCTACAACCCATCCACGCGATTTCAAGTAAGCGTTTTTATAACAGCGCTTATATCCATTAGGCATAGATATTTCTACAAGCTCATCATCAAGCTCATCTTCAAATAAAGCTGAAGTGTNTNGCTCATCATCGTCAAGTTCTGNNGTNTCTGCCGGAAGCANATCTTCACGATCAAGAGCTTTAAGAGTATCTTTCANAGAACCGAAACGNCGATTGCAATGGTAGCAATTCGACATNCCAAAACGCTTCTTGCCGATATTATTACCGACATAGATACCGTATTTGAAGCCATCATGCCCACAGAANGGACAGTTNGGNACCAATATATTCCTTCTGGAACCATCCAGTTTGCCNCCTAAATCGTATAGCAGNTCATCTGCAATAGATCGTTGTATTTCTGGTGATAAAAACATTCTGTATTCCTGTCATCAAATCACTGCTTTCATCAATTTTATATCAGGTTTATGAAGCCTCTCGCGGAAGATTTAAAGTTCTTACCCGGTCATAGAATACTTCATGCTCGTAGTCTAATGCAATCCGGAATGGCTCGCCTTTTTTACAGAACCTAAACTTATCAGCATACAAGCGCATAGTCTGCTCTCGATATTCCCGCTTACTCTGGTTGAGTGAAATAAAATGAGTACAAGGTCTCTGTAAGCCCTTACATTCCGAGGTGTTGAAGGCCGTCAGGACGTTCTTCTCATCATTGACCCATTCAGGATTCTCAATAGTTGCCTGATAGGTTACAACAAACCAAGAATCTGTTTCACTGGCCAAGTCTTTAAGATCCTGGGCAGTTGCAATACGCTTGTGGCGTAGAGCCTTGGAATCCCAATTCTTGCCTGAAGAATCAGTCAAAAGGTCGAGAGAGTCAACTACCACAACATCTGGATATTTACCGTACTTCTCACGATACTTCTCCAAGTCATTTCTGATGTCTGTAGTCGATACTTCCTTGCCGAACTTAGGATATGCCTTGACTTTCAAGGTACCCTTATAGGTATCAAGCAAATCCTTTAGGTGTTCTAAGGTATGATTGTTGACCTTACCAGTCTCGTACTCATAGGTGGTAGTACCACTGAGCATTGCAGAATAAGCGTCTGTTGTCTCAGAGGCGGCACCCTCCAACTGAATGTGAAGAACATCAAGACCACTGATATAGGCAGCATTGTAGCCGATCCAGCGAGCGATATGGCTCTTTCCGACACCAGACATTGCAAGGAAGAGGGAAAGCTGGGTGCGGAGGTTGCGACCCTTATTCATCTCATCAAGACCATCAATATAGAAGCTATTGACCATCTTTGAGGACGGATTCTCGTTACGCATCTTATTCTCACGCAACCTCTCTTCATAGGTCTGAGCAATGTCAATAAACTCTTCCGGTTTAAGAGAAAACTGCTGAAGTTTTAATGCTTCACGAGTAAAAGATATCATCGCGTCAAGCCTTGCTCCTTCCTCATATTTCTTGGAAGCCTCCTTAAAGATTTTCCTAAACTGCACGAGTTTAAGATATTCCTCAAATTGATCTCTGATACCTTCAAGATTGACGCTTGTAGATACCTCTCTGATTTCCTCCAGTAGTTCTGATACAGCTCTGGAAGATGATAAACGTTGAGAAATTATGCTATACTGTGGAGCGGTCTTGTATTCATTGAAATAGTTTTTCAATGTCGAATTTAACAACTGGTACTGTGGATCCGGAAGAAATTGGTCCTTCATATATCGGCTCACAACCGAACAAATCTGATTGTTGGTTATGGCACAATTATACAGTTCCGCCAAGAACTCAGAAGTCAAGACGTTTTCATTTTTCTTTCCTGCCATTATGATACACTTCTTTTCTGTACCGCATAAGCTCTGGGTACTTCTTAGCGGTCATTTTGCCACACTCCACCCAGTTATCACATTGTCCGCAAGCCTCTGAAAGCGGACTCCAGCCGGTAGTTGCTCTCTGACAAAGCACAAGGCCAGCTTCAGTATTCAAAAACCGTCTTTTTATAGGTTCTTCTGACGCGAGATAAACCATTTGCTTCAATGGATCTGGCTTCGGTTTTGCTATCATTGATGTCAGTTGACCTCTTGATAACTCCACATCATCCAGCCATTGATTGATGTAATAATTCATGCCGGACTTACCATCAGCACTCAGGAACTGATTTCGATACTTTTCTAAGGCAGTCTGAGAAAACAGATAGGTATATTGCCATGAACCGTTAGCAATGGATGTACGATAGCGATATATCTGATAAACTATATAATCAACAATACGCTCATCATCAATATCTGAGACACCGAACAAAGCCGGTAATTGCGCCACTCCATTCTGAAGATAGATTGCAGCGACTCCGCTTTGTGTAAACCGCCACTTGGGATCAATCGTCCTATTCACAACGGTCTCGATCATCTGTCGCATTTTTACGGTTCTTTCTTGTAATTCCATTTTGTCTCAGTATATATTGCAGTTCCCGTCTTGCCCAATAAATTCGGCTTTTCACTATATCTTCACTTCGCTTTTCAAGATGTCCGAGTTTCCATTCCGCTGCTGTTATCTCTCTTATCTTATGACCTTGAACGTACTGCATAAAAGGTGATAACCTCTGAGGTGGAATTTTCATCAGTGCCGCTAACATTTGGTCTGAGATATTGTCTATCAAATTCCCAAATTCAACTTCTGATACCATACTTGTTCCATGCTGATATATATCCTCCATCGAACACATCTCAATATCAGTCCAATACTGAGATTCTCCACTTCGCTTTTTGTTTTCGTGCTGACAAGCACGTTTGACAACAATATGGAGCCAAGTCGTCAACTTTTGTTCTGGATTGTAGGAGCCAATATAGTTATAAAGTTGAGCTAAACAGTGCTGATAGTTATCATCGACATCTTGATAGTTTGCTGTATAATATTTGGTTAGGCTTTTAATATCCGCAAGATTAGGAACGACATACTTGTTAAACAGACGCTCCTTTTCTTTAGGACATAGCTGCCGACATTTTGCAGTCGGTTTGGGGGATTTTCCCGGATCTTTAGCATTGATTGACATTTTGAAACGAACTTAAAGGACAAATTATTCATAATGATTTTGTTTTTAGCAGATTAGTTATAGCTTATAGCGATGTATAAAATACATATAGATGTGTATAGCATCTGCAAGATTATCATCGCCATCCACCTCAATGTGGTATCGCTTTTCTGCGAACTCAATCATCGTTTTTTTGTCCGCATTGCCCTTACCGGTTCCGTGCTTTTTGATGTCAGATGGCTTGAATGTTACCACTGGAATATCCAGTGTTTCACATACTTCCAGTAAGATACCCCGAAACTCACATAACTTTCTAAAATCTACAAAATGCCCATAAATAACATCCTCAGCAGCCACAGCTTTGATTTTGTGAGATGTGAGCATATCAATAAGCCAATTCCTAAATGCCTTATGCTGGGCATAATCCGGACCCAGATACTTCGGTGCCTTGTCATTGTTAGGAAAGACCTTGGTGCCGTAATCGCCCAGGGTGTAGTACCCACAGTGAGTAGCCACATCAAAGGCCATTACGTCACCACGTCCTAACTGACGAACATACTCTTCAGTTAACTTCTGCATAACTATTAATTTGAAATGGTTGAAATTCCTTGTTTTTTTACTATTAATAGCTTATGCGGATATCCTTCTGAGACACCTCCCTGAGTGATGAGTAGGGCAGTCTGACCAAGCTTGTTCAAAGCCTCACAATAGGTTGCCATACCCATTTCATCAGATTTATCAAGTAGCTCATCTATTATAATGAAATCTAATCCTTTGCCATCCTCACAATTAGAATTTGTAAGAGTATGAAGAGAAAGGATGCAAGCCAGATTCAGTCGAGCCTTTTCGCCTCCGGAGAACTTATGATAAGATCCACAATCAATACCGTCACGCATAACCTGAACTGAAATCTTATCTCTCAGTTTGCCGGTCTTAGTTACTGTGAAACCTTCCAGTTTGAGACGTATATCAGAGCCAATCTTCTCCAGAAAGTCATTTACAATCAGGGAAAGCGCATCAATCTTTTTTCTTGCGATATAAGACTTGAACATCACGAAATCCAGCTCTTGCTTCTTCAAGATGTCATACTCTGATTGAATGTCAGAGGCTGATTTTTCAGCTTTCTGAAGGTCTGACTGATACTTCTTCAAAGAGGCCTTCAAAGAGGCTGCAAAGTCAGTCTGTGGAGCCTCCAACAATTCACGTTTTGATTGCTGGTATTGCGCCATCTGACCCTGGATAAATTTTATAGAAGAAGTCTGCTGAGAAATGTAGTTTTCGCCATTGGTTATACGACCTTCAAGTATTCCATTGATTTCTCCAAACAAACGATTACGCATGACCTCAATCTTCCCATTGATACGGTCAAGCTCATTATCAGTAGAAATCTGTTGTTTTTGAAGAGATGATACAGAACGCTCTGCTTCATCCAATTCCTTGGATAAAGACACCAATGATGAATACTCTGTATTCAAGTCGAAAGTCCGAGATTTGATTCTTTTCTCAATAGTCTTTATCTCATCAGATTTGGTGGCAGCCTGATCATCGTAGTGATCAAATTCCTCATTAAGTTTCTTGACTTTGGATTTATTATCCTCCATCTCAGTCCTGAAATTGACAAGATTTGCTCGCACTTCCTCAACGGTAATCTCATTACCGACAAAGAATTTATGCTCGCATTTCGGACAGATGATTACACCATCCATCATAGCGGAATTTCGGGCAATCAAAGTCTCTAATTGAGCTTGCCGTGACTTATGAGCCTTAATCTGATCCTCAATTTTATCAAGTTGCTGGTCAATCTTAGCAACCTCTTTGTTGAATTTCTCAATGAGGGATTTATCTTTTTCAGTCAATTCAGACTGCTCTTGGGTATGTTGAGTATAAAGATTATTTTTGCCTTCATAATCCTTCTGAAGCTCTTTCACTCGCTTATTGGCAGCGATTATTTGAGCTTTAAGTTTTTTGATCAGAGCATTTGCGTCAGTCAGATCTTGCTTATATCTTTCTGACAGCACATCAAATTCACTGACGGCTCCAAGCTCATTCGCTTCACACATGGATTTTATCTGGTGATACGCTTCCAACAACGCTGTGTCGGACTCTTCCAGAGTGGCCACCTGCTTTTGAAGTTGTTGCAGCAATTCAAGACGCTTTTCACCCTTGCTCTTTTTATCCTCAGCATCCTCGATGTCCTCACGGCATTTTTGTATTTGCCCGTCCAGTCTCTCGATATGCGATTCACGTTCTTTCTGTGCATTGACTTTTTTCTCATCAACCTGAGTTAATTCATTTTCGATAGCTGAGATAGAACCTTTTACGTTGATAACCTTATTGTTTGCCTCATTAAGACGCACAACAATAGGCTCCATATCCGCTTGAACACGAGCAATACTTTCATCAACAATTATGCCGTTGCTGAAACGGTTGATGACCTCTTTTTTATTCTTGTCAGAACAGTCGAAAAAGCTCTCATACTTGTTGTCACACAGTATGAAATTGTTATAGATATCATCTTTAGAAAGCCCGATTTCATCGAGAATGAACTTATTATAGTCCGATACTGTAGGCTGGATGGTCTTGTCTATCTCAATCTCCTGACCGGCTGCATCGTATTTATGGCACTCAATAGATTGAGGAGCATTACGACTGATGTTGCGCTCAATAGTGAATGAGGTGTCATTGAAATCATTATCAAGCCTAAGATAGACATAAGCCTCGTCTGCATGATCATTGATGATTTCCTCAACACTTTTGACCTTGCGAAGCTGCTCGCCAGTCAATGCAAAAGAGATCGCTTCGATAAGTGATGATTTGCCGGAGCCATTGCAAGGCTGTGAGGCATTATCCTCATTTCTGCCAAAGATAAGAGTGGCTACACCTTGCGATATGTTTAATGTTGCCTCGTGGAAAGAGACAATATTTTGTATTCTAATTTCTGATAATCTCCACATGGTTTAGCCCTCCAAATATTTGATACCCAGCTTACTGTCAATCGCATTTTCATTGCAATAATTCTGATATTCCTTCTTTATGCCCTGCTTGTCATATTTTTCGTGAATATCAGCAGCAGCCGATTCATTAGGAAAATTGCTGCCCGCCACAACTTCGATCTTGTGGAAACCTAAGTCAATAAGTTTCTGCTTATCAAGCATTTTTGCCTGCTTGTCATCGCATTTTACCTTGACCTTATACTTGTAGCGGTCATCTTTATCCAGAGTGAATTTCCCAACACTCTTAGCATCCAGTTCAATCGTCTGGTACCGGGTGTTGACTTCATTCTTGACAAAACCATAGGATCCATCGGCATACAAAAGGGTATAACCCTTCTCTTCATCTTCACCAAANTTACCNTGGCGTGATGAACCGATGTATTCAATATTGGTATTTTTGATTTTAACCCGATTATGATAGTGTCCGCATANTACGGNCTTGAAATCGAGTAAAGGAGCCTGGGNTAATTCCCCGTCTATTTCAAAATCACCTAACGCACCATGNACTCCTTCATGGATATAAAGNATNATGTCGTTTTTAGTGAATTGTGGATATTGTTCGAGAGTGTTATTNACNGCCACTTCCAGNTTATCCAAAAATGAACCATTCTCAGGNAAATAGCTCATAAGGAGTAGGCAGAAGTCACAGCCATCCCAAANCAAAGCCTTATAGACATCTACNACCTCTATGCCATGTAGTCCGGTCCATAGGTGNTTATATCCTTCAATAGCTTCNTGATCAGTCTTATCATGGTTGCCTTCGCCTATTGTCACATAAACACCTTGGCTCACAGCCTTAGTNAAAGCAGNTTTAACGGCAAGTAAGGTAGAAAGTGTTTGAGCGGCCCTGGTAGTGAACATATCACCGGCGATAACGACTTCCTCGATCCCTTCACGTTGACACACTGACAACATTTCATCCCAGTTCTTATTGAACTCAGCTATGTTGTCTTTGTTAACGTGTATNTCNTTTATTAACAAAGCAATAGCCTCTTTCATATTCCTGTCTGAGATTTTAGATTAAAGAATGAGAGGGCANAGGCATTNAGCCAATGCCCTCTCGAACTGCATGAATTATTATCTAAAGACAGGAATTATCTTAGGCGACGCTTGTGAAGTCTGCGAGGAGNTACAGAATCCGANGCCGGGGCTTCATCTTCTTTNTCTTCCGNAGCTTCNGGCTCTGGGTCAGGCTCTGAAGCTGTTTCGGCTTCACTTCCCGGACGTGCGCGACGTGCGCGACGACCAGTTTCAGGTNCNGNTNCAGGAGCGGCCGGTGCTTCTTCANNCTCNTCAGGNTCAGNNTCTTGTCCTTCATCATCNCCCTCTTCGGTATCTTCTTCAGGTTCNTCTGCCTTGGGCTTNGGAGCACGNCGACGAGCCGGTGCAGGAGCAGGAGCCNGATCTTCTTTNGNCTGCTCTTTNGGCTGCTTGGCCTGNGCATCGAGAGCTTCATCAATTTCTTCAAGAAGCTGGAGNTTGTTCTTTGTGCGAGAGATACGCACGTCAAGATCCTTGGCCTCGATGAACATACGGATCTTCTCGCGNAGNTCCTGATATTCATCNGACTTNTCNTTCANNCCCTGATCNACGATNCTGTCATACTCGTTATAGAGNGAATCAATAGTNACCTCATCTTTGTCGCTATCCTTGCCGGAAGCATTTGNAAGGTCAAANTGTGATGTGTCATCGGCCGGCANTTCACCCTTTAAGGTCTCAACAGCTTCGATAAAGTCNGGCTCTTTNCAGACTTCCATATCGTGTTCCTCATCATATTGCTGGAGGAACGCAAGTGTNGCCTCCATCTGATANCGNGTGTAACGATANAGCTGTTCGGGGAGNCGCGGAAGTTCAAGCAGCTTCTCAGCTTCAGCTTCCGTNATGTCAAGTGTCTTACGACCNATNTCGATCGTATAGCTGGTTTTATTATTTTCNGTTTTACGAATGACCTTAACNGGNTAAGCGTCAGTAAAACCACTGATAGGACATGTATCCTGACCGTCATCGGCCTTTAGTTCGGCCCAAAGACGCATCTTGGCCGCATCAAGATCCTTGTACTGGCTGTGTGAACATTGCCATACTTGTGGACCTTTTGCNCGTTCCTTGTCACTGGAAACATCAAGCACCATNAGTGCNTGCTGATAATTCCAGCGAATACCGCCNTCATACGAAGAACTGGTGAGGAGCTTCATCAGAGCCTCGTCATCACCATACATCTCCTTGGCAATCTTAACGTAGGTNTCAAGAAGGTCAACTGACTTGCCGACTTCTTTATCGGTAGTNCGAATGACAGGAATACTGAGTTTTTTGGGCTTTTTACCCTTCTTATTGGGAACCTTAATGCCCANGAAGAACTGATGGACGGCATATTCATAGCCCTTACGATCCATCGGNAGAATNTTACCCTCATTGTCGAAAGAGGGGGCCANAGGCAATANGCGGATTGAATACTCGCCGTCCTCGCCCATGCGGAATCTCTCTACTTTGGGNGCACCGGCTTCTTGCTTTGCTTTTTCTTCTGCCTCGGCAAAAGTGAGTTGAGTTTGTTTGAACGCTTCAAAAGCGCTCANTTTTCTTTTTTCTTCGCTCATCTTTAGATAATTTGCGCGAAGAGATAAAATTGCTCCAATCGGCCTCTTGATTNAANTAGGCNTGGCTATGNAGTTCTCGCATTGCAGGATCTCTCATATCCTCTTTACGGGGAACCTCAATGCCCCATTCCTTTAGGGCATATTCAACGACTTTCTCTATAACGNCGTTGACATCACTTGCTTTCTCCGATTTTAAGTCGCAGTATTCAAACTGCTCATTGTTTATNTCGACGGTATGAATCGGAGCAAACATATCCTCGAAATATCGGTAGAGTGCAGTAGTGCCGGGATGATTGGGCAAAGAGTCCGATATAAATTTCAGCACCACTGAGAAAAAATAGGACAGATAAGGTAAATTCCTATTTCGCGTATCNTCACATACAACGAACAGATAGTTTTCATTNTCGGGTAACTTTTCACATACCTTCTTGAACTCGTCAATGAAAGTGTGTCCGGCCACCTTTCGCAACTTTCCTTTTCCTTTAATCATGTCTTCATACTGGTCATGTCATTTGGTTTTCNTTGCTGTCATCAGGTTTTCGATGGCAAAATTAAGAAAACAATTTGAGATNGCAAAATATTTTTTGAANAATTTTTATACCTGAATACTAAAAANNNCTTATNTTANTGGTTTACAGATTAATAAATTTNTTGNNTGATGTATAGTATTANNACCTNACGCGCACACGAACCTTATAAATNCAAAAGGTTTTNANTGTNAATAAAAGTTAAAAATAAACACNNNTCTACATTTTATNNNAAAAATATTTGGNGCNANCANAAATTAGCATTACCTTTGCATCGCAATGTTGAATTGGTGCCTCAACAATGCGGACATACGGAATATACGTTGAGTCCGTTAGGCTCATTCAATATATTGCAAATCCCCCGCGATCTGGCACCACCTTTGAGATTGCGGGGGATTTTTCTTTATCCCCCAATGTCNCAATATTGCCCGGTGCCAGCTTTGAGTGTTTCAAGCAACGACCGGTATAACATCAAAANCCGTAGCGGGCCTTTANCTTCTGNAACATGGCAATCCGGCACAACANCGNTNCACGGGTAGATGATTGCAAAGTTAATGCAAAAAGCAGTCGTTGGCAANTAGATGAAACACTCTGGGACGAAAAATCCATAGGGAGCGGCAAATGATAATGCCAAGGTTCTATGAGCCGAGAGATAACTTCAAGAACACCTATGGTGCTGACGGCATATTCACAACCCACCGGGCACGTCTGAGACTCGCAGGGATATAGCGAGAGTCGCGGGGTAGGAATGATGATCCGCATTATCATCATTAGGCAAGTGCGACTATAAATAAGATTTTGCCCTGTGCAACAGTATAACTGTACGCAATGAATAAGCAATGCACAGCGAGTAGGGCGAAACTTCAGTTTAACCCCCTATAAGGGGTAACTGTGTTCGTAAACTACCGCAATGAATATTTTTTTTTAGCGCACACGAGCGCAAGTGATGAAGGCAGTGTTTCTTAAAAACTTCAGCAATGAAAGAGAAGAAACAAGATCTTTTAATTGTTTTACTGCTGATATTACTTGCGTTTTCTTTGGTCTTGAACTGGCTCCAAGGAGAACAAGTCAGTAGACTGATGAATGAGATGAGAGATATGGAATATATACAGTCCGTGCTCTCATCACATATCGAAGAACTGCAACGTGGGGAGGGCGAAGAGTATGGAAACGAATGACTATACTCTTAATGACGTGAGAAGGGCTGTCAATGTGCTCGAAAATCACCACCACACCAGAGATTATCAGGCTCTGGAAGAAATCTTGCCTTTGGTACTTGTAATCCTCAAATCTTATGTTAAAAAGTCTAATCTCCCAGAAGGATCTAACAAATTCTATGCTCCAATTTGGGTAGATACTCTTTTGGAACGTCTCAGTACAGATGAGCACCCTCTATCAGAGGAAGAGTATCAGGCGTTTCGGGCCGATGTTGAAAAGTTGTCTGTCAATGATTATAAAGTGGCTGATGATGACTTGTTTGGTTATATACCGGTTTTCACTTCTATAGAAGGAATTACAGAAGTGGTACTGGCGTTGAAGCATTACTTCGGGTCTCTTTAATCTATTATTAGGTGCCGGGCATAGTGTCATGTCCGGCCCAAATTTTATAATTTATGGAAGAATCAAAAACCATTAAATCAAATGATAACCCTTCAGGTAATCCCGGCATGACAGTCGAGGAATGGCTGAATGGTGAACAGCTATCGGTTGATATTTGGCATGGCAAGTATCAACAGGGCGATGAGACTTTTGAGGAATGGCTTGATCGTGTATCGGGAGGCAATCAGCACATCAGGCAGTTGATCAAAGAGCAAAAGTTCATCTTTGCTGGCAGAATACTCTCAAATCGAGGGGTCACTGACAGAAAGATTACTTACAGTAACTGTTATTGCCTCACTCCACCCCAGGATTCACTTGAATCTATCTTTGAAGCCGGGTCTAAATTGGCTCGTACATTCAGCTATGGAGGTGGAAGCGGCGTTGATGTCAGCAATCTCCGGCCTAAAAATGCCCCGGTTAATAATGCTGCAAAAAGCACATCCGGAACTGTGAGTTTCATGGACTTTTACAGCTACATAACCGGTCTTATCGGTCAGGAAGGGCGACGTGGGGCGTTGATGATAAGCATTTCGTGTGAACATCCAGACCTTGTAGAGTTTATAAACCTGAAGGCAGATCTTGACATTTGCACAAAGGCTAATATTTCAGTGCGTGTAACCACTGCGTTTATGCAGGCGGTAGAAAGTAACTCGGATTTCAAACTTCATTTTACAATGGAAGATGGTTCTGAGATTACCAGAATCGTTAATGCGAGAGAAGTCTTTATGCTTTTGGCAAAACGCAACTGGGAAATGGCAGAACCCGGTATTCTTTACTGGGATAGAATCTCTGACTACAATCTCCTTCAGGGAACTGGCTTTAAGTATGCTGGAGTGAACCCTTGTGCTGAAGAGCCTCTGCCGGCTGGTGGTTCTTGTCTTCTTGGAAGTATCAACCTATCCAAGTTTGTAGAATATCCATTTACGGATTATCCAATCGTCAAATATGATGAGCTGGCAAAAACCGTAGAAAGCGCAATTTGTGCGTTAAACGATGTTTTGATAGAAGGATTGCCGCTACATCCTCTTCAGGAACAGCGAGATTCTGTTGCTGCCTGGCGGCAGATAGGTCTGGGAACTATGGGTCTGGGTGATTTGCTGTTGATGTGTGGTAAGAAATACGGAACACCTGAGTCAATTCCAGTCATTAATACAATCTATCATCTAATTGCAAGTACGGCGGTTAAGGTTTCTCTTCAACTTGCTAAAGATAACGGATGTTTTCCAAATTGTACTCCTGAAATCAAAAAGGCAATGGTTGAGTGCGATTTTATTCGTAATCTTGATCTTCCTAAAGAAGTGTTGGATGACATTCGTGAATACGGCCTCTTCAATTCTCAGCTCTTGACTTGTGCGCCCACCGGCACCATAGGCACAATGCTTCAGGTAAGCACTGGAGTAGAACCTAATTATGCTTTCTCCTATAATCGTCGAACCGTATCACTGAATAAGGAGGAGACAGTTTATAAGGTTGATACAAAAATTGTTGCAGATTATAAGAAGATTACTGGCAATGAAACGCTCCCTGATTATTTTGTATCTTCGGAACAAATACCATACGAGCAGCGTATTGAAGTTCAAGCGTCACTGCAACGCTTTACTGACGCATCCATCAGCTCTACAGTAAATCTTCCTAATTCTACAACCGTTGATGATGTTGCTAATTTATATCTTCTGGCGTGGAAGAAGGGCCTGAAAGGTATTACGATTTGGCGTGATGGCTGCCAGCGTCAAGCAATTCTAACTAAGGAAAATAATGGGTTGGAGGAACAATCAGTCCTCAAACGTGGCGAAATCTTAAAAGCTTCTGATGACCTTGTAGGGAAGAAGAGAACTTTACAAACTGGGTGTGGCACTCTTCATCTGTCCGCTTGGTTTGACAAGAACACTGGAGAACTGGTTGAGACATTCTTTAGCAAGGGCTCGACTGGTGGTTGTGCGTTGTTTATGACAGGTCTTTCTCGCATGACTTCTTTGGCAGCGCGTGCCGGTGCTTCGATTGATGCAATCGTGGATCAGCTTTTGTCAAGTGGTACTTGCCCGTCTTATGCCGTAAGGAAAGCCACGAAGAAGGACACATCCAAGGGATCCAGTTGTCCGGTTGCTATTGGATATTCTTTGATGGAGATGTATAAGGACATGCAAGCTGAACTTGGCAAAACTGAGTGGGAGAAAGAAATAACTGTTGAAGCTCCCCAATGTCCTAAATGTGGCGAGCCTATTCAGATGGTTGAAGGCTGTATGACTTGTCCCTCATGCGGTTATTCTAAATGCAGCTGATCAAATTTCTCTTAAGTAACAATCTTAAAAAAACAATGCACCGGGTTACTCACTCGGTGCATTGTTTTACTGCTTCATGTATGTAATGACTGTTTCTGGCATAGTAAACAGCATCTTTGAGAGTCCACCCCGTAGGACGTAAGGGTTTTAGGCCAAATCTTCGATACGAAATCAACGCCCTGCGGAAACGTGCGGTTTTGAAAGCCGGATTATGGCTATTCAGAGCAATGGTCTCGATTACCTGATAACTGATAGTGCGACTCCTATCTGCCGATTTTATAATATTTCGGTACTCCATAAGTAAGATATACTCAACTGGAGCGTACACAAACAGAAAGTGGCCTATGGCAGTTTCATGAAACTTGACCTTAATCTTCCGGCTGCTCGTTTTCGGCCCCGGCTTCTTTTTTCTTTTTTGATTTTTGTTTCGGGGCTGAGGTATCGGCTGCGGCCATAGCCTCTCTTTCTCCCCGGCTCTGAACTTGATCTCCAGCATTGGTTTCAGGGATTATTTCTGTTATTGCCGGCTTTTCGTTTGAATTTTCGGCCGACTGGTTTTCCATCTGCTTCTGTTTTCTCTGATAGGCATAATCATTGCCCAGATTGTGAACTTTCATATTATATTGAATTTGAAATTAATATTCGGTATTTGCAATTATGACATTGATTTTGTTGAAGTTGATCATAAACTTAGACATGATGTTTCGGATATCGCGCTCATAATCCTCATGGTTATAATTGACGGTATCGACAATGGCTGGCGCATAGACATTGGTCTGGTCGATCGACTCCAGATAATCATCATTGTACTTTTTGCCATTATCTTCATTATCCCATAATAGAGCATTGTTCCATAGCATACGATTCTCCCACAAGCCGGTATTGATGCAAGTAAGATTCATATTCATACTCACCAGAGGCTCCGTATCAATATTCCATCTAAGTACATTATCCCAGTGAAGGCCGTTCCTCCAGACATTACTGCTAAAGCATGATAAGGATTCATTTATACCCTGGGTGATGAAGAAGTTATCGCTTTCTTTGAGGAAATGAAACTGAAGGCAATACTTCAGATACCACTCCAATGATGATTTCTGAGCAGTTATGTGGCATTCGATATATCGTTGCAACGCCCATGCCTTAAATTGACTGTGAGCAGAAGCAATCGGACTGAGAATGGCTTGCAGGAGCAAGGAGATTTTCTTTCCCCTGGCCCAAAACGGCAATAATCGGCCGATCAACTTGGCATTATCAATATTTGCAAAATCAATGTTTATCATGCTTGATCGAGAGAGGCTAAATATTGGTCCATTTTTGAAGCTGCCACCAGTGTAAGGTTGTCACTATTGACGGTCATAACTGAATTTGTATCAAGTAGGCGAATGCAACCACTCTTTAATCTGATACGATTATTCAGTTCAACTGGCTCATCATATTTCCTGTCAGTGGTATTGTATGAGCTGACGTATATTTTGATATTGTTGCTGATGTCAGTGATATGTTCAGTCTTTCGGATAACATCTAAAACGGACTGGTAATAGAACATACCGTTAAACTCCATTTCATTGGCAAAGTCAATCATTGCTTGTTGCAACTCGGTCAGTGCCTGAGCAGCCGTCACATAGCTGTCATTATAGTAAATGGGATTATGCTTATCGGCTACTATCGTGATGATGTCGCCGGGAGAACTTTCACAATATATATCGGCGCCTACAAATTTGATTTGTTGGATATACATTCTGAAGGCTGTTAGCTCGTAATCATTGAGGGGCATATATGGTATGCCGTTATTCACCTCATTAGAATTATCATTGGCTTTGCATATTTTCAAAGTCAGAGAATGATCATCAGTTTGCCATGCCGCTTTTTCAATGATTCTGTGAGAAGAGTCTGGTTGAGCGTATTCGATTTTCATCGTATTTTCATTAAACCTCAACTCATCTCCAGTTTCAGTAACACTGTTATACTGAAATTTTTTTGCCATCATAGCATACCAGTCTGGAGTGCCATTAATACGTCCATTAAGGACTTCGGCAATTCTTATTTGAACGAGATCAAGAACGGCCTCATAAGTATGGATGCAGACAGCCACAACATAGGTAAGCAAGTTTATCATACTGAGTTTGCTATTGCTACGGCCGGTATTAAGTTCTGTCAGTTGCAGATAATTGTTTCTCGTGCTGACAGCTTCAGAATATATTTGACTTACACTTCTCATTGCGTGATTATCAGTTTTTTTAAGTCCTCAATATCCAAAACTGAGAGAAATTCATCAGCATAGACAATTCCGAGGGGATAATATATGCCATTAAGTTCCCGGAAATCCAATTTAGTACACTCAAAATCACCATAGAGAGTGATTATATGTTTCCCGGATCCCTTATAGCAGTGTTCAATTTCTTGTTCTTCCACCCCTTCAATGATTTGTGGGGCAGAATAATCTCCCCAGTCCACAATAAGATGAGTGTCGGCTTTTAACCGAACAACCATATTTGTAGTCTGGCCTTGCTGATGTATGACCATCCGGGGAGTATATAGTGATTCCCAATACATATTTTGCTCATCAGATGACATATCTGAGAGAGAATTGTAAAGGTCAGAGTGGTAAGTGGCAATATGGTTCTTAACCAATTCTTCTACATCAAGATAATTGTAGATATGTTCACCATTCTTTACCAGCACATTATTGTCCTTTAGCCATATCACAATGCTTTTATTGATGACAAATTCCTCATGGTAATTCAAAACCATTCCGTATGTCAGTTTGGTTTCCATGTTGAGCCAATCGTTACTTGTCAACAAATCAAAAATCCCCTCTACGCTGCCATAGAGAGTTAGTGCTACATCGTAAATATTTTGTCCGCTTCGGACTTTATATTGTGCCATAGGGTTTTATGAATAAAACAAATTATTGTAAGAAAGCCGTCCAAGGACATAATTTATCCAAGGACGGCTTCATGCGGATAGTGATTTAGGCTTCAATGCCCATCACCTCCTTGGCGACGGCCTTGGCGAGATCGCGGTATGCCTGGTATGCCTCGTATTCGGCAGTGTACTCAGCAGCTTTCTCGTCCGATACGGCGCCGGTGCGAGCGGCCAGGAAGTTGGCTGTGATAGCCTCAGACTGATCGGTGTCGTATTTGCGCTTGATGATTGCGGAAAGAAGCTGAGGATAGGTNAAGGGCATTNCCATTGCGATGGTTTCCTCACCGACTNTTACCACAGCACAGCCGCCGATCTTCTTGACGTTATCGCCATGCAGTTNCATATCCTTCTGGGCTTCCATTTCGGCAAGCATTTCAGGAGACATGACAGACTCTTCGGGAGCCATAACTTCGGCCTGCTCTACTACAGGTTCNTTGTTGTTGTTGATCTGGTCCATTGTTCAGATTTTTGAAAGTTAAAACTGATGTTGTTTATTATTAATAGTCTATTTGACTTTCAAGTATGCTAATCGGAGGAATATTGACTGGAGTGTATTCAGCTAACATCCTGATATATTTATCTTTGTCATCCCTTTCTTCAAATACAGCAATCGGGGTGGGTAATGAGAGCTTATCTTGGAAGTTATGATTCAGGCGGNATCTTATGCGGTTCTTGGGATGATATTTTCTTTTTAGTTTTACCACTTCCATAGAGCCTTTGATATANACCCATTTGAAAATCCGAGGTTCGATCTCCATAAGCCCATTATATCTGATTGCATAACTATTNTAATGCTTCAATAGTCCTAAATAACTGTTTACTGAGGATAAAGCCTTAATGATTTGAGATTTAGTACGACATTGGTTTAGTCTGTGGATGCTATGCCGGAAATTTGTGACAGTGCGGTTTAATGGATAGACTCTTCCCGGCTTAACTACAGCTCCAGTAAAGTCCAAACCTTTGGTATAATGTTGCATATAAAATTTCTTGGGAGATAGTTTTAATCCAAGAGATTCTAACTTTATCCTGATTTTTGGAATGGCATTTAATATCGTCTCTTTATTTTCTGCCACTAAATAAATGTCATCTACATATCTNCCGTGAAATTTGATGCCATATTCTTTTTCAATCGCCCAATCTAATGTATTCAAGAGATAATTGGCAAACATCTGAGATGGGAGATTNCCGATTGGCATACCTAATCCATTGCCATTTGTAAAAAGTGATTTACTGGGTGGAAGATTGTTCCACATTGCTTCGGAAGATTGTCTAATGCAATTTTCCTCCGGGCAATGACTCAATACTATGTGACATAGATAAATCAAATCTTCTTTATCTTCGCCATCATATTTTTCTTTCACCAGTTTGACAACAAGATCCTCTACCAGTTTCTTGGGGATTGACATAAAGAAACTGTTGATGTCAACTGTTGCCACATAACAATCCTGAGTGTAATTATTTGAACACTCGATAATATCTTTCTTCAACTGTTCCACGCCAGNAAGAGTACCCTTGCCATTTCTACAGTTGAATGTGCGGTCGTTAAATTCTTGTTCTATAATAGGCTCCAGCCGAAGTCGAATGTAGTGATGGATAATGCGGTCAGCAAAATCGGCCGCAAAAACCTCACGGTATTTGGGGCGACTAACAACAAAGCAAATGGAACGCTTTGGCTGGTAGGTTCTATTGTTGATGGCTTGCATCATATCATAGAGGTTGCCTTCTACATCAAGAGTAAACCTGATGCAGTTGTTTGTCCGCGACTTATGTACGCGACAATCTAAATAGGCTTCTACCAATCCTTCATACGTTACCATATCAGCACTAAAAGTGATAATGCCAGTTATAATTAGTCTTATCTATTTGCAAAAATGCGATTCGTTGAAATGCTGCCACAGCGCGGACGTAGTTGCTGTTCGTCACCTTAGTGTTCCAGTTGTTGAGGTTGCCAGTGGAGAGGTTCAAGTTCCAAGCGTTCGTCGCCGAGTTCTCAGTGTATCGGGTATGTTTTCTTATTCTTAACTACTTATGGCAGTAGTACCCCCATTTCTCACGGAAGCGCATACTCTATGGTCATCCTTAAACTTCCATACTCTGTGCGTTGCACCGATCAATCGTCCTCATCCGCAGAAGTGCGTTTTCGATACCTCTTTTTCGATGCGTTCTTCCATGCTGTCACTTGTTTGCCGATAGTCGCCTCCAAATACATGAGGTTGGANTGTTGCTTCCGGCTTATCCAACGATTATCGCCAGCAAGTCTAACTATCAGTTTGCAGTGTTCAAACTCACAGATGAAGTCTGTCAAATATGCTTCTCGTTCACTNTTGAACATATTAGCCTTGACAATAAATGTTGGCAATGAGATAGCTATTTTGATCCATTCTTGACCAACGGTGTGTTTTACATCCCTTGGAAAATTCTTTTGAGTATCAATCACTGCTTGAATGTAGTGATAGGTTTCAACGTAAACCGGCAATTCGTTAGATAAAGCCATCGCAACGGGTTTTTCAGAAACACTGCTATAATCACTTTGTAATAATAAACTGATTACCAAATAGATAATCAGTTTACACACGAACCATTACAGTTACCCAAAATCCCCACATTTCTCATCTCAAAGTCCTGGAACATAGACTCCTGAACTTCTTTCAAAGACGGCGACTCTATACTTTGAGATGAGTTGAATGTGTGGATCTCTTCAACCCTTATGCTCGCTTCGCTCGCTCGTCGCTACGCTCCGAAGAGTTAAAGGGTTGAAGAGATAAAGGGTTAATGAAATGCTGCCACAGCGCGGACGTAGCCGCTGGCCGTCACCTTAGTGCCCCAGTAGAGGTAGCCAGTGGAGAGGTTCAAGCCCCAAGCGTTCGTCGCCGAGTGCTCAGTTGAAGACCAGTACCAGCTCTCAGAAAGCTGGCTGGCGCCAGAAATAACTGAGAGACACTGATTGATGGCGTACTTATGCTTCCAGATGATGAGCAACTCTGCGATAGAGGGGAGCCACCATTTGCCGGGGCCCATACCGATCATCGTGCCATCGCCNTTATCNTGGCGGCGGTCGTATGCGTTACACCATGCNGGNGCATACTNANNCCAGTTTTCCTCNTCTTCNCCGAANAGNTCNNNNGCNTTNNCCATGATNGCGGCGGTGCGGAGNTTTGCCGGTNTAGTCNACATACGCTTTGNTGAAATCGCCGCCGGTNTCNGCATTGACTGCGATTGCGTTCTTTGACCANNNGAGNTNGGTCTGAGTGGGGGNNACGATGATAGGAGCCTGACCGTCAATCAGCACAAGCACGCCATCAGCAACTTCGCCAGCTTTNTCTTTAGCGGGCCATTCCCACCAGGGCACTGCACGCTGGTAATTGTCGCTTTTCTGGGTAAAGGCGACAAAGCAGCCATCAGTAGCTGCACGAAGCTGAGGATTTGCATCACCCAGATCTGAGTTCAATGAATCAAGCTGATTCTGAAGAGTGGTGTCCTTATCATGCAAAGCCTTAAACTGACTTTTGATGAACTTCTGGACCTGAGCACCAGTAGCCTGGGCGCCCTTGGCTCCCCAGTCATCTTCCATTGTTAAATCTTTTTCTGCCATGTTGAAAAAATTGAATTAAAAAACTGTTTGTTTATATATAATAGTATCGAGTCATTCAAACTCTAAATCCCGTTATCCCACACAGCGTCCTGTTGCCACGGATACTCATTAATCCACAATCCAGTACCTATCACACCGTCATGGGTAATTGTGAATTTTTCTTCCAGACTGCTAATCCGTTTCTCCATATCAGTGGCATGAAACCAAGCAACTTTGGTCGGTACACCCTGAGCATTGAGAACGACATTTTTGGCAATAGAAAGCCCCCAGCCATCGGGAACTTGACTATCGGGATAGATTACACATTGTCCGGCATGAAATCCTGCGGGATTGCCACTGGCCGGATCTGTATAAAGAGTGTCTGTTTCAGTGGGCTGTCGGGTCGCAACGGGAGTGAACTCATCACGGCTCAAAAGAGCAAGCATATAATCCTTAGTCAGCCCAAACTGTTCCCAGCAAGACTGAATATTGAATTTTTGACCTGCTATTTTGAGTGTCTGTAATATTTTTGTCGTATCTGCCATTGCGATAAGTCCTTAGAGTTTATTCTGCTGCTGTGAAACCAGAAAGTGTGAGAGTCTGGGTTGCCTCGTCATACGCATAGGTGTTAGCTGTTGCGCCTTTGGCAATTCCATCCAGCTTTTCTTTATAAGCGTTTGTAAAGTCATTTTGAGACAGCACTTTGTCGCCATCCTTGTCAACTTTACTATTCAGAGCGGTATCTACCTGATTTTTTGTGTAGTAGTTTCCGATATTGAGATCACTGATAGCAGCAGCGATAGCGGCCTTTACAGTTGCAGGGTTGCCCTCACCACCGATCCCCGTCAAAAGACTTTCGATATTGGAGATTGCAGCAGTCATTTCAGCTGCTTCGCCCCCATGTTCTGCGGCCCAATCGATAAGTTCCTTATAAGAGTTTATCACTCCATCATCAGAAACTTTAGTGGCGAAGTCATTGAAAGCGTCAGTGATTGCTTTAGAAATAGAGCCGGTCCCTGATCCATTAATAATATCAATCTTTCCACTAAGATTTGCGACTGTGGAAGATTCTGCTTTTGCATCAATGATTGCTTTCAGAGCTGCATCCAACTCATCAGCAGATACGTTGGCCTTGTATGCGAGGGCGGCCAGTCCTTTGATGGGTACATCTACCCCCTGCACCGAAACTGTGCCATTAGCCGAACCTGTTGCAATCAGAATATCGACAATCTTGGAAGCGATACTGAGAGCGACACCATTGACCTTGACACCTTCCAGTACATTTCCTTGCGCTCCAGTTTCAATGCCGGAGAGCTTTTTGAAATCATTAGCGGACATCAAGCCTTCCTGGTCTGCCGCAGCAGGAGGAATAACAAATGACTGCCCACCAATGACAAAGCGTGTAACTTTAAGATCTGCCATGTTTTAATATGGTTTTTGTTATGTAATAATGACTGGTCTTAACTCCCCAGTACATAGAGTTTTAGATTGTTACGGTGGCTGTATCAGGATCATAAGATTTTACAGTCACAGTTGAATCGCCACCAGTCCCTACAGATGCGTTTGCTTCAGTAATCAGGGCATTTGACCACTTCGAGGTATTATCCCAAAGCAAGAGATTCTGCCACTTTCCGACATTGAGGACTGTAAAGCAATCCATTAATGTTTCAAGCTGGCTCTGGTGCTGTTCAATAATAGTCTGTTGAGCCGCGAATTGCTGGATGAAGAGCGCAAATTGAGATTCAAGAGCTGTCAGACGGTTATCGTGACTGATGATGTTGTTTTCTGTTTCGGAAATACTATTTGGAGTATTGTACCATACATCTGTGTCATTCCAGAAGAATGGATTGGCCCATTCTCCTTTTTCAAAGCACCCGTTATACGCACGAATATCATCCAGCATTTTTTGATATTTGGATTGGTGTTCTTCAGCTCTTTGATTGATGGCCTCAATTTCTTCATTGATTTCATCAATCCTTTCATTAGTATCGGCCAAAGCCTCTTCAATCACTCCAGACTCATTATGCCACAGATGATCATTGTTCCAAAGGAATAAATCACCCCATACGCCATCGACAAAGCAGCCAAAATGCTCACCTAACTTTGCTATATTCTCATCTTGCGCAGTCTGCTCCCGGACAATAGTACGAAGTTGATATGCAACTTGACGATGTTCGGTAAGAGCTTCTTTACGGATTGCATCAGTGGTAGATTGAAGTTCCGACTGAGTAGTCTCAATGGCTTCTTTATTTTCCTGAATATCAGTAGTGTTATTCTCTATAAGCTGATGATTGGCTCGAATGAGTGAGAGATTGGTCATTATATCCTCATTCGCCTCATTCAGTTGATAGCGTGTATCACGAAGGTCATTACGAAGATCAGAAATAGCTTCATTGACCACTCCAGTTTCATTAGCCCAAAGAAGTTCGTTATCCCAGATAAAGAGGTCTCCCCAGATACCGTCTGCATAGCAACTGAAGTGTTCTCCAAGTTTGGCAATGTTTTCATCCTGAGTTGCTTGCTCACGACCTATGGCGCGGAGCTGGTATGCAACGCTACGATGTTCTGTAATTGCATTTTGCTTGATGGTTTCAATTTCAGAAGCGTTATTTGCAATAGCAGATGCGTTAGTCTGGATAGCAGAAGAATTGGCNNCCANATCAGATGTGATAGCCTCAATATTTTCTTCTGCGCCGGACACTCTTTGTGTAATGGCTTCAAGACCTTCCTGAAGCTCATCCAAACGCTCTTCAGTATCTTCCGGACAATGACAAGTACCATTCAGGTCAGTGTTGTTCCATTCAGATTCATTGACCCACAACAGATTGTTATCCCATATACCATTGGTAAGGATTGAGATGCGATAAAGAAGAGAGTCAATTTCATGCTGCTGACCTTCACATTGGGTGTCAAGTTTGTTAAGACGGTCCGTAATAGCTTGATGCTCTCTACTAAACTCTTCATGTTCCTTTCGGAAATCCTCATGCTCTTTTCGGAAACCAGCAAAAGTTTTGTTGATAGATTCCATTGTGGCCTCTGCATCAGACTTGACTTTCTGTATTTCTTTTGTCAAATCCGATATAGCTCTCTGATGATCCTCAATTTGACGATAAATATCTTCAAATGAATCATACATCAGATTAGAGTTTTCCCACAGAGCAATATTACTCCATTTCAGACCATCATCCCAGTAGCCATTGCTGAAGCAAGCAAGAGTATTAATCAAGTCGATAATCTGCTGATCATGCTCTTGGATGAGGGCCTGGAGATCGTTGATTTCTCGGTCATGTTTCTGAAGGTGGGTGTTANCCAGCCCATGCTCTCTGGAATTTGCAAGCATTGCATCCTTGAAAGCCTGATCACTTCTTGATAAGTGTTCATTAAGTTCTTTAATGTCCTCAACAAGAGCGTCTGTGATAGCATATTTGTTATTATCCCACAAGGCCTCTTGGCTCCAGTGAAGGTTATTTTCCCATACACCGGTGCCGAAACAGCAGAAAGAGGTATTCAAATCATATACCTGATCCTGGAGATAGGTATTGATACCGTCCTGAATTTTATTTTGACGTACAATGTTAGCAGTCAGTGCGCTGATTTCTGAATCATGCTTATCAGTCAAATCTTTTATGTCCTGGCGGTGAGTTTCGCCCAGAACGTCTATCTGATTTTGCAGGTCATCAGTGATAGCGTACTTGTTGTTATCCCAGATTGTTTCGTTGCTCCAAAGAAGAGTGTCAATCCAGATACCTTCGCTAAAACAGCTAATGGTATCAAAAATTGAATTGAGTTCACGCTGCTGCTCGGCATTGACTTTTTCAATGTCGTTGATGTGATTCCACTGNTNACGATTGTCTTTCTGAAGTGCCTCNATTTCTTTCTGTTGCTTTTGGAAAGCCTCATCCAGTTTCTTGGCATAATCCAACATTTGCTGNGTAAGTTTACGAGTATCAACGGCATAGTTGTAATAATACGCCATATCCACCAGTACNTCCCACACATCAGTATTGGTATAGACAATGTGCCCTTGGTCATCGGTCATCTTTATNGGGGATTTNCCNTGGGCCTGCAATACTTTACACCTNAAGACGCAACCACACGCTGTGACCACGTTCTCCTGGTAGTATTTCTTGGTTAAGTCAAAAGTGTTTCGCCATTTTAGNGCGACACCAATTTTGACTATATTGTCGTTATTAATACTCATACTATTGATTTATTTGAGTTGCGTAAATATGCTGAGTGATTTCATCCAGTGTCATATCACTGATGTTGGTGCTNTTTGAGACGATACCAAGGAGTCGGCCGGTATGAATGTCTTGAACCAGTCCAAGCATATTCTTGATATTCGCACTTGTTTGAGGGACTATATACAATCCCTTGCCNGCACGGAACTGGTCTTGTCGGATCATATACNTTACTACTGACCGNCGTTTAAGGATAAAGCANTTATGNCANGTTTCAGTGAGCCAATACGGTTGCTCAACCAGCGCCGTATATAATCGNGTNTCATCATTGTCATTGATGATNAAAATCGGAGCGTCTTTTACNTTATCNTCNGTTTCATCATCAAACATNACTATCGTGTTAGCCTCTAAAGTTGCTGAAACGATATAGTATTGATTGCTGGGGATTATCTCACCGANNCCATTGAATTGTCCGNCCTCAACATTATTGGCTATTCGGGAAACACTGGTGGTGTAATCAGTAAACAGAAGAATATTGAGCACATAAGGATATCCATTAAGCANTTCCATGAAGTCGGTATCAGACAATTCATTCAANACTACATTCCGGCGNACATATTCATCNGTAAACAGACTGAAGAACGAGAGATTAAGNTCATCNATATCATCCANTCCAGTATCAGACTCTTCTTTTTCTGGACTGAAGAGGACATCGAGCTTACANGTCTCATTGTCAAATTCTGCATCCTGAATAGGNTTCTTATCACCATTAAACTGCGCCTCCAGCACTTTCTGTAAGTCAGAATGAGCTACTACACAATTCAGATATTTGGTAATACCCACACCTGTNGTCGGGTATCTGTAGCTTTTTCCGGGAGCNCACAATGTCAATAGCTGGGAGGCTTGATCATCACTGTAATTTATGCTGATGTCAGTGCTTTTGGAAGAGTAAATATATGCTTTATCCAGAACTTCAGATTTGCTGTTNTGCACCATTTTGACTGTAAACTCCCCGTCAATNTCAATAAAAGGAAGCATACAGGCAGGAATAGGGGCTGCAATGTTCTTACTCAGCACATAACTATTGACAGGCAAACCNAAATCGCCTCGGATTCTGCTGAAAACATAATATTTGCCGTCTCGCAANCCCACAAGTCTTATCCTGAAATTNCTGGTGTTNGGGATATATGCTGATTTGAAACGACAAGTCATTTCGCCGTCCTCATAACCCACCATACTCCAGTAGGCTTCGGGTATAATTATATTGCAGATGAGAATATCGAGTTCTTTATCCTCATCAAATATGTTACCCCAAAGTGAATCAAATATCGGCACAGAAGCACTGGACTTGTCCTCGGTCAACAAGTCGCGCTCCTTCATATCTATGATTAAGTCTCTTACCATCTTTCTTGACTGCTTTTTATCTATAATAGTCAAGTTGGATGGGTCAAGTGATGGTTATTTTGGTTATTGTTGCTGTGCCGGTGGATGATACTGCTGGGTGGGTGGCTGCACCGGGAGTTACATTTATTGCAAGACCATTTATCCAATCCATTATACCTCCACAAACCACCTCCCAGACTTTTTGCTGTGGATCTTCATCGCTGACATCGTGTGTGGCTTTCAAATTCGCCTGAGACGTGATAATTCCAAGACTTAGAAAAGGCTTTTGAGGAAAGACCAATCCTCCATTACCCATTGCTGCCAACTGGAAACCGGCAATGATATTGGTTTCAATCTGCTTAATCCAACTATCAAAGCTATTAGATGGGCCAGTGGGGGCGCAACTACCTATTATTTTGAAAGAATCAGTAACAAGTGGATCTGGAGTTGGCGGTACACCGGGGATGATGCCTACATAAGATACCATGACCGTTGTGTTCGCTATCAGATATTCGGTAATGCCGGCTGCTACTGCGCTCATTGCAATAGAGGCACTTCCAGTGGAATAATCCTTACCGGAAGTACCTATTGAACTTTTGAGTTTTGATATGATGACTTGTGCAAATGCTGATTTACTCATAATTATGTTCCACTGACAGATGATCCACAATGAGGGGCGCCACTGAAGGGGCATACTTTAATAGAGTTGAATGGTCCATTCAAGTCAGTAGCTGCAACCCCTTTGGTTTTAAGAGTACCACCGGTAATGGTGACTGAAGTGCCGTCAACCTTAACATCAGAACCTTTAATCTCACAACTGCTTGTTTCGATTTTGGCTTTATCTGTTTTGATATTTACGGAGCCATCCTCTTCAGTAATAGTTGTGCCTCCGACCTTAAACGAAACCTTACCACTTGTCTCGATAATCACGTTTTCACCATCAATAGTGATTGTTGTATCACCCACAGTAATGATTTTATGCTCTACGGTTTTTTCTTCCTTGAACCCCTCCTCATCATCCGGAGAAATTACTTGGTCGGTAATGGTGGTAGCGGTATATTTGGTGCTGGTCTTGTTTTTGGTAGGCTCCAGTTCATAGTAATCCTTATCTAAGCCATCATCGGTTTCAACCAGTTTTTCAGTTTCAGTCACGCCTATCTCAATTTCTCCATCATCTTCTCCTTCTATAGAATGGGCTAATAATTGAATACGCTTGGCATGACTATACATTTGCACATATTCACGACCGTCTGTTGGATTCTGGACTATAACGACCTCTGAATAAAGCATAGGCACGATTAATACGCCTTCAGAATTATCTTGAATGGCAGATAATAACACCCCCTCGTGATGACCAGTACCCATAATGGGATATTCATCAGGTTCATAATTAAATTCCTGAACGTCTATGGTGCCGCCCAAATCTCCATCTTCATGGATGGCGCATACATATCCTAAGATTTTCTTTGTACCACGCACAGCCCCATCTGGCCCGGTCATGCCTTGACGAGCCATCTGACCGATTGACCGGCGCACATCTCCTGAATATTTGTTGATTTCTCCTTTAAGTGACATGACGATTAAATGATTTGAACGGGTTTTGAAAAGGTTGCGATTTTATATGGGATATGAAGTTCACGCCGATATCCATTCATTCCAAAAGTGGTATTAACTGCTTCAACATAGTAATACCCATTCTTTTCTGGCTGTCGGACATCTATCAATCCTACAATATCAGTGGGCCGGATAAGAAGATCACCAAATATTTCGATTGAGCCGGATATACCATTAGGATTATAGTTGGCCCAATACTGCTTTGCTTCCTCAATCAATTCCTCTTCAGTAATCCCCACCTTAGTCGAGATATACTGAATGACATTATATTTATCAAGTTTTGCTGGATCAGTCAAGTGTCCTTCAATACGTTTGGTACTGAAAGTACCATTGACAAACTTCATCTTCTTTCGGTCTTTCACTTTACGACGATTCACAACCTGAAATTGGCTGTCGCTATCAATTACCCAACCCTCATCATCAGGATTAGGATTTTTACGAAGAGTTAGTTTGAAAAACTGGTTGTCTTTAGTTCGCCCCTGTGCTTCGACCGCAAGATATTTTTTATCATTACGTTTGAGATTCAGTTTATCCTGAGCCACATCCCAGTCAAATTGAATAAGTTTGACTGAGTTATTACCACCATTATAGGTAATGTACTTTTTATCATTATTCGGCAGACCTCCACTTTTCCCGGCATAATAAGTCAACCCTACACGCAACTGAACAGTGCCATCAGATTTGGTTTCCATAATGCAGAGAACACCACTTTTACTCCATTCAGTAAGCACGTCAGCTATTGTCAGATTATTACTGATTGAACCGCCACTAACAGATATGGTGGAGCCGTTACTTGCCGGAGCAAGGGGTATTCCAGTATCTTTCAAAAGGTGATAAGTGCCGTCATCGTCAAGAAAATCCTTAACCATCAATGTGGCTTTGGCAGAAATATTTGGAGTGCTGACAGATGCAAGAATGTGGGCCATATTAGTACATTCCAATTCCAAGGGAGTATCTACTGAGATGGCAGTGATGAAGCCTGTAAAGACTACATCCATATTTGGGTCACTGTCGGCGGTATTCATTTTCTTAAACTCCGATTCAGAATAGGCATATCCTAAACGAATTTCAATGCGATTGCCAACCGCAACATCATTAGGGCTTAATAATGCCGGTTCGGTCTTAGTTCTGTTGAAGTCGATCAATCCCTTATCATCATAATTGGCGGCCATGGATGTGGTGGAAATCCCATCTTCACTAAATAAGGCGGTTGGAGAAGTTGTGACATCGCCATCATTATTAGCTGTGATAAGAGTATTTTCTTTATCGGTAGAATCTGCTTTATCGCCACTGGTAACATCCTTTTCTTTTCGGCTGGAAAGATTGATGACAGTACCACGAGGGAATCTTATCACAGCTTTATTGATAAGATTTTTTGCAGAGTCTGATACCTCAATACTTTCACATTCTCGGATTGTAAGACATTGATTGACAGATGGTATGGAAAACCAATCATTACCATTAGCTTTCCATATCTTTATCTGACATACAAGTATGGCAAGTTTATCCTCATACGCCTTATGCTGATAATATTTGGGTGTGAGGGTGTATTCGACCTGCTGAACCAGATCAGGACGTTGAGTTCGGAGTGCTGTTAAATCTGAAGCCATAAATTATAAGGTATCTTCCAACAGACCGGCGGCGAGGCCCACTCCTTGTTTGAATACATCAGAGGCCATAGACTTCAGTCCTTCAAGTTGGTTGTTCAACATCTTCATCCACTCACTTCCGTCATCATCATTAGCGGAGACGTTCTTCTGAGGAATGATCGAGATAGTATCTTCAGAAATTTCAATCTCGTTCTCAGGCTGGAGACCAATAGCTGAGAATGTGTATTGCTGGAGTGCCTTATATCCTTGGCGTGGAGAAACATTGAAGTTTTCAATGACAATATGGGTAATGCCAAGCTGGTCAAGAACCATATTATTGATTTTGACAATGCCCTTATATTGCATGATTTTGTAAAATTTCTGCATCTCTTCTGCCGGATAGATGTCAGGCTTACCACTGGTGATTTGACCTGAAACAGTGAACTTTATATCGCCATTGGATACAAGTTCTTTTCGACTGTAATCTCGGCCAGTTACGCGAGTGGCAATAAGATTTTTATCAGAATTGATTGTTATCAGAGCAGTGGTATCAAACCAAACCAAAGTCTTTGTTGTGACCATATTGGTTTTTGACTCCGGAGCCTGTTCTTTATAGATACCCTTTTTTGCATCAACTACTTTTGTCCGATATACTGGGAACTTTTGAGCGACAGTGATACTTTGGTCAAGCTCAATCCCTAACATCAGTGCCTCCGGAGCTATGCCACCCCAGTCATCCAAAGCGTATATCGTTCCACCATCCACCTGCATCATGCCGTACTCCTTAGCTTCAACTTCTTGTTTCTTCAGCTCGGATTCTACCCATGCGGCACCAACAGTATCTTTGGTTCTCTTACCATTCAGGAGTGAATTAAAGGCATTGACTGCCTCGTTTTTTAATTCAGACACAGCTCCCCGGACAACGCCTTTGACTGCTACTTGAAGTAGGGAGCCACCGGCGCCGTCTTTATAGTAAAATTTGCAGTTACTATCTCTACCACCATTGGCAACCATGCTCTGCAAAGTATTGAACAAGGCTCCCATAGTAGAAGCCATTGCACTGCCAGTGGTTGTTATTGCGAGGTTATTTAGACTTGTACTCATACTCTATAATAGTTCTGGAGCAATGAATTTGGTAGATTGGTTATTTTTTAGTAATTTTGCATTACTTTTCAGAAAATTTTTGGAAAGTGGCATAATCCCTGTTTCGCGTCGAAATCACCATCTCGGATAAGAAAAGGGTATATGTCGTTTTGTGAACTATAATACCAAATTCAAAATGGCTATGAAAAAAATCAAAAAGAGTACCCTCATAGGCATATTGTTTGCTGCCATCGTATGTATTGGCGTTTGTTGGGGCGTGTCTTATTTTATAGACCATATCAATGGGAATACAAAAACTCAGATAGAAGCTCAAAATGAGATGCAAAAATATTCAGAAGAAGCTGAGAATACCATGAATGAAAATTCCCAATGGTATCAAGATGAATTAGAAAAATATAAAAATTGATAATTCATCTTGGGTACTACCATTTCAAATTCAAAGACTATGAGACAATTAATAATTTTATTTTTATTCTTTTTCTTGCTGGGAGCGTGCAATAGACAAAAAGAGAAGACTGTTTCTAATGATAGCCAAATAAAAGCAGAGCAAGACATTGTTCTTAAACGAGAAGTATTGGGGGTTACATTGGGGGAAACTTCCAAAGATTCAGCTCTACTACAAATGAAGCAGCTCGGATATAATATGGATCAAATAGATCGTGATATATTTGTTTACAATAATCCAATACGTTTCGGGGAACAAATGTGGGATTTTATGAGTTTAATCACTTATCAAAACAAGGTAAGAAAAATCCAGTTCGTCAAAATCGTAAATGATATGGAGTCATTCTATAATGATTACGATATGTTGTCGTCCGTTTTGAAATCAAAATATCATCCATTGATCGCTTACGAAGATACAGCTTCTGTAAAAAGCAGTATATCATTTATTGATAACTTAACATCACTAAACTTACAGTTAGACATTATCGGAGAGCAGCCAGCAATGACCCTAACTTATGATGATGTTAAATTGGATGATAAATATAATCAAGAATCGTATAATGAATTATAAAAATTGCACCGGGAAAAATCCCCGGTGCAATTTTGCTTTATGTAAGATCCATTACTCGCTGCGCCTGATTAGAGGCTTCTGCAAACATTTGATATACTGCTCCGGCAATTCTATCTTCCATTGCAGCCATCAAGTCACGCTCTTCAGCACTGGAAGCTACTGTTGTTCTGTCAAAGTTCGCCAGATTGTTTATATTAAACACAACCTGAGTGGGTCTGGCTGCGCTTCTGTCATAGTGTGAAGCGTATGCTTGTTGATCTTTTACAGTTGGAGTTGTTTGATGGTTTGTGGGGGTAGGAGTTGCTGTTGAGACAGTAGGCGTTTTCAAAGCTGCATTTTTGTTACCTAAGTTTGCAGCTTTTCTGGCTATATTAGTTGCCATTTGAGAATTTTCTTGACTACGAGTAATTGCCCTACCAAGTTTTTTACTTATGTCAAGATCACTCATGGCTCCTTTTACACCCATCATCCAATTCACATAGTCATTTTCAGAAATACCAGCTTTAACCCATTCTGAATTATGATTAATTCCGATATTATCTTGCCAATATTTGCGAACTGTATGAGACGTGAATTTCTGCCCAGTCAGCTGTCCTCTAATGAATTGATATCTATTATTGTCATTTTCGTCAAGAATACCAGCTTGTTTGAGCATATCATATACTGTTGACAGCATATCAGAGAATTGCTGTAATGTAAGCTGGAAATTATTAATTTTTTGACGAACCTGCTCCACAATAGATGAGGCATCAAACTTACTGGTATCAGGCATCATAGATAATATGATTTTCATATTTTCTTGATGAGTACCATCTGGCGAAAAGAAAGTATCTGTAAGTTGCATATCTTTAGCGATATTTGCCAACTTATCATACCACTGTTGAGACCACACAATCAACCCACTGGCAAGACCACCATTTTCATTTCTGAGCGTTAGATCTTGCCATGCGTTTATGGCCCCCGTTTCCGTACCATAGTCACCTCTAATGTAAGCATTCAATACATTAAAGATAGCATCCTGATAAGGAGCAAAAACACTTCTGTTACTGGTGTTTTTTAACTCTTCTGGTGTCATATTTGAAGCATCCAGAGGGTTAGAAGGTAATAGACCTTTTACCATATTGAGAATTTTCTGAGTTTCCTCTTGATAAGCATGCTCATCAATTTCTTTATTGATCACCCTCTCTCGAAGTGCAATAATGTCATTTACATATTTTTGAGTAATGCTGCTATTTGCACCCTCGACCATTAATGCGCCCTGAACTATTCTTTTTTGGAGATCAATGGCATGATCATCTTGTTCTACCCAAATATCATGGATAGTAGCAATCAAATCATTGGGACCACGATTCCACATCTTATTACTGTTCGTCCATTTCGTTAAATCAGCTCCAGCGTATTCAGAATATTTGTCACCTAAAGCAAGTTTATAGGCAGAATTATTCTTGATAATGCTGCGCCACTCATTTACTGTGTCGTTTATAGATTTCTTAGACGCATCTTGTGCAAGATTATTCCATAAAATATTATAAGTCTGCTGGAATCTTTCTTGATCTTTCAGGTAATCTTGTACTTTCTCTGATTGCGGTGCGTGGATTACAGAACCTTCAATCACTCTGTTAGCCCCTAATTCATTGTGCCATTTACCTTGAATGGCTAACTCTCGTGCAGTTGATTGAGCCGCAACTTTAGCTTTTTGAGCCGCAATTTGTTGAACTTCAGTAGTGCCATCCATTCGCTGTTTGAGCTTATACAGGCCATACCCTAAACTACCAATAGCTATAGTGGCCAAAGATATGGGATTTACAAGAAACCCTATCGCTCTGCTAAATCCGACAAACAAATTCATTACCATACTCTTCAGTCCACCAAACATCGGGGCAAATGAAGCCATAGTTGGTACAGAGGTTGCAGCAGTTCTAAAAGCTGCTCCTGCTCTTGCCCAACCATATCTCCTATAGTATCTTTCTTGAACCGCCTTATAATGTAGTGCTGTTTCTTGATTAAGCGTATTTAGTGTGCTGGATTTAGAGGCACCACTTAATGCTAATTCTCCTGCAAGAATCGCATTTGTAGCCATAGCAGAATTAACCTTAGATCCTATTTTGCCAGCAAATTTTTGACTGGCACCAGGTGTAGGAACAAGAAGGGCTGCGTTTGTAGCTGTTCCTGCGATAGCATTTCTGGTTATATTCCCCGTCATTGTTGCGCCACCAACAGACGATATGCCGGCCAATGTCATAATAGATCCTTTGAGACGGTCAAATACGCCAATCAAAGATATTATTGGAGCAACGAGAGAACCAAACTGGGTGAACATCATCTGAGCAGTTACCCAAGTCTTGATTAACCCAGGAGCAGTATTGTAAATGGAAGCCCATATTTTCACAAACCATGCCATTACCTTACCGATTTCAATAATCATATCGAAAAGGTTCTGCATCATCTGAATTGTTTCAGGCTTGGCAAGATAATCTCTGAGTTTTTTCAGCATTTCCTCAAAGTCACCTTGACGATTTTCAAATGCCTGAACAATGCCTTCAGTAAATGTTGAAGTAACCTGGGCCCAAAGACCAGAGATGGGGTTCTGTTTCTCTTCGGCAATGGCTCCTGAGATGTTGCCACTGACAGAATTACGGTTGGCCTGAATAAGAGCGGCTAAAGAACTTAGTTGTTTTTTACTATTTTTCTTCTCACTAAGTCTATCTACTAACTCATTTGTTTCATTAATAAGTTGAGATGCAACATTAGCATCACCTCCAGCTGCCTCTAATGCAATATCTTTGGCGGAAACTATTGTTGAGTTTGCTCCTGATTGAGCTGTTATCCTAAATAATTTACCTACAATATCTGGCATTACATCATCCGGAATCTGATTAGCCATGTCAATAATGATGTCTGCCATAGATCTTTTATTACCATTAGCATCAACCGTTGAAATCCCGTATTTGTCATCCAAATGTTGCAATATAGCAGCCTGCTTTTTATTTGGATTAAAGATGTTTTGGTACATCATTCGCAATGCAGTACCAGCAGAAGAAGCCTGAATACCAGCATTACCCATAACACCGAATATCGCCATTGTATCAGCAAACAAATAAGGATCATTGCGCCCATACATATTTGCAACTGCACCACCATACTTAGCAGACTCGGCCAACATCATAAGGTCTGTGTTAGATCGAGTAGCAGTAGTGGCCATTATATTTGCCGCCTCACGCATACGCTCAGGAGCGATCTGGAAGGTGGTCATAATGTTGGTCATCTTATCAGCAGTCTCTCCTAAATCAGAATCTCCAATAAGTGCAAGGTCTGCGATAGGTCGTATGGCAGCATTGATAGCGTCTATATCATATCCTGCCATTGCAAGAAACTTGGCAGCACTGGCGACTTCAGGAGCAGAGAATTTTGTCTTAACACCAACATTACGCACAGTGGCCTCCATATTCTTGAACGAATTTTGACTATATGAGTCTGTTCCATTCTGAAGAATGGCCTGAGTAGTGCGCATGGTGTTCTGATATTCCATCGCCTGACTGAAGGAGCTTCCAATGGCCGACATTGCGCCACCAATCGCAAACATCACACCCATACCCTTGGCCATATCTACAGCCATTGGAGTGCGAGCACCAAAAGAGGTCTGGCCCGTAAATGGATAAGCCCATTTACGGGAACGATCGAAGAAAGGTTTTGGCTGCCCGGTGCGCAGAGGTGCCATACCAGTCCCACGAGATTGGGTGGGCTGGCCTACGCCATTGGCCTTAGCAACCTCGCCTTCAAGTTTATTAATCTGACTCTGCAAAGTCCAGGGTACAGCAACACTTGCTTTCTGCATCTGAGTCGATACACCCTGCAAGTATTTCAGCATTTGAGGTGCTTCCATACTCGGAGTAGGCATAATGCCAGTCGTTGCTACGGCCTGACGGAAATACCGACGATGTTTTGTCAGCATATTCAGTTGCTCTTTGCTTTGAGCAAAAGGCAACATTGCATTTTGAGCCTGAGCCCTCAGTTGCTCAACACTTAAAAGTTCTCCGCTCTGTGTTCTGACACGATGGGGTATCTTTGCCAATTTTGGAGCTTTTGAAGGTTTTGCTGACTCATCCGCAGTGAGCTGATAGCCATGAGTATAGGCATTTGCATTCCTACGAGCCTGTGTATAAGCCGCCCTTGCATTCCGGCGTTCAGCCATAGGCTGTGCAAGCATGGCTGACCTTACAGAATTTTCTTCCATAGCGCGGGCCGCATCTATGGCATTTTTACGCTGAGTTAGGATTTGGTGGGATCTATCAGCTTTTCGTGCTATCTCCTTGTGCTGATTAAGCAAATTCTTGTTTTCGGCAATCTGCTGCTTCAGCTCGTTGGATCTGACAGCAAGGTTGGTCAGTTGGGATGCCTGGGCCGGCTTAAGAGATTTGGCGGCCATAAACGGCTGCATCTGACTTTCAACATTCTGTAATTCAGCCTGTAATGAGCTGATTGTATTATTGTGCCGATCAACCGCATTCAGGGCATGCCCCAACGTAAAGAGCGCTGTATTTGCCCGGGTACTCAACGTATTCGATATGGAGGTCATCCTATCAATATACGGGGTCCTTGGATTTTTAGCGGCATCAATAGTTCCTTGGGTTGCCGATTGAACGTTTCTCAGATTTTGCCAGGCAGCCTCTTTTTCAGCAAGAGCACGCTGGAATCCTTCCATCTGAGGATTGGATAGACGGCTTGCGAGATTTTTTGTCTTTTCCCAATGATACCCTTTGGGTGCAAGAACCTTAGAAGGCTTAGCGGTTCCGAAAGACACACGGTTTTTGCCACTTCCCATAAATCCGGAAGGAGCAAGTGTGTTTTGTGGGACAGTCGGTGCCGTATTGGATTGTCGAATCTGTTCTTCAAGATTGCCGATATAGTTATTCAGTTTTACAGGGATGGCAGCACCGTCTGCCTGCATCTGGGTTTTTACATCTGTTAGATACCTTAGCATCTGGCCGTTGGGCATACCAGGGGTGGGAACAAACGGTATATTCTTACCATCTGACCCTATGGTTCCCCAAGCTTGATTGACTTTGGCAAAGGATTTGTAGTTTTTAAAAATGCTCTCAAGATCACCTTGATTGCTCACAAACGGAAGAATACTGTTGCGAATGGCGCTCCGCATCTTACCCAGTTTGTTCCTATGACTGGATATGCTGGTTGTTGAAGAGATTTTCTTTGCCTCTTCTTGCCTTGCTAAAAACTGATTGTGTCTATTAATTTCCTGCTGCTCAAATGGTGTTGGCTTAGCGAAAGCGGTTTTGGCATCCTCACGCATCTTGGCAAGTTCGGCTGCCCTCTTTTGCTCTTCCCTATAGGCCCAATTAAGGTCGGGCTTTTTTACTGGGTCAAACAACTTATTATAAAGTGCCTGCTGCTGATTATACCATGCTTGATGTTGTGAGGTATATTCTTGACGTTTTGCAGCCCTAAAACGATTATCTGCAATCTGTTTTCTTGCTCGATCCTCAGACTGTTGTCTCTGCTTATTATATCGTTCCTGGGCAGTAAGAGGTTGATGGCCTGTATGCCCACTTTGCTTTTGACCTTTTTGAGTAGTTCCACCGGTTGCAGGGGGCATAATCGGAGCGACTGGCGGCACTGTATTTGTGGCTGGTGCCGTTGCATTTTGTTGTGTTCCAACAGGCGGCATTCCAGTCGCAGTCAGTTTAATATTTTGAGGGCTGGAAGCTCTTACCTTGGCGATGAACTCTTCCAAAGCGGCCACAGCAGCTGAGGTGTCAAGTTTTAATGCAACTGATTGAGGTTTAGTTTGCACTGAACCCTTGGTCGAATCACCAACAGTCGGCTTCTTTTGACCAGCAGTAACTGTCTTTTTACCTTTTGTTGCGGCAGCGACGGTTGTTGGAGCCTTTTGAGTAGGGGATGTAGTTGTTGCTGGAGTTGCATTTGCGACAACTCCAGTAGTAGTCAGTTTAATATTTTGAGGGCTGGAAGCTCTTACCTTGGCGATGAACTCTTTCAGTTTTACTAATGCCGCAGTTGTTTCAAAATTCAATGTAATTGGAGGAATATTGCCAGCCAGTTTTTTTATCTGTTCTTGTCGGCCAATAGCGCCCCTTTCCCACATCAATTTTACGGCAAGCGGTATAGTTTGACGTGGGATGTTTTTGATTTGACTGAGAATATCTTTAGTATCAACAGTTCCAGTAATAGGGGCTTTAGCACCGGATTGCTTACCTTTTGTTACACTGGTAGTAGTTCCAGTGCTCTTTACGGGTTTGGCAACTGGTTTAGATTGTGCAGCAAGTGTCTGTAACTGCTGTTGAGCTTTATCGGTAAGCAGATTTACTCTTACATCCAGGGTCGGTGTCGGAATTGATTTTACAGATGCAGCTACCTGATCGGCTATTATTCTAACATTAACCGGGATAGCCTCTGATACCTTACCTTGAAGTTTAGTGATTTCTCCGATAACTGATACGACAGGAGCCTTGGCCGTAACATTGATTTTTGATAGATTTCCTACAATGTCGAGGGCCAAAGGCTTTGCAGTCTTAGAAGCAGGTTGGGTAGCGGCAGTGGACTTTCCCTGAAGAGTTCGGACAATATTCTCTTGCTCTGCTCGGTTAGCTTGGTAAGCTGCCAATGTTTTAGTGTCACGAGTTATTTGTCCTTTTATTGCTGGAGTCCGCTGGTCTTCCGAAATAGCTCGATTTGCATCAAGACGCGACTGGATAGGGGCGATCTTCTCATTCCATGCTTTAATCTGTTTCTGAGCGTTAGTGAGCTTTGTTTTCTCATCTTTGGTAAGAGCAGAAACAAGATTAGATGGTTTGCCAGTTTGAGCTTTAGTATCTTTTGGCGTGAACGGAGCAACAACGGCTGCACTCAGGCCCGCAAGACGTTTGAGCTGAGCCTCAGCAGCAGCAAAGCCCTCAGTATTCAATATTGGATTAATATTGAATGTGCCTTGTGATTGTAAAGCCTTTAATGAAGACTGGATTTGCTCTATAACAGTCAATGCACCACCAGCACCAGTAGCATTGCCTCTGATGTTAACTGTAAGAGCCTTACTTTTTGCATCACCAAATGCTTTCTTCCATTCTCTGATAACGGCTGGAGTAACGTTGGTGAGTTTGGCCGGCTGGGATGTGGCGGTTGATTTTGAAGTAGGGGCAGATACAATTTTTGATTGTGCCTTTGCAGCCTTCGCTTGTTGAGCAGCTGTTTCCTTTTCAAGTTTTTCCGCAACAGCAAGTTCAGCTTTGCGCTGTTGAATCATTGCTTGTAGGGTGCGTTTTTGAGATTCCAGCTGCAAGAGCTTTCCTTGATATTTCGCCTGTTCCTGAGCAGTCGCCTTTGCTAATCCATTTTTATTCATTTGGATTAGGCCGTCTCTACTTCGTATGGTTTCTCCCTTTTTATTTTTTTTAGGTGTTCCTAAGAGCTTATCTAACTCTTTGTTATAGTCTTCAATATCCTTCTTTATGGCTGCAACTGATCTGGTTCCACTAAGAGCAGAACCAATACCTTTTTGAGCTGCTTTTGTGCCAGCGGGATTTCCTGAAAGAGCCTGGAATATTGCCGTGTGTATTTCGGCGGCGGCACTCCGGACTTGCGTAACCATTGCTCGCAACTGATTATTGAAAGCACCTACGTCAATTTTAGGTGCAAATGTCATTTGCGAGTTTTGTTTGAGCTGATATACCGACTGGCTGACCTGGGTGATCGCTGTTTTAAGCGTATTCATTGGGCCCTCAAATTCTTTCGCGATATTCGCAATAGATTGAAGCCCCTCGGCCGCCTTGGTTACATCAGCAATAATGTCATATCTGACGATGTAATCTTTATAATCTGCCATTGGTAGTAATGATAAATGATTTGCTACCTATTAATAGTCAAAGAGAAACCCCAAGCCGTTTTTCAGACTTGGGGCGAATGATTCTTTGATACGCTTAAACCTATAAAATCTTAATCTATATCGTGTGAGACCTCTTCTGATAGGAATCCACTATAGTTGACCGGGCCAATCTCCAGTTTTAATGAAATAGAATCGTTTTCAAGCAGCTCATCGTTCTCTAAGAATGTTACGACCCGACCATTGATTTGATTTTTACCTTGTTTATTTCTCATCACTGAGTCCAGAATAGTATTGATAGAGTCTGTGATGATTGTGATGGAGGTGGCGCTGATATTGTGAGTACCTGGAATGTAAATGTGATTACTGTTTACATACGGAAGAAGGGCGGTGCATAATGCACGACGGCATTTGTGCATCACTCTATTGTTAGCAATCGTACTGAAATCTCCTTCACATAGAGTCTGATCGGTGCTGAGAAAATATGATGCTTCCAGACCTTCATAATCAACTGGAATGATATAACCTCTTGATGATATGGTGTTGGCCCAAACTCGATGTACGCTTTCCATTGGAGTGCCGGTACTGCCCACACCCCATTCAGGATAATTGAACCCCTCGTTTTTATTGAGGTCGCACTTTTCAAGTGATGCAATGCTTTCTTCAGCCCCACAAAGAGCCAAACAAGCCATTATAAGGCCCAAAGAACTTACTGGAGCCTGAAGAGGATTGCCAGCCTGCATTTGACGTACTTCCTGAGACCCATTTTGAACTAATACCACAGCAACCTTCGGACAATTTAATTCAATCGCATTAGGCAGTTGCTTATAATGAATCTGATCCCCACCTATATAATTGGTATTTCCGCAAAGCATTATGTGAAGAGGTACCATAGTGTGTGTAGAAACACCTATCTTGCCATTAATTTCATCGGCCTGAGCTTGGAGATCAGTTATCAGTGGTGTAAATCCCATTGACCTATCAGACTTCTTATTCCATATAGGTTGAGAAGTCCACACTCCGATATGGAATATCCGGCCACTGGCTTGTTGCTGCATATATTGAATAACATCCCAGTCTTTTGAGCAATCGGCTATTGCCACATATACGGCTTGATTATCGCCTACAAAATCAAAAAACTGAACAAGATGGTAATAGATGAGGCTGTTTAAGAATCCATCATTTTTAATGCCTAATAGAAGTGCATCATCCATATTTTTGATACACTGAATTTGCCCGTCTTTGAAGTTATGATAGAGTAGGGGAAAACCGTCAAATGGCTTTTCAAAGCCACTTGTATCAAATAGAAAAGCTCCCACACTTTCATCAGTAGGGATATTGAAGGTTAAGTCTGGAGTCTGTTTTGGTCCAGTATCTATATAACTGAGTTGTGCCATATTGACTTTTTATAATAATAGTCCAAAAACAAGAATAGGAGCCGTGAAGCTCCTATCTTGAATCATTTTGCACCTCCTGTTAGCATACCTACCGTATTGGCCTGTTGAACCATGAGCATTTGAGAATGTACCCAATAGGCGTTTTCTGACCAAAAGGCAAAATCATCATCTGTCATTTCATTGAGGTCCAAATGAGGATAGTAGTATGTCATCAGTGCGAGGCGTTGTCTATAAACATCCTCTTTGCCTATTCGACAACGTTCTATTTTTTTACCATATCGGCATTGCGGGAGTCTATGATCTGGGAAAGCTGACCCATAGTTCCGTAAAGGAAGAGATCTTCATCGTCAACCATTTCCCGGTCGCCAGCGAGGAAGATGTTGGCTGCGAGCATTTTGTTGGCCTGCACGACGTCTTTCTGAGCGAAGTTCATATACTGGCTGAAGTGCATGAGACCGGGGCGGCGCATGTAGGCGATATACAGAGGCTTGTCATCACCCTCTTCACCTTCGACGATGATGATGAAGATCTTGCGGAGCTTATGCTCGGCTTTCAGAGCCTCGGCCTTCTTGACGATTTCTTCACGGATTTCGAGGGGAATATTCACGTTACCGACAAGTTCGATTGCGGGAGCAGCCTGAGTCTCAGCTACAGCTTCTGCATTTTTCTTTTCTTTTGCCATTGTGTAGTTTATTTGGTTTTAATGTTAAAGTAATCAGTTTGACGTTTTGGGTGTCGTCAATATATAATAGTCAACCTTGAAAAAAATATGAGAGAGCAACCGTTTTTGACTGCTCTCTCCAACTGATAGTATAACAAGAAAACCGATTACGCTCCACCGTAGAGCTCGTGTGACCAGCTCATGTTGGCATTGCTCTGGACCTTGCCGGTGTAGATACGATGCGGATGGAGGTCGAACTCTCGTGTGATAGAGGTGTCGTCCTGGCTTGCATCCATACCACCTTCTGCCAGAATACAGCCTGAAAGTGTGACTGTTTCTGTGGTGACATTTGCGGCCACGTCATTGACCCAAGAGATGATGAGGTTAAACTCACCAAGGCCAAGGAGTGTGCCGTCAGTAGAACGGTCGCGGAGGTCAACCTGAGTGCCATAAGGCAGTGTGATACTTGCCTCATAGGTTACGTTGCCGAAACCACGCTTACGAGGCTGACCACCGAGTCCGTAGATAGACTCGATCTTACGTTTGGTGTCCCACTTGATAGCGGTACAATCAACGAAAATCGGGTTCTGAGCACTCTCACCATCGAGGTTGGTCTGAAGCTGAATCATCGACCAACTGTATGCTACGTTATTGATTGTTGCTGCCATTGTTGTAATATATTAGTTAGTTAAACATTGGCTTTAGATGGAGTTGGAGAAGCCTTCAGTAACCTTGATCTCACCTGTGACACCCAGCGGAGCAAGACTATAGTGGATGTCTATAGCGTCGGTGTCAAGCACGTTCTGATCAGGATCAATCGTGCAAGTGCGTCCGCTTACCTGGGGTTTTGAGGTGCCGGGTTCGACCATATTCTTATCCAAAGCTTCGATAACGATGTTCTGGAACTCTGCTACGACAGAAGCCGAAAGTTTACCGGAAGTGATGTCAACTTCAACATTGGAGTTGACGCGGGGAAGAAGCGCCCTACGAACTACGCGACGGCTCTTGTGCATCACTCGACAACGAGCGAGAGTGCGATAGTCGCCGGTGCTGAGGGTCTGGTCGCTGCTGAAGAAGATACTATTTTCAAGACCGTCGTAGTTCACCAGGAACACATAGCCATTCTTGTGAAGATAAGTGTTACGCTTGGTGTAACCAAGTGTCTTGATATTGGTGAAGGAAGATTCAGCAGCATAGGTCTTGTTCTCTGCGTCCTCGACGAGATTGCCAAAACCGAGCTCTGCATCCTGCATCACAGCAGCGAGGTTGAAGCTGGCGACATGAGCGATACTTTCATTGGCCGGAGCGACTGCAAGACAACCGAGGGCCGCACCTACACATCCTACGGGAACATAAGATGCAGTATCGGCAACGTGGTTGACAGCATACATAAGCTCATGGACGGTATCGGTGGGAGCCTGCCCCAGAAGGACCGTTACTTTGGGCATATCCAGACCGCTCAGATCAGGAAGTTTCTTGATGTCGATTACAGCTTCATTGAGAACAGGAGCTGAAATCAGCATATTGAGAGGTGCGTTGCCCTCATAGTTGGTAATACCAACCTTACCACCCAGAACTTCTGCAACAGCTTCGAGCTTTGCACAGACATTTCCGGCCTCCACAGAGTAGGATCCATCCATATTCTTCTTGGCAATAGGCTTGCCAGTCCAGACACCGATCTGATAGATAATGCCGCCGGATGCAAGTTGCATCAGTTCAACGGCCTCAAAATCGGGGTCCTCATCGCTGTTCATGAATGAGACAAAAATGCGCTGAGTACCGCCGGCCAGACTGAAGAAACTGTCAAGATGATATTTTGCAATACCAGCAAGAACAGTATCGTCGATACCGGCGTCAGCTACATCCTTAGTGGTGTTGAGCTCCACAACATTGCCGTTGGCAAAGGTCTGAGCAGCGAGTGTGTCCTTGCCCAGAGCCTTTTCAAGACCACCTACGATACTGGTATCGAAGATAAGGCCGACAACATTCTCAGTGCTAAGAAACACGTTGCTATTGCGCTTGCCGTCAATGTCAGTGGTAAAAACTCCACCTAAATTTGTATTCGTAGCCATTATGAATTATCTTTTATTGTTGAAAAATTTGTTTTTGAGAAGTTTTGCGCCTTTCAGCAGATACTGGGGTGCGCCTTCGGGATGCACAAATCCCTTCGGGGAGATCCAGATTTTCTCATACTGGGGATAGAGACGCATTAGCTCTGCATCACGAGAAGAAATCTCTTCAACCGGTTCACTCTCTGTTGAAGCCTTTTTGGTTTTGGCGGGCTTCTTGATTTCAGGAGCTTCTTCGCTCTCTTCGATTTCATTTGACGGCTGTGCTTCCTGCTCTGTAGTAGGTTCTGAAGCTGCTGCCTCTTCTCCGACCTGAGCATCAACCACAACTGTTTCTTCTGCTTTCGCTGTTTCGGTTTTTTTGCCTTTAGCCATAGTTGTGAAAGATTTAAGTAAGGCGGCTTTTACACCGCCTTACAGAGTTGTGTTTGATTACGCAGCGTATTTGAACGGAATGTGAGCTGTGATTTCCGACGGGCGAACGATGTTGACATCCATTTTGAGAAGAACCTTGAAGAAGTAGAGCTCAGAGTTGTTCTGGAGCTTTTCAACCTGAAGGACGTTCTCATCATTGGCGTAGTCAACTCCCATCCAAAGGTTCGAGTCAACGCCGGTAGTGAACACACCCATGAAGATGGTGTCGTTGGGAAGAGCGACCATAGGAATGATGCGTTTGCCCTGGAAGCGGTGTTCGTTCTCCTTGCGGTTGTCACTGTACTTGACGGTCTTGGCCGAGAGATACCTGTTATAAGCATCCCAAGACTTGTAGTCCATAAGGATGACGAGACCGGCTTTCTTGCGGATCTTGGGAGCAGTTGCTTCCCACATTGCGTAAAGCTCTTTCTCGACAGCCTCACCATCGGTAAATGTGCCGGTGCCGGCAATATTGACCTGACCACATTTTGCATCTTCCGATGTTGCAGCAGCGGCGGCGTTCATGAGCACACGGGCGATAGCACCGTTAAAATACTTCATGGGGCCTGCATCTGCTTCACCACCGATTTCAGTTGCACCGGCGGCAACAGAGCCATCGCTGCTTGAAATCTTGGCTCGTTCTGCTGCGGTAGCCGAACACCAGATTGCCTGATTGATGTACTCCTGTTCCCGTTCCATAAGCAGACGGATCATAGTCGCCTGAACCTTGGGGTCGAGTTCGCGGAATACCAGATTGCCCTTCGGCTGGAACGGCTTGTAATACTGCTCGAAGTCGCGGGGGTTGAACTCCAGATAGATCATAAAATCCTCCGGCTCCAGATAGCGCTCTGTAAATGTATATTCGCCGACGCTTGAATCAGGAGTGGCCTTGTGGTCCTGTATGATTTTACCGAGGCGAACCTGCGGAAGAGCATATTTCTTCTGAATACCCGACTTGATGTGAATAAGACCCTCCTTGTAGGTCTCATTCTCCTGTGCGGCAAGAGTCAGAAGATCACCAAGGACTTCACCAGTATAGTTACTCTGACCCGCGTTAAAAGTAAATGCTGCCATTGTTGTTTGTGAATTAAAATATTAATGATTGATTTGCTGGCGATTAGTCGAGAGTCTTGAACTGGAAGTCCTTACCCACAATATCTTCGACCTTGGCCTGAACTTTCTGTTCCTCAGTCCGGATGCCGTCTTTAGCGGTGTCCTGATTGGCCTGAGAGATGATCTGTCCGAGATTGTCACGAGCGGGGATTTTGGCGAGTATGCGCTCAGCAAGTTCAAAATCGCTCTGGGCCATTTTGATATAGTCCTCGCGGTCATCCTTGCTGATTTTGCAATCCTTGATAGCCTTGTCAACGAGAGTATTGATCTTATCCTCCTTGGCCTTGGCCTCCGCTTCCTGATAGACTTTCAGAGCACCCCTGGCTTTTTCGAGATCGGCGGTCAGATTGCTGATTGAACTCTTGGCACCGGTAAGTTCTGCATTGGCAGTAGCCAGCTGTGTCGTTTTTTCGTCAAGAGCTGTCTGAAGAGCGTCGGCCTTGTCAGCTTTAGCTTTAATCTCATTGAACTTCGCCGTGATATTATCGGCGGTGGCTTCCTTTCCAGTCAGTCCGAAAAGGGCGGCAAAAACTGAAATTTCGATTTTATCCATTGTTTGTGAATTTGATGTAACATTCTGTTGGTTAATAGTTGTTGAGGGAAGTGTAGGTGCCACCAATCCGTAAATCGCCTTGATTTGGCCGATGTCTTTGGTGTCTTTAAGAGCTGCCTGAATCTGGTCTTTGACCGCCTTGGGAGTTTCGATGATGTGCTCTGAATCGACAAAGCCTTTTTCAACCGCCTGAGTAGCTGTGAGGAAAGTTCCATCTTCACCTTCTTTGCCGTTCATTATGTTTTCGACCTCTTCTTCAGAGAGACCGAAACGCTTGACGTAAATAGTTTTAAGTTGCTGAGTGAAGGCTTCAGTTGCTTGATTGTATTGCTTCTCTCCGTTTGCATTACAGAATGGATTGTGAATCATCAGAAGAGCGTAATCTTTCATAAAAAGCTCGTCACCGGCGGCCCAGATAATTGAACCCATTGAAGCGGCCAAAGCGTCGTTGATGCATTCTGTGCGGATTTTACAATCCATGATTTTTGAGAACACGCTCATACCTTCGATGACACTGCCACCGACAGAGTTAATATGGATGCGTATTACACTGGGATTGACATAATTGACGAGGTAATCAAATTCCCAGAGAAATTCTTGAACACTCCAGTAATCTACATCAGTATAGTAGCAAATATCGGCTGGAGCACCAGCGCAATAAGCACCTTTGATAAACTTAAATTCCTTATTTTTTGCCATTGTTGCTCAATTTTCTTAGTAATAGTGAGCAACAAAAAAGCCCCTGCGGTCAACAGGGGCTAAGTTTCAACTATTCAATTATTTATGTTTAATTTGGCTTTGTGATGAAATCAGTAGCTTCATTGTAAGTTCTGGGATGATCCAGATTGTTATGTTCATCAGGATTAACCCCTTCGATAGAGGGGTCTTGGTCGGCATGGTTGGTAAATGGAGGACAAACAAATTTCTTGTAAATCTTATTGCGAGTCACCCAGATATTCCGTTGCTTAAACCAAATTTCATAAGTCATCCAACAAGGTTGCAAGCCATGATCGAAACTTTCCATCGGATCAACATATTCAAGCTGACAGCGTTCCTGCAAACACGCATATTTGCTGATGTTTTCCTGAATAGTTTGATGGATGCGTTCTGCAACGTAATACACATCCATATCATGTCCGTCTTCATGTACGTTTAGACTATTGAGGATAAAACGGATTCTTAATTCGGCCCGGCCTTCATTAATGCGAGATTGTTGAACTAAGTATCTCCAGTTTATGAAGTGAACAAAGGCTGCCGGAAATCCTAAAGTTTCTTCTTTATTGCCACTGGGGGAGATAATACGCTCATATTGGCCATCATCAATTTGCACAGTAGCAAAGATTTTTGGACTACCAGGCACACCATATTCCCAAGTTACTGAGCGAAGAATCTCTTTCATCGCTTTCAATACATCCATTGGCCCATTAGATTCAACCTGAAGAGGTTTTTCAGGTTGCTCCTTGGGCTTTTCCGTAGGCGGTGCGACGGCACTGTTTTTATTGCCACTTATGACTTTATTATTTTTCTTATCTACAATCATTGTTCAATCTTTATTGATAATAGCTCAGGATTTCTTTACAAGGAAAACGCTATCAAAGAGGTACAACTTCATCATCTTTCTCATAAAACTATCAGTAAATGGATTCAAGTAAGATGAGTGGCCCATAAACTGTCGTTTTATGTATGGTTTTGGCTTATGGCCGTTCCATGCGCTTCCGTATGTGCCTTTACCTTCATTGTGATATCCGGCATAACAAATACTGTGTTTCTTGTGATGAGCAGAATTGGCTGGTACGATGTCTGTATAAACTCGTGTCCTTGCTGCTCCAGCATTTTCATCAATTTTAATCGATTTATATAAATCACCATACTCCTTCAAAATTCGATTACCAGTACCTCTGCTGGCGCGTTTTTTAAGGGTATATGCTGAGAGGGAGGTCCATCTTCGAGAACGACTACTGTAAAATTGTTGATACTTGAAAGAGTTTTGAAACACCTTCATCGCTCTGCGACCAACGACAACACGAAAATTCTCAGATTGTACTCGTAAAGCATACAAGCTGATTTGGATCTGACGAATCCATTGCTTTGTGCCATGAAGAATTGTGACAGACCCTCCAGCACCTCTTTTCCCCTGATTTATATCAGAACCCCAACGTCCACTTGATGAGCCTTTGTGAACAACTCCTTTTGAGTCAAGATAGCTTGGGCGACTCCAGTTATAATTAGGATTGGAGCCACCTCTCAATGACATTGGTTTGGCCCAAGATGCCAAATGTCCTTGTCGGTTGGTGAATTTTGTTCCGGAACTGAAATATTTGCCATATTGTTTAGGAAAAGTGGCACGGCCTTTTACCGTACCACCATTCTGATTACGGAGCCATTGATTATACAATCGCTCCCTATGCGAACCCAGTTGTTGACCCTCATAGAAATGTTTGCCAAATTGGGTTTGGACTTTACTGGGGTCAAACTTCTGCCGAGACATAATATTTTTCTCTTAATCTTGAAACAAAACCCATTAGCATATCCTTATCAGAATCTTTTATTGAAAAGTAGCTATGAGTTGGACCAAAAATTCTACCACATTTTGCCAAAGATTCACTATACACACTGTTAAGTTGCTTCGGTTTTATAAAGTCTTTAGCAGAGCCTTTGATTTGACTTAATTTTGCATCAGCGCGAGGTGTTTCCAGTATTTCCAAGAAACAACGACAGTTATATTCAATGGGTGGAATCATCCACGATGGAAACTCATCTCTGGGAGCGGCATAACCTTGTAAAGCCATGTGCCAAGGTCTAACTTTTGCATCATTTTGAGTCCAATAAACAGCATAATCAGTCGCGGACATTTTCATCCACAACGCAGCAACCATTCCGGCATATTCAATATCAGAGTTTTCAATGGCAGAATACTGATCATTATACTTTTTGCACAAAGCATGTAAATCATCATAGTCATCAGAATTGAAGTCTATTTCAGTATCGCCTACAACATCTGATACCTCCTCGTAGAGTTGATATTCTTCACAGACGGAGAAATCAATCAGATTGAGAATGCCGGCAGTAAGACGGTCTATAAGATCTTTTTCATATTGGGTAAGATTTTTATCCTCAGAATTTTTTAGAAGCTGAAGAGCATTATCGACTTCTATTCCCAATCCCTTGACAACGTGTTTGAAAGCAATAGCTGTTCTTAACTCTGAAAGAGCATAAAGAGCCTCCTCCTTATCATCGTTGTGCAAGGACTTTAATAACTGTATGAATAAGGCTACCAAAGATTGATAATCACTGTCATGTTCGGTTTGTTGTTCTTCTGTCATGGCAGCTTTTACCTGCTTGGCAAGGTCAGAGGTGCATCCGCCTTTTAATGCACCCCTGACAGAAAATTTACCCGATTTCTGTGATGACCATAGCGTTTGTAATATTCTTCATCACTCATACGGTGGCCGTCGCCATCACCATCATCCCAATCGCCAACACCACCTCCACCAGTTCCAGCTTCAAAGTTACGTTGGGTTCCAACCACAACACCCCATTCTTTGTCAATTTCTTCTGGGTCAACCTCGTATTTGTCAGTGAGCATATCATAGAGTTTGATTTTGTTCTCATCTGACATTTCGACTTTATTCATGTACTTAAAGTACACATCATTTGTGATTATACCCCAATATCTCAGAACAGGCACAACTTGCTCATTCATTACGTTCTCAATGCGAGTACGATATGAATTTACACGAGCACGATAAATGTTCTCGTGAGCTTTGGTGGATCCCACATAAGCCTGAGTAGCACCGGCCATAGATTCAGAACCAAGTATCAGGCTGTCATTTTCCTTATTGGTAAACTCTGCGAGAGTATGGTAAATTTTTTCAGAATTGGATGCGGCAAATGCTTTGATGTCAATTTCATCGCCCTTACCGGTGACAAGCACTTTGTTTTGAGCGGCAGAACCGATTTTTCGTGCCAATCTTTGTCGAGACTCATTATCTTCAGCTTCGGTTTTGCCGTGAATGATTGGCTGCCCATAAGTATGGCTGAAGTTTACCCAGTTACTTATGGTATATTTCTGAGCAAGGATATTTGGCGTGGTAGCAGCAAAAATACCGAACCCACCGGTATTGACGAGGATATAGTTGTGCTTATATTGCTCTGCATCCAAATCCCAGCCCGGACTCCATTGGCCCCAGCGTTGGATTACGCGACGTTGATCTGGAAGGATATTACGGCGCTCAATACTGTTCACCTCTTTAAGTAATCCAGTATTGGGGTCAAGTTCCGGCATAATTTCAAGAAGTGTGTAGCCATACAGCTCCGCTTCGATAATGCCCTTAATGATTTTTTCAAACTGAGATCCTTGGCAAATCTTTGATTGTTTAGGATCCCTAATCCATTTACCATCTTTGTCCTCACGAGCAAACATATACCGTTTTCCCACTAACTGAGAAAATAGTGTGAGAATCGTACCCTGGAGATGGGCATTTTGAATATAGCAGCCTTCATATAGGTCTATGAGTCTGGAACGGTCATCCATAATGGTGCCGTCCTCAACCTGACTGACTACGCTCTTATATCTGCATCGACGTGTCAGCTCATCGGTATATTCGGTAATGGTCTTTTTTACTATGTTGAAATGGGCTATCAGAGCCTCATCAGTAAAGAAATTACCATTTGAATTATTTTCTGTGCGTTTGCGCATAATCTTGATTTTATTGGTAATAGTCTTACTGTATAGCCCCGTCAAGAACACCTGAATACCATAAATTCTCTCAATACACAGTTGTAATAAAAATTTTTCAATTTTTTTTATTACAGATTATCAAATACTTATAACATTTTTGGTTTCACTTTGCTCAATCTCACTATACACCCAATACTATTATATATAGGAGTACATCAAACTCCACTCTAAAAACTACAGTCAAATGACAAACTGGAAGAACTTAAAAAAGACTCCCCCTATTGAAAGTTGTAATATCTGCTTAAAGATAGGCACATCTTATGATACCTATATCTTTAAGAGATATACCGATCACAGTTGGGAGTTATACAAATACCCCAGGGCAATCGGTCCAGAAAAGATCCCTGACCATGCTCTTTACATCAATCTTGATGAAATTAAATGATGATACGCAGTTAAAACTTCAAAACCAACTTACATGAGAGCTTTTATTGAAGCAAAAGTGAAATTCAAAAAGCAGTTGCAGAATGGGAAGATTAAGGAAATCAACGAACCTTATCTTGTGAAAGCCTTATCTTTTACAGAAGCTGAAGCCCGCGTTACTGAAGAAGTGCGCCCCTTTATTTCGGGAGATTTTTCAGTATCGGCTGTGACTAAATCCAATATCGTTGAGGTCTTTTACAACCCGGAAGGTGATTTCTGGTACAAGGTGAAGGCAAACTTCATAAGCCTTAATGAAAAGACCAACACTGAGAAGCTGACATCTTCTTATTATCTGGTTCAGGCACGCGATTTCCGTAGCGCGTATGACAATTTCCAGAAAGGAATGAAGGATACGATGGCAGATTATACAATCGCCAGTATCACAGAAACCAAAATAATGGATGTGTTTGAGTAAGACTATGGACTACAAAACCACAATTCTCAAAGAAGAAGTTAAAACTGACGAGATTCTGTTACCGGAAATATCGGATCTGAATTTTGGCTTTTTAGGAGAAGGCAAGGCTGTATTTGATTATACGGCCTATATCGAAACCAATAAGCTGCCAGCCATTGATTACAAAGTGTTTATGAGAGCCAATAGGCACTTTATCGAAACACTTGCAAAATCCTATAAAAAGAAAACATCAGAACTATTCTATCAAAATGCTAATGGTCATATACTGGTAGCGGCAGAATTAGCTTTTGTTTTCTTAGCCTTTGTAAATCCAGAGATGTTTCTGTATTTCAATGGTCTTTTGACCGATGTTATCACAGATGGAGTTGCGTATAGTCATGGCTTCATATTCAGTATGGCCGCGAACAGATTACCCTCAGATGTTCTAAGTGAAATAATCAGAGAAAGAGAGAATGACCCAGCCGGAAGTGAATAATAAACCGACCACTATTGTGGCATTTGATTCGTCATACGTTTTGGTGGCGATCTTCAAATCCATAAGTGAGGCTGCTGCTTTAACCAATACTGTCCGACAATCATTGATTAAAGCAGCCTATGGAGATATAATCTCAGTTAATAAAAGATACTGGAGAGCTGTGCCACCTGACATCCAAATAGAACCTGACGATGTAGGTAAATTGACATTGTTTGAGTTTGATGCGGTAGTTGGAGAGGATCGAAAGATTTATTCAACTCGTAAAATGCTCAAAAATTCAGTAATGCTGGAGAGCGAGTACATTGCTCTAAATGCAAGTAAATAGTATGTTTTATATATTTTATTTCAATGATCAGATCACCTTAACCAATGTTAGAGGCAAATCTTCTCGACAAGTAGTTTGTCAATGTGATTGGTGTGGCAAAACTATAAGCATGAAAAGATATAGCTACCTTAGAGCAAAACATCATTATTGCTCTATAGAATGCCATGCTGACCATAAAAGGATTACTTTTAGAGGAGAAAACAATCATCAATATGGTTTACGAGGGCCACTTAACAGTTCATTCAAGAACCATAATGTCAAGAAACACAACAATAGACTACTTGATGATTGGATATATGTAGGAGAATGGTATCGTGGAAGTATTCACGGACGAGTAAAGATTTATCGGTATTTAGTGGAGAAACACCATGATCTGTATGAAGAAACATATTTTGATTTGATTGATGGATGGCATTATCTAAAATCAAAAATTGAGGTTCATCATATTGATTTTAATCATAACAATAACGATATTTCAAACTTATTACCTCTTACAAAAAGCGAACATGTAAGATTACATAATCTGTATCGAAGCCAAAATAGAGATACAAAAACAGGACAATTCATAAAAAATGACACTAAACGAATATCAGCAGAAAGCACTTGAAACTGCGATTTACTCTGATGAGTACAAAATCATCTATCCGGCCCTTGGTATGTGCGGCGAGGCTGGAGAGGTTGCGGATAAGGTTAAGAAAGTCATCCGTGACAACAATCAGGAGTTTAACCAGGAAAAGAAAGGAGAGATTGCCAAAGAAATAGGCGACGTTCTCTGGTATTGTGCAACGCTGGCACATGACCTTGGCTATTCTCTTGAAGAGATTGCCGAAATCAACTATACCAAACTTAAATCGCGTCAAATGCGAGGCAAGATTTGTGGAGAAGGTGATAATAGATAGGCAACCCCACTCTTAACTACTCAATAGGGCAGTAGCCCAAGGAGCGTGATATGCCAGATTCACGCTCCTTTTTAATATCCTTTTCTATATAATTAAGGTGCGCCTGTTTGAAAAAGTGAAACATGTTGAAAATTTAACAATCTATAAACCAGCTATATAAGTTAAGTTTAACATTTTTTAGAAAGTGAAACTAAAAAATATTTGGTGGTTTCACTTTTTAGAATTAATTTTGCGAAACCAAATTCCAGAATTGTATGAGTAAAAAAGGAAGCGTAACTACGGCTGACTATCTGCCGTATGCGGATTATCAAAAACTTGTCCAGGCCCTAATTGATGAAAAGAAGTATTGGTGGGCCTGCTACTGCATCCTGTCTTTTTGTACTGGATTGCGGTTTTCTGATGTGTGCAAATTAAAATGGTCTGATGTGCTCGATCAAAGAAAAATTATCATCACAGCCAAGAAAACCAATAAGACCCATGTCATTCCTATAGGACAAAATGCTTCTGAGCATTTCTCTTCCTTACATAAATTGATGGGCAAACCATCAAAACGAGATTTGATACTTGTCGGTCAAAAAGGAGAAGGGGGAAGGCCGGTTTCAATTCAGTATATAAATCGCGCATTAAAGAAGTGGGCAGTTAAGTACGAATTAGACATTGATAACTTCAGCACACATACATTTCGGAAAACATTTGGAAGATATGTATATGATAAAGGTGGTAGGGATGAAAAAACGCTGATGTATCTGAATAGGATTTTCAAACACTCCAGTTTAGATACCACTATGATATATCTCGGAATTAGAGATGAGGAAATATCAAATATTTTTGATTCTATACAAATATAAGGTATGAATACTGGGCGCCGGATTATGTGCAAACTCACATATTGCAACCTTTGCGGAAATAAGATATGGATGCAGGGCTACAATATCCAGAATCACGTTACTCACATTATGATGAAAAATAATGTGTGCTATGAGTGTGCCTTCTGGGAAGAGTTGATTGCTTATCCTCCAGAATATATGGAGGTAGTCAACCATCAATGCTTGCGCCTTCATCCAGTAGCCAATAAAAAAGACAAGACTCTAATTCTGGGAGGCAAGGGTAAGATGAGATATTTTATGCGTCTTGATGGCTCACTCATCCAGTCTAATGATATATGGAGTATAGGAACCATCCCAGAGCGTTTTAAATCTCAATTACCCACAACCGCTATTGAGATTACCTTTAAAGCATACCGTCAATTAAAGAAAAGTCAGAAAAAATGTCAAGCTCGTGCCTGTATGGATCGGTACAACTGTTTCAGATATGATCGAGCTTTAGAGAATGATGAAAGAGGACCATTTAATGTTATCCCACCAAAATGGAATGTTGGTGATGAGCATTGTGGTTTCTTTATCAATCTCCAGGATATAAAAAGTGATGAAAGCAGTGTATTCAGTTAACCAGATTCAAATGAAACAAAAAACTGAAGAGTTGCTTAAAAAAGCACAGGAAATTATGGGCGAGGGGTCGGATTTCCTCATCATAGCCCATAAGGATGGACAATGTGGCGCCGTAGCACATGGAGATACTGACACTATTGCTCAGGCAATATTCTCATGTATGCGCCAGCCGGATAATCCTATCGGCCAGACTCTGTATCGTATCATTCAACTCAATGTGACCAATATTTTGGCCAACCCGTCTCCTTATGCAAACGGCCTAAGATTTGACATCAATTTCGTCAACTATGAAAAACAGTAAAAAATATCTGCCATACGATGTGTCAGATATTGACACGTTGCTGAATGAACCTTGGGAAGTCAGTGACCAGCCATTCATGCTTCATGCGGCCTATGCCTTGAACTGTCTCTATGATATAGTGGCTCCGGAAGATGATGAAGAATTTACTCCAGATGATATTTGGGGTAACAAGATAGAGAAAAAGATCCTTGACCGATTAGTATTGGATATCCAGGACGATTTTAACGATGCGGCTACTAATCGTAAGCCAGTACGAATATGGGATAGAGGCTACACTATCAGAAAAGTCAATGCCTACGACCATTCTCGCCTTCATCTGATTTTCAATTTCCCTATTGAGAATGGTGAATACACTATCACGAAAGAAGGCGTACTGAATCTGGCCGGTGTTACAGACCTTCTTCTAAAACCTTATGAGGTTTCCAAAGAACAGGCCCAAATCAATAGGACCTATCTCAGACAAATCATCATGCTTGCTGAAGATGACGAGAACAATGGCTGGGATCAGCTTACCGATATGGAGATTATCGTTTACTGTTGGGCGCTGTTCTATACCAAATACCAGTTTGATAACTTCATTCAGTTCAAAAAAGAGTATAAGGATTATCTCTACGTTACTGAAAGAGAGATTTTCGACTGCCTGAATGAAAAGTCAACCCTCAGACAAAAGCCTGTAGGGATGTATGCGTTTTCTTATGATAAGATTCAGGAATGGAACAAAAATCATGGGCAAATATCGGTGGCCGACAAAATTCCGGCCTCCGATGCAGAAGATTACTGGTATGATGTTGCTCTCAAAAAAACGTTCAAACCATTAGATCAGCGATAAAGCAATATAAGATGAGGGGGATTGCATTATGCTTTTCCCCTCATTGCTTTTACATCTTTCATAAAGAGCAAGCCCTCAGTATAATCCAGAATGTAATTACCGGCCTCCCATCTCTCTAAATGTTTCTTGGCACCGTTATCCCGATCCATAACTAATTCAAACCGATCGTTTAGATACCAATACACATTATCTTTTCCTTTCTGTGGTATCTTGATGAACTTATGGCCACGCTCATTGTATGACCATCCTGCTTTAGATGTGGCAGCATGAAGTCTTTTAATATCGGATTCAGACGCTGATTTTAGGGGTGTATAGTCAGAATCAATCCAACAATCCATTTTTAGTTTACCATTAGATAAATATGCCAAAAAATGATGGCTGGAATTATCTGATTCTAAATACATTCCCACTCCAGATTTATCATCGTTGGGATTTTCAATAGTAGCATAAACATATTTTTTAGGGGTGTATATCTTATCAAATTTGCCAGTACGAACAGAAAAATCCAACCCCTTTTCAAAAATAAGACGTTTCAATTCGATCACACGAGACTCTTCAAGAGGTCGTAATCTTTGAGGTTCTAACACCTCCATATCATTCACAATAAGGTTGCCCTCATAGTCACAGTATGCTGCCAGAATAATGCTGGCAGGCGTGCTGGTTCCGACTACGCCCATAGTTTTGCCATAGCTAACCATATCTCCGACACCATATCCAGCTGAAATCCAATTTTGGAATTGCTGATATGATGATGCGGCTTTAGGGTAAAGTGCTTTATGGATCTTTCCACCCTTAAAATGCTTACGGCAATATGCAAGAACCTCTTGCCAATCCTCATCCGGAAAGCGGCAATCGGAAGTGTAACGGTATATCTGATTCAGAGTTTTCATCTGGTAACGTCTTGTTTTAACTTGTAAAGTTACTATTAAAAATTAAAACCAGTCGAAATAATCTCCTATTATTTTGTCGAAACTGAAATTTTTTAATAATTTTGCAATCTGCAAATGAGGATGTTACCCCATCCTGACGTGATAAAAGCAGTGTTATGAAGAGTTCATAACATGAAGAAAATACCGAATAGGGCCAAACTCCCACCGCCGGAGCCAGTAGTGATTAAGCTGGATCCGAAACTTCTCAGAGGTGGAATTGTCCTTCCTAAAGTCAAGTACGAGATACTGGCTACTGTCGAAACTGAAGAAGTTTTTGACGGAATGATTATACCCATGCCCAAAGTCTTGATATATTTCCTGAGCAAGAATGAGCTTATGGTTGTCTCGACGATTATGGAAGAGGCGAATGAAAATGGGGAGTGCGCATTGTCAGTGCAGGAATTGGCTATAAAAATGAGGCTTTCCGTTCCCACTCTCAGCAACTGTCTTTATTCCCTACGAAAAATTGGATTATTGCTTGAAACGCCCAATGGCAAAAGAGGTGGTGGCAGAATCCGACAACTCAATTACCCAGCAATCCAACATTTGAATGACCTTGTGGAAGAAGAGGATCCTGGCATATATGCTCGGATCAGGAAAGCTACACGCAAGATTAACATTCTTAATCTGACCAAAGAAGATGTGAAGGATGCTTACGATACCAATGTATTGGAACCTGGGCATGATCCGGCAGAAGAGGAAGAATATAACTAAGTGAGGAAAAGCAGTGTTTCTCAAAAACTGAAAAACAATGAGCAGACCGATTCATTTTGAGTATCAGCAGTTCGGAAACATGACTGTTGTGGCTCTGGATTCAAAACTGAAGGATTACGATTTCAAGCCGGTCAACATCGGTGGAAAAATGATGGTTCAACTTCCTGAGAAAACGGTAAAAGACTGCCGTAACATAGATGGCTGTATTTATTTTCATCTCGGAAGAGTGAGTGACAGTGTTATGGTTGATCTTATTGAGAAATTCCAGAAGTTGAAAATGGAAAATGGATGGAAACCTGGTAGGGGAGTGGTAATCCCTGACAACAAATTCAAGCTCTGATATGAGTTTCAAAGATTATTTACTATCACTCCGTTGGAACACGTTTGCAAAATATCCAGCACAAGGATCGGACGTTTACATCCACTGTTTCACTGATGATAATAGCACTCACAAGTTCGTCAAAGTAAAACAGTTTAATGCTGTTTGCTTTGACTTCCAGGGAATCGTAAGTAAATATTCAAAAAATCATCAATGGCAGTTTGCGTGGCTGCCAGCAGCTAAAACTGAAGAAGATTATGATAACTCAATTTCTGATTAGTACAATGATGGCTGTTTCGCCATTTCATCCAAAGGCCCCGGTACCTGATATACCTAAAGCGTATGGCATCCTGACTACCGGTGAGGAAGAACGTAAGCCAACTTCCAGAAGAGAGCGCAGAGCAAGTATGCGCCGCAAATCCTGATGAAAGCAGTATTTCTTTCAAACAAGACTATTATATAGCAAACGAAACTTTTTTGTCTCATATATGAATTTGGTTTTACATGCGCTGGGCTGGGAAGCTCGGCGCATTGTGCTTTCGGGAGGAGTAAAGAAAGAACGAAACAAGAAAAAGAAAAAACAGAAAAAAGAAAAAATCCCTTGGAACCCTTAAAAGAAAAAAGAAAAATAAATAAAAAGAAAAAAGTAAGAAAGAAAGGCTCCCTCTCCCTCATTCCTTTTCTCCTAAAGTCGAAAAGGAAATTCGGTCGGGGAGCCTGCGCACACGCGAGCGCGTACCCAAGGCATAGAACTTCATAGTATAGTCCCCTATTCCAGTAAACTGAACAAAGTCTGTTTCCCCACATTCCAGCAAACTTGAAAAGACTGTTTAGGAAAGTTTAGATTAGAGCTTAGTTCCACTCCCAGTAATTAAACAAAAACTGTTTTGTGATTTTGGGGAGGTGGTGTTTTGAAGGTTTTGGGTGTGGAAGAATTTTTAAGGGTGTGTTTTTATTTTTTCAAAAGCCTTCTCACAAATAAGACCACGCCCGGCCGCCGATCGCGGCCTCCTCGCTCCGGCCACCGAAAAACCAATTTGAAAAATGGCCCCGGAAAAATTGGGACAAGTGTTTTGAGAGATTTCTGGTGTGCCAGAAGAAGAAAAATTGAGGTTGCCAAAAAGTCTGCTTGGAGGATTTGATGAAATATGCCAAATTTGGGGCGTAGGATGTGCCACAATCGAATTGCGGTGTGAAGATGTGTAGTTCTTCATCCGAGGGTGAGAAACGCGAAATTTGGAGCATTTCTGGCGGTTTTGAGATTTGGCTTGAAAGTGGCCTGATATGGTTGAGGTCTGAGAAAAATCAGGTCGAGATGATAAGTGATGAAATATCAGCATATTAGGGGTAAAATGAGTTAAGATGTCAGTTCTCAGGTAAGGATGAGGCTAAAAATTGGATAATACTGGATTGTTTTGTGGGGTTGGGATGGTGCCGAGCCTCCCAGTATAACACCTTCCCAAAACGAGATTTGAAATTTGGGAAAAATTTACATCTGCCTTGAAGAGCAAGGGAGGCACCCACTCCGGTTTTTTATTTATTTTCAGATAGTTAGCTACATTTTAGGCTTATTTTGGTTTCACTTTTACAATAAGTGAAACATATATTTTTTACTCAAAAATTGGACCTTAAATGTTAAAAAGTGTTTAATTGATAGTTGTATTAGAAAACTACCTGTTTTTCAATCATTTAGGTCAATTTAGCGATTTGGTTTCACTTATTTTGAAAAGTGAAACTCTTTTATATATAGGTGTAACTCCATATTTTAACATTTATTTAACACTCTAATGACCCCTTATCCATTTTGTCACTATTTCAAACATAAAAATCTCCCCTCACTCAAAAAAATTTACGGAAAAATAAAGATTTATAACTATTTGATTTTCAGTGTTTTGTGTTCTTTAAAACAACCTTATACCTTTATAGATATAAAAGATTGACTGTTTCAAAAAATTTTTTCAGTCAATGTTGCAACCGTCCACAGACCATTACAATTTTGTGGTGTAAGATTTGAGAACCGGATTAGCTCCCGAACCTCTCAAACATCTTACAAGAGAACATTGACAAGTCTGATGCTTGACGACCTTTGGTAATAGGTGCGAAAAGTGAAACCCCTTGACTCCATGAGTGAGGAAAATTTAGCAAATTTTCGCTTTATCCTTTGTAAGTCCATGATTTGCGTATATAGGTGAAAAGTGTGTGAAGTAGTGAAGTAGCAAACCATTTCAATGATTAAGTCGTAAAAATACCATTGTGCGCGGTGCGTAAAGTGCGCACGCATAAAGCAGTGGGGCCCCTGCGCATGGGGGAAGAGTGGAGTAATGTGACCATTCGGGGGAAACCTTTGTCCGACTTGTGGGGTGAAACGACCCAATCGGATAGCATAGAGCGCAAAAAAGTCTGAAATGTGCAAATACACTGGCGCGAGTAAGGGTAAGGCAGCCCAAGCGAAAGCGCACAAAAAGTGGGTGAAAAAGCACCCTGTGTTTCCCCTGGTGGGCGTGTTCAGACTATACGCGGAGCACAAGCCGTATCGTTCTGGAGAATAATGTATCCAATCAACACTTTATAGGGTGAGTCCGTCAAAGCGGCACAGGGAGTGTGGCATATTATGCCCTTGCAAGTACTCCCCACCCACTACATATCAACCTCAATGCAGTTGTGACCGCTCTTGTGTGGGGTCACTATATCATCATGGCTACAAATATAGCCCTCAACGCAAAGCAAATCAACGGTGGAACACGCGAAATCATCGCGAAAACCTCGCAACTCACGCAGGTACTCCGTACCTTTGAGACCCTCTACACCCAAAAACTGCCCTCGTGCGACGGCATGACTGTGGAGGGCTTCATGAGCGCAATGGGCGTGGAGCGTTTCACGACTACCAACAAAAAGGGAAAAGTGACGAAAAAAGGCTACACCCCCGGCACTATTCGTAAAGGGTGGAATGACTCTATGCAGACCGAAGAGAGCAAAATGTGCGTGTTCAAGAACGTGCCGGCGAAGTACAAGGACGAAGAGGGTACGGTCTATCGTGTCTATACCCCTGAAGAGGCTGCAAAGATTGACGGCAAGTGCGTTTCACGCTTCATGCTGTCGGAAATCGCCGACGACAAGTGGACTGTCGCAATCATTCTGCGCGGTCTGAAACAGGGGCGTGACTTCAAGAAGTACAATGACCGTTCTGTGGAGTCTGAAATGGCATGGGAAGAGATGGAAAATCTGTGCATCATCCGCGTGGTGGAGGATGAAAACGGCAAACAGAGCCGCGAAATCGTGGAAATCGAAAAGGATGAGGTGTATTTCTGAGCCTCAACTATTGGATGAACTTTAGCGACATTGGGGATGTAAGTCCCCCACACCCACCAAATATTAACATAAAGCAGTTGTGACCGCTCTCGTGTGGGGTCACTGCCCACCCAAAGCACCGGGTGTGAATTGGTGTCCTCGTAAATGAATACTTTTGCCACTATCGGGGTATGTGGCGCCTGTGTGCCGGATGATGGGTTTAGACTATCTGATGGGGCAATGTCAAAAATCGGTGGCATTGTTATGAAGAACCGTATTTATGACGCAACATTCGTGGCGAAGTACAAGCCATAGGTGTGCAATGGTGTTCGAGTCCCCTAAGCGTCAACCAATAAAATTCAATGCAATGGCAACAAAAACCTTCAAAGGGGTATCTATGCCCAAATCTGAGCTCAACGCCTATGGTGTTGGGCTTTTGCGTTTGAGTGAGGCACATATCAATGCCGAAAACTTCAAGCGTGAAGAGATAGAGTATATCGGAAAATGTAGCATCCGCCGGCATAAGGTAGTACTGGGTCGTATCGGAAACTTGTGGGGAATTAGTGGACGTATGGCGGAACAACGTCGTCAAGTAACCGCTCAATCCCAAGCAAATTTGCGGTTCCGGGCACACTATGTCATCGAGGGAAAGCGTGTGACGGTGCTTCATGCCACTCGTAATGTAAGTGTAGAAAAGGCTCTTTCTGATTTTGAGTGTCGTGACACTTCCAAACCTATTTGGGATATGTCGGCAAAAGAGATATTTAATGCCGCAAAGGGTTCAAGACCTTCACGCAAACACGCCCCTAAAATGAGTCTTTCAACTCGCATTGCCAATGCTGCCCGTATGGAGAAACTTTAACAACTCAATAAATTCCAACAAAATGATTACAACAGTTTATTACATCTGCGGTCGCCCTCGTGTGGCTGTGAGAGTTGCTTCCTGCTCTGGTGGCAACTACATCAATTACGCTAACCCTTCAAAATCCAACGAAAAATGAACTCGCTTTTCAAACTTGTTGCGGTCGGCTGTCTCGCCGCTCTTCTCGGTATCGGCTGCGCCGTCGCTGCCTCATTCGTTAAATATCAAGACGAAATCATTGAATCTCTTGCCGATTATCCGGCTGAGAATCATCCTGTGAGTGGAATGTTTTTCTCCTCTGCATATGTTGTGGAGGAATACGAGTATGACGATGCCTATTGTCTACTCTATGACGATGCCGACGCAAATATGTTCGAGTGTGAAATCATAGTTGACCTTGAAACTTATCAGCTCGTGCAGTATCATATCGAAAATGACCGTAAACTCGTTGGCTGCCTGGTGCTGAATGACGATTACAGTTATGACGGCCTGGAAGTGTTCACCTTTATGCCCGATTCTGAATTTGAGATGACTAACACGAGTGCAAACCTCTAAAAACTCCTAACGATGAAGAAAATCATTCTCACACTGGTTCTCGCGCTGGCCGCCATATCTGCCTATGCCGCTGATGAAGTAAAGAACGACACAATCCCCGTCAATAATTCGGAGATAGTCAAAATCGTGGAAGATGAGAGTGTCAATTCCAAAGGCAACAAAGTGACCAAGTTCTATTTCCTGTATGCCGGTGAACTGATACAAACCTCCCGACGCGTTGTGGAGTCTTACAATCTCTGTAAGAAACACGAGGCAAAATGTCGTCTCGCTGTGGTCATAAACAAGAAAACCAACCGTAAACGTATAATTCTAAACTAACAAGGCTATGGCAAATTATTATGAAATGTCTGTCTCCGAACTGGAGGCAGAGCGTGACCGACTTGCAGAAAAAATGATGGCGTCCAACGACACCGCCGAAATCGAACTGCTCAGTCAGGATTTTGAGGGTATCGAGGATATTCTCAATGAGCGCGATCCTATGGCAGAGGATTAAACTGCCAAAACCAAAACTATGGTCGGTACTTCATCTGAGGTGCCGACCTTTTTCTTTAACTCCCAAAACAAAATCAAAATGATGAGAATCAGCTTTTCAAGTATGCTTGCCGACGTATTTTCTCAGTACACTACTGCCGATGAACTGAAATCTGCCGCTAATGCAATGTGCGTTCAGATTAAGGAAGCGTATGAGGCTCGTTTCAAAGAACTCACTCCCAACGCAAAAACTGCATCAAAACCTGCGACCGCTCCGGCTGCTCCTGCAAAGCCTGACGCGAAGCCCAAAAAGGATAAGACCGCCAAGACCAAGCCTGTTGAGGCTCCTAAGGCAGAAGCCAAGCCTGCCGGCGACACCGACACATTGGTCGCTATCACTGACCTCAAAGCCATCAAGAAACTTGGACTAACTTTCGAGAAATACAACGACCGTTGCTGGGTGCTTCGCGGCGACACCAAGCCACTCCGCAAAATCCTCAAAGAACAGTTCAAAGGCGTTTTCAACAGCCATTTGTCTGGCGGCGAGGGCTGGGTTATCAAGACCGCGAACGTGGAGGAATGTGCCAAGGCTCTTGGCTTAAAACTTCCCAAGGCTTCATGAATCAATTGGAGGAGCATAAAGGGCAGCGTTTACCCAGAGCATTGCCCTTTATCAATTATTAACGTCTATTAAGAAAAATATGAGCAATAAATTTTCTAATAAACAAAAACGGGTTCACAATGAAAAAAACATCAATCAAAATTCTCAATGCCGTGCTGACCATTCTTGTCGGCATTGTTACGCTCATCCTCTGTGCAAGACGCATAGTATGGCTAAAGGTGAGCCGCAACATCCTCAGACCTCATTTCGGCATTGAGACCAAGGCTTATCGGAAGTGGCATGACAAACGCTCTGCCCGCATCCAGAAGCTACTTGACAAGGAACACAAAGACAATACCAACATAATCTCATTCGTATGACACCGAATATCTCCAAAATAATTCAGACCATGAGCAATATCGTGGCTGATGTAATGAAGCGTTTTCAATCGGACTTTGAAAATTACGACCGTCCATATATCGAAAATGCTGACAGTTCTAAGTTCTCGATGATTTGGATTGTCGGGGAATGTCACACTCATCTTTTGTATTTGGGCGAGTACGACAAACACTTCAGTGAAAATGAGGTGGCACGATTCGCTTACGTTCAGGGCGGCAACCCATTTCTCTCTTATCTTGCCGCTGTGGGTGGCGATCATATTTTCTTGATAGAGCCAGATGGCATGAGGGAGATAACAGAAAAGCAAGCGCGTGAAGTGTGCCGCGATATAGTGACTCCAGTTGCTGAGAAGTGGATAAAGGAAAATGGCCCGCTTCCGACGAAAGTTCAGGTGCCGGTCAAGTTTTTCAACATCACGCTATCCAAAGTCAAAGAACTGCTCCGCGAATGTGAGGCGCACAATGACAAATCCCTTATCGAGATTTTCCGGCGCTTTCATAATTATCGCCGTGTCGCAAAAGACCAATACATCCAGATTTCCTACAATCCCGGATACAACGAGTTTACTTTTTGCGAGTACACCAATGGAAAGAAAGGTCTGGTAGGTGGCATCATCTTTCATGGGTGGCCCGAAACAGGCTATATGGTGAACGGCTCCTATCAAATGGAGCCAACATACGGTTGGTCAAGCCATACATAAACATTACTACTATGAGTGATAATTTATTAATAGAAACCAAAGAGATTGGTGACTATCGTATCAAGATATATTATGACGAATGTCCGTCTTGTCCTGTAACAGATTGGGATATGGGTGCAATTCATATTTTTGAACATTTGGAACGCGGACGTTATTGGCTAAGTCAAAATTGTGATTGGAAAGAGCATGTTTCCAATCCTCGTGAATACTCCGCTACCGAAATACTCCAGCGTGTTGTAGCTGAGGTGGTGACACAGAAAGCGATTGTAAAGTATATCAAAGCTGGTAAGGTGAACGATGTACGACTTGTTTATAATCGGTCAGAGCGTCAATGGGAACTTCAAGCAAAATGTAACTCTGGTTTTTATAAAGGAGAATGGGTCAATCAAATAGAAATTGAGCCTTCTGCTCTGAAAAGTGATGATTACCGAATGGAGTTATTGGAGCCTCTGGATGAGGAGGACTTAATGACTCTTGTCGAAGAGTGTGCAAAGGACTTTGTGATAAAAGAATGGAGTTCTTGTGGCTATTCTCAGGATGATCATATGAGAGGTTTCTCATATATGACAAAAGAGATGTTTGATAAGCGCTGCGGTTTTAGTCCTAATTATTATAAGACTTGGCAAGAGCAAGCTCGTACCGTTATCGACGGTGAGGTCGATTGCATTGGCAAATGGGCGTGGGGCGATGTCAAAGGCTATGTTTTGGAAAAGAAAGAGTCATATACGAAAGTTTACTCCGATGGACGAGAAGTTGAGACATTTGAATGGGAAGAAATCGACTCTTGTTGGGGTTACTATATGGATACCGAAGAGCTTATAGATGAAGTAATTTCTGAACACGGACTTAAAGAAACGGCTGCATAAATGTTACGATACCCAAATCCGATATACTCAAACAGCTTGAAAAAGAAAATCAAGCAAATCAACAAGACTCAGGCTCGCAAACTGTATGAGGCTGGGAAAACAGTTTATCTGCTTCCCTGCCTTTGCAGTGTGGACGGTGTGTGGGTTACACCATATCCCATTGATAAGGAACATGCCGTATGGTGGGGCGATTCGTTTGAGAGTGATGTTCTCAGTTTCACCAATTATAACTGCTGCTCCGAACTGGGTAAATATCCAATCTTTTTCAAAGAAGTATAATGGCAAATAATAAGTATTTCGCTATCCTGAATGGCGAACAGACGATATTCGTAGAGATAACCACTGAACGTGCCGACATAATCATCCATCAGTATGAGGGTGATGAAGCGTGGTATCTGGCCGATGTTCTGAGCGAAGAGCTTGGTTTTAGCATCCACAACGTACAATGGTCTATTGTATCGCCCGACAAAATTAAATATGTTGGCGAACCACTGAATGTTAGTCACGCTATTCCACCCCGGGTTTTCTATATCCAGCATCATACTTACGATGAATATGAAGGACCCTCAGGAACAGATGACATAATCGGCGCTTTTCCCACATGGGATGAAGCCTTACAGTCCATAAAAGAATGGGATTACAAGGATTTGGATCATGAGATCTGTTACCCAAAAGTCAACGAAGATGAAGGTATCGGCAAGTATTATGATGGATATTATCATCATATCCTACAAATTCGCCAAATGGAAATCTAACTTATAACTTAACATAAAGTGGCAAACGTAAATCTTAAAGAAAGAGGTACTGTTGCAGTAATGCAATGGATAGCCGATAATGGCGCTCCGCATTTGTGTGGAGAGATTTTCTATCATAACAACCAGCCCTTCTTGATAGTGTCAGACCATAATTATCCTGGATGGGAGCTGATTTTAGACAGTCATCCACTTGACACTTGGCATGATGTAAATGGTATGAAACGTATCATGGTATCAAAAGAAGGGTGCGAACCACAATGGTTGTTCTGTATTAACAATAAGTTCTACTTTGCAACACTCTATTAGTTATGCGATTAGGAATCACTCAATTTTTAGCTTTTGCTATTGCAGAGGAGCTTAATTGTGATCCGTGCAATCTTGGCTGTGCAACCATAGACACTGAGAAAAATGAAATATGGTATGACGGAGCTTGGGGGCCTGAATGTACCAAGCTACCTGCCAATATGGAAGTGGAAGTTTCCCAATATGGCGACCATATCGTTATCCGTAATTCCCCTAAGCACAAAGAAGCGCATTATTATTTCCAGCGTAAATTCTCGAAAGGTAAAATGTATGGATATGATGAATCACAAACATAAAAAACCGACTAAGATATGAAATATATAGTAGAAGATAGTCTCCAAAACTTCAAATTTTGGAGTGGAGGCAAAGACCGTGCTGATAATTGTTCCGCCTCCGAACTTGACAGCATTGAGGAATTTCTGGAAGAGATCGAGCCTGTCGATGGTTGGACTGATACAGCCATTAATGATGTGTTTTGGTTCGATTTCGATACTCTCGCCCAGCACCTCGGCTACAAGAACGAAGAGGATTTCGATCTTCAGCATGACCCCAATTATCTCAATGATGATGACTTGGAGGAATTTATCGAAGAATGGTTTGTCAACTTCCTTCAAGGTATCAAAGAAAGGGAGGGAACTGACGGAATGGTCAGTCTATATGAAAACTGTTTCTCCGGTGATTATATGGATTTCGCCTTGACTGATGAAGAAAAAGAAGAGGCAGAAGATGTCTTTGATTATCCAGATTGGATAGGTGAACGTATTTACAATCACCTTCTCACAGTTGAGGCTGCCGACCTTATGGAAGCGCTCTTTGAGGATGACAATGGTCACGAAAATTTAGAGAATTTCCCTACAAAAGAGCAGTTCCGAAAAGAAATGATGTGCAAACATAAAAAATCAGAACAGCAATGAAACAAGAGTTGTATCACACCAACTACGCAGTGGCTGTGAAATGGTGCAACAATGCACTGGTTCTTTGTAACAATATTCCTGAGATAGATGATTCCGTCTGGGATAATTTTGAGCCTATCGTCGATTTGGACTATGAACCTGAATACGATGAAGAAAGTGAAGAGATTAAGCCCAAGTGTCCGGAATGTGGCGGAGAAATGGAGCAGTCTGGGCCCAATATGGTTTGTTCGGAATGTGGCGAATGTGAGAACCCTGTCGAAATATTCCAGTGGTACATCACTGACTGCTCCAAATGGGATGTGGAATATCTTACTAAGACTTTCGGCTTACTCTTCACTTACAGCGACTTACTTGACTGTTTCATTCTTTGTGTCACTCATTTCGGTACCGGCTGGGATTATGTGGACTGGTACACCACCAATCCCAATGCAAAACGTGAATGTGGTGAGAAAAAATGAGCGTTATGGAAAAGAAAATTTATTCCAAGATTAGGTTCGTTCAAGACGCTGATGAGGACTACAATCGAATAGAAGCGGTATTTAGTGGTCTTAGGGCTGGGTATTGTGAAGGCAATTCCCAGCCAGTCATCGACTATCTCAGTGACTGGGATGATGAAGAAAACGAGCTGACGGAGGAGATACCGATGATTGCCAAAATGGGTGATACATCTTATTCCGATGAAAATGGCGTTTACACTCTTCTTTACAACTCTTCAATCGGTGGTTGCTTCTTGCTTTATAGAGAGGCGACTGAAGATGAGATAGATTGGCATAATGACCATAAAAAAGATGCGTCTTAAAAAATAAAACCATGATTGAGTATAGAAAAACAGATCGTTTCTGTGAGTATCGCAATATGCACTTCGCTGACATTACAGAAATTTATTACAATGGCTGGTATGTTGGTAGTAAGTTTTATGACAAATGGAGAACTGCCGGACAAATATGGTATATCTTGGAATGTGATGTAGATTTCATTTCTGAATGTGAAAAGAAATTTGGTTATGGCTGGTTTCTTGAAGATCGTGGGTATGTCATATATCCTGAAGACGGTTCTCTTAGTGTCGAGCAAATAGAGCAAGAGTTAATTCCACAGGTTTGTTTCTTTATTCTTAATCATGCGATGGAATATTTAGATGCAAAAATTAAGGAGAAGGATGGAGAATATTCTAAGGCTAGGGCAGATTTAATACATGCTTATGCCAACCATATTCCTGATACTTCTTATACCGATTGTGATAAAGTTTTAGAGCGTGCTGAAAAAATCAAAAAGGAACTGGATGAATTACGTCAAAATCGTGAAAAAATAGTGGAAGCCTTAACTCCAATAGCGTCGTGAAAGTAGTTTTTAGAATTTATCCTGACGGTTAAGTTATTGCCCTCTTCCCTGAAGAGAGCGATAAGCGAACAGGTGGTACGATGTCTTATATGCACATCGGTCAAGATGGAGATGCAGATTATCATGGTGTGATTCAGCAGACAAAACCGGCTACAGAACCCCAGTATCTCCCTCTTTTTAATGAGTTAAAAAGCATTGGTTATAAAGACCTTCAAGTGCGTCAAAAAGCAAAACTCAAATGGGCATAAAACAATCAAAAGAGGAATTGGAAATATTCAAACAAAAGGCTATGCGAGCTTATGCAAAAGCTAATAAAATATTTCTCCTCATTTTCATCAGAGAATCTTATTCACATGAATTGGTTGCTGTTTCAGTTCAAGAACGAACAGACTATAAAGGCGATCCCTACTATACTTTCGGTAGATTATATCATGTGTTTGGCGAGCAATGCATCTATGACCAGTGTGGTTGTGCCACCTTTGATGATGAGGTGAAGGTTAGAATGGCTGCTTATCAATTCTTTGGAATAAAATAAATGCTATGGTTACAAAAGAAATTACAAAAGAGCTGGTTGAAAAGCAAATGAATGGCACTCTTAGCGGTTTTCCCTGGGGTGGCAAAGGGATTGCTGTACGCCAGAATCAATGGGGCGAATGGATTGTTGACTGTAAGATTCCCGGTCATTATAGTAGAGACTGTGATGGTCCTGGTGGTCACTATTACCGTATGGAGGATGCTGACTGTCCTATCCGTCAATTTATGGTTGTCTTGGAATATCAAGAATCCAGATTTGATATGGAGCCTTGGTGGTTGACAAGATATTTTGAGGCAGAAAACGATAAACGTCTTTGCACTTTCCCCGAAGAGGGTGGTTTTTTCGATCCCGATGCACCACGCAGTCCTTACATACTTGCTAAAATAAAAGCCAGTATCGAACAACATCCTTACTTATGGGAACTTCGGAAAATGTGGGGCGCCTTCAGTGATATCTCCATTAACAATGATGATGAGATAGAAAAGCCATTCTATTTCTGGGATGCTGGCACCTCCCGGTTTGAGATATGGCACTGGTTCGATAATCTATGCCCAAATGGTCTTGCAGTGGACTTGATGGGCGAAACTCCTAAAACTGAGAAACAATGATGCAGATATCTGATAGAGAATGGCTCTGGACTTATGATAAATTTCATAAAGAGCGTTATGAGCATTACATAAAGTCTGGAGTTTCTGCCGCAGAAGCGATTGACCAGGCATTTCAGGAAACTGTTGATCTCGAATTTCATCCATATTCCCCCATTCAGTGCCCAATCAATCAACGTGTGATGACTGAATGGGGAGAGCATTTTCAGAAAATGTTAGAAGCCGAAATACATATTGCAATCATCAACGCTGACACTATTTCTCCGGAAGTAGGCATTATCAAAGTCAAATATGGGTGGCTCCTAAAAGAGTTTCCACAATGGCTGATTGATAATGGTCATTACGACTACTTCCATGAAATTCCAGACGATAAGGAAGAGTTGCTTGAGCATTTTCTTTTCGTGTATTGTGATTATAGTCCAAACGATTTGCACTGGCAATGCGTACCGGCCGATACTCAATTCAAACGGTTAACAATTAAAGATTTCCAGAAATGAAACATACCGATTTTTATAGCCTCCACAAGAAACTTGATGCACAAGCAAAGGAGGAACTGAAAGCTGCCGTCCGCGCTCATGGTGGAGAATACATTTTCGTTCACTTCGATGAGGATGGTGATTATGATGAGGAAGAGCGCAATAACGCTCCCATCATTATGGCAAGCACTCATGGCATGGATACCTACGAGGATTTCTATATCTCTCGTGTAGAACTTGAAGATGACCAGTATCTAAATATTTATGGATGGCCCAAGGAGGGTTGGACTGACGAACTTGAACTTGATGGCTTTGCTCATGGTCATCTTGAATACATAATTGACCAGATTCCTGAAACTGATACCGTTCAAGACGTAACAATAACGGCTTCGGAGTCTTAAAAACTATTAAAAATCTCGTTTCCATTCTAATTTTTCAACATCACGAGACTATTCAGATAAAACCAAATTAACTTCTAAAATATGACTTCACAAGCGATGAACTGCCTTGAATTATATCGAGGCGGCAACCCCTCTACTATCAAGCAATTACTTCAACACCAGAAACCTTCTGTGGTTGCGGAACTGAAAAATCACTTCGGCACCAACGATCTCGACAAGTTGGCTGTGTGTCTCAGCAAAGGTAAATAATACATCACAAAAAACATAACAATATGATCTCAGACGAAATCGCAAAAGCAATCTATGATTCTCTCCCGACAGATGAGAAGCTGAAACTCGCTCTCTACAATGACTTTGGTGAAGAAGCACAGACAGTGTATGACTTCATCAAATCTCCCGTCAAAGAAAGCGAGGAAGTCAATGTAACCGTCCAGCCCGTCCACATTCCTGGTGAAGTTCTCACCACTGATGGAGTGTATTATCTCTATGAGGACGGCACATCGGAAATGTTTGACTATCAGAAGCGCAACGCTCCAACAAAGACCGTCCAGCGTATCGGCGTAGTGATGGGCAGCCATGCTCTCGCAGTTAATCTGGAGGACTACCCGGAGCGGCCCCTTATCAATCAGAAAGACAAAACCAATTATGCCGGCTACATTTCAGAATGTGAGGATGCAGTTGCTGACTGGAATGGTAAGGTCAACATTGAGCACATCAAGTCTATCGGAACCGGCATAGAACTGAAGGATGACGAGTGGATTCCGTCAGTCGCTGAACTCTACCTCATCTATCTCAATAAGCGGTCAATCAATGCCGCCATCGAACTATGCGGCGGTAGCCGCATAAAAGATGTTTGGTACTGGACCAGCACTGAGGTCTCGGCGGCGTACGCTTGGTACTTGGGCCTCTCCTCTGGCTTCCTCGGCTGGCATGCTAAGATGTCGAACAGCGGCTACATCCGGGCTGTGGCAGCATTTCATTAATCATTAAACCCCTTTATCCCTTGGAGCGAAGCGAGGTAGGGATAAAGGGGTTTAACCATTCCTACTATGAGATATGATTGGGAAAAAGTAAAAACCGCATTAGAATCAAACGACACTACCAGTATTTCAAAATTTAAGACTGAGATATTGGGGTTAATGGAAAGTAAAGCCTTGGGTTATGTAATACAAGGATTAACCTATTTTGATGTGGCTTTTAATACAATGGCGAGTGTAGAGCTGAGATTGCTGAAGAATAAAAACGATATTCTGGCAAAGTTTCATAAGGCTTTGACCGAACAATTCTGCAATCAACATTCACTCACTATATATAGAGATTTCAAAAGCATACGGCCTGGCGATAAAATTGCTGAAAAGTGGAAACATAAAGGAAAAATATATTTCAATCTTTTTGATATAATCAAAGTAATAGATGATAGTTTTATGCTTTCCTATACCCACCATTATTTATCGCAAGGTCAGGAACGAGAAAAGCAAATTAACCCAAAAGACTTTGCATTTGGAATTTCCAGAGATGTAAATCAACTCAAAGTCTTTCTAATATATCCAACCCGAATTTTTAACGACGAATTTGATTATTTTGATAATATGGAACCGAACTTTACCAGTTTTGAGGTGGTTATCAAGAACTATCTCGACAAGCGAGCAGAAACAGATCAGGAATTTGCAAAGACCTACGCAAAGCCCAACAAATCAATCAAAGAGTGCTGCACTTATATTTTCAGTGTTGTTGAAAAACAACGTAAGAGCGGAGAGAAGTGTTTAGCCTGTTCCGACGATGAGATTTTTGGTCTGGCCGTACACTACTACGATGAAGATGACATTGTGGTAGAAGCTCCAAAAGCAAAAATTAAAGCAGTCGCCGGTGAAGAGGGTGAAGAACTTGTCAAGTCCGGAGAGGTAGAAGTAGTGGCTACAACATCGACTCCCAACCCCAAAACTCGCAAACCCCGAAAGCCCAAAGCAGAGGTTGACCCCAACATTCCGGAGCCTCTGGATATTCCGATTTTCTAATCATCACACCGACATCACATGAAACCAAGAACTAAACTTCAGAGAAAGATTCTGAAACTATCTCAGGGTCTTTCTCCACTAACTAAATTTCAGTACAAGGAGGCTGTAAGGAAAGTTGGTTTGCACATTGCTAAATACAGTCCCAAGAAAGGGTATGAGTGTTTGGATTGCGGTCGTACTTGGACTGGAACTGAAGCAAAGCGAGTAGTTTGTCCTCATTGTGGTGCAAAACTTAATGTTGATACTACACGAAAGAAAAACTTCTGTGAGAAAGACTATTTTGCAGTGGTTACAAAATGTCAGGGCTTTCAAGTTGTTCGGATGTTCTTTATGCAGACCAATTTAAGAAAAGGGAGCGAGCCGACTTATTGGATTTGCGAGGCATTTCAACGCTGGCTCACTCCAGAAGGAAAGCTCACGATAATTGGCCGTGCTCGGCACTGGCTCTCTCATTATAGTGATTGCTGGAATTGGGATAGCGCTATGGAGATACGAGATGAGAATGTGGGGCATTCAGTGGCGCCTTGGAAAGTGGTTGGTCAATCATCCGTAATTCCTGAAATCAGACGCAATGGATATAATGGCGATTTTCATCAATGTTCACCATACACTCTGTTTAAGAGACTTTTGACTGACAATAAGACTGAAACAGCTTGGAAACTTGGTCAATATAATATGGTAGCTTACTCAATGGCAAAATATTATGAGTTTGAGAAATATTGGCCATCCGCAAAAGTAGCTTTCCGTCATAAATATCACATATCGGACGCTTCATTGTGGTATGATCTACTTGATGCGTTGGATTATTGTGGAAAAGATTTGCGAAATCCGAAATTCATTTGCCCAGATAATCTTAGAAAAGCTCATGATTTCTGGATTGCTAAAAAGCAAGCTAAGAGGGATGAGGCAGATAGACGGAGAGAGCGTGAACGACAGATGACTATCGAACAACGCTACCAGAAAAATGCCAAACAAGAGGAGGCTCAGTATCAAAAAGCAAAATCAAAATTCTTGAATCTGGAATTTATTGATCAGGAAATTGTCATCAGACCGCTTCAATCTGTGCGAGAATTTTTGGATGAGGAACAATATATGCACCATTGCGTATTCACTAATAAATACTACTCCAAAGATAACGTACTGATACTTCACGCTTTGGTTGAGGGTGTGTCAATCGCAACAATCGAGTTGTCTTTAGAAAACTTTACAATCCTACAATGTCGAGGCAAGTACAACAAAACCCCGGTGGATTATGAAAGAATAACATCGCTGGTAAATTCCAACATATCAAAAATCATTTCCAAAACCGCATAACAGTTATGACTGAAGAATTAAAAATTGCTATGATCGCCATCAACAAGTGGATGTTTCATGGCTGGAACTATAAGGTAGTTCCAATGACTTTTACTACTCCCGGTGGTGTGTCGGTTACTCCTTATGTACCTGAGTTTCTAAAAGAAGTAAAATGGACGTGCCATATCAGTCACATGTTGGAGAAATGGAACCACGCCACCCGTTCTCAGGATCCTGATACATATATGACAAAGTTCTATGCGGAGCTTGACAATAATAACCGTCGGCTTTTGCTGGAATGGGTTGTCCAGAACTACAATGGTGAAAAATCTTTATTCTAAAGCTATGGAAGTGTATAGTGTGCAAGTTGAATATGAAGGGAACCGACCTTCTGACAACTATTCTTCACATACTCTGTGGGCAACAATGGAAGGTGCGAAAGCAGCATTGAAATCTGAACGAGATGACATTCTCAATAAACCCGGATGGTCTCTTGACAGTATTGAGACTGATGAGGAAGATCATTTCTTTGCTTATGAAAATGGAGATTTTTATGAATCCTATGAAATCACCATAACAAAAGAAACAGTCTATGAATGATAAAATATTAGAGATGTTCTTCGACATCAAACGCTGGACGTATGCCATTGACAAGGGTGTCGGGAAACATATCAATAAAGCCCATCTCTACCAGCTTACCAAACCTGAGACCAGGGCCGCCATGTATGCTGTTATTCGGGATGGTAAGTATGAAATTGCTCCGCCCCATACAGCACAGATTCCAAAAGATAACGGAGATTTCCGAACCGTCTATATCAATGAGCCGGTTGACCGCGTATTTCTCAGCATTGCCAATGACCTCTTGTTTGAACTTATGCCAGAGATGATTCATCCGGCTTGCCAGTCCTACCAAAAAGGTATTGGATGTGGCAAGATCGTGAAAGAAATATCTCGGAAAATTTGTGAGACAAAGGGTGAGATTATCGGATGGAAATCTGACTTCAGCAAATATTTCGACTCGGTACCCATTCGGTTTATTGATGAAGCCTTTGATAAAGTTGAAGCCAAATATGGTCATTCAGCTATCATAGATGTACTTCGCAAATATTATCATTCCGACTGGTATTTTGATGCAGACGGCAATCTCCAGAAATCCTACCAGTCCCTCAAACAAGGTTGCTCAGTAGCCTCTTGGTTAGCCAACGTGGTAATGTTTAGTCTGGATGAGCGACTGAGCAAGCTGGATGGTGAATATGTCCGCTATTCTGATGACGCCCTGTTTGTAGGACCAGATTATATAAGAGCAATGGAAATTATGTCTGAAGAAGTTGCAATGCGAGAAATGACGCTTAATCCTAAAAAGATTGAGTATTTGACACACACTCGTTGGTTCAAGTTTCTCGGATTTTCTATCAAAGGAGCTTCCATTTCACTCAGTTCCACAAGAATCAAAGCCTTTCAAAAGGAAATTGAGGCACGGACAATTCGTGCTGAGAGTAAAAGCTACAATAGAGCCATCAATCAGGTGAATAATTATCTGTATATCGGCAATGGCGAATATAGCTGGGCCACTCAGGTTCTCCCGGTCATCAATGTAAATAAAGACATTCAGATACTCTCTGTGTTTGTTGCGGACTGCTTGCGAGCAGTGATGACCGGCAAAACAAAAGTTGGTGGTCTGGGTTATGTAGCAAATAATCCTGATTGCTGTATTCAGCGTGGCCTTGGTCGGAATGTAAAGGCAAATCGTATTAAAACCGACAAAACGCTTCCAGGCTACTATACTCTGGGATGTATGCAAAATGCTCTCCACACCAGTAAAGAAGTCTATAAGACTCTGGTGGCCAATCTTAATCGAAAATGATATAAAGTATAGATTGAGTGTGCAATGACTGATAGAACGACAATCTTTTCAGTGAAGGATCAACAACCCTACTGTGGGCCAGGAGCTATCGCTTTCCGTGGCCAACAGTATGGCAGGATCCTTCTGACATCGAACATCTAAAGTAACACACGATATTGTCTGACTATCAATTACCGAATATGCGGTCTTATCTGAAGGGTCAATCATTTAATTATACAGAAGATGCCAAGATGGGCCAAGTTCCATCATCTCTTGTCAGAGATGACTTTCACTGGCCCATCTGAGATATTCTGTAGAATATCAAACTAATAAAGCGACATATCACTGACATGACAGATATTATAAGCCAAGTATATGGCGGCAACCTGAGAGATGATAAATTTAGTTTGGGCTTCATTAAGCTGCCGCTGTAGGCCATACCTACCCTCCAGCGGCAGCCATAAAGCCCCGACATCAGACAGCTAAAGAAATATACCACATCATCTTCAGTAGCTTAGTAATGCGACATTATGGTTCAAGAAAGCAAAATTCAGTCATCCAGATTGTCAATATGACTCAGGTAGAACCGGCGTTTCAATCCTTATCAGGCTCTCACGCCGGTTCTACCTGAGTCATCCGTCTGGATTCCATCAGTACAATAAAGAAACGCATCATTGTTTTTGAGAACTATACAACCTCAGCACAAAGGAACATAATCAAGACTGGCAATTTATAAAGAGCTGGATGTAATACTGGATCCAAAAGCGACAAAGCCAGGTTAACCACCTGGCTTTGTCGATTCGGTACCAGTCTATCCAAGCTCTACAATCGACTCAGTAAAGAAATGTGCCAAGCCAATGAGATTATAATTTTTTAACTAACAAATCAAATGCAAACCATCTATTATGAAGCAATAGCAAAAGTTCAAAATGGAGCAAAGTTCCATATTGACTTTCAGCAAAGGAGTCTAAAAATTGATGGCAAATATGTCATCAAGAATGGTGAATATGAAGGTGAATTGGGACTTGAAGCCTCCCTTGACCCTCTGTTAACCATCACTCAACTGTTTCTCCGCTATCAGCACAGCTTGCCCTCTGAAAGAAGCGATAACAAAAGGTACAGATACTTTAACGCTCTTCCAGAACACGAACTGACAGATGATGATATGCTTTATGGAGAGCCAAGGGAAACAGCTCAGATTAAGTTGGAACTTTATGTTCTGATAATGATTTTGAACGGCTCTCTGAAATGGGATGAATTTGCCAAGGACAAATGGTTCTGGCAAAGCCCTAACGTGAAAGACCTCATTATTCTTAAAGAATGGGTCGAACCTAAAACTGAAAATAAATAACATTAAAATAATATCAAAATGAAGAAACTGAGTGTAAAATGCCCTAAGTGTGGCACTAACATCAAGATCAACGCACCTGAAGTCGTAGCAGTAATAGCCCCTGTCGCTGCAATCCCCGTCGCCACATTCCCGGCCAAGAAACTCAATGATGCAGAGGCCAAAATCGAAGCCCTCCGCAGTGCCGGTGTCAACGTAGCCAACCTCTTCTCTATTCGCGGCACAAACGGTGCTTATGAGGTCGGCCGTCTCAATGATGGTCAATTCTCAGTAGTTCCTGATGATGACCCGATATTCGCAGCAATCAAAGCCAGCCGTACTATTCCTGACCGCCGTTTGTTCCGTCGCTGGATCATGGCTCAGGTCTTTCACATGCTGACTGAAAAAGACTATAAGACCGGCAAGCCTATCAGTTTTACTGCCGCTCTTCGCCGTAAGGGTTACAAATACCAGTGGGAAATGGTGGTTGAAGAACTGCGCGTTCAGGTCAAGCTCTTCAACAATGACCCAGAGAACTATGCGGAACGTAACCGCTGGTTTAACAGAGGCGTGGTAATCCAGATGGCAACCGACTATATCAAGCTCGTTAAAGAGATTGTCGGAAAGCTCCGTATTCGCCGTTGCAAAGGTGTTCCTTACGTCCGTCTGGATGGCACTGACATCTTTGTTGATGATCTTCAGACAAAGGTGTATGCTCCGCTTGAAAAACTGGTAAAATCAATCAAGAATACCCGCAATCCCGGCGCACTTCATAAGGCAGCCGCAAACTTCTATCAGGCTGTCAAAACCACCTGTCTGTTCTTTGATATGGAGCAGTCCAAGGCTTTCAAAGATGCCTATAAGGGTGCCGGTGCTTTCTTCACATTGAAGAACCTCATCCTCTTCCATGACTGTGTGTTCCCGAAGATGAATCAGGAGGCTTCAATCGCTTATCTTAACTATCTGGTAAGTGACAAGGATTTTGAGGGCTACAAGCTCTTCGGAGTCCTGAAAGACTTTTTGATCGCCAACCATATCGACATCGAAGCCAAGCAGAGAGAATGGTGCAAGTAAAACTTCAAATACAAAAAGATGGAAAGCGATTTTATATTAAAGGCTACTGATAAGGAAGCTCAAACCTTATTTGACAGCCAACTCGCCACTGTCAAATTGATGTCATTTATGGGCGATAAAGAATTATATCCAGAAATTGATTATAATAGCACTATCGTCCATAAATGGGAAGTTAAACTCCGTCATCGAGAAGATATCGGAGAGCTTAAAGGCACTTATTCTTTCGCAAAGTTAATGAATATTCTAAAATCACAACCCAATGGATGAATATACCTGAAAACGTATAATCCGTAAAATCCGCGAAGCCTATAACGTCTGCAAAATCCAGTCCATCACTTTATTTAGTGATGGGTCTGGTGCAGAGTTTATTTACACTGACCCAGTTGGTGATCATGGTATGCCATGCCTAATGTCCTCATCACTTAGTATAGAAGATGCGATGGAGGCTATAGCCGGTATGCGTCTCAAAATAGGTGATATTCCAACTACCTTAAAAATTGAAAAATAATGGATAAGATTTTAAAAATCATCAGAATATCTGAGGACGGCACTCATACGATGATTCCTCAATTTTTCCATAACTCTTATGGAGTGTTGGAAAATGCAGTGACCTTTAATATGCTGGCACATAACGTATCAAACATTCTGGATCATCAACTCAGATTAAAGTATCGGGAAGGAATAATGATACCGATGAATCTCAATATCAGAGAAAGAGCCTATGTTACTATCGGTACAGATATATACTGCATTTCTGAGGTTTTTGAAAATGAAAAACCCAATTTTTCATTACTCTTTCAAGCAGTAAGTTTAGTAAACTAAAATCATACAAAAACAATGAGCGACAACACAAATACCCTTTTTAATGGGAAAGAGGTCTGGTGGTCAGATCCCGAAAACAAAACTTCAGGTGCTTACAAAGTGCTTGAAATCAAGAGAAATCCCGATGACCCGGATAAAGGTCTCTATGATGACACCATCATTCTAATCAGCAATGGCGTTTCCGAAGTAGAGGTTGAAGCCTGGGAGCTTCAAGACCTCGGACTCCGTAGAAAGCGCATTGAGGAATTTGTCAATCGCGTCACAGCAATAGCCGAAGATGATGATTGGGGCGTTCATAATCACAGTGAGAACTACGATAAGGTAGATCTCTATCTTTCCAAGTATTCTAATGCCGGCCAGGACTTCGGTTTCTATGTCGAGTGTGAGACTGGAGATGCAGATGAGTTTATTAATGCAGTTGAGGGGTATTATAACAGTTATGACCCCTACGAAGAGACAGCTCTGTGGATAGGCCCGGACGGTCATGGTAAAAACGGCGCTCCTGATGACCTGAAAGACCTCATAGCCGATATGGAGGAATGTAAGGACAATGTGAAGGGCCTAATTGACCTCCTGAGACAAGAGCTGAAGGGGATAAAAATCGTTAAGCAGACCTACCACTCCCAGTATTCAGAGCGTGTGTATAATATTCGCACTGAGGTCATCGAGAGCATTTTCTATACTGTCAAAGACATCTGTGAACAAACCAAGACTCGTACAATCCTCTGGGATGACATTACTGGTCACGAAAACCCCGACATCTGTTATGAAAAGGACTCCGGCCCGACATCAGTATTGCCGGACACAATCGGTATCGCAGACAATGATCGGGAGTTCTATATCACATTCGCCACCTACTGTGACGCTCCAGTTTCTAATGCCGGAGAAAATATCTATACAGAAACTCTGATCGACATTCTGGAGTATCTGGAAAACTATCGTTCAACCCTCTAATATCTAAATAACATGGCAGCTAAAAAGGGCACTACCAAATCAACATCTGAAACCCGTCCGGAAGATTACATTCCCCAGCAAGGCAACAAAGCCACTCTCACTCTCGCCGACTTCACAGATGATAACCTCTTTGCCGAATTGAGACGGCGCGGTTATAACGGCACTCTACGATACTCTAAAGTCATAAACGTATGAATCAGAGTAGTGCTGGGGAAGCGTATCACGAGAATCTCACAATCCGACTGAAAGAATGTTGTAAGGAGTGCCCTTTTACCACAAGCAATCGTCCTTGTAAAAAGGCCAAGACCAACTGTTGCTTCTACAATATAACAATAGCGGAATATGTGGTAACAACATATTCTGAGAAGGTGCTTAAACAGATCCCAGCTGAAAGTTTTGTTCGCGGACTCCGTGCCCATCGGTACTCAGGGGAAGTAAGACAAACGACAGAGATAAATATATGAAACGGACATTTAAGATAGTTGAAACATACTGGAAAGAGATAGAGGTCAATGCTCGGTCTGAAGATAAAGCCTTAATGCTTGCCAAAGAACAGGCTCGGAAAACAAGTCTCGGTAAAGAATATCTCCCTGGCGATAAAATTAATTTTTGGAGGGATGTTCTACCAGAAGATAAGCCAACAGATTGGGAGAGGTTGGGCCTTATTACGGAAGAGACCGATGTGTGTTGGTATCAGGACATGTTGCCTTGGCAGCGTAAAGAATTATCTAAGGAAGAATTATACGAATATGCGGAACAAATGCGTTTTGCACTTGATCGTATATTTGATTTATCTAATGAATACAGTAGAGGAATATATGAAAGAGATTAAGCTCACGCCAGAACAGCAAAAACTGTTCAATGCCAACTTTAATCGAGAAGCTTATGAAGAGGCTAAAAAGCCCATTCAGGAAGCCACCTCATGCTCCAAATCTTTTGATGAGTTATGGGGCCAACTTCAGAAATATGACCGTGATGTGGAATATGAGGATGACTGCACTATTATATCGTGTGAGGTCGAACTTGACAGAAGCCACATGGAAACTGAAGGAGATTATGTCGGAGTCTGCTTCTTCATCAAATGGTACGATGATACTGATTCCGGCATGATAGACAAAGTGGAACTCTATACTTCAGAGACATCAGGTGATTACCTTGCAGACCTCCTTTGTTGCATACATCCTGAAACCTGTGAAATTGCAGAGTGGGTCTATGACAATATTGATGACCAACAGTGAGTATCGTCAATAAATAATAATGAAAAAGAAACAAACCAATGATTCAACCAGAGTAAAGGGTTTTTACATCAATGAACTTATAAGAGGATTCTTCGGAGACCACAATGAAGGAAAGATTATGTTGCGGAAGATGGGGTTATCCCCGGATACAGTGCCATTCAGTGTGGCTGTATTTCTTCAGAATCAACGTGTCTTTTGGCTTGACAATAATGGGAACCGCGTCACAATTTCTTTCAAACTGAAACATAATCAACTGGAGTGTTTCGGCACCTATCTCAAAAAGAGAAAATCCATGAGACTGTTCCGTGAATGGGGTAGCCATGAGGATCCTGAAGTAATCGCTCGTCTGGAGTCAGAAGCCATTGGTGACTGTTGCATGAGATGTATTTACGAAAACTTAATCGAATAATATGGGCTGGATAATATTGGCCGCATATCTTGTTTGCGGTATTCTATATCACATCTTTAACCAGGTAGAGGAATCGGCGCCGGAAGGAAGCACTGAAAAGAAGATTTCCAAGATAGTGATGTATTGCATCATGGGCCTTATCGGTCTCGGCGTCCTGGTTTTGGTACTGTATGCTATCGGATGGATATGGTACTTCTTTTGTGGTGGTTTCCTCGTTTTTGAGGATCAACCTTTTTGGGATAAGGTGGTAAGTGGTCTGATGTCCTTGGTTTTTCTTGGATTTCTTTTCGGCTTTGTTATGGTCTGCTTCGGCTGGGATCCGGACAACCGGCGATAAAAATGAGGGATTAACTTTTTTTTACAAATGATGAGAGGTTAATCCCTCTATTATGTTATACCTGATAAACGCAACTGAAAATAGCAACTAATAAATATGAAAGTAACAAATGTAAAAGTGTATGACTTGGAAGAGTCGATAATAGCCTGCCGTAATGCAATGAGACTGGAACTCCCTCAGTACACCAAAGAAGAGTTTGAAGCCAGTCTTGGACGTGCTAAAAAGCTCTGTCAGGCCTCCAAAGGTGAAGTAAGGTGTCATGCTAATTTCCGCACTGGTATTCGCGTCAGCTTCGATATTGAATATCCTAACTATATCTCGCCGGAGATGCAGCGTTATCATTGGTTTGATATTGTGACCTCATCATCCAAGATGCACCGTCTGATGCAGATGGATTTCGACAAATGCTGTAACCAGTATGTTACTCAGACAACCATTAACCAAATGAAGCGGCTTATCCAAGCATACAATGAGAATAAGACTGAAGAAAACTTTATGACAGTCCTCTCAAACTGTCCGCAAGGTATTATGCTCTTTATGCGAGTTTCCACCAACTATGAGCAGCTTCGCACAATATACCTTCAGCGCAAAAATCACAAACTCCCGGAATGGAGATTGTTCTGTGAATGGATTTCAACGCTCCCCTATGCCAAAGAGTTAATAATCTGTGAATGAATATCTATTAACATCTAAGTTAAATAACTCTGGGAGACACTGTAGAATTTTTGTAATTTTGCAGTGTCTTTCAGTAACTACCAACCAATATGAATAGACAAAGGCGAAATGTTCTTCATGCCGTTCTTGACGGCTTGGCAAGACTGAGAGACCCGGTTGAAAAAGCAGAGGCCCTGACAATTCTTCAGAAAGCTCAATCTGATGTTCAGAGATGTGCCGATGAAGAGGAAGAAGCTCTTGACAACCGGCCAGAATCACTACAGTGGTCTGCGGTCAATGATGCGATGACAGATAATGTGTCTGACCTGAATGACGCCAGCGGAGAATTGGAAGTTCTTATCGACAAATGCCAATCGACCGATAAGTTTTCATACAAATCGGTCAAAGACGACGTTATTAAGATAGTGAACACGATCAAACAGACTATTCATAGATGAATCAGGAACAACTTGCAAATAGAATTAAAACCGCTACCAACGGAGCTGCCTATACAGGGAGTTTGACACCTTATGCCGTACAATCCATAGAGTTAGCAAGAAGCAACTATCCAGTCCAAAATTTAATTTTATTCTGTCAGGATATGAACTTGAAGTTCGTGATGACGGATATGGCCACGGAGGATCGCTTCTATCCTGAATCTGTGCTGGACGTTCACAAGGTATTGGATCTTCTTATGAAACGATATAAAGTTGATCATAAGTTGGTCTATCGAAAGACTGGAGTCCATTATACACCGCCCAAATCTTTGGTACCCGAAGATCTTGAACGCCTGAAAGAAGAAGCAGATGGTCGTAAATATGTCATTCCTCTTTCAATCAAAACCCTCCTGGCAGTGTGCGAGGTTATCTATTGCGAGTTGACGTTTGATCTAAAGTGATGAAAGCAGTGTCATAATATTAAATACAATTATGGCAACTAAAAAAGAGGTTCTTGAACAATCCCAGAAAGCTATTGGAAACTTCTTTCAGTTATCTAAATTCTTATTCGGAGAAGAAGCTCCTTACGATGTAAATGAAATTCCCGAAGATAGCCCTCATTATGAGAGCGCAAAGGCCATTTCTGATGAAATGGGGCTGGACTGGAAGAATATGTCGCACGATGACAGCAACCGAGTTATGCTCAATATGCTTGCAGACGCTTTTGACGCCATTAAGCAGGATGAGCATTATGACGTGGTTCTGACCATCTCTTTCAAGAAGGTTTGACATGGGGTTGGCCGATACCGTTCAATTTACCCTTCGCCCAAAAGATCTTGAAAAAGCGAGTGATATGTTTGGCATTGAGATTGCATTATTGGATCGCCTTAACGCTCAGAGGCTTCTCAATGCCACATACATTCGCAATCTCTTAATCAGGGCCGATTATGAAAGACTGACAAGCGGATTGCATTGGCTGGAACATCAGGACAAGAATTATAACTTCCCTGAAGTGCTGAGAGCGTTGTCACGAGAATACAATATCAGTCAGCAAAATCTCAAAGACATTCTTCATGGAAGGAATGAATCTCTCTTGTTCTGTAATAGGTGCGGCAAACGCATTGGCAAGTCTCAGTATAACAGAACAAAAGGTTTTTGTTCCAACTGTTTTGCAGATACATTGGAACTATAATTGATTAAAAGCAGTTTGATATGAACATAACATTCAAAATCCAGCAAGTATGGCAATATTTAGGGGTTCAGGATGATGAAATTCTCATCATCCGACACTATAACGACTCGGATAAAAAAGATGAGTTCCTGATCGTTGAATCTAATCCAGATGGTCTAAATGTTACCACAACCGACTCTATGCCGGAGTTAGGGATTGGTAAATCATTTCAACTGATTCAACAGCGTGACTCCTCTGGAAGATTCATCATCCCATCAGTAGCTCAACTAATTCAAGACAAGGTTAGTGATTATTAACCAAAATAGACAACAAATTTAAGGTTTATTAATAAATCTTCCTGAAGGCTCTGCACTATTACTCGGTGCAGGGCCTTTTTGTATGCCCTAATTGATAAACAGCAATATAATATGGCACAAAGAATAAAAACCAATATCAAGTTCTACAAAGGGCTTGATAACGTAGCAGATAAACTCTATGGTTTCGTCGTCAAATCCAATGGAAGTTGGAGAGGATGTAGAGAAACTGAGAGTAAAAAGAAAATTGTGTTTGTTGATACAGCTATATTCAAAGACATTATCCCTAATACGCTTTACAGTTGTTCGCTGGTACCGATGCGTAACGAGGGAGGGTTTATAGCCAAATCCGCAACAATCATCAAGTTCCCTGGAACTATAGCGACAATCTGTCGCAACAATATATTCCTAATACGAGTCACATTCGGTAACAAGGAATATATTTATGACCCCTCCAGCAAGGAGAAGCGTAAAAATGATATTAAATCCATCGCAGACATTCTCCGTAGCCGGCATGACCTTGAAAATGCGATGAGCGTGGCAGAAGATTTTATTGATAACGCTTGTATGGTCAAGAGGCTATACGAACAATCCCAATCCAATGTTTGAAGAAACAATGTCAAGTGATGAATTGCTGGATGAATATCGTTTAGATCTTCCAGACATTCAAGTCAAGACTCTGCGCTTTGATAAGTCGGATTATGTGGCACGGTATCTATGGAAACATCACAAGCAGCCACAAGTCATAATGACTAAATTATTTAACTCATTTCGTGGCAATTCCTATCTGGGGATATTGGTTTATTTTCAAACCGGTGTCGGAAAAACGAAAAAATGGGATTGGTCATCTTTCCATATCGGACTGATGAATACCTGCAATGGTGTCGCAGCAATCGCTTTCTATACTGAAAGTAAGCAAGCCATAAAATACAATCCTCATTTTTTCCAACGCTACCAAGAACGCTTTCTTAAGGTGTGTGACTGGCAAACCAGGAGCCAACTTACTATGGCTAAGAACATCATTGATGTCATAGGTATCTATATGAAGCGTAACCTGACAATGACTTGGATCGAAACCAAATCGGTATTTAGAGACAAAGTTCACATCTTTGGCCCGGTCAATGACGGAGTGGCATTGCTTCAATGGAGCAAACGACACAGAACCCTTCAGGCAAACACCTTTGTCACGATGGATATGCTGGATGAGAAGCAAGCCGAAATGGTGAAATACGCAAAGATATATATTTCTCTCTCCAAAGCACAAAGAAAGAAATTCCGTTTCCCGGATTTCATCTTAAATGATTAAAGCAGTGTAACATAACTATCTTGATATGATTAGTCTCAATGAGGGTGTTGCCGTAGATGCAGCCCACTCAATGAAGAATCGCAAAACAGAGTTTCAGGGTGTGGACCTGAAAACTGGTAAAACACTCTTCTATACCGACCTTGGCAATCAAACCATAAATATCGGAGAGTTCCTTGCAATAGTTGAGGCTGTCAAATATATCATCGACAATGACTTCCAGCCGAAAGTCATCTTCTCAGACAGTACGACCGCTATAAGTTGGTTCAGAAACAAACGTACTGCTTCCGGCAAGCGAAATGCCAAACTGATGAAAGCTGAGATATATCTGAGAGCAATGGCTTACTGGGTGGATGAAATCAAGATTGTTAAATGGGACAATCGTCAATGGGGCGAGATTCCTGCTGACTTCGGTAATAAATGATATGCGCAGAACTATAATTGACTTATACGGTTTAGGAGCCTTGTCAACCCAACAATTATTTGGTTTTCCAAGACAGCCTGAACGCGAAATAATTGATGTGGAGTATGAAGATCTCTCAGATCAAATTGAAAGTAATCCTCAACTCACAGATAAACCAATTCCTGAAGTTCAACCAGTTTTAATAGCAAAGGACTATGCTGATACAGATAACAAATAAATGCTACGAGGGCTGTTCCCATTGTATGCAATGCTCACATCCCCAGGGTGAGCACATGGATATGGCCACTTTCAAAAACGCTCTAAGATTTGCCCGATTTTTGGGCGTGAGCTCCTACGTCATAACCGGTGGAGAACCGAGTGAGCATCCCCAGTTCTATGAGTTTTGTGAGACTCTAAACCGTTTCATCAAAAGCGGCAAAACTATAGGAGGCTTTGCTGTAGCTTCCAACGGCACATGGTTTCCTGAGCGCAAAGAAGAAATGGAGAAGCTGGCAAAACTTGACCATTATGTCGCTATGCAGGTCTATACCAATCCTAAATGGTATAGGGACGCTCCATTCATTATTAAGTATAAAGATGAAATAGGTTCCATTCCCAAAGTAAAGGTTGATACTCATGATATTCTGAGTATGCAGGACTTAGGGAGAGCTAAAACCAATGAGGAGGCTCAGGCCGAGATCGCCAGCAATCGTTACCACATGTCCTGTCTGAGTGGTCATCTACTGTTCAAACAAACCAGCCCTACCAGAAAGCTTGCTGGCTTGGATCGCCAACCTGGAGTGATGTGCAAGCCTTGTGTGGATTATAAGGGTAACGTACACCTCTCAGAGTCTCATCTTTGTCCTTCATTCGGCAATGTCAATGATGACTATATGCTTGAAATTTTCAATAATCTCAGAGACGCAAAACCCTGTTGTAAGTGTGCCCTGGGAAAGAAATTTCTCACCTCCGAGAACATCAAGATTCAAGTTGCACGAAACTTATTGGGAGTGGAAGGGCTATCAGAATGAAAGTTAAGTATTTTGACATCTTTTGACTGAGAGGGCAAATCAAAATGTCAGCAAATCCACCTCAGTGTATTGTCGATGCAGATTATTGTATCGTGATGGGAGGCAAGGTTCTTCAATGGGTAGGTATTGGCTGGACTGAAATCAGAGATGCCACTCCAGAAGATGATAAGGCCCTTCCTCTTGTCCTCACACCTCATTGCTCTCATTGTAAGCACTATGATGTGCTGAAAGATAAGACAATGTATTGCTTCAAAACTCATAAACGTATAACGGCTCGTAAGAAGCCATGTAAATACTACTCTGAACAATGAAGAAACAACTTGTAACCTCCGTAGATGTAACTTATGTTTGTCATAACACCGGCGACTATATGGAACTCGTCGTACTGGGCGAGGTATTTTATATGCGTCGGACACGCTTTCTGAAGCGTCTTGTGCGTAAAGTCATCCATAAGGTTGAAGTGCCGATGGACTATTTCACTTCTGTGGAAGAAGCTAAGGCGGAGGCTCGTCGGCAGATGGATAAATTTGTGAAAGCATATTATGCTACGGCTTAACTCTATATCGAATGAATAGTCGAAGCAAATTATTCTTAGCGATGATGGGGACGGCTATGGTACAAGCTCAAAGTGCCGATAATTACTATCGGTACGGCCAGCGTAAGCGTTATCCCATTCCTGTTCCTGATTCCGGCAATGGGTTTTCTAAGACCCCAATAAAAGTAACTGACAGCCGGCAACTACGCGAGTTTTCAATCAAAGGTCATAAGGTAATGGCATTCTCTAAGAAGGATGCCATTACCAGACTCAAACATCAGAAAAAGATATGAGTGTAACAATACGAGGTCGATACGGACAAACAACTATTGTGCATGATCTCTCAGTTCTCGACGATATTATAAGAGCTGATAGGAAATTTTATGCTGAATGTGATGCGTTTCACGCTAAAATGATGGAATTGGGCGTAAAAGCATATTGGTGTAATGACGGCTGGGTAAATAGGGAACATAATATTGTTACCTTTCATCCAGACGATAGAGTTCATGGCTATTATTGGGAAAATCGAGACCTTAAAAGTGGTGATAAGATTTTTCTCGGAAATGCAGGTGATGGAGGGGTGTTCGCTTATATAGATTATATGGTGGAAATTACCTCGTATTGTGTTAGATACCACTATGTTTTGTCTGATGAAATATTGGATGCGCAAGGAAATGTTTCAAATCCAAAACTCCAAGCATCTGAAAAACGCCTAAAGAGATTTAAGTTCTTTAGAAATATCGTGAAAAGAATATTCAACTGGACTAAAAAATGAGGTACTGACATGAAACAAATCATATATTCCACCGGCGTTTTTGAAACAGAGTTAACCATTACGCCTCCGGCAGAGGATCCTTCTTACAATGCTCCATATAGAGCTATTATACGCCAACCCCAATATGAACTTCGTAAGACATCAAATTGCTTAACAAAATTCATTATTGAAAAAGGGGATGATGCTGTTTTACATGACTTAACAATAAAATCAGATAAAGCTATCAAAGACCTGAAAGATGGTTTGATACTTCTTGATGAGTGTAAAACCATCTGCGACAAAGAACAACGCTTCCGAAGAATGTATAGAGCAGCCCAAAATAATCATTCAGATGTATGTGAAAATATACAATATATTGAGATAGCTGATGAAACAAGCCAGGGATGTCATGCACTTTATAGGTTTTTTGATGGGGTAATTGATGGTACAATACCTTGTAAAATTGGAGAGGTGTTGGAGCAAAAATATAATCCAACGCATTGTCAGTTTTCACCTATCAAAATTGTATCAAACAATGGCTAAAAATACTCAACCCAAACCCTATGATGGTATGCTTCTTTTCAGACAAAACCATCCATATACTAAAGAAGAGTTTGAGGCTATGAAACAGGACTTTCAAAAACATTGTGGTCCACTTTTCCCGGCCAAAGATGAGCCAACATCTTTCGTTATGCTTGGATATGTATCACGAGGTTTGTCCGGCGAATTAAAGCTGACTCATAGCTATCCCAGTATGGCCGATAATTTTAACTTATTGCCTCCGGACTTATTCCCGGATGTGCAATATGGTTCTGAGCCACTTTGCGTTGAAATCAAACTCACGCCAACCCCAAATATCAAGGCCTCCGACCTTCTTAAAGAACAGACTGAGTTTCAGGAAAGGATTTTGTGCAATCCTGACCGACCAACGGATGAGGAAATCTGGAGAGATATAACTGGTGAAATACCCCGACTTCACCCCTAAAACCGAAAAACAATGAAAGTAGAAGACATAAAGAAACTCGCTGAGCAGTATGCCGAAGATATTTTCGGTGATGAGGACTATCCTTTTAAAGAAGATGATATGTGCAATGCTGAGGGAGATTTTGAATCAGTTGTGACCTTTCTTTTGAAGGGCTACTGCATCGTTCCGAAAAGCAAAATAAAGGAATGGAAAGGAATTGTGGATGATGCACTTAAAGCAGACCACGTTATAAATGAACCAGCGTTTCGACTTATGTGGGAACGTCTTTTTGAGGAGGAAAAGAAATGAAACCATACAGAATCAAACACGTCCCGACAGGACTTTACTATAAGCCCGGAGAAGTCAATCTGAGCAAGCACGGTAAGGTCTACACTACGGGAGGTAACGCTTTCAGTTATTTCACCGATGGCTATATTCCCGTAAGTGCTCGTGCAAACTCAAAACTTCACACAAGTACCAAAGGTGTAATCCAATGGGAAAAGACAGCGTATTATCCATCGAGAGTGTCTGCAAAAATCCCAGTAGAACAATTCATAAAAGAAGAGATATGAAGACAATAAAAGAAATTTTAAACAACTATGAGGAATGGAGAATGTTTCTTGACGATAGATTCGGAAGGAGATTTTCTGATTTTCTTACAGAAGAGCAAGCCTCGCAAATAGGGTGGAAGCCGTCCGAAGGTCATTCATGGCCCGCACCTAAAGAATGGACGCGGGAAAATATCCTCATACAACTCGAATCAGACGTTGCGTTCGGATTCGAGAAAGCCCTTGACCAACGAGGTATATCCTCAAGCCTTATGTTTGAAGTGGTGCTGAGATGGAATAAGATACTTGAAGAAGGTCTTGAAGACTGGGATGAAGATGACTATGCACAATATGGTCTTCCTTTGTTTAAGGCGACCGCCGAGAAATACGGATTCCCCAACCCGATAGGTGGTGATAGTGGGACAGAAGTCAAATATTCATCAAACTACTGATATGAAGACAACACTAACCCCCGAAGAGAGTCAATGCCTGATTGAATTGGGCGTTGACCCGAAGATGGCAAGCTACATAGATGTTGTGGCTGATGAGAGTGGTAATCATTATGTAGAGAAGTTAATATTCTCTCTTACCGATCTCCTCTTAATCCTGCCGAAAGAGATAAACCATCAATGTCTGACAATCATATCAACAGATAAACTGTATTTTGCACAATATGGCAAATGGGATAAGGAGTACATACATTCTTGGAAACAAACATTCATTCCTAATGATGATTGCGGTAAAAATTCCTCTCCTGAACTCATAGACGCGCTCTACCAGCTCCTATGCTGGGTGATAGACAACGGAGACATTAACCTTAAAGATAAGTGATATGGCATTTTTAGCAGTTGACCCCGATGGTCAAGAGTTGATTTTTAGATATAAACCTTATAGACGCGATGACCGATATTGGTCTTCCAGTTACTATGCATCAAGAAATCATTTCGCGATTGGACTTCCTCCCGGTTCAATAGCCAAACTTATAGGCAGGGAGTTGTCATGGAAGGACGAGGCCGTAGAACTTAAAGACTGAGAGATATGATACAGATACAAAAACAGACGTGGTACACACGCACCCTATATCTCCTCACAACAGAGTGTGGAAACTGTCAGCTTGACATCTATCCCGATGGACATGTGGACGGTGGAGTGAAAGCCTGCATTCATAATCTGTGGGTGGAAGAAGAGTGCCGTAAGAGCGGAGCAGCCACTGCACTGATGAACACCGCTGAGGAACTTGCCCGAAGAGCGGGAGTTGATGCAGTCTATCTCGAATGGGATTCTCGCGACACTCCGCGTTGGGTGCTTGAATGGTATAGACGCAGGGGGTATGACGAAGTAGAGTTTGGATGCCTCGGCTGTCTGATGAAGCTGACATTTAAGAATAACCATAACACCGATTGAAGAATGAAAAATAAGATAAAACTCGCCCTAATGGCATTCGCCGCAGTGATAATATTCTGCGGCTTCAAGTATAGCAACCGAGAAGGTAACGAGATACCTTCCGACGGTCAACAGATGGAGATTCTCTATTTCCATGGCCACTCCTATATTTGCTATCGATTCTACAAGAAATCATCTTGGGATAGGCATAGTTACGGCTACGGCGGAGCATCCATCGTCCACGACCCTGACTGCAAATGCGGAAAAGGAGGTGGAAGATGAACGAAACCTACTATAAAAGCGAGGATTGGCTCAACGGGTTTGAATCTCCTTCAACTGGAAGCATCGTGTGTTACGACGGATGGCGGGATTATTCCGATGGT
>JAAVDN010000008.1 GCA_014801785.1 Bacteroides sp. | reverse complement strand
GCTCTTCCCTCCGCTCTTCCCTCCGCTCTTCCCTCCGCTCTTCCCTCCGCTCTTCCCTCCGCTCTTCCCTCCGCTCTTCCCTCCGCTCTTCCCTCTGCTCTTCCCTCCTCAAGGCCCTCGGCCCGTCCTTCGTCACGCGCTGTTTCCAACACATCATTCTGAACCATGATATTATCCATGTGCTCATCGTAATCGCGTCGCTGCTGCGGGGTCATCGCCAGAATACGTAGCTTTTCCCTTACCTGCTGCAACCCGGGAGTGCGCGTATCCTCCTTGATCTTACCGGTCTTCAGATATGTCAGCCATTCGTCAAGAGGATTCTGGGGTATCTTGTCATAAGCATTAACTCGCACCAGATAATACTCCGGAAATACCTCCCGGGGCAGATGGGGTACTATAACTCCCTGCTCCTTCATATTGACAAGGAGATCATTGCCTGTGTGGATCCCCTTGAAGACAGTCTCNCCGTGATAAACATAATCATCCCCCTGACCATAATCGCAATAAAGGATGCTGATCGAGTAAACCTTCTTTACCTGATCATACTTATCCCCGATATTGATATGTTCCGTTATCGCCTTGCAGGCGCCAAAGAGTATACGTTCAAGATAGTATAACTGACGGGTCAGCTGAACCTCAACGATAATGATGTGACCCTTGCTGTTCTTAGCCTTGATATCGACCCGGTTGAATTTATCACGGTCATTATCCTGATTCGACTCACTCTCCAGCAATTCCTCGATCTTGACCTCCTCCCCCAGCAGAACCGAAATCAGTCCCTCAAGTATGTCAAAATTTGCCTTGTCGCGTAATATGTGCTTTATCGCCCAGTCGAACCGGATATACAGATTGTCCTCATTCATAAGCCTACTTTCTTATTTTTCACAAATATAGCGATATTTTCCCATTACACAAAGTCAACGTTTTAACAATTTCAAACCGCAAAGAGGATGGTTTATAAACTTTCCCCCCTCTCTCCCGTTTTCATTATAAGTGCGTATCTTCTTCACCAATCCACCGCACACACAGATTCTCACCCAATAAAATCAAAAAATTACAATGGACGCTCTTTTAGTCGGACTGGCGCTCCCTTTCCTCGGCACATCATTGGGAGCAGCCTGCGTTCTATTCATACGCGAAAAGATTCCACAGCTTCTGCAAAAAGCCCTGACGGGATTCGCAGCCGGAGTTATGGTAGCTGCCTCTGTATGGTCGCTCCTCATCCCCTCGATGGAAATGACGGGAAAAGATGGATTCATGAGTGTCCTTCCCGACGTAATAGGATTCGCTCTCGGCATCGGATTCCTGTTACTGCTTGATGTGACTGTCCCCCACCAGCATATAGACGAAGAAAAGAGCGAAGGACCTAAAAGCAATCTTTCGCGGACAAGCAAACTCGTCTTCGCCGTTACACTTCACAATATACCGGAAGGTATGGCTGTCGGCGTAGCTCTCGCCGCGGCCATCGACCATAACGCATATCTCCCCATGGCAGCCGCCATCGCACTATCGCTCGGCATAGCGATACAGAATTTTCCGGAGGGAGCAATCGTTTCCATGCCCCTGCGAGCAATCGGGAACAGTCGTGGCAAATCTTTCTGGATGGGAGTATTGAGCGGATTGGTGGAACCTATAGCGGCCATCATAACCATTCTGCTCGCATCTTTCGTCATTCCGGTCCTTCCCTATCTGTTGGCGTTCGCGGCAGGAGCCATGATGTATGTAGTCGTCGAAGAACTCATCCCTGAAACGCAGGAGGGCACCCATTCCAACTGGGGCACCATAGGGTTCGCCCTCGGCTTCCTCCTGATGATGATTCTCGATGTAGTCTTAGGTTAAGACCCCGTCCCACAAGATAACAGCCGGGTCGCAGAAACGAGCGAGTTTGACCTTGCAGGCGAAGGAGCTTAGCGGGGTAAGCTCCTGAGACATTTCTTGTGGACTGGGCCAAAACTACCTCAGGCTATTCCAACCAGTTCAATATCGAACACAAGCGTAGAACCGCCCGGTATCCCCGGCTGGTTCATCTTTCCATAACCCTGTTCCGCCGGTATATATACCTCCCAGCGGTCGCCGACGTGCATTTTCTGTAACGCTATTATCCAACCCGGTATCAGATCCCGCAGACGGAAAGCAGGAGCCACTCCCCCTCTGCTACTGTCGAACGTCTTACCGTTTATGGTCTTTCCGACATAATGCGCCGTCACGACACTCCCTCGCCCCGGAGTCACCCCGGAATCCTTTCCGGATTTAATTATCTTATAGAATACACCCTTGTCAAGGGGTCTCACACCTTCCTCCTGAGCCTTGGCCGCCAGCCACGCCCGATTCTTTTCAACATATTCTGCTTTTGCCATAATCTTCGGCCCCTTCCTATAGAAATATAAACGTCCTCCAACATATATTTCTTGCGGAATAAGGTCTATAATCCCGCGACTCTTTTTCCATATCGTTCAAAATAGCTAACTTTGCGTCCATGAAGGCGAAAGGACGTTCAATGTTCTATCCGAACATGAATCTGCTCAGATACCTGCTTAGTCTCGGTATCCTGATCAATCATTTCAATCTCCTGGGAGGATTCTCCATCCCATATTTCATCTCACACGACAGAATAGGAGGATTCTTCGTGCTGAGCGGATTCCTCATGTTTCACAGCTACACGAAACTCAACAACCTCCCCCGCTTTGCCATCCACCGCGCACGCCGTATTCTGCCGACATACATCTTCATCGTCATTCTCTGCGCCATCGCAGGAGTTTTCCTAACGACTCTCCCGATCTCACGCTACATAGCGGATCCCGCCTTATGGAAATATCTGGCCGCCAACCTCACCTTCATGAACTGGCTCGCCCCCGATCTGCCGGGGCTCTTCACAGGACCTGAATTTCGGGAAAGCGCAGTTAACGGGTCGCTATGGACTATGAAAGTGGAATGGATTCTTGATCTCTCCGTCCCTCTCTTCGTCCTTATCATGAACCGCACCCGATGGAAACGGGAATATATGGCCGCAGTCATCATTCTCCTCTCAATGGCAGGTCATCTTTACATAGACCGACTATACGAACAGACAGGAAACCACATCTATGAAATACTCGGACGCCAGTTCATCACCCAGATGGGGTTCTTCTATTGCGGAATGCTCGTATATTTCCTGCGCGAAAAGGCGGAACGCCACCTCGGGGCTGTCATAAGTATCGGAGCCATCCTCTATATTATCGGTCCCTTCATCCCTTATGGCAACGTTTTCATCGCTCCCCCCGCAGTTGCCCTTCTATTCCTTGGAGTCTCGATGATCGGACGCACAATCAACGCCTTCATACATACCAACTGCATCTCATACAACATCTTCCTCGTCCACTGGCCGGTCATACAGGTATGTGTCGGATGCGGCCTGACCCGCTATCCCGTATGGATCTCGCTCGGAATAATACTGTTAACCACCACCCTCCTCGCTCTCTTCACAAACCGCTTCATCGATCAACCTTTCTCCCTACGCAAAACCAAATCCTGACCTCCGACTATGATTGAGAACAACTACGATTTCTGGCAACCGGTCCGCGAGGAAATAGCGCGGTTCCTATCGTTGGATCCACATGGATGGCCCATCACCATGCTGCTGGTTGTCGCAACAGTCATCTGCGCCGTCGCCGGATATTATCTCACCAATCTCATCCTCAAACTTGTCGCTGTCATAGTCGAGAAAACAGAGACCGACTGGGACGACGACCTGATCAACGCCCCGTTGCTCAAAGCCATCTCCCAGCTCGCACCCGCCTGGATTGTCGATATTCTGCTACCCCTCTGCTTCTCTCCCTCAAGCCTTCTGGCGGCTATTATTCATATTCTCGCCGCCTTCTATATCATCTGGGTGACCGTCTACGCGGCCAACACCTTCCTTGACAATCTCCTATACGCATTTTCGCGCCGCGACAAGCTGCGTCCATACGCCGTCAAGGGTATCTTCCAGATGGGGAAACTGATATTTATCGGTATCGGAGTGATTATAGGACTCAGCATTCTGGTCAGCAAATCGCCGGTTGCCATCCTGACAGCCCTCGGCGCTTCGGCCGCCATACTCATGCTGGTTTTCAAAGACACCATAATGGGACTTGTCGCATCCGTTCAGCTGACGGCAAACAAAATGGTCAGCAAGGGGGACTGGATAATCGTTCCGGGCCACGGCGCCAACGGCGAAGTCATCGACATAACCCTGACGACTGTCAAGATACGCAACTGGGACAACTCGATCACCACCGTTCCCCCCTACTCGCTCGTAGCCGAATCGTTTCAGAACTACCAGGCGATGCGCGATTCCGGAGCCAGGCGCGTCTCACGCTCGGTATATCTGGATATAACCTCTGTCCGCTTCCTGAGTGACTCCGAACTGGAGGAACTGCGTCTTGACGGACTCGCACCCGCACTCCCCGGAAAAACGGCTGTACCCGTAAACCTGACCCTCTTCCGTTCCTATCTCGAAGGTTGGCTGGAGAGTCATCCTGAAGTGCGTAAGGATTTGATATATATGGTGCGCCAGATGGAGCCGACTCCATCCGGCCTTCCGTTGGAACTCTACTTCTTCTTCGGCGTCACTGACTGGAAACGCTTCGAACATCTCCTCTCTGCTGTCATGGACCATGTCTACGCCTCCGCTCCACGCTTCGGTCTGCGACTCTTCCAGACTCCATCAGGGCGAGATATTATCGAAGGACGTTCATCAGCGCCCCTACCTCTCCCGGAGGGATTGCCCGAGAAGAAATGAGGCTACCTTGACCCAGCGACTCCTCCGATGGGTCTGAAGATAACGGTAACCAATCCACGGGATATAGAGACCCGAGACGAGAGAGAGAAGCGTGCATATCCACCAGGGTACACCCGGCACAAAATGGGCGAGCACCTGCTGCGCCGCCACATTGCAATACCACGACAGAAGAAATATAATATAATTGGCTCCAACAAGATGGTCAAGCCAATGCGCGTCATAGTGGACCAGCAACTTCGCCAAAGCCATACACATCCCTATTCCCGCCAACGAACATAAAATCTGCCAGTCCGAATTTTCCGTCATAAAGAAAAGTATTCCCCATAACGCGGTAAACAACGCACCCGGGAGCGGAGAATCCCATAACGCGGAGCGGTCAATGCGGGTGCCAAAACGGGCATATAACATTCCGAAAGCGAAATAGACGGAGAAAAAAACCGCACGTCTGACAGAAAAGAAACCGGTATATTCAATCGGAAGCCACCCGAGAATAAAGAAAATCAGAAGGATGAGAGGATATTTGACCCTATCTGTTANGCCAAGCCGTTCGAACAGACGCATCAGAAGATANGAGCCNCACAGTATAAGAAAACTGGCCTGAATAAACCAGAAGTAGGGTATTGTCAGATGGTCGGTNTGGAACAGNGACATNACAAAAGAACGGACCGAGAGTTCGANNGTATCATCAGCCACCGATGACATGAGTGCTCGCGGAAAGAAAGTAACACTTCCTAACACGAAAAAAGGTATCAGCAACCGCTTCACTTTTCCNATAATGAAACGTCGCGACGAAAGCCTCANNCCATTCCCACGCAGACGCGTTGTGAAAACCATGAGNAANCCGGAGACAAACATNAATAGAGGCATGTGGAAACTGTATATCATCCGGTAGAACCACATCGAACTGCCATGATGACCATCCGGATAAAGATGGAACGAATGACCCAGAACAACAAGAATGATGCCGATCGCCTGCATGTAGGCGACCGACATCACTAATCCGGGGGAGCTGTCTCTATGNTTAACTCCGTTCATAGACTGTGTTAATNCCCTGTTTCTCAGNAAANGTCATCTAAAAAGCCTTTCGCAAGTTTCTTCCTCCGCCTCAGNAGTTCNTCNCGGTCCGTAATGCCGGCCTCTTCTTCTATACGCTGCTTATTGAAAGAATTCCACGAATTTTTAAACTTCGAGAACATATGCTCGGTTCCATCTTCCGTGGAATCGTAGCTCAGGCGGCTGTCTATATTGAGATTNTGCCCCATNACCTCAACATCGACATTGGCGCCTATGAAATTGAAACTCCAACCCAGTTCCTTGAGACGGGAAATGAGATTGCGGANCTGNNCNCCCGTAAAGTNNCGGGAATCGTTCTCGTAACCGTCAGTAATAATAGTGACGATGCCGANTGCATTCTCNTGTGTCGCCGCAATACTCTCCAGTTCCGTCAGAGTAGTGCCGATAGCNTCATAGAGGGGAGTAGNCCCCCAGGGGCGGTAATCCTTCATATTGATGTGGGAAATCTTTTCGACCGGCTGATTCTTGATGATATAACGCGAAGGGACCTTNCTGTTGCCCTGGAAGGCATAGATAGACATTAAGTAGCGTTCCTTACCGGCCTGCTCCTGCGCCATTGACTTGGCGGCATTGATGACCTCGTTGCAACCCGAGATAGTGGCTTTGCGGGCTGAATCCATAGAGCCCGACTCATCGAGGATGATGAGATTGAAAACTGTTGTCTTTTCCATAATTCAGAGTTCTGTCATGGGTTTTAAGTTAATTTGATAAAAAAGTCCTTATACCCCGGCTTCCCTTATACTCCCACCTGTTCCCCTTTGACTCCCTCTCGTTCCCTTATACCTACCTTTCCCTTATTCTCCCCCCACAACANCCTTATCCACCGACATCTNCTTNCCCCCGCAACATCCTTATACCCACCANTTTGTATAACCTAAACACTATGAACACTTATTACATTAAAAATCGAATAAATCCTTAATNGATGCNTCNTCGGATGCGTCCTCCACCCCCTCTGACTTCTTAGACCTAAAAATCGACTTAAAAAAACGGGGAGGTCTTCCGCGACGCAGCGTTGACGTGTTGGAGGGAGAATAAATACTATCCATCTCATTCTCCGGAATCTCCGCAATCATATCCGATTGCATAGCTTTGCGCTCGAAGTTACGGCGGTCGTAGCGGGTATCGTTGATAACTTCGTAGACACGTCTCAGCTCATCGATCGTGAACATCTCGTCGAGCAATCGGAAAGCTATCGGTCTCAGACGCAGAATCTCCTTGAGATANTTGCGGGCGAAATCNACAATCTCCCTATGATCGAAAGCCAACGGGGGAAGAGAGGAAAAATCAAACCATTCGGCGCGGGAGGCATCATCCCCTCCAATCACCTTATAGTCCGAAGGACGCACCAAAGCTATGAAAGCGACCGTCACNACTCTTCCGCGCGGGTCACGAGCCACCGAGCTGAAGACATGACACTGTTCCAGATAGATATCCTCTATTCCCGTCTCCTCCCTGAGTTCCCGATGAGCACATTCATCAATAGTCTCATCCATGCGCATGAATCCCCCCGGCAANGCCCAGCTCCCCCGGTAAGGCTCCACTCCCCGTTCGATAAGAAGAATACGGAGAGATTTGCCGTCAAAGCCGAATATCACGCAGTCTGCCGTCAAAGCCGGACGGGGATATTCATATCTATATTTCAGTTTATCTTCCACTCTATATTTTTCTTTTCCTTTCTCATATACCAGCNTGACCGGAATGGTAAACAATATACCACCATAGCCGGAAAGGTAAATGAAAAGCTCTTACTTTGTGTTATTANAACGCAAAGTAAGAGCTTTTGTTCCGAANATCAAAATATTTTTGCGTANTTTTTACGCCTATCACGAAATTTTTAGTTGCNGCATGGATNATTCAGTCCGTTACNACCTTCAGNGAGGAGCGACGNCGAAGACTGCGGCCGAANATTGCAGCGAGGATGAGACTAACTCCAAGCCCGCAGGCAAGGGATAACTGGTANGGGAGTCCCAATCCCTCGGGNCGGGGAGCGAACAGGATATATGTCACGCAGACAACAGTCATAAACATAGCAGGGAGGAGNGTTATCCACCAGGCGCTGAAAATTCCGAATATCTTACGACGNACCTCCTTTGACAACCATACCGTCACAGCCCAGAGGGTGAAGACAGCCAGCAATTGGTTGCACCATGCGAAATATCTCCANAACACATTGAAGTCGATCATCATTATCANAAAGGACANAGCGAAGATGGGGATAGAAACCGCNAGACGTTTCCAGAGCTTACTTTGGTCGATATGCAGGAAATCGGCCGCGATCAGACGCGCACTGCGCAACGCCGTGTCGCCGGAAGTGATGGGAGCGGCAATGACGCCGAACATCGCGAGAATACCCCCCGCAACCCCGAGCCATTCAATCGATACCTTNTGGACAAGACCTCCTGCGCCACCGTTGGCCGGATCGGCCATAAAGGCTGCTATACCCTCGTATCCCCCGGTGAAAGCAATCGCAGCAGCAGCCCATATCANGGCGACTATTCCCTCGCAGACCATAGCGCCGTAGAAGATAGGACGCGCCAGCTTCTCGTTCGTCAGACAACGAGCCATCATAGGACTCTGTGTCGCATGGAATCCCGAAATAGCTCCGCAGGCGATGGATACGAACATCATTGGAAAGATTGGNGTCGNCTCCCCGCCCGGATGTCGGTTATAAAGACCTGTCGTCATTTCCGCCGGCAACTCTACTCCCCCGAACAGAAGCATATAGAGAATGCCGAGAGCCATGAACAGGAGNGCTCCTCCGAAAACGGGATAAAGGTTGCCTATCAACTTATCGACAGGCAGNACCGTCGCGAGCATATAGTAGATGAATATAATGGCAATCCAGAACGTGACATCGAGAGATTCCGGAGTCATGGAGGCAATCAGCGAAGCCGGAGTCATCACGAATACTGCTCCGACAAGAATCATAAGCAGGAGTGAGAAGCCGCGCATGACCTGTTTGACAGAAAGTCCCAGCTGTTCCCCGACTATTTCCGGTAGAGAGGCGCCCTGACGGCGTATTGATATAACTCCGCTCAGAAAATCATGCACCGCTCCTCCGAAAATAGTCCCGAAGACAATCCACAGGAAAGCGGCCGGTCCGAACATAATCCCCATAATCGCTCCGAAGATCGGTCCGAGACCTGCGATATTAAGGAACTGGATAAGAAAAACCTTCCAGGCCGGAAGTGGTACGAAATCGACACCGTCGGTCATGGTGTTGGCCGGCATAGGACGGGAGGAATCCAGTCCTACGATTCGTTCGACAAACAGACCGTAGATGAAATAACCGCCGATCAGGACGGCCAGAGAAATCAGAAATGCTGTCATGATGAGATATTTTTTCCGAGACGGAAACGGAATCTGAAATAGACCTGAGGTCTCGGTTTCTTTCCCGCAAAAATACAAATTATTATTACACCTTTATATCTTTTAGCCTGCTGAGACGGATTTTTCTCATCCAAATACCCTTTTTTAACATATCGGACTGAACCAACCGCAGGAAACAGATGTTGAAAATCCGGATGAAGCGAAAAAACTTCTCCATTTTATCATTCCAATTATAAACAGTATCGACTATGAAAGAACTCAAAGGTTCCAAGACCGAGGAATGCCTCAAGACAGCCTTCGCCGGCGAATCCCAGGCAGCAGTAAAATACAGCTTCTATGCGAAACAGGCTCAGAAAGACGGCTATCAGCAGATAGGCGCTATTTTCTCCGAGACAGCCCACAACGAGCATACTCACGCAAAAATATGGTTCAAACTGCTGCATGACGGTGGCGTCCCCCCGACACCGACCAATCTTCTCGATGCAGCTGCCGGTGAGGAGTATGAATACAAGGATATGTACAAGGAGTTCGCCGCAGTAGCCCGCGAAGAAGGTTTCAACGCGATCGCGGTTCTCTTCGAGAAGGTCGGCGAAATTGAGCGCACCCACATGGAACGCTACCGCACTCTGCTGAAGAATATTGAAGACGGACTCGTCTTTACCCGTGACGGAGACAGAATGTGGATGTGTCGTGAATGCGGAAACATCCATATCGGCAAGAAGGCTCCGGAAATATGCCCCGTCTGCAAACACCCGCAGGCTTTCTTCGAGCTTCGTCCCGAAAACTATTGATCCTGATCATTTTAATAGCATAACCGACAAGAGGCCCGGCTGGAATTTCTTCCGCCGGGCCTCTTACTTAGATCTTAGCCCACATATTACTCATCGATAACAGGGCGCACACTGAATGCCATATATATGGAATTGGTTTGTGTCTGAACGAAGTTTTGGTCAACAGACATGGAGATCGCGCTATTACGGCTTGACATACAGGTAGCGAACCAATAATCGGCCATAGTTCCCTGTCCGTTTAGATTTCCGGTGACAGCCGAACGGTAGCCGAGCTTCGGGAAAGAGGCTATACTCCCGTCAGAAAAAGTAATTTGATAGTTACTTCCACTGACAGTGGTAGACAGTCGTCCCCAATCGCGTTCACGCGTTCCCAAATCAACCTTTGAACCGACAGGCGACGGGTCATAGACGCTCTTGACACTGGAAGTTGTCGAGAGACTGACGTTCCAAAGGTTCGTATAGGAGATGGCGACATCGTGGGAGGCCGAAACAAGGGTCTGCGGATGCAGTATCCACCATTTCTGCAGGTCCGAGATAGTCGGAGCCGCATCCCCGACACTAAGTGTCGGCAACGTCTGAAGCTCCGCTCCGGATGCTCCATACCATTGCTTTACGGTCGAGAGCATCGGATCTTTCCGTCCCCATTGATAGAAAGTGTTTCCTTCAGGAGTCGAGATTCGTTTTCCATCCTGTGTCAATGGAAGCGTAACACTTTTGGGTTCCATACCCTCGGGAACATCGGTCTGATAGAAACGGATATATGCCTGCGCTGCCGGAAACTCGACATCATCCCCTCCGGCGACATATCCCAGATTCTTGTTCCACATCCTGAAATTGCCTGAAGAGGAAGGGAGCGTGTCAATTCCGGTTGAATAATTGAAATCAGTCTCCCATATCTGCCAACTCCATAAAATATTTCCATCGGCATCAGTAACAGCCACTATAGCGTTCCCTTCACGAATACCTTCGGCGGGCACCTCGAACAGGAGAGAATGTTTGTCATCAGAGAGTCTGACGTCTTGAATCATTCCAAGTTCGGCCGACCACACGATAGACGCCCCTGTCGGCTCACATCCGCTATTATTGTAGATATAGGGATCCGTTATACCGTTGCCAAGATGGTTGACGAAATTCTTCAGTGCGTAACGGTTATGGGAAGTGGTGGTATACGCTGCGCTATTGACCGTTCCTCCTTTGATAGCGTTTCCATAGACAAGAGGAAGGCTGTATTTTCCGGGGGCGCTGATGATATAGGTATTGGCCGTCTCCTCAGGCGTCGGTGCGCCGGTTGAGGAACTTAGGTTATAAGGGGTATATCCGCTTGATGAGTTTATATCAGAGGCAGAATGAAGTTTCTGTGTCGGTGCGCTCATCGCGTGATAGACGATTCCGTTCATAACGGTGACAACGGTGCCATCGCTATTACCGCTCCCCTCTGCTGTGAAGGATTCGACCCATTGCGGCGTTGCTATTGAATTACCATCGGCATCCACCAGTTCTGCCCTCCACGAAACGGGCGTCCGCTCCTCGCCGTCAATATAACTGTTGACACTGAACGGCAAGGTTGCGCCTGTATATGGAGACGAGAGGTCTCCTTCGACATCAAGGATGAGGGTATCGGAATAGGGATTGGCTGAAATGCGGTAAGTCACAGTCTTTCCGGCACTCCATACCTCAGAAGCCAACGATGCGTCAAGAGTTCTCTCCTCCCCTCCGCTCTCTATGACAACAGAAACCCGGGCATCCTCGCCTAAAGTCTGAGGAAGGAGAAGAAACGATGTTCCCTCTGCGAGCAACGGTGTGTCGGGAGTGACATATCCGGTTGCCGCATCCGCCACCAGAGTCACGGATGGCGACACGGAGAAAGTCGCATTTCCTTTCGTTTCGCTCCATGTGCCGGAAGAGAGGTCGAGCGTTCCCCCCGATAGAAGNCCGGAAAGTGTTATGCTCTTGATTGTCACGGCCGCCAGTTGCGAACCTGCAGAGAATCTGACGGCTGTCAGCGCGTGAGAGAATGACAGAGCGCAGGGCGAGGCATCCGCCTCAACCGGGGTCGCCCACATCAGATCCAGCTGTGACTCGTAAGCCGTCGGGACAACATATTCAAGCGATGAAGGATTCTCAGTGTCGGGAAGACGCGTGATACCCTCTGTCGCGGAAGCTTCCGCGACATACGGGGAATAGGCCGAGAAACGCAGCGGAGAATCGGCAGGCCAGAAATAGTCCCGCACCGGCGTCCAGTCATTGCCGCGCGTGACCTCGACGTTTCGCATATATTCTGGAAGCGCTCCGGAAGGCGCATCACTGCGGTCAGCGTAAACACCGAAAGATTCTATACCGGCGGAAGTCTGCGGTATGCCGCGGGTTGTTTCTCCGGCAGATTCAATTCGGATTCCATCGGTCATTTCAGAGAGAAGATACAGAGGAGAATCGCTTCCCTTCATTTCAATAACCCTCCCTCGGGAATAAGATCCGGAACGTGCCCGTTCCTTCCGGCTACCCCCCGCGATTGAACGACCGGATGAGACCGCTACATCAAAACGTATAAGGGAGCCGGACGAGGGCACGTCAGGCGACAGGTCATCGGCACATCCACACAATAGGGATGCGCCGATGAATGTCAATATCGATATGAGAATACGGTTCATTTGGTTGTGTCGGTATCCATCGGCAGATCCTGAGTGGAATCATTCCAGTTCTGAACGTCAACCGTAAATTTAATCGGGCCGCCGAGAACAGGATCACCGGGTTTCGGATCATGAGGATCTACATAACCGGCGCCGTGGGTGAGGTCAAGGTTATAGACATATTTCTTTCCGGCTTCCCAAGTATCCGGAAGCTCTATGGCCGCCCACTGGCAGTCTCCGTCAGAGGGGAAGGGATAGACCTGTGCTCCATCGACAGTATTGATCTGCAATTTAATGGAGATATAAGCGCCTCCCGATGAGTTGGAAGGATCACTCGAATGGTTCCAGGCGGTAAGTGTCTGAGGGATAAGCATCATTGCTCCCTCATCTCCCATGATGGATACAGGAGTTGACCCGAGAGTCTTTGGAGTAGTATATGTCTCTTCGTAGATTGCTTTATTGGTGCCGAGAGTCCAGGCGGAGGTATTGAAATCGAAATCTCCGGTGGAGACCGGATTGCCGATACGGACTCCGGTGATGGCGTATGTATAGGCCGTATTGTCGCTCTTGGCCGTAACCTCGATCTGAGAGAGCTGATGGTTGAACGTCAATGGCACTCCGGTCGATTCGTTGACAGAGCGTCGTCCCGTCGCCTGAGAGGTTATGAAATCGACCTGCTGGGCCGGATCTGTTGCCGGAGAGAATCCGGTAAGGGTCTTGGCGTCAGGGGTCATCGTCAGTGTTCCTCCGGGAGTCTCGGGTGCATAAGCATAGAAACTGAGTTCCGAATCATCGCCGGGCCAGTTATAGGTCGGGGTTGACTCGAAATAACTGTCACTCCCCTTGACAAAGGCCAGAGGCCGGAAATATAGGGAATTGCCCAGGAAGGCGGCTACATTGATCTGGGTGAGATTGGCATTGGTTGTCTCCGTCGCGCGAGTCAAGGCGGGTCGGAAACTGATGGCGCTTCCATGATTGACCTCTGCCGGTTCATCGGAAGAGCAGGCAGTGAAAGCCAGTGCTGCGGCGGCAGCCACAGNGGTCAGCATAAGTGTTTTCTTTTTCATAATTTTATTTTTTATTGTCGTCTTATTATCAATATTTTGTGTCCTATACTGAAGGGGCCTCCTTTCTTCTTCAGATTAGAANGCTCACATCTGTAAATCCCGATTCTCCGTTTCCCAATCCTTGACATCAGGCTGGAACCCTCCTCCGCCGGCAACCGGCTGCGGTATATCGAGACCACTGACCACTATATCGACATGGCGCGGGTCCGGAGCGTTACGAATCTGGTCGGCAACGTCATATACATAATAACGCTTCGAGCCATCNCTAAGGATTAAATAAACCGTCAGCTTATGAGGTAAATCCCGCTCAGGGTTCTCGCCGAATGTCAACAATGNCCCGGTCAGCTCGGCAGCTTTCATGTCTGCATTGAGAAGAAACGGNAAAGTCACCCTGGAATCAGTAGCGCGACCACGCCCTTCAAGGTATCCCCCCGACATNCCGGACAGTGTNGCGTCNACGAGGAGTCCNCCCATATTTTCGATATGACTGACATTNCTTACAGTCACATTGTAATGGCATACACCCTCCTCAGGGGTGAAAACCAGCTGTTTCCTCTCCTCTTTTCCGGTCAGAACCATATTATCCTCGCGATCCGTCCAGAACATCCTCGGAGTCTCGACCATACTTTCCGATTCTTCCTCATCGTAATCACCGGAGCGTGGCAGACCTCTTACTGATATTCCTGAAGCGCGCAGGACCGATGATTCCCTGGTATGGATTTCAACCGCATCGATATCATCGACCTCACGGAGCCGGACCCAATCCTCATCATCGCTGTTGAACGCGAGTCCTATGTAGTTTCCGGCCGGCATTCTGACTGTTCCCCCCTGACGACCTGNNAAGTCGAATCTTACAGCCTGCGCGCCGTCAGAGAAGAAAGCGACCCCCATTGATGCGGGGTCGGCATCCGGAGCCAGGCTCCAGTCGAAGACGATCTCGATTTCCGTCGAAGAAATCGGTTCATCATCAAGATCTTTATGATGACACCCTGTAAAGAGAAACCACATTACGGCCAACATTGTGTATGCTGCAATGATTCCTTTCTTGCGGAAATATGGTATGATTCCTTTCATCGGCTTCCCTCCTTTCTGTTTTCGTTACCGGCTCCTATGAGCCAAACAAGGGAAATCTCAGCCTTGACAGGGCCGAACCAGTGCAGATTTCTTGTTGATTCCCACATATATCCGGTTCGGGTCGGAACATATTTGACAACTTTTCCACCGAGGTAACCCACACCGAGTGTCATATCGAGATTGAAACGNCGGGCTATCGGAAGAGAATAGCCATATTCCACTCCTCCGAGTTTCATACAGCGATCCCATAGGGTTCCACCGGGAATGCCTCCCATTATTCCTCGCCCTCCGAGTTCGAAATCGTATGTAGTCACACCTCCGAAGAGTCCTATATGATGCCCGGTCAGGGGTTTGTTGTGCGCGGCGNGGCCGAACCACCATCTGAGGGCGAGATCACCCCCGTAGGCGCGCCAGTATCTATGGCGGGAATCATTGCTCCACCATCCATAGGTCCAGTTGCCGACAATCGAAATATTCTTGCCTAAATAAAACTCCACCCCTATCGACGGAAGNNCTGCAACATCATAAAGCAGATTGCTCTTGACACCCATATAGAAGTTTCTTCCTGCAGAAGGAACTCCTGAATTAACCTGTGAGCCCGGAATGATAAAAGGTCTATCTGATACGGGAATCCTCATGTCAGGTCCATTGGCGGTTAGCGACGGGCCGGTAACAGTCAGGTCAACGCCGGGAATCAGCTGATAATCCAGATAAAGGATCGAGCGTCGAAGACTTGGAAAGATTCTCTCATATAGGTATCTATATGGCACTCCTCCCTGAAGTTCCTTGAGATGACTGAGATTATGCAGNTCCTCGCGCTCCCCTCCTGCCTTTATATCGTTCGTGACAATGTCCTCGAGAAGAGACAGGACTTCCTGGCGGTATGGCACAGAAGAATCGGTTTCGACTGCCTGACGCAGGGCGTTCCAGTCTCGTCCGAGATGGGTTATTCTTACCTTTCCTTTCTGCAGATGGCTGAGNGAAGGGAAAAGATTGANAATCTCCTGCGCGCGGCGGAGAGATAGATTTTCGTTCAGTCTCACCCCACCTTCCGGAGAAGCGGCTCCGACAATCGTCAGTTCCCTCAGGTTTATGGTCGTGGCTGTGGAATCGGTCAAAATATTATTGAGACGGGTTATATTATCCCCGTTATCTCCGAATCCGGCAATCAGGGAACTTTTCCCCTGTGGGAAAAGAAACTCTATTGAATCCATACGTTCCGCCCCATACGCGAAAACTCCTCCACCAATGGTCCATATCAGGACCAGGATGCAGGAAAATTTGCAGATTATGTAGCGGAATAAGTCTTTCATAGTGGAATTGCTTTCATAAATATTAACATCCCATATCCCTGAAGGTTGACTGCGGTTTCCCCCCTCCCTCCATCTCCACGAAATAAAACAGGCCCGAGGAATTACCTCGGGCCTGTCCGTATCTTATGACTGAGTCCGGAATCGGTCTCAGTCGCTTAAAGCTNTGTGTTTGGATAGTTTACTTAACAACGACCTTGGAAGCNTTGCCGTCCTTGACAACGATGTAGAGACCGTTCTCGGGGTTGGCTACGCGGACACCCTGGAGGTTGAAGTAGAGAGCGGCTGCGTTCTCAGCAGCGATAGTGTTGACGCTGTTTTCGCCAACCTCGCCCCACTCGGGAACATACTCCTTGTCAGTGCTGAGTTCAGTCATGGATACTCCGTCCTCACCAACGCCGAGTCCGAGCCAGATAACACCGTTGAACTCCTCTTCAAGAGAGAAATTGGCGGGGTTTCCACCGTTGAAGACAACATTGGGGAAATCGATGAGCAGGGGGTTTCCGTCGCCACCTACGTTGATTTCATTCCAGTCAGCGTCAGCGAACTTGAAAGTCTCGCCCAGAGAGATGACCTGACCTTCGGCCATGACGAATTTATATACCTGGTCATTGAGAGCCTCGAACTGCCATTCAGCTTCAGCACCCCATCCGTTCATGTCTCCGCGGACATATACTGCGGTAGGACCTTCTGCGGGCTGGGGAGTATCAGTGGTCATAGTGATGGTGGAAAGGTCACCGGCGACAACGATCTTGTAGTCACCCTTCCAGGGAGTTGAGATATTGGAATCATTGCCTGCCTCAAGAGCGACAGCGACTCCGGGCTCCTTGCCATAGCTACATCCGTAGCATCCTGCGTTGAAAGTATCCCAGTCGCCGCAAGCGGTGGAAATCTTGAACTGAGTCAGATTGACTCCCTCGAAGACATACTGTCCGTCAACATACTCGAACTGCTCGGGAGCCTCGGCATTCCACTCCCCTGTAGAATCAGGGATGTTTGCTCCGGTGATGTAGAGGGGCGCGCCGTCCTGCGCGAAAGCGGCTGCCGACATCAGCGCAGCTGCTGCGAAAGCGTAGAATTTCTTCATACGTGATAAGGATTTAGATTAAAAGTTATTATGAATTTATGAGTTTTTCCGTTAAGCCTTTCCCCTGTCCGACAGCGCCCGGCAGGGACGTTGCGTAAGCATGGGGTCGATACCTTTCTGCTGGTCCTTATTCCCTGCAAATTTAAGAACTATTTTCCTTACATTCAAATTTTTTAATATATTTTTTTCAGCTACTCACTTATAGATAAAAATGATGAAGTATATAAAAATGATGAAGGCGAACCTCACGGTCCGCCTTCATCTTCAAATCTTGTATGTTGTGAGGTAGCTTAGTGTTTTTTGTTAAGCTGGATTGCGTAAGGCAGTACGCTGAAATCGATGGTCACATCGTATGTGCCCTCCTCGATATTCATGTCCGGGCCGTTATACTGCAGCGTTCCGCTGAAGTTACCGTCGGCATCCTTCGTAACGACACCTCCGAAGTTGTCATCCCAGGAGCCGTTGGCCGCAATCTTGACCATGCTGCCGAGATGAACATCGGTAGCGGTCCAGGTCTTGAGGTTCTTGGCAGGGGTCAGAGGAAGTGAGGTAGCGTGATCCCAACCGTTACCGTCGCCAATGAGCGCGAGGGTTTCCATTGCGCGGACTTCGTAAGTCTTCTGAACGAGGTTTACGTTAGCCCAGCAGAGGACGAGTTTCTTGAGCGGGAAGGTGATATCCTCGGTGACGACATCGGAGATTGCCAGCTCNCCGCTCTTCTGCAGGCCGTTCTCGCTGAGAACCGGCTCCACATCCTGAGCCTGACGGAAGTTGACACCTTTCTTATCAGCCTGAGTGCCGATATAGAAACGCTGGTTGATAGCCATCACACCGTAATAGTTGATATAGTTATCNGTGTAGAGCAGCATCATGTTGGAAGCGCTGACAGCGTTGCAGAAAGGATAGAGAACGTCGAACGCATAGTTGAGGGAGATAGCGTCCTGCTCGACATTGATGGTTGCCAGAACCGAACCTGCGAGAGGNACTACGCCNGGAGCATATCCGACAGCCAGCTTACCGCTGAGGGAGCCTTCNGCCATATTGACACCCATAAGGCCGCTGCGGTCGCGGTTCAGATAGACGGTAGCCGGAGCGATCATGTAATGATATGTGTTCTCGGCAGCAGTCTCGAACTTGACNGCAAATTCAGGATTGTCGTAGGGAGAGACACCTTCGCCGGAAGTGTTGGCCATGTTCATGGCGGCGTTCCAGTCGGGAGCGCCGGCGGCGTCGGTCGGTACGAAGTAGTAGGCATCCTCGAGGACCTTGGCGGCATCAAGGGTCTTTACTCGCAGAATATTCTGGCCATAGTAATGGTCGAGGCCTCCGAGACGCATACGGGTGTTCTCCTTGACAGCATAGGCTGCGAAACGGATAGCGACAGGATATGTTCCGGGCTCGCGGGTGACTACCTCCTGGACGGCGGCGTTCATGTAGTCGGGATTGACAGTCAGATTATAGCCGTCAATGGTGGTCGCGAGAGTTGTGAAGTTCTCGAAAGCATCGTTCTTTGCGACCTCCATATCGACCTCCAGATCATAACCCTCCGGGAAATTATTGACGGAGGTGATGAGNCCGACGTTTATGAACTTGTTCTGCGCGTTGGCCGACACGAGATCTATCGTCTCCTCCGGAACCTCCTCAATCACAAGGTCGGAGTTCTGGAATATGCCTGCCGGTTCGGGGAAGGATTGTCCCGGGGGATTGGGCAGATCAAAGTCATCGCAGGAAGCCATGACCAGGGTCAGCGCAACAGCAGACAGAAATTTTATCTTTTTCATGTTGATGTCTTAGTCTTTTAAGCCCGGAAAGAGACGGAAACTCCGTCCCTTTCCGGATGGAATTAATCAATTGAACTCGGGATCGCGACCGACGAAGGAAACTTCATGGACACCCTCGCGGACATAAACCTTGAGGTTGACCTGGTCGAAGACGATGGTGCAGGGGGTCTTCTCCGTGATGAACGCACCCCAGTTGCCGAGACCCTGGGCGACTACATCNCCGCTGTAAGTGGTGGCCCACTTGTCGGTTATCGGGAGNCAGAAGAAGTCTGCTTCGTTCGAGCCGTAAGAAGCGGTGTTGACCCAGCCGAGGAGTTCGGTGAAGAAGCGGAACTGNGCGCACTGGTCAACGTTCGACGGNTCGGAAGTCTCGGGTTTAGTCGCATCCTCCTTCGGAGTGAGNTTGAAGACGCCGACGTAGAGCTTCTCGCCAATCATGTTGTTGGGCTCGTAAAGGGCGAAGTTGTTCTTGTACAGGTCGAAGTTACCGGCGCTGGGAGCGGTGAAGCCGTTGGCGACACCGGTGTCGGGATTCTCAACGTCACCACAGATGTAGATCCACGCCGGAAGTTTCTCGGCATAATTGATCATGACCTTGTTATAGGAGACGGTATTGGAACTGACGATGCGTGAGTTCTCGATTCCGGGAATCTCGCAGACACCCTTGAGATAGACCTTAAACTGCTCGTTGTAGAGACCGCGGGCCTCGAAATCGGCATAGTCCTCGACGCCGAGGAGCTGGTTGATGGCGACACCGAGCTCGTAGGTCTTGATAGCCATAGCCGCAGAAGTCTCGTTGACGTTGGGAAGAGCCTTCCAGTTCTCAATCGGAGCGTTCGGATCGAGAGATACGAGCGCCGAATAGTTGCAGATAGCCGAATATCCGTAGTCGGGCTGGTTGCAGAAGAGATTGAAGGTGCTCGCATCGGTCATCTCGGAAGAAGTGCGGAANACCTGNTCCTGGAGTGCCGGNGTGTTGATGGTGAAGGTGGTCGGCGCCTTGTACTGGGGATCATCCTCCTGCTTGCAGGAGAAGAGTCCGACGACCATGGCCACCATAGCCATTACAATCGATATCTTTTTCATTTTTCTGATTTCGGAATTAAGGATTAATAACCGGTGGTCTGCTGGAAGTCTCCGGCAGTCATGACACGGGTCGGAATCGGGAAGCACTTGGTGTACTCAGGCAGGTTCGTACCGTTCTGGGTAGCGCCTTTCCATTCCCAGGTGTAACCCGTACACCACTTGTTCCAACGGATAAGGTCCGTGCGACGGACATTCTCCTGATAGAGTTCGCGGCAACGCTCCTCCTGAAGGTCATTCATCGTGAGCGAAGTCCAGTGGTGGTCGGTCGAGCCGGGGAGGTCGCCGTAAGCGCGCTCGCGGATGTAGTTGACATACTGCAGGGCCTCGGCGTTCGAGCCGCCTCCACCCTGGAGGATAGCCTCGGCTGCGGTCAGATAGATTTCAGCCAGACGGATAGCGGCGTAGTCAGCAGCGGCAGTAGAGATGTTCGTGGGGCTCTGTGCCTTGTTGATGGTGCCATCCTCGTTGTATGCCCAGTTGGAGTATTTGGGAGTCAGGTAACCGTTCTTACCCCAGTCGTCGCCGACGAGGGAGATATTCTCGGCGCTGAAACCGTGGGCCGAAGTCTGCCAGAGACCTACGCGACGGTCAGAGCTCTGAGACATCTCGACGTCATCCCATTCGAACTTACGGACGAACGACTTGCGGGCGACCATACACTTCCAGCCGTTGCCGGAGTTATACCAGTCCTGTGCGATATATCCGACCTGAGTGGGATCAAAGGAGAAAGCCACGTCATTGACGATTTCAGAGACATAGATCTGCCATTTATCCTTGTCATTTCCTTTGGTCTCGTTATACTTCGTCATGGCCGTGTTGAAAGCATCGGTATCGGCATAATACTCATAGACGATAGTTCCGTCTTCGGTCTCTTCGTAAGTTCCGTTGAGGGACTCGTTCTGGGTCGGGGTTGTCATGGTTCCCTGGACTCCGTTGGTTCCGAGCCATGCGGCGGTAAGGAAGTTGGAGCCGGAGAAGCCGGTCAGGTGAACTTCATCGCCGACGATAGCCCAGATGATCTCGTTGACATCGCTGCCGCCGTTGCCGAGGACATACTTGTCGTTGTTGGCACCGAAGAGGGCGTTATAGCTGCGGACGAGTCCGTTGCCGTAGTATCCTCCATGGCCGAGACGGTCTATGATGTTTTTGCAGTGGGCGTAACATTTGTCGTAGGCGGGAGTGCCTGCGAAGACCTCAGCGTTCAGATAAATCTTGGCGAGGATAGCCTCGGCGGCATCCTTTCCGACGAATCCGTAATAAGGGGTCTGATTATCGCCGTAAGCGGCGACGACACGCTCCAGTTCAGCTGTCACGAGACGATAGACCTCGGCGCGGGGGAGCTGGTCGGGCTGAGCGCCGATTGAGGTTGTCTCGTCGGCGTATGGAACCTTGTCATAGAAGGAGAGCATGTAGTAGTAGCATGCGCCCCAGAGGGTCTTGGCCTGAAGGACATATTGCTGAGCGCGGGCCTGCCCTGCCGCATCCAGGTTGAACTGGCCGTCATTGACAGACTGGATGAACTGGTTGCAGAGGGTGATGTTGATCATCAGGCGGGAGTAGAAGCCGTAGAGACATCCCTGGTTGGGGTTGAAGAGACCGCCGTTGTAGGGAAGGCCGTAATCGGCGGGGTCCCAGATCCAGGAAGCTTCGTCGGTCGGAATCTCCTCGGCGATGAACATAGCGCGCTGGAAAGCTGCCATACCGCCGTCAAAGCCCTGCACGGGGGAATTTCCGTTAGCGCCATAGGTGGCGAACTGAAGGTAGAGGTCCGCGAACACCCCGTCTAAGTCATTGCCGACATTAGTGATGTTGCTCGGATCGCGGGGTTCGAGATCGAGGTCGCCGACGCAGGAGGAGAGTCCCATGGCGCTGGCCGCAATCCCTAAGCCCAGAAATATTTTATTGAATACTTTCATGTTGGATTTCTATTCTTTAATGATGGAAAGATTAGAAGGTTGCGACTATACCCAGAGAAGTGGTGATAGGACGCGGATAGGGATCGCTCTGAACACCGCTGAACTCCTCGGGATCGATACCCTTGAAGGTGGTGATGACGAACGGATTCTGGACGGCCGCGAAGAGACGGAGGGTCAGCTTGCTGTCAAGCAGGTCGCGGAAGGTGTAGCCCAGAGTGATGTTGTCGCAGCGCAGGAAGCTTGCGTTCTCGACAAAGTAGCTCGAAAGCGGAAGGAGCTGGGCGCTGGAGGCGTTCTTGAAGAGCGGGGTGTCAGCCAGCAGGTTGCCGAGCTGATACTGGGCGGCAGATACGTTGTAGATGCGGGTATTGGAATACTGCAGGTTGTTGTAGACGTAGTTGCCGAGGTTGGCGCGCAGAGAGATGCCGAGGTCCCAGTTCTTATACTGGAAGTTGTTGTTCCAGGTCATGGTCACCTTCGGATCCTTGGAGTGATACATGATCAGGTCGTTGTCGTCGATGACGCCGTCGCAGTTCTGGTCGACATACTGGTTTTCGATAGGATCGCCGTTGGAGTCGTAGACCTGCTCGTAAACCATGAAGGTGAAGGCAGGCTGACCGACGATATGCCAGCCGAGGTTACCGCCGGTTCCGGAGGGAAGGCCGATAGCGGAGATGCGGGAGTTCTCACCCTCGCCCTGGAGCTTGGTGATCTTGTTCTTGTTCCAGGAGATATTGAAGCTGGTGTTCCAGGTGAAGTCATCGGTGACGACAGGCTTGGCGCCGATCGTTACCTCGACACCTATATTCTCCATCTCACCGATGTTGCGGGTCTGATAGTTGGAGGTGTTGGTAGCGGCGGTGGGGACGGTGGAGAGCAGGTCGGTGGTCTTGCGCAGATACCAGTCGGCGGCTACGGTCAGACGGTTGTTGAAGGCTCCGAAGTCAACACCGACGTTCCAGGTGGTTGTAGTCTCCCACTTCAGGTCGGCATTGTAGGACTGCGGGAAGAGGGGATTGATCCACTGTCCGTTGCCGTTCGGGTTCAGATACTGGAAACCAAGCTGATACGAATCAACATATATGGGGAGGTAGGGGAAATATTCGCCTATATCCTGCTGGCCGGTCTGACCCCAGCCGAGACGGAGCTTGAGGTCGGTCAGCCAACCCTGGGCGCGCTCAAGGAAAGACATATTGTTGATCTTCCATCCGAGGGCGAGAGCGGGGAAGAGACCCCAGCGGTTGTCCTTGGAGAAGCGGGAGGAACCGTCATCACGGAGAGTGAAGGTCAGCAGATAGGTATCGTCGAAGATATAGTTGACGCGGCCGAAGAAGGAGACGAGCTGGTTGATATTGCCCCAGCGGCTCATCGGAGCGTCCTCATAGCTCTTGTTGAGGTGAGAGGAGGTTGCGGAATCGACATCGATGGAGAAGACATCACCGGCGTAACCCAGAGTGTAACCCAGAGTGTTGATGAGGGTTTCGGAACGTCCGTGATAGTCCATGCGCTGCCAGTCGTAACCGAGGGTTACATCAAGGTTGGACTTGGCTGCCTCGAACTCTTTCTTATAGTTGATGAAGAAAGAGAGGTTGGTGTTGCGCTGAAGCTCATACCAGTCATAGTGTGTTCCGGCGCCATCCTTGTAGTTGGAGCGCCATGCCATGATGGAGTTGGGGTTGACGTCGGTAGTGGAGGTATTTTTCGATACCTGATAACCGAGGTTGAGGTTGAAGTGGAGCTCGGGGAGGAAATGGAGAGAGTAGTCGAGCTGCAGGTTACCGGTCGAGTTGTAGGTCTGACCGATGGTCTTCTGGTCTTTCAGAAGCTGGACGGGGTTCTCGGAAGCGTTCTCCTCGGGGCGTCCGGTTGTCTGATAGATATTGTAGTAACCGTTATATGCGAGGGGCATGTCGGCGGAAGCCATCTGGTAGTTGCCCATGACAGGATAAACAGGAGCCAGACCGATAGCGTTGCCCATGACGCCGGCGGCGTTGCCGGTGCGGACGTATGAACCCTGGGCGTTTGCATAGACCGAAAGATGATCGTCAAAGAACTTCGGGCTCAGGTTGAAGCCGACGGTTGTTCTCTGCATCGAAGAGGTCTTGATGATACCCTGGTTGTTGGTGTAGGAAGCGTTGACGCGGTAGGGAAGGAATCCTGCGGAACCGCCGACGCTCAGAGAGTAGTCCTGGGAGAAGGATGTGCGGAGAACCTCTTTCTGCCAGTTGGTGTCATAAAGGTTGTTGGCCGTTCCGACCTGGGTCGGGAGGTTGGGGTTTACGGGGTTGGAATAGAGGAACTGCTTCGCGCGGTCGTTACCGTATTCCTCGATGAGGCCGACATATTCCTCGGCGTTCATCATCTTGAGGGTCTTGCGGGCGGTATTGACGTGGAAGTTTGCGGCGAAGTTCACCTGCGGACGACCCTTGCGTCCTTTCTTGGTGGTGATGATGATGACACCGTTAGATGCGCGCGAACCATAGATAGCGGTTGCGGATGCGTCCTTGAGGATGGTCATTGACTCGATGTTTGCCGGGTTGAGCATGGTCAGCGCGTTGGTGCCGCCGGCGTTGCTCTGGTTCGACTGGGGCACACCGTCAATGACGATAAGAGGATCGTTGGAGGCAGACAGAGAGGAACCACCGCGGATTCGGATGCTTGCGTTGCCGGAGGGGTCACCGCCGGAAGTCGTTACGACCACACCCGGGCTGGCGCCGACCAGGAGGTCCTGGGCAGAAGTGGAGAGGCCGGCTTCGACATCATCGACAGTCACGATAGCGACAGAGCCTGTGGCATCGGATTTCTTTACCGTACCGTAACCGATGACGACCGTCTCGGTCAGCATCGTGGCGTTCTCCTTCATCACGATATTGATGTTGGTGCGCCCGTCTACGGGAACATCCATCGGATCATATCCGACGTAACTTACCACCAGAGTGGCGTTAGGATCAACGTTCAGCTCAAAGTTACCGTCAAGGTCGGCGGCTGTACCGTTCGTGGTGCCTTTCTCCATTACGGTGGCGCCGATCAGTGCATCGCCAAGCTCATCGACCACGTTACCGTGGACGGTGATCTTCTGAGCTAAAGCAGGAAGGGCGAATGCCAGCAGAAATGCCAATGACATCCAAGCCTTCCGGTTCAGGTGAAAACAGAAGTTCTTCATGCAAGAATGTTTTAGAATCCTTTCCATAACCGAATACGCTCAAAATCCCCGGAAACGCCTTTCCTCTGTCTCGGCGTTCCCGATGGGACCTCTGACCGCTCCCGGACACGGGTCGGACTCTGGGTTATAATAGTTTAAAATTCTCGTCTTAAGGTTAACAGTCTAATGATAAGCCTTTTATGCCCAAATCCCCAATAACAGAGGATTCCAGGAAACCACATTTTTGGCAAATGTAACATTTTTTACAGCTATTTCCATCTTTTTGCACCTACTGATTTTGGTTGTTTACAATTTTTAACTTTCATTAACTCGTATCCGTACCCGGACAGGTTGTCCGTAAACAGACGCAATCTGTCCGTTAATGGAGGTAACGGTGAGTTACAGGCGCCACGCCCGGGAGATGCGACGACGGACGGCGATAACGTTGAGACCGGCGACCAAAAGGGTCAGCGCCGCGCCGGCGATAAGGGACGGAAGGATGCCTCCTTCGTGAAGCCCAAGTCCTGTCAGGGCGGGAAGATAGAGGGAGCGAAGAAGTAGAACTCCGACCAAAGCGAGAACGAGGGCTGAAATGGAACCGGCTATGACAGCCATAGAGTAAGGACGACCGACCTCCAAGAGGGGGGCGCCGAGCATCAGTAATGAATGGATGCGGTCGCGGTTCTTCTCCATCAGAAGGGAGACGGATAGTAGGAGAATCAGTAGAGACATTAGGGTAATCGCTATTCCGACAGCTCCGACCGTCATGGCGACGACGCGAAGCAGGAAGGCGGCCGACCCGCGCCCTTGTTCTCCGGCCTGTTCAAAGTCTTTGGCCTCCAGATAGCGCGCTATGGCAGTATCTCCGGGGCGGCTGACCTCGACGGCGAGTCGAGTCGGGCCTTCCCCTGCCTCACCGCGGCCAAATCGGGAATTGGCATCGCGAAGAAAGGCATCGGGAACGAGAATGGTGTTCATTCGGCTTGTAAAACCTACTATGCGGGCCTGCATGGTGTGGACTGACCCGTCAGCGCTCCGGATGCGCAGAAGGAGAGGTATACCGCTGACGAGCTGCTCGCTGAGTCGTGGCATTCCGGCAGAGGTGGCGAAGCCGAAGTTATAGAGGGCGAGGTAGTCGCGTGGGATTACAACCGGGACCGTTCCGGAAGTGGAATCATAATGCCAGCCTGGGAGGTTGGATACATCAAGATAGCGGTCCGGGACAGATTCGAAGAAAAGAGCCGTCGAGAGGTCACGTCCCCCCTGGGGAAGGATGGCATCGACCCGGAAGTCGGCGGAACGGAAGCGCCCCACGGAGCGAACCCACGGTTGCTTTTCGAGATCCGAAATCTCAGCATCCGTGAATTGAGAGACGCGGGAATCAGCAAGCGCCTCCCCCCCTACCCTCTTGTTGAGGATAAGACGGTCGTTGCGAAGGAAGCTTTCCTCACTCTCCCATAGAGTCGAAGCATCGGTATAGAATTGCAGGGCTCCGCAGACAATTAGGAGACCGAGAAAGTTGGAGACCACGAAGCCTGCCATACGCGCCGGAGATATGTTGCGGCGCAGCAGTTTGGTTATCAGATTCATTGATAATCAGTTTTGAACAGCTACTTAGACTCAGAGCGAGTGTCGCGAGGAGTAATCGAGAAGGATTGGATTGCCGACGGAGGTCGCTATTATTCCCGCCTGTTGCCGTCGCGCTTCCTCGGCGATTATGGAGGCGGCGATGCGGTTGTTGTGTTCGTCCAGATGAGAGACGGGTTCATCGATAAGCAGGAAATCGAAGGGTTGGCAGAGGGCGCGGACAATGGCGACGCGTTGCATCTGTCCGACCGACAGNCGTCCCGCAGGCCAGTCNATACGCTCTTCCAGTCCTAATTCGCAAAGCCAGGTGCGAATCCGTTCCTCTCCCTGATAATTACCTGTCAGGGANTTCTTCAATCTTATATTCTCTATGGCGGTCAGCTCNGNGAATAACATCAGGTCCTGAGGAAGCCATGCGAGATGACGGCGNCGGATGAGCTGCCATTGCCCCGGAGTGAGCAGNGAGACGGGATGGCCGTTGAAAAGTATTTCACCGTCGTAGTCTATGCGGGCGCCATAGATGAAGGAAATNAGCGAGGACTTTCCGCCTCCGCTGCGTGCCTCGACAAGCAGATNCTCCGGACGCGNGAAGGTNAGACCGGANAGCCATACGTCCGAACCGGGCGCGCCCTCGCCGCGGAAGACGGCGGGGAGCACCCGGTTCAAAGTTATTTTGTCTATTCGGAATTCGGAGTCTATTCGAAAGGATTCCATTATATATCGTTATGGAATTTCATTTTGCGTGTCGTCTGAAATCCCCGTAATTGTCAATGCCCGGGCGAAATATTTCCGAGGGGAAGAGGCTGAGCCCAAGCCATAAACAGGGATTGCGGAATGTATCAAGAATCTGGAANCAGAATTTTGAGCCGATATCACCGGTGAGGAGTTCGAAGGAGAAGGGGATTCGCAAGTGGAGTGTGAGGGAATTATTTTCAGGCATGAGCATGAGATCCATGACCTGACCGTTTTTCTCTTTCCCGGAACCACCTTTGACCTCACCGAGATCAATCACCATTCCCGCAACCGCTCCCTTGAAGCGGTCAGCGAGCGATGCGCAGTCCAGGGAACCTTCCATGGAGGCGCCACGGTTGACCCACAGAGCGTTTCCTTCTACTGTCGGAGAGACTCCGAAGAGGGTTCCTATCTGGGATACGAGCGCAGGNGTAGGTGTGGATTTGGTCGGAAGCAATACGACAGGACCTCCTCCGACACCTTCGGAGACAACACATGTTCCCTGAATCTGCATCAGGGGGCTGTCAGGACCGAGCAGTTGCGCTCCGAACGGCCCGAGGAGACTGGATATCTTCTTGACCATATCCTCAGAAATGGAGACCGCACCGACCCAGTTGNCCCGGGTATTCATCTTTGCAATTCCGGAGGTTTCGATTTTTGTTGTCGGCAGAAGGAATTTGGAGGGTTTACCTGAGTTGTCGAGTATGGTTGCTGTCATCTGAAATTCCTCAGACTTGACTTTTCCCTCAAGCGCTATCTGGGAGGGAGAATCGAATACAGTCGCCATAGCTACCGGCAGATTATTGGANAGACCCGCNCCGCGNAGNGCTGTCTGNAGATCGATCAGGGCAGCGATCTCCGACTTTCCTGCTTTAAGCATCTCTATTCCCTTGCGGCTGACTATAGACTGGTTTTCCGAGAGGTTGTGGTAGCGTTGGAGATCCATGAGATCCGGAGTGCTCGTCAGCGCAACCCAGAACTGGTTTCCTACGTATGCATACGGACTGGCGATACCGTTCTCTCCGCTGACTTCGAAGGTTACGCCGGCTGTCTTCTCCACACATGCGCGGAATGCCTCCGGATCATCGAGAAGACCGGTCAGATATGTACGCGAGGCTCCGAAGATGACGATGCCGCTCTGGTCTACTCCTCCTTTTCCCTCGATGAGGAGAGCGGCCATTGTTTTCTCGAATGGGTTGGAGAGACTGTCAACCATTTTCCGGATGTTATCGGAAAGTTTGACACCATCAGATGTGAATTTGCATCCGCTTTTCTTCAATATCTCCTCAATGCGGATTGTCGCGGCACCCCCGGCGTCGGCCGGGACGGTCGCAAGAAGGGCGGGAAGAGCCTCGCTGTTGTCAGAAGAACACCCTCCGAGCATAACGCCCGAAAGAAGGGCGAGCATACATCCTATATAAAGGAGCGCCCGATGTCTGAGTCTGAAAGGGATTGTCATCATTGTTCGTTTTTATCGGTTTTCACGCTCCGAGGAGACCCCTCTCAGGGGGAAGGGAATTTCTAAGAGCTACTTATCCGCAAAGTTAAGAAATTTTTTATTATCTTCGCAAGCGAAAAGATGTTTCTGCGCAACTCACGCTTCAATGCGCCTGCGCCATAGACCTTTTGACCCTTAAATCTAAAAAACACATAATGATTCAGATTTCAAACCGCGTCAAATCCCTTTCTCCCTCCGCCACTCTGGCTATGTCCCAGAAAAGCGCCGAAATGCGTGCGCAGGGGATTGACGTCATAAACATGTCGGTCGGCGAACCTGATTTCAATACTCCCGACTTCATCAAAGAGGCGGCCGTTAAGGCAATCGAGGAGAACTATACCCGCTANACTCCGACNCCGGGATACCTTTCGTTGCGTAAGGCAATCTGCGGCAAGCTGAAGCGCGAAAACGGTCTTGACTTCACTCCGGAACAGATCGTGGTCGGAAACGGCGCNAAACAGGAACTGTCAAATTGCCTGCTGGCGCTCATCAATCCCGGTGACGAGGTGATTATACCGACTCCGGCCTGGGTCAGCTANATNGAGATGGTCAAACTCGCCGAGGGTGTGGTCGTCACCGTGCCTTCCGGGCTTGAAAGCGATTTCAAGATGACTCCCGAGAAGCTTGAAGCGGCAATTACCGACAAGACCCGCATGCTGATGCTCAACACCCCTTCAAACCCGACAGGCTCCATCTATTCGCTTGAAGAACTGAAGGGGCTGGCGGCTGTGTTGGAAAAACATCCTGAGATTGTCATCCTCGCTGATGATATCTATGAACATATCTCATACGTCGAGCATGTCCATTCGATTGCGGAAATTGAATCTCTCCGCGACCGGACGGTCATCATCAACGGTGTCTCGAAGGCTTACGCCATGACAGGCTGGCGTATCGGTTTCCTGGCGGCTCCGCTGGAGATTGCAAAGGCTGTCTCGAAGCTGCAGGGTCAGACAACTTCCGGCCCCTCCTCTATCGCTCAGAAAGCGGCCGAGGCTGCTTATGACGGTCCGCAGGAATGCGTCGAGGAGATGCGTCGCGCGTTCGAACGTCGTCGCGACCTTATCGTCGAACTGGCATCGCAGATTCCGGGCTGGCGCGTCAACCGTCCTGACGGGGCTTTCTATCTCTTCCCTGAAATTTCAGGATGTCTTGGAAAGATGGCCGGGGACCGCAAGATCGAGACGAGCGCCGATTATGTCGAATATATCCTTGAGGCAGCCCATGTCGCCTGCGTTGANGGAGGTGCGTTCTGCGCTCCGGGCTATATGCGCCTGAGCTACGCGACTTCCGAGGAACTTATCCGCGAAGCTATGGGACGCATTGCCGTCGCTACCGCTCTGCTGGTCTGACGGTNAANTTNCTGTNTATCAAGCTAANGTATATCANGAGTATATCAAGCTAAAGCTATATCAAAACGAATCAGAGGGCGCAACCATAATGGTCGCGCCCTCTGATTATATATTCATACCGGATATGCAAAACAGTTTCTGCCCCCGGCCCACAATAACTGTGAACAGCCGGGTNTTATTTCTTAAGGTTGATACGCCGCGAGGCGAGGCGGTAGCCATCGCAGAAGACCTCGACAAGATAATCGCCGGGGGTCAGCGTGGTAGTGACATCCCAATATAGAGAGACGGAAAGTTCCTCGTTGGCGTATTCAACCTGGCGATGGGCCGTGGCGGCGAGTGTGGCGCCATCCAGCTGGAAGTTTCCACCTCCGGTCAGCAGCGTCCCTTCGGGTGTGGAGATGCGAACGTAGAAGTCCTTCATGCCGGGGGCCGCGGTGTTGTTGGGGCTGACAGTGAAATGGACATAAAGCTGTTTGGCCTTCGTTACATTCTTCTCGGCTTTTCCCTTTTTATTAAGAGGGGAGAGAGAGAGACCGGTGATATTGAGTTTGCGGGCGAGCTGGACGGTCTGAGTCAGCTGCTGGTTGTCGCGGGCGGTAGTCGTCACCTGGCTTTCCAAACGCTCATTGCGCTCCGAGACCTCCTGAATCTCTTTACGGAGTCCTTCGTTCTCTTCGCCGAGACGTCGAATCTCCTCAAGATAATGCTTTAGAATCCCTTTGAGGGTCGCTATTTCCCCTTCGAGTTCCTTTATACGCGCGCGNCTACCGGCATGGCTCTTCTTNTCGCTCTCAAGCTCCTTGAGGAGCCCTTCAACCTTCATGCGCGCCTGNTTATATTGCTGAACGAGAGAGTCGTTCTTCAGATAGATCTGCTGGTCTTCATACTGAGAGAAATCCGCATTGAGCTGATCGAATTCATTCTTGAGCTGAAGGCGNTCGTTAGCCAGACTCAAGGAGTCGGCACGGGCTTCGGCCTGCTCGGCAGCTTGCGACTGGCGGGAGTTGGAGACGATCAGCACGACACTGAGCGCCACCAGGGATGCGACGACGATAATCGCGGCATAAAGGAGTGTCTTCTGTCTCTTGTCCATTTTCTGAAAAAAGGAGGAATCTTGATCGATAAGCAGGAGTCAGATGAAGCCGCTCCTGCGACTTTGCGCCCGTCGAGTCTCATTATGTCTCCGGACTATTGTTAATAACGTAGAATAACTGATATTATTCCCCAATGTGTAAAAGGAAACCGGTCTCTCTTCCTGGGGAAGAAAGACCGGTCTATGAGTTGCGCTTGCGCGGGCAACTTACTGAGCAGCAGCTTCAGTAGCGGGAGCCTCCTCAGCGGGAGTCTCAGCAGCAGCTGCGCTGTCAGCGGGAGCGGCTGCGCTATCAGCGGGAGCCTCAACAACCTCAGTCTCAGTTACCTCTACTGCCTCTACGTTTGCAGAATCTGCATTCTCCTCAGCAGCCTTNTTGCCGCTGCAAGATACCATAGCTACGCTGAAAACAACAGCGAGAGCGAGAACGATCTTTTTCATTTTCTTTTCCAATTAAATAATAAAACAGTTGCTTTGCTATCAAAAACGTTGCAAAGGTACTAACTTTTCCCGACCTACCAAAAAATTTCATAAAAAATTTTAGCTTCCATTACCGGACNCAGTTTCACATCTTCGACTCAATTAATTGAATATAAATCCTTTACCACAAAAGGAAAGGAACACNCTCCTAACATTTTTTTACAATTATTAAAAAGAGAGGTCTGCAGTTGACGCTTCAATATGCAAGTATATAATAAACCTGCGCGCGTGCGCGTTGTCTATTTCAATATGAGATACAACCGATTCTTTTCCCTTCTGACGCTATCTCTGGCGCTGACTCTTCTCGCAGCTTGCTCCAAGCGCGAGGAGGTCCCTGATTTCTTTCAGCAGATACATTCGGCCAACAAGCTCACTTTCGCTTCTATGACCGTCACCAAGACTGCCGGTCTAAATTCCGACTGGCATAAGCTTCCGGGAACAAAGCGTATTGCAATATATTCATACNACACCTATCTTGAGGCCTACATCAACCTTGAGGAGCTACGCCCCGAAGATGTGGAGATTGACGAGGAGAACCGTACAGTAACCGTCACCCTCCCTCCGATACGCACCGAACTGGTAGGACGCGATATGGAGATGCGCAAGGAATATGACAACGTGGGACTTTTACGTATTGCACCCGACTCAAAGGAGCGGGCGCAGGTAAAGGAGATAGCAAATCGGGAGGTGGTCCGGGANGTCGAAGAGAACCGTGCCTTTCGCCGCCGTCTGATTACCGCGGCGCGAAGCAAGGCACGAATATACTTCGAGACTCTGCTTGCCCGCGATGGCTACACTCCCATCATTGACTTTCGGAGTTCCGGCTCCGACGCGGACTGATTCTCCTGATTATATCCAAAATNGGATAATTATATCCAAAATTGGGATCTTTGCGGGAGCTTTCTTCTTCTCTTTTTCACAAAAACAAATATGGTAAAGAAATTCATAATACGCCAGATTACAGTCGTTGTCNCTGTCATCGCGGCGATTGCGGCGGCCGGAGGAGCTGTCTGGTGGTTCCTGCTCAGAGAAAAGGAGCCTCCGATCGTCACTTTCCGGGCATCCGCCGGAGAAGCGGCCACAATGGCCCGTCTCTGTTCNGTCGAAATCTATAATGAGGCTACTCTGCTTGACACCATAAATTCNAAAATGCTCTTCGCTATCCAGAAACAGCGGGGACGAATCAGCTTCGACATCGACTCCCTTCAAGTCGCAAGCCGGGGCGACACCCTTATTGTCAATTTACCTCCGGAACGCGTTGACCTCTATGAAGACACCGGGGAGAACTCCTGGGTGGTCGTCGATTCAAAAAATATTGCGCCNTTAGGCTTCATGCTCCCCGACCGCCTCTCTCTGGCGGAGGAGAACGCACTTAAGCGCAAGTTCCGCGCCCGCTCGATCGACAAGCTTTATGCCACGGGTGTAGTGCGNCGCGCGCGCAACGAAGCTTCCGAGAATCTGCGTCTGTTCCTTCAGACGTTGTGGAACCGCCCCATCGAGGTCATAGACCCCGGAGAGTTACCTCCGGGCGCGCGTCATGGAAAAAGCCTTCCGGCGGAATAAGAAGAGGGGGATAGTCGCTCCGACGGCCAACAGGAAGACGACGCTGAAGGTTACTGTCACATTCAGCAGGAAATCGTTCATACAGGAGACTCCTGATNCCGCATCGGANAGCGACTGCATGAAGCGAATAAGCGACAANACTGATTTNTAGGCATATATACCGGGAATCATAGGTAAAAGCGCCGGTATGTAGAGACAAGTCATCGGTATGCGTTCGCGGGCCGAAGGCCACACACTTCCCATCCCTATTGCGAAGGCGGCGATGAACGANGAGCTCGCTATATCAACGCCATTATTCATCAACACGAACCTCAGCGCATGGCCGAGCGCCCCGAGAAGCGCTATCCATTTGAAGGCACGCCGCGCGGGATGGGAGACGGCGCCGAAGCCTATTGCCGCGACGGCCGCGAACAATGCGTCGCCGCATATTGCCAGTATTATATTCCAGTCCATATTATACCGCTCTCTTTTATTCTGATTTAATAATATACCCTCCCCTACCCCGAGTAAATGCCATGTAATGTCAGCAGCAGAGTTCCCGCCAGACCGAGAGCTATGCAGAAAATCATAAGCAAAGCTTTGACGAGACGCGACATACCGGTGACGACATGTCCTTCCACTATATCTATAACACCATTAATCAGCGGCACCCCGGGGACAAGGAACAGCGGACTTGTAGCCACGGCTACCTGCGGGGTCGCTCCGACAAGAATAGCGCCCGAGGCTAACAGCGATGCGACAAACGAACACCCGACGACCGTAAGATATATGTTGAGTCCTTTGGAAAGAAGTATCCTCTTCAACTGGAATCCTATGCCCGTCGCAATAACGACAATGAAGACGGCNGCGGCATCTCCGCCGAAGAGATGACAGAAAGCTCCGTTGGCCAGAGAAATAAGCAACAGGACCATCAGGGGGTGGATATTCTCCTTCCTGCGCATCAGACGATAACGTCGCNCAATTTCATCAAGAGTCAATTCTTCATCAACTGCGTCCCAGCTCAACGCCGAGAGATCGGAGTTGAGCTCGAAATTTATAGGGAGGTCCGGAACAGGAACGACACGCGTCATGACATGTCCCGTCTCCAGATCGCGCAACGACAGAATCTCGGCGCGCAATGAGGAATAGAGAGTCAGCTCCGCTCCTTGCGAACGGGCCACACGACGCGCGTTGCGGATCACACGCGATGAATGGACACCGCTGCCGAAGAGCGCAGCTGTATATTCTTCCAAAAACAGCAGGAGACGGTGAAGTTCCCGTTCCCGCTCAAGTGTCAGTCCTTCAGGACGGCAGCCGACAGAAGGGAATACTGTTTGATCAATCATATTATTACAACAACAATTTTCCATCATCTGTATTTCCAAACCGAAAATAATCCGTATCTTTGCAGACCTGCTTATCACAGCGAACCACATCGTGAGACAATTTCTGACAATCATACTCTCCCTTATCATCTCCATGACGACTTTCGCCTTCAAGGTCGGAAGAGATGAAGCATGTCCCGACTCTTTGATAAAGGTCCGCTTCAACCAGGGTCTGGCCGCAACCCGAGGCGGACTATATAACGATGCGCTCAGATATTGGCTCGACTATCTACAACTGGCTGAGAACAATCAACACGACACACCGCCGGATGATCTATATACCGCCTACCTCGCTATCGGTTCTATCCATTTCGCTTTCCAGGACTACGAATCAGCTGTCAGTTTCTTCAGGAAGGGAAATGAACTGGCGATGAAGAACGGGCAGAAGAGTTCCCAGATTCGTTTTCTAAACAATCTTGTCGGTACGTATGCCGAGATGAACGAGGTTGCCAGCAGTGATTCCTGCAATGAAGCGATGCTCCGTATCGCCCAGGATCTGAATCTGCCTGCCTTCGAACACAATTATCTCTTCAATAAAGGATACTGCGCGCGTCTGCGCGGTAATTATCCGGAAGCTCTGAAGTATATGCGCGCCTCGCTGAGAAAGCTACAACAGGATTCGGTTCACAACTCTCCGGTCTACGACTATTCGGAGATGTATGCGATTTTCGAGTCAATGGGAAAGCTCGACTCGGCTCTATATTATCTGACACAGTTTGAGAAGCTGGCTGATAAACCTTTTCTACAGCTCGACTGCTACAAGGGGCTGATGAGGGTCTACACCAAGTTGGGCGACAACAAAAATTCCCTGCTATACCAAAACCTGTATTTCCATCTTTCCGATTCCGTCCTCAACTCGCGCGATTTCATGCAGATCCGCAACAGCTATCTTTTCAATGAGAAGTTGAAGACGCAACGCCATATAGAGGGTCTTGAGGAGAACCTCCTGCGTTCGCATATAGGAATCATGCTGGTCAGCGCCGTCCTGATCCTTATCATCGCGGTCGCCGTCATCCTCCTGCGTCAGAAGAGGCGTCTCAATTCCATGAATGCCGACCTGTTCGAACGCAACCGGGAACTCGTCAGGCTCCATGACCGCCTGGCAGAGGAATGGAGAAGCCGGAAGAGTCCCAAGCCCGAGACGGAGAAGGAATCCGCTTCGGAACTCCCTGCCGAGGAGAAATCCGACGATTCCGACAACAAACTCCGACAAGACGACCTGCTGGCCCGCATTATCGATTTCATGGAGAGTTCCGACAAATTCCTCAATCCGGAGTTCTCGCTGGCGCAACTTGCCAAAGAGATGGAGTCTAACACCAAGTATGTCTCGCAGGTAATCAACGAACGGACCGGCAATACTTTCCGCTCTTTCATCAACGGTTACCGCATCAAGGTTGCCCAGGAGCGGATGATGGACTATAAGACCTGGGGACAGATGACCATCAAGAGCATCGGGGAATCGGTCGGTTTCAAGTCTCCGGCCAATTTTATCGCCGCCTTCAAAAAGGGAACCGGCATGACCCCCTCCGTATATCTCAACTTCTCGAAGCTCAAGGAAACCGGAAAGGATGTCAAGCTTGAAAGCGGCCTCCAAGAGGAGGAGGAAGATAGCTAAACCCCATCATAGAAAAAAACAATATAACATTCATCTGATTCTTCCTAATCCATACATAACGCTGAATTTCAATTATTTAAACACTTATTAAGATTAGAAAAGAGTTTCGATTCTTGAAACGAAACGCCTTTCTGTCCATAAAAACGAGAGTTATTCTTGAAAAATATTAATTTTGCCTATGAGGTGAAATGGTAATGACATCCCGCTCTTACCATTATATTGACCTCACACGTCGTTCAAGGGAAAATCTCTGGAACTTCCACCAGTTTCCAAATCTGACCCAACAATACAAAAAGATATGTCTATGAACGTAATTTCTACAATGCTCAAGACGACAGTCGCGGCCGCTATGGCTTTCTGCTGTCTGAACGCATCGGCGACTGTCAATTTTATCGCCGATCCCGATCCGGAGACGATGGTCAGCGAACTGAGTGCCGTGACCCTTACTTTCCCCGATGCCTCAACCGTCGACATGGGAAGCCAATACCAAAACATCACTATCGGCTCGGCTGACCTCAAGCGCAATTGCAGCCTCGAATACGGCCAGGCTGAAAACCAGATGGTCATCTCTTTCCTCAAGATAACCGATCCCGGAACATATACAATCGATATTCCCGCCAACGCCATCACCGCTGACGGTTCTGCGGTCGGGCAGTTCTCCATCTCATATAATATCGGAGCTGAACAGATCTCGAATGCAACTATGATTCCGGAGCCGGGGGAAGTTGATTGGCTCTACGACATAGTCTTCTACGATTCCGATATAGCAGCCACCCTCAGCGTAGATTCCAATAATGGGGAACCGACCGTCACCACCCCTTCCGGAGTGAAAGAGAATCTCTCTGCAATCTATGATTATCAGATTGGAAACGGAAAATATATGTTCCGCCTCCGGAAACTCGCCACAGAACCCGGAACCTATACTATCTCTTTCCCTGAAAATTATCTTTACTATAACGACGCCAGCTACAACAAGATATATCTTCCGGCCTGTGAGTTCACCTACGAAGTCAAGGGATGCGAACTGACGCAGGTTGTCAGCAATCCGTCGATGACCAATCCGACCAATAATTTCAACCATCTCTCGTTGGAATTTCCAGGGTATTCATCGGTAGCTATCAAGCAGATGTCTTACGCGGAAAAAACTGTCCAGGTCTTCATGGAGGGACAGGAAACCGCTGTGACATCATTCTATCTGGAAGAGGGACCCTACAATTTCGTAATTGATGGGAACACAATGAGCTATACCAACGCTTATCAGGATTATATCACTCCGGGACACTATTTCCTGACTATCCCCGGAGGGAGCATACTCCTTGGCGAGGAGCAGGTTCCCTGCACTCCTTTCATGGTTGAGTTCGATGTGGTCGCTCCTCAGCCTGTCGCAATCGAGGTCTCTCCGGCCAACGGATCTACTGTCTCGATGCTGAATAAGGCTGTCGTTACTTTCCCCGATCTCGCCGAGGTCAATCTCGGACGCTCTCCTTCAATCAGATTTGAGAAAGTATCCGTTGAAGATGGGGTGGAAAAAATCGTCTCCATAGGAGGTGCTTTCTCCTCTAATCTCTTCACACGGCTATCAGACAACAGTTTCCGCGCGGACTTCACCGGAATAGCGACTACGGATGGCGACTACCGCATTACGATTCTTGCAAACTCGTTTATCTACGATGGGGGCTACAATCAGGAATATTCCGTCGATGTCAAATTCATAGCCCCGACAGCTCCCGCGTTCGATTTGACGCCGGATAATGCGGTCGCTCTCGACAAACTGCAGAAGTTCACGGTCTCTTTCCCGCAGGAGAGCATCGTGAAAGTCAATGAGGCTCTCTCCAACAAGACCTCTATCCTATACGAGGGCGAGGAACTTGTTTCAAACGGTTACAGCGGTTTCTCCAACTCGCAGATCGGATCAACATCCATCTACACTCCGGTCGAAGGAACAACCAACTCTTTCTCCTTCACCCTCAGCTCGGCTGGAATAAACAAGGGGAAATATATCCTCCTGATTCCGGCAGGAACTTTCCTCATGGGAGAAGTTGAAAACAATTTCAATGACCAGATATTGATGGTCTATGAATGCACGGGCGAGGGTATCGACAAAATCGAGGTTTCTCCCGCTCAGCCGGTCCGCGAACTGAAGGAGATGGCGATAACTTTCATCAACGAGACCTCCGTCTCACTCCAGACTTCATATACCGGCTTCTCTTTGTATAAGGAAATCGAAGGTCAGTCATACGGAGACTACATCGAGTATATTTCCGGAAGCAATGTGCGCACGGAAGATAACACACTCTACCTAACTCCTTCAACTCCTATCACTGAAGAGGGAACATACTATATAGAACTCGGAGCCTACTCCCTCTATATGTCTGACGGCGTAACGACCTCCACTCCGCAGAAGGTTTACTTCACGGTCGATCCTTCGGCTCCTGTAAGTGTGGAGAATATAGAGGCTGCCGCGACCGACAACCATATATTCACTATCACAGGCCTTGAAGTCAAGGAGATGAAGTCTCCGGGTATTTATATCGTCAACGGAAAGAAAGTCGTCATCAGATAAGCAACCCGCTACTTAAAGTCCTGTTATTCACGTCAATCGAAGGTGTATCATAACTGAAAACGGTTATGATACACCCCTCCCCTACCATACGTTTCAATATTCATAAAAATAGCCCTACGCGGGGAAGAAGGTATCGGGCTATAATATCCTGACTCAATTTTTCATGAGACCGGATATCAACTAATCACAAGCATGAGACTACCATTACTTTTATCGATATTCCTGACAGTTCCATCCGCCATGCTGGCGTCCGGTCCTGTCGCGGATGCTTCTCTCAAATCGCGTCCGACTACGCTGGCGTATCAGCGTATCTCAGCCGACGGCCTATCGCGTCTGAGGATATATAATTTCAACGATGAACGCAAGGGATTCGTCCTTTATTCCGGCGAGGATGTTGTCGGCTACAGTCCGGAAGGAAATTTCAGCGAGGAAACGGCCCCTCCGGCCCTTATGGCAATGCTTGAATCTTTCTCTGCTCCTGAAGTTCCTGAAGCGGCAGAAGAGACAGGAAAATGGGACGCAGTCGCTCCGCTCGAAAACGGCCGGGGATATGCAATGTGGAATCAGGACGCTCCGTTCAATGACCTCTGCCCGGATTACGAACTCGGGAAACGCGCTCCGACGGGGTGTGTGGCTACAGCGATGGCTCAGGTAATGTTCTATCATCAGTGGCCGCTGAAAGGAACGGGTTCGCATACGTATTCTCCATTCGTGCTTCACGGAAACACCCTGACCGGAGATTTCGAGAATACATTATACCGTTGGGACGCAATGATTCCAAATTACGGAAGCGGCATGGCGGGGGCTGACAACGAGGATAGCCGTGCGGCGGTCGCCGAATTGATGCTCCATTGCGGAATCGCGGTCGAAATGGTCTATTACACTCAGTCGGGAGCTACTGACTACGATGTTCCTCCGGCACTGGTCAATTATTTCGGCTATGACCGTGGAATGGCCTACCGGCAGCGCGAACACTATAATTCTACCGAATGGCTTGAGATAATTAACCGGGAACTGAGAGAGGGACGTCCTGTGCTCGCCTACGGAAAATCCGCCTCCGGAGGTCATGCTTTCGTCTTCGACGGTATGGACTCCGATGGGTTCATCCATGTCAACTGGGGATGGGGCGGTATGAGCAACGGTTATTTCAACACTTCAGTCCTTACCCCTCCGATGCAGGGTATCGGGGGTGCCGACGGGGGATTCAACTATTCCCAGCGTATAATCACGGGAATACGTCCGGCCGGTGCAGTCCAGGGAGACTATCATGTCGAGATAACATCGACCGAGGGGTTGACTGCCGGACGAAAGAAGATCAAACAGGGTGAGGAGGTTAAGATCAAGTTCTCCGGGAAGGTCTACAACCGCGGATGGCGCGACGCAGAATTTGACTACGCGCTTCTCCTCGTTGACAGCGAGGGTAAGACTATGAAAGTCATGGAAGGCCCTGCGGGTCATAGCCTTGCAGTTGACGCCAATGAGTATGCGCCTGACTTCGGAAATATCTCTTTCGGAGTCCTGGATGAGGGGGAATATACTCTCGTACCCGCAGTCAGGGCTACGGACGCCGAAGGTGAGTGGATTCCTGTAAGAGATGAATATATCGGTTATCCGAATACACTCCGTGTCTCGGCAACCGAGAGTGAGATTGCATTCGAGTCTTTCGATTATTTCGATCTCTCGACAGAGAGTCTCGATGTGCCGGAAGTTATATGGGCCAATCTTCCGACGCTAATCACAACTGAGATTGTCAATAAAGGAGACTCGGAATATCATGGCGAAATCAGGGCTGTTCTATACAACGGCAACAGTATCGCGGCCTCTACTTCCAATTACCTTATTGACCTCGTACCGGGAGAATCGACTTCAATCCGCTTTACCGATGCTTTCAATATCGCGGCCGGAGAATACACTCTGTCATTGCTAAATGACGACGGACAGAAAATATCTTCGCCTGTGACAGTGACTGTCAAAGAGGTCGTCAAGTTGGGGAATGTCAGCTCCTGTGCCAAGGTGGCAGTTGTCGAGTCTTCTCCGGAACTGGTTTCGGTCAAGGGAGTGCTCAAAGCCGATGCTATGTTCCAGGGTCTGCTGTATGCCTTCCTCTTCGATGCGAACGGAAACACTGAGCTCGGATGCCTCTATCCGGAGTTTATTTCGCTTGACACGGCAAATGAGCTGGAGGTTGTCCTGAAAGGTGAGTTCGAAAACGGTATTCCGGGTAAGGAGTATCAGATTCAGCTCGCGGTCTATAGCCAGGATAACTATACTTTCCTCAAAGATGAGGATTCGACAGTCAATTTCATTCTTGCCGGGGGCGCAGGTGTCAGCGGTGTGACAGAGAAGGAATCATCCGAATACAGATACTATGATTTCAATGGTCTGGAGGTTGACCCGAAAGAAACAAGACTTTATAAGAAAGTGAAAATAAGTAGCTGGTAAAAATAAATGAGCATATAAAACGCGACTATCGCGCCGGCCAATCGGATGCGGAGGGAAGGAGCTTAGCGGGCTAAGCGACTGAACGACAAGTCCGATTGGCCAAGCGAGAGCAAGTTTTATTGCTCAAGATTCAAAATCAACATATATCGTTTTATTTTTAGCAGCTACTTAAATAATAAGAAGTAATATGAATGCTAAACTGACATCATTCGTCATCGGTCTGCTGAGCGCCGGGACGCTCTCAGCCACAAATCAGGCTGACGTGCGCCCGGGAGAATGGCGTGCTCTGCCGGTGACCCACTTCGGTAGCAATGTAGTCGAGATGAATTCGGCTATACCCGACAATCTGACCCAAGGCCCCGCTGCCAGATCGGCAAAGGTCAAAAGAAAAGTTGCTCAGGCTGATCTCTCCCTTTTCGAGGGGCGGACAATCTACGGGGGGTTGGTCTCATCCAACACATGGACTGATATGTTCATTACCGAAGTTCCGTACGGGGTCTATTCCTTCACAATTGGAGATAACCCTTTACCCGTATCCCATATCACGGATATGAGCTACGGATTCAAATCCGCGGCCTGGGGACGTGATAATTTTTACGGAATCACTCCGATGAGCATGATGGGGGCGCTGACCGGAGTCCGTCATTTCCAGATTGATACCAAGAACTGGATTGAAAAGAGCAACGTTATGCACTCTTCTGACGAAGGTACTTACTCCCTTGTCAGTTGCTCCATGGCATACGACCAGACCAGCGATACTTACTATGCTTTCCGCTACAAGGAGGATCTTTCCGGTCTCGATTGGGTCAAGGTCAATCCTCTGACCTCTGATTATGAGATGATTGCCGCCTACAGAGGAAGAACAGTGGTCCTGACCCTGGCGGCTACTCCGGACGGTCAGATCTATTATATTGATTCCGAGGGAGACCTGTACACGATTAACAAAGAGAACGGTCGCACCTCGCTCATTGCCAATACGGGTGTCAATCCGGTTGCCTACGACCAATGTATGGTCTATGACAACCGTTCAGGCTCTTTTCTGTGGGCGGCTCTCTGCGATGAGGGTTCTGTGCTTTACAGCGTCAATCCTGAGACGGCTGAGACGAAGAGGGTGATGAAGTTCAATAATGATGAGCAGTTCGTCGCTTTATATATCACCGATTCCGATGCGCTCCCCGGCGCTCCGGCGGCGGCCGGAAGAACTCAGCTCAGATATTCCGCAAACGGAGCTCTGGATGGAAACATAACTTTTACCGTTCCTTCAAAGACTTACGCGGGAGATAATCTGACCGGAAAGGTTAACCTTGATGTCTGGCTCGATGGCGAGAATCTGAAGGGAGAGGATGTCGAAGCAGGCTCTTCGGTGACGATTCCCGTCTCTCTTGAAGAGGGAAACCATTATATCTGCGTGACAACCTCGAACGAGGCGGGATGGTCTCCGATGAGATATATCTACCAGTATGCCGGTTATGACACTCCTTTAGCTCCCGAAAACGCGCGCATGGAGTTTACCGACAATATGAATAAGGTTTCCTGGAACGCGCCCGAAGGTGGTGTCAACCAGGGATATGTCGATTTCGACAATCTGGTCTACAATGTGGTGAGAATGCCTGACAATGTGGAGGTTGCCTCCGGAATCCGCGAAACCTCTTTCAGCGAACCGACTCCGGAAGCTCTCCAGTCTTACTATTATGTCATCACGGCTGTCAACAACGGGCATCTGTCTGCAAAGTCGGAGACAAACCGTGTTCTCTGCGGAGACGCTTTCCCTGTCCCTTACAGCCAGTCGTTTGAGGAAGAGGGAACGTTCAGGGATTTCTTCACTGTCGTCGATAACGATAAGGATGGAAATTCATGGAGATATGGATATAGCGGAGAGATCCGTATGGACTACGTCCACAACAATGAAAATCCGACGGATGCTGACGATTGGCTGATTCTTCCCAAAATCTCGCTGCAGAAGGGGGTGAAGTATCGCTTCTCTATGCTGATGAAGACCTTCACCCAGAATTATCCGGAAGATTTCGAGATTCTCGTCGGCACTGACCCGGAGGACTTGAATTCATTCCGCTCTATCGTCATGGAATCTGATTTCACGCGTATTGCCAAGGAGTTCGATGACTATACTTGTGATTTTCTGGTGGATGCGGATGCGGATTATAATATCGCGGTTCGCTACTGTTCTAAGTTCGACCAGCAGTCAAGCCTGCTTATGCTCCGAAATGTCGGTCTGACTCAAATCGGTATGGCGGAGGCTCCCGGCAAGGTGACTGACCTGACTGTCATTCCCGACGCCTCCGATCTACTGGAGGCGACTATCTCCTTCAAGGCTCCGGTCGTCAATCTTAATGAGGAGGCTCTTGAATCCATCACCAGTATCGCTGTACTGCGTGATGCTGACGAGACTCCGATCCATATCTTCGATGAGGTAACGCCCGGACAGGAGCTTTCCTGGACCGATACGGAAGTGCCGGAAATTGGAATCCATTCCTATACTCTGATTCCCTATAATGAGTCCGGAGAGGGTGAGGCTTTCTCAGCAGAACAGTTCATCGGCATATACACCGCTCCTTATTTCACTGATTTCCAAGACAAGAAGTATGCGCAGACACTGTGGTCATCCTACAATAATTTCGATGACGACGTCTCCGGATGGTGGGGTTGGAATTGGCAGGAGGATAACAATGGAGTCCACTACAATTGCTATTACTTCCTGCAGAAAAAACGCGATATCGATATCTGGCTTTTCTCTCCGAAGTTCAGGTTTGAGGATAATACGGTCTACACTGTCAATTATTATGGCAATTTCGTTACCGGCGATTATTATCCTGATATCGAATGGCAGATTGCTTATGGCGACGAGCCTTCGATGGAAAGCATGTCCAAAATTGAAAATCTGAAGGGGGATTATCTTCCTAAGGATTATGAGACAATGATCGTAAACCGCGATGGTGGTCGCTACAATATCGGCTTCGGGGTCTCCGGAGGAACGCAGGGTGATTATTTCTCCGCTGATATCCATAATTTCCGCCTTACTCGCCGCGCCTCCGCCTTCGCGCCTTTCCGTATGTCTGATTATAATGCGGAAGCCGACAGGAACGGAGAGCTGAAGGCTACCCTCCAGTTCAAGACTCCTGAGACAAACTATTATAATCAGAAGCTGGATGCGGCCGAGAAACTGACTGTCAAGATATATCAGGGTAAGGACGCTACCATTCCGGTGTTCACGACCGAAGCCGCTCCGGGTGAAAAGATGAAATGGGTAGACGAAAAAGCTCTGCATGGTTTCAATTATTACCGCATTACCTGCGAAAACTCCTACGGAACCGGAGAGGCTTTGCTCGACACGATCTTTGTCGGACGCGATAAACCGGAGGTAGTATCCGGACTTGTCCTGGAATCGGATCCGGCAAATGCTAATGTGCGCCTTTCCTGGAGCAGACCGGAGACAGGTGTCAACGGCGGTATCGTGCTTGATTCCGAGACGAAGTATAATGTCTATGCTTACGACCCGACCACCCAGGAGCTGACTGCCATTGCCGAAAATATCTCCGACAAGAGATATATTGTCGAAGAGAACTACAACGAGGCTCAGAAGTTGTTCTATTACGCTGTCTCCGCTGTCAATAGTGAGGGTGAGGGTGTAGCGACTGCTTCTTCAATAGTACTCGGAAAGCTCTATACGATGCCGTTTGCAGAATCATTCGCCAACACTACTGTCTCGACTCAGCTTTGGCAGGCGGTACCGATGATTCAGGGCGCTACTTCCGCCGGACTCGACAATCCGGGAGCACAGACCTACAATAAATGCACCGGTCCTCAGGACAACGATGGTGGATGCGCTTACTTCTATAATGGCTATCAGTATGAGATCTCGGCAGGCGCTCTGCTCATCTCGCCGAAGATTCAGCTCAATAAGGATGGCGACAATGAACTCTCTTTCTGGGCTTACCATTATAAGGAACCGGCAGATTATTCCGGCAAGGGCACGCTCTATGTTGCTGTCAGTGCCTCTGACGCAAACGCCGAGATGATTACTTCGTTTGAAATCGGAGGAGATAAGGAAGAGGGTTGGATTGAACATAAGGTCAACCTGGACCGCTTTAAGGACAACAATCATATCTCTGTCATCTTTATGGGTGTGACACCGGGCTATCAGGATGTTCTCTATCTCGACAATGTCAAGGTGGCAAAAGATCTGTCCGGCATCCATTCCGTCTACGACGAGAAGGGGAATGGAGATGAGCTGACCTTTGATCTGAAGGGGTATCGTCTCCCCGGAAACGCCGTCAACAGTGGTTCGATTGTCATCCGCGACGGCAAGAAGGTAATGGTACGCAACAAATAATCCCGTTCTTCACGAACTTTTTCACTCAGGGGAGACTGCATATCCGCGGTCTCCCCGTTTTTTTATTTTGAAGAGGGCCGCATACCGAAAAAAAGGAGTATATTTGCAATGCGGTCGAGCAAGACTCGACCCCTACTGATAATCATGAGCCAGTCTGACTCCATACCCGTTCTCGCTATCGTTGTCCCCTGCTATAATGAGCAGGAGGTGCTTCCTCTGACCAATCCGGAACTGCTCGCGACTCTTGACCGCCTCGCAACAGCCGGCAAAATATCACCGAAGAGTTTTATCCTTTATGTCAACGATGGCAGTCGCGATGCGACGTGGGAAATAATCGAACGGCTGACGGAGGAATTTCCCGGACGCGTAGCCGGGCTCGATCTGGCCGCCAACGTGGGACACCAGAAAGCATTGCTGGCCGGGTTGGAAAAAGGGGCCGAGGAGGCCGATCTGACGGTCTCCATCGATGCTGACCTGCAGGATGACACGGCAGCCATCGACCGTATGGTGGACCAGGCGCTTGAAGGAGCCGACATTGTCTATGGCATCCGTCAGAGTCGCGCCACAGATACCTGGTTCAAACGCAATACAGCCCTCGCCTTCTACCGCCTGATGAAACGACTCGGGGTGAAGTCTGAATATAATCACGCCGATTTCCGGCTCATGAGCCGCCGGGCTGTAGAAGAACTGATGCGTTACGGCGAAGTAAATCTATTCCTGCGCGGCATTGTCCCGCTGATAGGCTACCGGCAGGGACGCGTATATTACGACCGCAAGGAACGCCAGGCCGGAGAATCCAAATACCCGCTGAAGAAAATGCTCGCCTTCGCAGTCGACGGCATCACCTCCTTCTCGGTCAAGCCCGTCAGAATGGTCTTCTTCATGGGGATAATCTTTATGCTCGTAGCTCTCGGAATCGGAATATATGTAGCCATCCGCCACCTGACAGGCCACACCACTGTCGGCTGGACCTCCCTCGTCCTTTCTGTATGGTTCTGCTCGGGCGTGATACTCCTGGGACTCGGCATAGTCGGCGAATATATCGGAAAAATCTACACCGAAGTCAAACACCGCCCACGCTACAACCCCTCCCGCTACCTCCGCCGCCCTCATCCCTGATCATCCGCCCTACCCCTATCCCGCTCTCCCCTCCTCCCCACCCATCTCCTCTCTCTCTTCCTCCCAACCCATCTCCTCTCTCCCCTTCTCTCTTACCTCCCCTCAACTCGCCCCTCAGCACCCATACAATCTGAAGAAAGCACCCATACAATCTAAGGGAAGCATCCGCTCAATCTGAGGGAATCATCCGTTCAATCTAAGGGAAGTATCCGTTCAATCTAAGGGAAGTATTCGTTCAATCACACCTCCCAAAAATAACATCCTATCTCTCAACAAATTACAGACAATCCTCAAAATAATTTCAAAAAAAAATCTCGAATACTTGCACAATTCAAAACTTCTTCTTAACTTTGCAACCGCAAAAGGGAAGCAAGTCGCCCACAAAGCTAACGCCTCCTCTGCTGCAATCCACATACGGTGCCATAGCTCAGTTGGTAGAGCAAAGGACTGAAAATCCTTGTGTCCCCGGTTCGATTCCTGGTGGCACCACCAAAGCAAAAGTTAAATCGCTAATTCACACAGAATTGGCGATTTTTCTTTTAGTCACTATCGCCCATAGTCACTATAATAGTCACTATCTAAACCCCTCTAAATCACATTAAATCGGCTTGAGTTGATGCTCTTAAAAAGTTCCATTTAATCTTCACGCCAATAAACGCTCCATTAAATCCAACATACAAAAATAGTGGCACAAGCCGTATTTTGCCTTGCCCTTCAAATAAATACTTTACGAAGTCAAACAGTGTTGGTTCTACATCACTATTATACTCAGGTGTTGTACGATTTTCATTATTATCTTCCATAATCATTTCTTTAAAATTATTGCTTGTGCTTTGTCATATTCGAGATCTGGCATTTGGGCACCGACTGGGGCTCCTATATATGTTGAATCGCAAACTATGAATTTACGTCCTCCAATTATCATTGTATCTCCCGAAACTTCTCGGTCAAAACATACAGCTGTTGCAAGATGACCGGGGTAATAAATCAAGGCAACATCAAGACTAAGCAAATCCCTAATAAGACGAGAAAATAAAATTGACCTGTCTTCACAATCGCAAAAAGGATAAAATAGAGTCTCCTCTGCGAAAAAAGCTCTATCATGCCCCCATACCTTGTCATCATATTCGTAAACGAAACCTGTCTGAACCAAATTCAGCAACATTTCTGCCGCTTGGAGTTTGTCTTTTCCATCTGTATATTGGCGGAGAGATGGATATATCTTATCCTTCGTTTTCTGTACTAAAGGTGTATTGGCATACATAGCCCATCTTGTCATTGGGTTGCCGTCAAGGTCTGAGGTTGGATAAGTATTATAGAACTCAATCAGACTCTGTGGAACTTGGCTAATCATACTTATGTCTTTGTTCCGTGTTGCAGTTATTACTCTTTCTTCAGACAACTTATCACCCAATAATTGCTCCTTTTCAATTAATAGAGACATTGGTGTCTCACCCTCAAAAGCTGCCCCACAAATGCTTATTGAATTTGAGGTTTCGCCTAATGGATAAAAGTATATGCCGTCAACATTGAAATATCCCTTATCAAAAATCTGATGCCTACTTCCCTATAACAATAATAATTTGGTGCCATCGACTGCGAGTCTCATCTGATAACCGGATTGACAATACAGGAACGCTGTCAGTAAAGTTGCGCCATTAGAATTATCACAATATTTTTGAGCAAGCTGATCAAGAAACATTAGATACGCCCAATCGCATAGATTATATCGTATCCTCGTTTCCAAGCAATCTCGTATGGCATTATTCATATCTTCATTACACAGACTTTCCCAACCTGAAGCTATAGAATTTGGCTGACAATCATTTAAAGTAAGCTTAGCAAACTCTGGGAGTCTTATTTTACATTCTTAACCATAGAACTTCAGTGTGAAGTAATCTTCATCGGGAGTGGGAATCTCCTTTATGGGTTCTATTGGTTTAGGTTGCGGATTATTATCCACTGGATCTATCTCGATAGGCTTAGTATCAATGTGAGGCTTGTCGTTTTCACCAATATATGGTTTCGGAGGAACCGGGGATTCATCCTTAGGCATAGGTATTGGTGCTTTACCCTCATACCAATCCCAAGCTTCGGCTAGGAACTTGATGTATCGCTGATTGCATTCATCTCGAAAAGATGAATAAGAGTTTTTAGCATTATTCTTAAATTGCTCATACTGCTCTTTAAAAGATTGAGCAGAAATCAGAGGTTCACTCAATGTCAAAATAAAGACAATAATCAGATTTCTTAACTTCATTTTTTACGCAAAAAAACACATACTTCATCTCCATTTTTCAAATCTGATAAATCCACGGTTTGATGAGCCAGATATTTCCCAGCTTCTTTATGTACTATATTGAAAGTATTTTCATTATAATTGGTTTTAATCCATGCTATATCGTCTCTGCATTTAATGCTTTCAAACAATTCCTCAGTAAGGTCTTTGAAGTCATCTGTTGTTGTTCCTTCTGCAAGTATAATCTCACATTCACTGGAGTCTTCTGCATGAAAGGAATCTAAAGGAGATTTTTTTCGTCCATATTCATCCAACCAATCGTTTTCTGCCAGAAATTGCTTAAGCATCTCATAACTTTTATCTTTTGATTCTGCTCCTTTAAAACAGAATCTAAATGTAGCTGTTTCCATTATTTTCATACTTACGTTTTTTATCGTAGTTTAATATTTTTCCATATATCTTTCATGGATTGTGAAACTGATACAGTGGGAGTTTGGAGTTTCCCATTCAAATCTATCGAACGATTTTTTACTGTCTCAGTAACATGTTCTGCAAGTTCACCCCAAGTTATATCTCCACCAGTTTCTTGAATTTTTCTGAGAAGCGTATAGGTGAACAAGCCGTGCTTTTGCTCTTCAATGGGAAAAGCTGTCTCGTCATTTGAAGTTGCGGACAATACAATGAGTTTCCCATCCGGGACGTGTATTTTCGGTTTTATTGTTATTCCGCGGGTAGCCATAAGCATTCCTCCATCTCTCTTAGCTCCGCTAAAGCATGCATCCAACAGTACTACTATGGATTTAGCCGGCATTGTAGATAATGTAGAGTAAAAATCTTCAAGGTTCAATCCAGACGAAGGATCAGTTCCAAATCCATCTATAGGCAATAAAAACGCTTCGGCGCTCTTATCATCCGGCACACCATGTCCCGCGTAATATACAATAACCGATATTTGATTCTTAAATGCATCGCATCTCTGAGATATATTTGACAATGCGTATTTTATATCATTAAGTGACGCGTCTTCAAGATATTCAATATTATCTTCAGGGACCCCTAAGGTTTTAAGAAGGTATTTATTGAATATTTTTCCATCATTGATGGCATATGGGACAATCGGAACTCGTTTGTAATTTTCATTAGCAATTACTACTGCATAAGTATTGTTCATTGTTTCATTGAATATGGGAATTCCGTAATCAATACTCTTATTCATGGCTCTTGCCAATTCTGATGTTGATTGCATAGCGTAAGCTTCCGACACTTCAATTGTTTTATTCCACATTTTACGCGCCATTTCCATATTTCCCTCCATTAAAAACAAAATCCCTTTATCCTCAAAGAAACTTGCTTCTGAAGAATATGCCGAGATGGCTTTGTCAATCATTTCATGGGCTTTTCTTAAGTCTTTAGAAATCCCTAAACCATCTCTATAAGACCAACTCATTCCCCGATACGATAAAGCTTTCATAGAGCCATTACACTTTTCAATGCCTTTATTAAAATATATATTCCCCAGACTATAATCACCCAGCTTCATATAATTCGCACCAATAATAGGGATAACATTATCAATCCCAGCATTATATGCTTCGATCAATAATTGTTGTCCTTTTTTTATATCTGATTCTTTTTCGGATGATGAGATTATATTTCCAGCATCTGCTAAAGCCATTGGATAATGTTGCTCTGCTGATTTTATCAATAAATCCATTCTCTCCTCTTTTTCGCATCCAAGACCCTCTTTGTAGTATTTATATAATGCGTATTGGGATTCTGGATCACCCTGAGTCGCTGCTAAACTTAACCATTTAAATGATTCTTCAATATTTTTTGCATATGAAGGTGGATTACCGTTCAAATAAACTTTGGCAAGATATTTTTGCGATTCAAGGTCTCCTGCCTGTGCATTCGAAATGACAATATCTTTATATGATTGTCCACATACACATACGTTAAGGAGGGTACAGCAAATCATCAATAAAATATATCGCATAATCAATAGCCTAATTCAGAAAGTTTTTTGATTGACATCTGCTCTCCTTGGCTAGCAGCCTGTTTAAGCCACTTAATAGCCTCATTCTTATCTACCTTAACACCTCCTATACCATTAAGATAGATGCTGCCTAGTCGATACTGAGATTGTGGATCGCCATTTTCAGCACCTTTACGACTCCAGTATACAAATTTATCTATATCTGGCTTTATCTCATCTTTACCAAACCCGTATATTATTGCAAGAGTGTCCATTGCCTGAGCAGAGCCTTTTTCAGCAGCTTGTTGCAATAACTGGATGGCTTTAGTAATATTTTTCAATATTCCTGCTCCATCTAAGTATGCAAGAGCAAGTTTATGCATCCCATCTGCATTATTTTGTTTAGAGGCTTTCATGTACCAATCTACTGACTGATATAAATTCTGTTGAACACTAATACCTTCATAGTACATATCTCCCATAAATACCATAGCCGAAGAATTTCCGTGATTCGCCGATATTTCCATCCATTTAACTGCTTCTGAAATATTCGCCGTCATTTGTGGATTTCCCGCGACATATAAACCGGCAATTTGATAGGGAGAGACGACACTGTCGCCTTTCTCGTAAGACTTCTCATAATAAGATAGTGCATCAGAATATTTATGTGCTTGCTCCGATTTCATGCCCAAATTGAGGAGGTCCAACCATTCTGGATTGACGGCTGTCACATTAAAACTAATAGTACAAATGCAACTGAGTAGTAAAAATATAACAATATTATTTTTCATTTGCGATGACTTTAATTGATTTTATAAACGGAGAATCAGATATTTCTTTAATTTGGTCGGGAAATTCTTTGTTCATCTTATTCCAGATTTTAATAGCCTCATCTATTTTGTTTTGCATAAGTAAAATTTCACCTTTTGTATCGTAAAAGTTACATGTTCGAGACGAAGATGGTTCTAAATTTATAGCTTCATCTACCATCTCCAGGGCAATATCAAAATTTTTAGGCACTATTTCGCCTCTTGCATAAAAATACGCAAGGTCGTTATAGGCTTGTCCATATTTTAATTCAGCAGACTTTGAAAATAAGTCAAAAGCTTTTTTTAAATTAATATCAGTTCCCATACCCGTCTGATACATATGCCCAACATTCCATAAATAATTTGCAGAAAGATTGCCTGTTGCAATAGCCTTTTCATACCATTGCAATGCTTTTGCATAGTCAATCTCCAACCCCCTATCTCCATAGATAAGTGCATCTGCCATTGTTACCATGGCATCTACATCTCCATTTTCAGCTCCCCTTTCAACCCACATAAAAGCCTCTTTTTCATCCTTGGGAACACCATCGCCATTAAAATATAGATTGGCTAGTTGCTGAATACTATGTCCATCATTCTGATTTGCGGCTTTTTCCCACCAATATATTGCTTCTTTATAATTATGATTGACATTATAATTTAAATCACCTAAAAGTGATTGTGCATATGCATAACCTGATTTTGCAGATTTGGCAGCCCAAAATTCAACCTTTTGTATATCTTTTTTTGTACCTTCTCCATGTAAATATGCTATCGCCAATCCACATTGAGCTACAGCGTCATCGGCCTCCGCGCCGACTTTCAGCCATTTTAAAGCTGCTACCTGATCACCCGCATTTCGAGCGTCCATCCATGCTTGCTTCCAGTTTTCGGTATTTTGTGCTAATGCGAGAGAATACATTCCTAGGGACACACCTAATAAAAGAAGTATTTGTTTCATTTTAATACTGATATATTTATCTTTTGAAATTGAATCTTGTTATCCTTGGATAACGTTTTACTTAACCATGATTTAAATTCCTTGAAGGAAATATTGTCGGGTTTATCTTCAATCGAATCATCAAAACCATTTCGTTTTCCAATGTTTGACGGAGAGAAAAGGATGAATAGGGTGTTAAACTCTTTTTCATTTTCACAACTTAATGTATATTCGTCCACCATTGAGCGCTCTGATTTATCAGCTTCCTTCCGTGAGAACATCACATATTCTTTATTTGCCTCAACTGGATAAGCAGAAAATGTCTGAGCCTTATAAGGTAAAATGCAATATACTGTTTGAGCTAGCTCATCAAGAAGATAAACAGCAAGATAGCCGTTGATTGGAGATTGGAAGTATAAGTATAAATCATCTCCATCTCTGAGATTGACATCTTCAAAACGAAGTTCTGTTCCATTTCTCAAGGTCTTTGCCGTAAATTCAATTTTTGCAGAAGTTGTTTCACGTGCCTTACCTTTTACTGAGCATGTAACAACAAGGTAATGATTTTCAAATTGTAGTTGATATTCTGGGTTGCCAATGGTTTCAATCCATTCTCCTTTTACATCGCTTCCACCAAGGGCAAAGAACTGAGTGTCAGATTCTCCATTCTTGTTAGAGATCACAGTTGTTGTGCTTTGTGAAACAACAGTTCCAAACTCATCGGCAATTGCCTGAATTTTTGCACGGTCAAGTGCAACTCTCTTGGCTTCCTCAATAGACATTGTTTCCGGTGCGTAATAAGTGTATATCGCAGAAACCTTAGTAGTTCTCTGCGAATAACCAATTACGAAAGAACAAACGAATATTATAAAAAGAATGAATCTATTCATTTGTTACCAACCAAGAAGTTCATCAAGTTTACCATGCAATGAGTCGCCGCGTTCTTCCAATTCTTTTTTCACAGCTTTCTTAGCTGCCGCTTTTGCCATTTCTTGACTGTATGCGATGCGCACAAGTACCTCCCTATTATTGCCATTTACAACTCTGTAAGTTTCAACAACAGGAACTACACGACCAATACTCTGAGAAATCAGATTTTTGGCAGCCATGACGCTACGTGTGATTGAAGCAGCTTCACTTTGATCCATCTGTTCATTTGCAACAGTGTTTTCAATCAAAGCCGTAACCTCGGTTTGAATTTGACCAGCAAGATTTTGTTTCGCAAGTTCAAGTGCCTGCATTTTTGCTGCATCATAGTTACCACCTACACTCATTGCCTCAGCCATAATGAACTGTGGAAAGCCATCAGCATCATACTGATACTGCATCATATAGGATTTATCAAGTTGCTTTTCAAGTGGAAGTGCTCCAGGGGCCGTCTTCCAACCCTCTTTAGAAAGACGTTTAGCCTCTTTTCGTGCAGCCTTACTTGCTTTCTCGTTGAGCTCCTTTTTAGAAGCTTTTGCAAGTTCCTGACGCTCTTTTCTTTGCTCCTTTGTTGCTTGAGCATACGTGATCTCTGATGCCGAAAGCAGCATCATCGTAAGTAGTCCGAAGATAATTTTTCTCATAGGAGGACTGTGAGGGTTAGTTTGCGTTGGAAGACTCACAGTCCAACGGGATAAAAAAAAGAGCGTGAGAGTCTGTATCTGTTACTCGTACCACGATTCGAGGCCTTAGCATTGCCCATTGTAGTAGAACGAGCAACGCGGAGCCTCACGCTGTATGATATATATGATGATAGGAGAATGTATCGCTACACACTCTAACATAGGTATATCATACCCCGAAGGCGCCTATCGTTGCCTCATTCCTGACTACAATTAAAGAAGTTGCTAAGTTCCGAATCGTCAAGAACAAGCGCTTGATAAACGCTCTTGTAATATGTCTGCATCCCCGCCACGCGTACCCCATATCGGGACTCCGCGGGCGATATGCGACTGCAAAGTTACAAAAAATTACAATACTTGTCAATAGATTTCTCACTATGAGGATTCTAATTCACAAAAATTTCTCCGAAAGAAAGGGAAATCTAATCTTTCGGAGATAGAATTAAAGTTTAGGACCTTTGCGACGTTGCTTGGCCTTTTGTTCGTCTCGGTAGCGGTGAAGGGCTTCGTCAATGCTGAGACCGGGATGTCGGCTTAGCCATAGTTTGAAATCATCGGGAAGCGCAGAACCATGAGCAAAACCTTCGTCCGGAATAGGGTTACCACTGAAAGAAGACGATGACAAATTTATTCCGACTCCTTGTGTATGCGAGGACGATACATTGCCTGATGATTGACTTTGCTTAAATGCGTCCGGGATACAACGGTCAGCAGGAGGCGGTGTCAACTCACATCGAGGTTGGCAAGTCTTGAAATCATACCATATCCAATGATGCTTACCGACAATATCGTCAGGATTGCAGATATAGGCACATATAGCCTCCCCTCTCTGATAGCGGTCAAGGTCATGGGGTGCTATCCTTGCTCCCATGAATCCATCGGGCAATGGTGGTATGACAACCGACTTAGATTTTGGCTTTAGTTTTAGGGTCTCTGAAGGCGTAGGCATAATGGGCTTTTGCAAAACTGGTTTCTTAACCACTTGTGAAGTGCCCTTTTGTTTTTCAGAGCGTGCCCTGAACACTTTTTCAAGATTCTCTCGGTTGAGATACGGGTTAAGTTTCCTATACCAGAATTCATGTTTGCATACGCAGTAATAGAGATCCACTGAGTATGAGAAATTCCGCAAACGCACCCAATATCAACTCTCCGCTGTCGAAAATTACAAGTCACGATTTATCATCCACTTACATCAGACAGCCAAATCTCATAATTTCATACTACATTTGGCTAGTTGATGTAAGTAAGCTGAGTATTCTTTCCTTTTGTGCTTTTTCATCAGGTTATTTTTAATTCGTAGTCAATCCTTCCATATCTCGCGGATTTTTCGTAAATTCGCAACCTGAAATCCAACAAATCAGCATGATAGCTAAAGAAGAGGTTTTGGACTTGTTGAAGTCCACAGAATCATATCGAGTGGAACGCACCACGAGTACAGATATTTTTTATTTACCCACAAACAAATCATCGGCTGTTAATTGTGAATGGATGCCATTCATTGAATAGGAATTTTTCACAAGTCCGGAACTTGTTATCATGGTCAAGGCGATTCCTTTGCGTGTCTTTGTCAATTGGCGGAATAGTGCTGCCTTGTTGCGCAGGTTTTCCATATATTTCTTGTCAATGGTATATGGTCCGTCAGAATATTTTATTTCGCAAAGATTTATTGCCTTGTCACTTCGGTCTATTAACAGATCAATCTGTGCTCCGGGGTGCTCATCATTAGCAGCAGTACGCCAGGAGTATTCGTTTGTGATAACACCACTTATTCCAAGAGCTTTCTTTATCTGTTCTGAGTGCAAAAGACATACCCGTTCAAAAGCAAGTCCACACCAGTTGTGATATGTAGGCGCAGCCTGTATCTTAGACCAGTAATTTGCATCTGTGATATTCTTTCCGTCCATAAAACGGAAATAGAATAATGTGAAATTATCGACTAGCTGATACAGGGCGTTTTTTGTCTTAGAGCCAATAG
>JAAVDN010000007.1:28683-182501 GCA_014801785.1 Bacteroides sp. | reverse complement strand
GGCGATTGGCCTCCCCATCGGTGAGATAGATGGCATTGTGCGGACAGTTCTGCACACAAGCAAAACAGTGTTCACATCCGCCGGAAGCCTGTGCTCGTCCATCAATCACCCGGTAATTACCACACGGACAAACGTGTGTACAGACTCCACACCCTACGCAGGCATCAGTGATGGTAAACTGATCACGTGCTTCAACGGGAAATGTCGGTCCATGCTCAAAGTTAGGGACAGAGCGACGTGTGTACCTGACGTGACGCGCTACATCATCTATCTGCTCGGCAATCTGTTCCTCGATATGTTTTGCGGGATCCAGAGCAACCTGTCGGTTCATATCGAATCCCGGCAACCAGTTGTCCACCATGATGATGGCGTTGACGTAATCGGGGGTGATTCCGCTTTCACTGCATAGCTTCGTGAAAATTGAAGGCGCGTTATCGCAGTTGCAGCCATATGTGAGGATGCCGAAGAAGTAGTTGCACTTGAATGTGGACTTACGGATAAATTCCTGCACCATAACAGGAGGCTTCTGCCAGTAGATAGGATAAACAATACCTACCTCGTCAGCCTCCCAGTGCATCCGGCCGTGGCCGTGTTTCTTCATTACCTGAGGAATACTCAGAGGGTTGCTGCTGAACTGACGTGCCACGTAAAGGTCATTGCCCGTGGCAGTGAAATAGAATACCAATCTTTTTTGTGCCATACTTTTACAGACCTTGCACTTGGTTACGATAATTTCTAAGCTGATCTTCGCCCAAATCTATCAGGCTCTGTAATTCTTGAATCATACGGTCACGGTCTTCAGGAAGACGACCTCTGATAGGCGACGGCATGGTGACGTGTTCGGCCTTGAACACAGTAGGAATGGTCAGGCAGCGCAGAAACTCCTGCATCTCCTCGAAACGTTCCACCTCAGTGGCTTCCTCATACTTTCCGTCTTTTACGTCCTGCATCAAAGGGGTATCAGGGAAGAGAGTTAGTTCGGAAGCGTATATCATATCAGGGCGGATGATATTGCTTACTCGTGCTGTCTCACGCGCATGGCTAAGCCCGTAGTTGTGACCGCCAAGACCACCGAGGAAGTTTCCCACAAATGGCATTCCCGCTTCACCAAGTTTTGACATCTGTTTGACAATATCTTCCGAGGTATAACCCTTGTGCATTCGGCGGAGCAGATTATCATCGCCGGATTCAATACCGAAATAGAATCCGCCATAACCGGTCTTCGTCAAATCACGCAACTGCTCCACGCTCTTGTTTTGCAGATTATCGACACGTGCATAACCACCAATTGAAGTTACCCATGGAAGATGTTTATGAATTAGATCAGCAACCTCCATAAGTCGCTTGTATGGCAGAATAAACGGATCGGCACCCTGAAGGTAAATTCTGTCGTAACGGGGACCATACTCTTTGAGTTCAAGAATATCCTCCTCAATCTCCTTCAATGGCGATGCATGAAACCGGGCATCTTTGTAAAATGTACAGAAATCACACTTATCGTGACTGCATCCGCTGGTCACTTGTAGATAAGCATCGTTTGCCTCGTATGGAGGTCTGTTAATTCCACTTGAAAAATGCATATATATTTCCTTTCTTTTCTTTTTATTATCTATGTATTTTACAGGTATTGTATTGACTTTATTTTTCCAATCTGACTTTCTTTCTGGCGAAATCAACCATACCATCGAGCCAAGCCTGAAAACCTACCAGTAAAGAGGCTGAATGTGTCTTCGCGAGTTCTACGGCAGGTTTCCCGATTTCAGACTCCTGTGTGAGGATACGAACCCTTCCGTCAGGCATATTCTCAAAAAGGAAACCATGCAAGGCATCAAATCTTGTGTTCTCATCACCGGGGACCCAACCATGCCAGGACAAACGCCCCGGACGATCTTTTGACGGTTCGACAACCTCAACGACCTCAGCTGTCACGTCCCAGCCAATTATATTGAACGAAAACTTCGTACCATCTTTGAGTTCCGGTTTTTCATCACTTCCGATAAGTTTGACATCACTTGCCCCATCATAATAGTCGTGCCAGATATGAGCATGAGTAAGATAAGGAAAAACTTCTTCAGCAGTGAGTCCTGCCACGTATGTTTCTGCCGACACAAAATTGTCGGTAAAACCGGGTGTAAATTCTTTAGGCCAATGTATTGCTTCCATTATTTCTTATAATTTTATTACCATAACATAAATAGCCTTTGGAAAGTTTGAATGATATTTTCCTAAAAATCAATATTTTACATATTGACTCTCATAAACCGATTCCTGAATCTGGAAAAATGTCTGTTTATATATTTCCAATCTGCTGAAACACAAAATTGAGACAAATTTATCACTAACAGATAAAAAAGTAAGTAGCTGTTCAAAATAAATAAGCGAGTTTTATTGCTCAATGATTTCTGAGAGCTACTTAGCCCAAAGAGAGGATAGGGTCTGACTGTAAGCGACCATAAAGCTTAGGCAAGCCTCTCCGGTATGGAGAGACTTGCCTAAGTGTTGTATGAACCTTTCCTACTGTTAATTTGTAAATAAGAATGTTAAGTGGAGACTCAGAATCAGACAATCATGGCTCGCTGCTCTGAAAGACTCCTCTTATCATCCTCTTTCGAGATTTTTTCTCTTTTGAGATTTTTACTCTCTTTGAAAGATTACCAATTCTCTTATGAGCCGATTCCACTTTTTCCTCCACAATATGAAAAAGCAAATTCTGATTATTTCGATTCTGTCCCTCATCATCTCGATGCCGATATTCGCCAAAGAGAAGAAAACGCAAAAGGGATACCTCACCCCCGAAGAAGTTCACGTCACCATCTCTCCCGCCGCCCAACAGAAGGCCGACGCCCTATATGAAAGCGTACGCAATGACTATACACGCGGCAAACTCACTCCCGACGCTGTTGTCAACAAAGCTCTCTATCATAAGGTATGGAGCCCTCAGCTCGCCGCGCGCTGCCTACAGCTGGTCGCTGATAAGAATCCCCGGGCAATGGCCGAACTCGGCCACCTTTATACATTCAAGAAAACAGCCTACCTCTTCGGCGACAAAGAAGCCGAAGGTGTCAGACTGATGGAAGGAGCGGCAGCCGCCGGAGACAAGAAAGCAAACGATTATCTCGGGATATACTGGAACTCCCAAAAAGATTACGCCAAAGCCCTTAAATATTTCAACGCCTCAGCCCCTGCCAACATCCCCTACGCCCTGACCATCATGGGAGGAATGTATGACGATGGCCACGGTGTGAAGAAAGACCGTCCCAAAGCCCTCGAATACTATCGGCGCGCCGCCGAACTCGGCGATGCGGACGGAGCCGAGAAATATGGAGCCGCGCTCCAGCGCCAATGGTATGGCAAAGTAAACATGCCTGACGCATTCGTCTGGACATATATAGCCGGAGACCTCGGCAACGATTTCGCCCGCACCAATCTCCAGCTCCCTCTCCGTGGCGAACGTTTCGGTGATGACAAACAGACGGCCTTTGTCCGCAACTCCTTCATTCTGACCGATGCCTGGAATGAAAAATATGGCCACAAACTTGAAAACGAGCCTATATATAAGGAAGGATATGCCGCCGGCCTCCCCGCCCGCACCCTGATGGCGGATGCGGAAGACCCCTGGTCGCTCTTCTATATCGGAAGCATGAGCTATAACGACGAATTTCTCAACCATAAGGATGACTTCATCCAGGAATGCTACACTCCTCTCTTGAAAAGCGACAAACTCCCCGCCCCGGCCCTCGCCCTCGTCTATGAACGCATGGCCGACATATACCGAAAGGGAGGAACTGCCAACGCCCGCAAAGCCGATGAATTAACGCGCCGCGCCGCCGAACTCGGAAGCCTGAAAGCATATAAGATCATCGAGAAGATACCCGATTGAAATTGTATCTCCGAATGACCGGTATAAATCTCATACGCGAGGGCGCTCCCCTCTCCTTCGGCCGTCAGCTCAGACTGACGGCCTCTCTTTCGTTACCCGCCATGCTCGCCCAGCTGTCGAGCATCATGATGCAGTATATCGACGCGGCAATGGTCGGACGCCTCGGCGCCGACGACTCCGCCGCTATCGGACTCGTCTCCACAAGCCTCTGGCTATTCTGGGGTATCTGTTCAGCCGTCACAACAGGATTCAGTGTCCAGGCTGCCCATAACATAGGAGCCCGCAACGACGCCGGAGCGCGCGATGTACTACGCCAGAGGCTGACCTCAATAATCATCTTCAGCCTCATAGTGACCGCTGTCGGTATCGCCATAGCCTTTCCCCTCCCCCATTGGCTCGGAGGAACCGAAACCATCTGTCGTCCCGCTTCGATCTATTTCCTCATCTTCGTCGCCGCCCTCCCGATGCTGACCCTCAACTACCTCGCCGGAGGAATGTTGCGCAGCGCCGGAAACATGAAAGTCCCGAGCCTGCTGAACATAATGATGTGTCTCCTCGACTGCATCTTCAACTACTTCCTCATCTTTCCCTCCCATGAACTCCATCTGGGCTCGTCCTCGCTGACTATTCCCGGCGCAGGACTCGGAGTTGCCGGAGCGGCCCTCGGAACTGTCCTTGCCGAGATAACCACAGCCTGCGCGATGCTCTGGTTCCTCTGCTTCCGCCAGAAAGAACTCCGTATCGCCGGCACCCGGGGCTCCTTCCGCCCGACAGCGAAAGTCCTGGGGAAAGCAATCCGCATATCGGTGCCGATGGGAGTCGAACACGCCGTCATCTGCGGAGCCCAGATAGCCATCACAATGATTGTCGCCCCCATAGGCGTCATAGCCATCGCNGCCAACTCCTTCGCCGTGACAGCCGAAAGCCTTTGCTACATGCCCGGATACGGAATAGGTGATGCCGCGACAACTCTCGTCGGNCAAAGTTTCGGCGCAGGACGCCAACCCCTCGTCAGACGATTCGGATATATCACCGTCGGACTCGGAATGATCGTCATGTCGGTCATGGGTGTGCTTATGTATATCGGTGCCCCCTGGGTCATGGAACTGATGAGTCCCGTCAAAGGTATTCAGCAACTCGGCGTCGAAGTCCTCCGCATCGAGGCATGGGCCGAGCCTATGTTCGCCGCCTCTATCGTTGCCTACGGCGTCTTCGTCGGCGTCGGAGACACTATGCTTCCGGCCGCCATGAACTTCTGCAGCATCTGGCTCGTCCGCGTCCCTCTCGCCTGGTGGCTGGCAGCTTCGATGGGACTGCGGGGCGTATGGATAGCAATGGCCGCAGAACTCTCATTCCGCGGCCTCATATTCCTGATTCGTCTCTTCTCCCCCTCCTGGTCTGCGATTCCGCGCCCCCTCACTCCCGATGATGGGTCTGAGACTTGATATCGTAACTCAATACCGGAAGCGCCCAATTGAACTTCAGAGCGCACACACGCAATCCTATGACCGTCACGGCGCACGCTATCTGCTGCCATAACTGCGGACACCCGACGACCATGAGCAACCAATAGACGAATCCTCCCGCCAGACAAGCCGTAGCGTAGATATCCTTGCGGAAGAACAACGGCTCCTCATTGATAAGGATATCGCGCACAACACCTCCGAACGAACCCGTCACCATACCCATGATGACAGCCGCCCATATAGGGTAGCCGGCCGCATAAGTCTTCTGAATACCGATAACGACAAACAACGCCAGTCCGATAGCGTCGAAAGTAAAGAGTATTCGGTTATGGCTGACCAGTACACGACGGAATATAATCACTATAGCCAACGACAATCCGGTCACCGCGATATAGACCGGTGTCTGAAGCCAGAACACCGGCAGATTGAGCATCATGTCGCGGAGCGTCCCGCCACCGGTCGCCGTGACAAGACCGATGGTATAGGCGCCGAACAGATCAAACTTCTTGTAGGCGGCCAGACGGATTCCGCTTATCGCAAACGCAATCGTCCCGACCACCTCGATAATAAACAGAAAGGTAGTTTCGATATTCATTTCCTACATGTAAAAACTTCCGCGTTAAAGCNCCCCCCCTCCTGTGCAGCCCCTTCCCGAGTAGCGTCCCCTCCCCGGGAAGACCCCCTTCCCGCCTGTCAATTCATTGAAGGATTAAAAGCCGTCATGTGATAACCGAGCGCATTAAGCTCCATAGCCATTCCGGCAAGATAAAGCTGATGCAACGCCCCTACATAACAGCCGAACGCAGCCTCAGTCCCCGCTTCAAGATGCTCGTGGCTCAAAAGACCGTAGACACGCGAAGCGCACTCAGCCACCAGTTCAAGCATCTTCTCCGCACCCTCACCCTCATAGCCCAGAAGATCCCGGACCACAGTATCGTCAAAATTATCATATCCCCCCTTATCGCGCAACTCCTCATAGAAATCCACCTTCTTCCCATACTTCTCCCAATCCTTGTCCCAATACCAGGCCATAGCCATCCCCATAAGCATCATCCACCCCAATGAGACGACAGGATACTGCTGAAATTCACGCGCNCCGTCNGGAAGATAAGCGCGCGCGATCTCTGCCCACTTCTCCTCCACATCCGGACACTCCGGAACATGTTCATCAAGCGCTCCTTTATACTTAAGGAAATCAGTCAGATCCTTACGGACCTTCTCCTCGAAAGCGGCCGCAACGGCCTTTGCATTATTTTCCATAATAATATCGAATAATATCGTTAAACTAATTTCCCATAAAACATTTCCCCGCCCCCCATAGTTCTCCCCCATAGTTCTCCCGCCCAATAATTCTCCAGCCCAATAGTCCTCCCGGCCAATAATTCTCCCGGCGGCATGACAGACCGGAAACTGCCGCGTAACGCGCCTTAAGGCGCGTTATAACCCCGCCCCCNGNATAGCGCCATCATTTCATCAGCGGAAGGCGCCCGGGATCCCCNACAACCCAAANCACATCNCCGGCCTGAAGAACGGTCGATGGCTCAGGCTGTATGAAATCCTCNCCGCGCTGAATCTTGACAAGCATAGCGAAATAATCCCCACGGAGATTAGTCTCCGAAAGAGGGCGTCCGATAATCGGAGAATGATCCGTCAGCTGTACGCTCTTAAGCTCTACCTCCGGCTGCTTCCCTGACGCGCCGGCGAAAAGGGAATCCGCAGCACTGATATCATCATTAAGACGCTTGATCTGATCATCTGTCCCGATAACCCCAAGCACATCNCCGGGGAAGATACGCGCATCGCTCGANGGCAACGGCATAAACTGCAGTCCGCGACGTATCGACGACACACTGACCCCATAATCCGAACGCAATCCNGAATCCCGNAGACGNTCCCCGACGAACGCGCAGTTTGCCCCTACCTCGATAAATGCCTGGTGAAGATCATCGACTACCTTGTTGTTGACACCCAGACGCGTATTCTCCCGGATATTNAGATTGTCAAGAAACTTCTTCTCCATACTCTTGTAACGNCCGACGATACGCGTCGAAGCGAANAGCACTATTCCCGCAAAACAGAGAACACCCGCGATCCANCCGATACGCGAACCATANGCCGCCGANACCAGGTAGACTATCATCATCAGTGCGATNAGATAGCGGATAACCCTCATCGCGACCAACGGAACATCATAGAACGAAGAGGTCGAATGCAACTTCATCCGCTCGTCAGGCTTCGTCGAAGAGAATGAGAGCGCGACAAGAAACGGACTCATCANCAANANTGTCACAGCNGTCGCCAGCAGNCGNCCCCACTCCGAGAACCANCCCTCCATAATCGGGAAAAGATACATCCGGCAGACAAGTATTATCGCTATCAGCACAACCGAATANAGCAGTATTCTCCANACATAACGCGATAGGATATCGCGCCATAGTTTCTTCTGGTCCGACGAATCGACACTCTGTTTTGAATAGCGGGAGATAAGGAAACGCAACGGNTCGGGCAGATGNTTCTCGANGAAACTTGACGCCGGTTCCGANAGCTTGATGAAATAAGGGGTNGTGAAGATGGTGATGACCGAAACCGCTACTATNATAGGATAGATNGAAGCCTCAAGAACNCCGAGCGACATACCCAACGACGCGATNATGAACGAGAACTCACCGATCTGCGTCAGCGAGAANCCGCTCTCGATAGCGACCTTCAGCGTCTGGCCGGTCAACAACATGCCGAGGGTGCCGAAGATAATCATGCCGACGATGACGACGACAGCCAGAAGTAGAATCTCAGACCAGTAAGTCGCCAACACCCCGGGATCNACCATCATGCCGACTGAAATGAAGAAGACCGAACCGAAAAGATCCTTGATCGGCTGNACAACCTTCTCCATNCGCTCCGCGACCATCGTGCCCGCAAGTATCGATCCCATGACGAAAGCNCCTAACTCCAGGGAGAAGCCGCACATTACAGAAAAGATAGCCATCGAGAAACAGAGTCCCATTGCGACAACCAGCAACGTCTCCCCGTTCAGATAATCGCGGATCTTCTCCAGAAAGGTCGGAAGAAGATAGACCCCGACGACAAACCATATAATAAGGAAGAAAGCAAGCTTGGCTACGGAATANAGNAGTTCCATCCCCTGCACATCCCCCATCGCGATACTGGACAGNAGGACAAGCATCAGGACCGCGAACAGATCCTCGATTATCAGNACNGCAAGGACAAGGGAGGCGAATTTCTTCTGTTTGAGACCCATATCCGTGAACGCCTTTAGGATGATCGTCGTCGATGACATGGAGATCATTCCCCCGAGGAAGATACAGTTGATCGTGTTGAGATGAAGGAGATAACCGACGCCGAACCCGGAAAGAGTCATACCCGTGATAATGACCAGCGCGGTCACTATCGCCGAACTTCCCGAATTAAGGAGTTTCTTGAAACTGAACTCCAGNCCCAGNGTNAACATGAGGACAACTATACCTAAATCGGCCCAGAATTCAATGTTGACCAGATTTGAGATCGAAGGGAGATAGACGAATTTCGGAGAAGCGAGGAAACCCGCCAGGATATATCCGAGAACGACAGGCTGCTTGAGCTTCTTGAACAGCAATGTCGCGATCGCTCCCAAGACCAGTATCCAGGCTAAATCCCCTATAAGGCCGTTCGTATAGCTCTCCTTATCGTGTTCAGCGACTTCGGAGTNCGGGACTTCGGTGGTGAAAGACTGTTCAATCTCGGCGATAGTGGTGCCGTTCTGCTGCAGCGTGTCGACGACTGCGGAATCGGTGGGTAACGTCAGCATGATGGTTAATATCTGTTATAGATAAGTTGAGTGAAAAACTTATCGCCTACAAAAATACACATTTTTAACCATAATTCCCTAAAACTTCAGTAACTTTGCCTAACCTGTTTTCCCCGCTCCAGTCTGCCGGGGGGGAATCAGCACTTTTTAATCAGTCAGAATCCCAATGCCCGAAACACGCCGCCCATACACCTTCGACCGGACCGTCCGGATTATTTTCTCGATCTTCGGTCTCCTCGCGACCCTCTTCCTGCTCAATCTGCTCAAGGGGGTGCTCCTCCCCTTTCTCGTCGCCTGTCTTATCGCATATATCCTGGAGCCACTCGTCCGCTTCAATATGCGCTGGACCCGGTGCCGCCGCCGACTGATTCCGGTTATCCTGACTCTGCTGGAAACCACCGTGGCCGTATCGGTGTTCTTTCTCCTCTTCATCCCCTATCTGGTTTCCGAATGCGCCCAACTCGCCGATATGGTCCGCCGATATGCGACAACTTCAGTCCATATCCCATACATTTCCGAACAGATTCATGTCTTCATCCGCGAGAACGTTGACTTCGACCAGATAACAAATCTCCTGTCCCAGGAACAATGGATAGAGCTTATCCGCAAAAGCCTCGCCAAATCCTGGTCCTTCCTCTCCTCGGGTCTCTCCTTTGTCGTCGGTCTCATAAGCTGGCTTATCGTCATTCTATATGTCATCTTCATCATGATAGACTACGAACGACTCATGCTCTCCTTCCGCATGCTTGTCCCCCGGCCACACCGTCATAAAGTCTTTCATATCGCCGCAGACATAAAGAACGCCATGAACCTCTATTTCCGCGGACAATTCCTCATAGCGATGTGTGTCGGCATCCTGTTCTCCATCGGATTCATTATCATCGGTTTACCGATGGGAGTCGTCCTCGGTCTCTTCATAGGGATCCTGAACCTCGTCCCCTATCTCCAGCTCATCTCCCTCCCGATAACGCTCATCCTCTGCCTCATGGCCGCAATCAGCGGACAAGCCGAGTTCTGGACCATATTCTGGGAATCGATGGCGGTTTACGTCATAGTCCAATGTATCCAGGACCTCTATCTGACCCCGAAAATCATGGGAAAGGCGATGGGGCTAAACCCGGCCATAATCCTTCTGAGTCTCTCCATCTGGGGTGCCCTCCTCGGTTTCCTCGGACTCATAATAGCTCTCCCCCTGACAACCCTTATCCTCTCCTATTACGACCTCTACGTCATCCGGCAGGAAACAATCCCCAATCCGGATGAATAACTTCAACGCCGGATTGACAACACCAGGTGAAAAAGAAAATATCCCGAAGCCAATGAACAACTATATGACAAGACTATTCTCCGTAATCCTCCTTCTTCTCTCTCTCCTTCCCTCATTCGCGACAGAACCCCTCGAACGTCTGTTACGCTCCGGCAAGATAGACCCTAAACAATCAGCCCTGCTCGTGACCGACCTCTCGGATGGGCGCGTCATCGACGCCCATAACACCTCGGCCCCATTCATCCCCGCCTCCATCATGAAATGCGTGACCATAGCTTCCCTCCTTCCCGAATCCGGAACCAGTTACCGGTATCAGACACGCATCCTCGCCGACGCCCCGGTCAACAAAGGGACCCTTGAAGGGAATCTCATAATCGAAGGTGCCGGCGATCCCTCCATCGACGCCGGATGCGAACCAGCAGGGCCGGACTTCGTCCAGGAAGTGGTTAAGATTCTCAAGAATAAAGGAATCAAGCGGATAGAAGGGAAAGTCATCATTGACAAATCGGTCTTCACATCCCCCGCTATCCATCCGACATGGGCCGCCGCCGACACAAAACAGAAATACGGAACCGGATGCCACGGCTTCAACTACCGCCATAACGCCACAGGGAATCAAGCCGTCGCCGACCCCTCCGCCCTCTTCCGCCGCAACCTCGCGACAGCCCTCTCCTCCGCCGGGATAACCCTCGCCGGAAAGACACTCGAAGAGGGAGAACGCAAGGAATTGGGAATCTACCGTTCCGCTCAGATTGATGAAATCATGCGCTCCTGCATGATGCGCTCCGACAACCTCTTTGCCGAAGCTCTCCTACGCACCCTCCCCGTTGTCTCAGGAAAACCCGGCGACACGACAGAGGCGGCAGCTATGGAGATCGACTACTGGCAAAAAAAAGGTGTTCCGACAGAAGGGGTCCGCATCATCGACGGCTCAGGACTCTCGCGCACCAACCGCGTGACCGCCGACTTCATGGGAGGGATCCTGACCGAAATGTCAGACAATCCCGACTACGCCTCCTTCCTCCCCCTCGCCGGACAGGAAGGGACCCTCGCCTCCTTTCTCAAGGACACCCCCCTCGACAGCTACATAGCGATGAAGACCGGCTCGATGAACGGAATCCAATGCTACGCCGGCTATAAACTCGACGAAGACTTCGTCCCCACCCATGTCATCGTCCTCATCCTCAACGCCCTCCCCAAAGGGCGCCCCGCCGCCCGCCAGGCCTTCGCCAACTACCTCCTCGAAACCTTCCCCCAATAACCGCCCCCCCAATGCAAATAACAGACGAAACCTTCGAACTCCAGGGCCTCCTCCAGCTCCTCGAATCCGGCACCCCCCTCCCTCCCAACTTCCCCGCCCTGATAGTAGCCAAAGCTGAATCTATCCTCGCCTTAGCCCGCGAGATAACCCTCCCGACCCCAGAAGCGCAACCGACTCCCGAAGCGCAACCCGCCGAAACCCCTGCGGACCCGCCGGCCCAACCCCGGATTCGATTGGCCCTGAACGACCGCATCCGCTTCACCCGCGAATTATTCGCCGGAGACCAGGACCGCCTGAACGAAATTCTCGCCCACATCTCCTCAATATCCTGGCCTCAAGCTCAAGACTACCTACTCTCAGACCTAAACTGGGATCCGGCAACACCGGAAATCGCAGAATTTATCGAAATCCTTCACAATCTGCACACCCACAGACGCTAACCCCAAAAAAACCGGCACCCCAAAAACCGACACCCCGAAAAAACCAAAAATACCGAAAGCAATCCCGTAAACAGGCACCCCGTAAACCAGAATAATCATGGGCACCCTATATATCGTCCCGACCCCGGTCGGAAATCTCAAGGACATAACACTCCGCGCCTTGGAAACACTCCGCGACGCAGACCTCATCCTATGCGAAGATACCCGCACCTCATCAATACTTCTGCGCCACTACGACATACACACCCCGACCGAAAGTCATCACAAATTCAACGAACACACACGCACACCCCGCATAATCGAACGCCTCCGGGGAGGAGAGAATATAGCTCTCATCTCCGACGCAGGCACCCCCGGCATCTCTGACCCGGGTTTCATGCTCTCGCGCGAATGCCGCCGCGAAGGTATCGATGTCGTCTGCCTCCCCGGCGCGACAGCTTTCGTCCCGGCCCTCGTCGCCTCAGGTCTCCCCTGCGACCGGTTCCTCTTCGAAGGATTCCTACCCCAGAAGAAAGGACGCGCGACCAGACTAAAGAACCTCGCCGCCCAACCGGCGACCGTTATCATCTACGAATCCCCCAACCGCCTGCCCCGAACCCTGCGACAGCTCGCAGAAACCTTCGGACCCGACCGGCCCGCAGCCGTCTGCCGCGAAATATCGAAACTACACGAAACAATACATCGCGACACCCTCGCCATCCTCGCAGAACACTTCGAACAGAACCAACCGAAAGGAGAAATTGTTATCATAATCGAAGGAAACCGGGAAAAGGAGGAAAACTCTCTCTGTAACCCGCTGAATGAGCTTGAAAAACCGCTCGAAGCGACAACAGAAACGGAACTCCCGACCGACAAGAAAGAATCCCGCCCTCTCTCCAAATACGCCCGAAAGCAGCTCCGCTATAACAATTCAGAGTCTGACCGCTGATTATTCAGAGACTGACAAAAACTTAAAACCGACAACTTAAAAAACGCACAAATATGAAAAAGACATTGATCGCCTGCGGAATAGCCGCACTGATGCTTTCCGCCTGCGGAGGCAACCACACCAAGGAGGTAGACTCCATCCAGATCCTCTCCGAACAATATGAGGAGGCGACAGACTTCAACGACTCCCTCATGCTCCTTATGGGCGACATATATACCGGCCTCGACTCCATCAACCAGCAGGAAGGTCTCCTCTACTCCCTCAACGGCACCGAGCGCGTAGACCGCCGCGATGAGATTCGCCAGAACCTCTCGGCCCTCAAGGCCCGTCTGGCCGCAAACCGCAACCTCCTGGAGCAGATGGAAGCAAAACTGAAAGCCTCCGACTCCCAGAACTCGGTGCTCGCCAAGACTATCCAGCAGCTCAAGGACCGCATCGCCGCCCAGGATGAGAAAATCGCTCGCCTGACCGCCGACCTCGACTCCGCNCGCGTCCAGATTCAGGACCTCAACAACCAGGTTGCAGAAGGACAGGAACAGCTCAAGAACGAGACCGAAGCCAAAGAAGAGGCNCAGGCTCAGGCCATCGCCGCCGAGAATGAGGCCAACCGCGTCTACTACGTCATCGGTACCAACTCCGAACTCAAGAAAAACCGCATCCTTGAGAAGAAATTCCTCGGTGCTACCAAAGTTCTTCAGGGAGATGTCGACGCCAACTACTTCACTACCGCCGACAAGCGCAACATAACCAGCATCCCCACCAACTCGAAGAAAATCAAGATCTGGAGCAATATGCCTCAGAACAGCTACGAAATCGTCGATGCCGCCAACGGAACCAAAGTGCTCCGCATCCTCGACCCGACCCTCTTCTGGAGCAAGACCCCCTATCTCGTCATCCAGGTCGACTGATTGTCATGAACATCTTGGACTCATGAAGATACAGACCATAACCTTTGGAAGCCGCTCCCCGAAAGGAAGCGGCTTCCTTTCCTTAGCGGCGCTCCTCATTCTCCTCCTCCTCGCCTCCTGCAAGCCTACCGAACGCAACTATCAGACCGCCTACGAGCTCGCACTTGAGAAACGGAACGCCAAAGACCCCGACGCCGACATAATCTTCGGCGCCCACGAACTACAATCCCCCCTCGGGGCCGTCAATGACCGCGCCGGAGAGATCGCGTTCAAGAGCCTGCGTGTTCCCCTGACACGCATCGACGGAGACTCCGCCGCGAACGCAGGACGCTACCGCATCGCCATCGCCCTATACTCGATGAAAGAGAACGCCCGCGCCCACGCCGCCGATCTGCGCCGCAGGAAAGAAACAGAAAAAGAGCGCGATCCGGGGATAGGTGTCTTCCGGGAGGGGAACGAGAAATACTTCGTCACCATAGCCTCCCTCCCCTCCCTGACCGAAGCAGCCGCAACCCTCGATTCCATACGCCGCGCCGATCCGGAAGCCCGCTACATCGGTCTTCACCAGACCGAACCGCTCCTCCTCATTTCTCCCCGATAACCCTCCTCATTTCTCCCCGCTACCCCCCTCCGAAAAGTCCGGCCTCGAAAGAAGTCGGACTTTTTGCTATAAAAAAATGTCCCGAATGTGAGGAAAAACGAATTTTTCTATTAAATTTGCGAATCGTAAGAGGTCAGAAGACTTTTTAACAATCCCAACCGGAGCTCAAAAGATAGTGTGGAAACAGCCATCTCTATCCTTAACTCTTGAACAACCAGCATGTTAGCTACGAAAAACACACAAAACACCCCATAGATTCCCTGAAACTGCCTCAGGGCGCCCTCTCGTTTACCCTCAGGAGTCGCGCGACTCCCGACCGAACCGGCAGAGCACCTCCCCTCAGTGCCCTCGGAAAGAAAAATCTTACTAATCTATAAATATCAAAAGATGAGAAAACTGTTTTTACTCCTGATGACGCTCATCGCCTGCTGCTGGAACATCCAGGCGCAGACGAAGACGATCTCGGGCTCCGTAGTCGATGCGACCAACGGAGAACCTCTGATCGGCGCCACCATCATGCCTATCGGCGGAGGCCAGGGTGCCGCTGCCGATGTCGACGGCAATTTCTCCATCACCGTTCCCGCCAGCGTGAAGAAGGCAACCGTCTCCTACGTCGGTTACACCTCCCAGACCGTTGACCTCAAGCCGGGCATGGTGGTCAAACTCGTATCCGCCGAGACAACGCTCGACAATGTCGTCGTCGTCGCTTACGGCACCACGACCAAAGAGGCCCTCACAGGCTCCGTCGCTGTCGTCGGCAGCAAGGAGATTGAGGAACGCCCCGTGACCTCCGTCACCCAGGCGCTCGAAGGTTCCGCTCCCGGTGTCCAGGTCAACAGCTCGACAGGCACCCCCGGTTCCGCACCGACTATCCGTATCCGTGGTTTCAACTCCTTCTCCAACAACACCCCGCTCTACGTTGTCGACGGTGTTCCTTACGAAGGTTCGGTCAACGAAATCAACCCCGCTGACGTAGAGTCGATGTCCGTCCTCAAGGACGCCGCTTCCTGCGCTCTCTACGGTAACCGCGGTGCTAACGGTGTCATCCTCATCACCACCAAGAAAGCTAAAAAGAAAGATAAAGTCGATGTCACTCTGACCATGCGCCAGGGTATGTACACCCGCGGTCTGCCGATGTATGACCGCCTCGCTCCCAACGAGTGGATGCAGGCTACTTTCGACGGCCTTGTAAACGGTGGTATGAGCACCGAGACATACGCTGACCGTCAGGCCGCAATCGACTTCTACCGCGCCAACTACCTGACCGCCTACGCAAAGGCCAACATCTACGGTGGTCTCATCCGCGACAACGACGGCAACGTCATCAACCATGTCGGTTACGGTGTGGGCGCTGACTACGGCGACGACCAGCTCTTCGACGCAACCGGTCGCTTCGTTCCCTCCAACTATCTCCCCGGCTATGCCGGCGACCTCGACTGGTGGGACGCTGTCTCCCGCACCGGCCACCGTCAGGAATACAATGTCAACGCTGCTGCCGCTTCCGAGCGCTACAACGTCTTCGCTTCCGCAGGTTACCTCAAGGAAAACGGTTATATGTATCAGACCGACTTCGAACGTTTCAACGGTCGTCTGAACGCTAACTTCACTCCCACCTCCTACCTCCGCTTCGGCCTTAACCTGGCTGCTACAACCCAGGAATCCGAAACCGGTCAGACCGGCTCCGACCTCGGTCTCGCCTCCAACCCGTTCCTGACCCAGGGTTACGCTCCCATCTATCCCTACTACGCTCACGATGCCCTCGGCAATATTGTCTATGGCGAGGATGGCAAGCCGATGTGGAACACCGCAACCTACATGCAGGGAACCAACGTCGCTTGGGTAATGCGTCTCAACAAGAACAACTACTCCTCAACCGTTATTGACGCCAATATCTACGGTACCGCTGTAATCCCCTACGGATTCGAACTGACCGTCCGCGGTTCTATGCACCGCGACAAGACCCACTCCATGTCATACACCAACAACATCGTCGGTGATGCCAAGGATGCTAACGGTACTCTCGCAGAAGGCTGGGCCAACTACAAATCCCACACCTTCATGCAGACCCTCGACTGGAGCCATGACTACGGTGTTCATCACGTTGAGGCCCTGCTCGACCACGAGAACTGGCAGTATTCCGAGGATTCTGCCTCCGCTTCCATGTACGACCAGGTATTCGAGGATATCTACGCTTTCTCCAACTTCAACAACACCCAGACTACTCCCAGCCAGTCCCAGGGTATGATCCGCACCGAGTCTTACCTCGGACGCGTTCGCTACAACTACGACGGCCGCTACTTCGGTGAGGCTTCTATCCGTCGCGACGGAACTTCCCGCTTCGCCAAGAAGAACCACTGGGGTAACTTCTGGTCTGTCGGCGCAAGCTGGATTCTCACCCGCGAGAAATTCCTCCAGAACGTCAACTGGCTCAACTACCTGAAATTCCGTGCCGCTTACGGTTCCGTAGGTAACGACGGCGCCGCTTCCGCATACGCTTCTTACGCTCAGTATGGATTCACCTCCTACGACGGCTACCGCGTTCTCCTTCCCGTCAACCTCGCTTCCGATAACACCAAGTGGGAGGCCACCAAGACCCTCGACCTCGCTCTCGAAGGTTCTCTCTTCAACGACCGCCTCAACTTCTCTATCGGCTACTTCAACAAGCGCAACTCCGACCTGCTCTACAACGTGACCCAGGCCTCTTCCGTAGGTGCTGTCGGTATGGACGGTTACAACCCCTCCGTCCTGACCAACATCGGCACGATGCAGAATATCGGTTGGGAGCTCATGTTCGGTGTCAACATCCTTCGCACCGCCGATTGGAAATGGGACTTCAACATCGACGCTACCCTCTATAAGAACAAGGTCGTCAAGCTGCCTTACGGCCGCGACCTCCCCGGCTCCGCACTCTTCCAGGGTGAGGCCATGTATGTCCACTACAACTACGACTGGGCCGGTGTTGACCGTCTGACCGGACGCTCCGTCTACGCCATGAACCCCGACTCCTACGACTTCAAGACCCTTAACGATGCCGGTGAATATGTATTCAGCGAGGATATGTGGGTTGAGCAGGTTAACGCTGCGAAAGCTGCCGGTGCTTACCTTGAGCTTGACGGCGCCCCCTACACCACCAACCCCTCCTTCGCAGGTCGTAAGATTCTCGGAACCTCCCTGCCGACCGTTTACGGCTCTTTCTCGACTAACGTCAGCTGGAAGAACCTCTCTCTCGGTCTTCTCTTCACCTATGGCCTCGGCGGTAAGACTCTCGACTCCGTCTACCAGGGCCTGATGAGCATGAGCAAGAGCAGCGCCTCCGCACTTCACAAGGATGTCCTCAAAGGTTGGACAACTCCCGCTGAAGGTGTCGATCCCAACTCTCTCTCCAGCCGCGTCGATCCCAACGGTGTTCCCCAGATCAACCCCGAGACTGTTCAGCAGGACTTCTACGAATCCTCACAGTTCCTGACCTCCAGCTCCTACCTGACGCTCAAGAACATCAACCTCACTTGGGATCTTCCGATGAAGTGGGTACGTCCGCTCCAGGTTCAGAACATCAATCTCGCATTCCAGGTCGACAATATGTTCATCATCTCCAAGCGTAAAGGTATGAACCCGACCTACGGTTATGCAGGCGGCCAGGGCAACAACTACGTTCCCGCCCGCGTCTTCTCCTTCCAGCTCGGCGTCCGCTTCTGATCCGCGCAGGAATCTGAAAACCTCTTAATTAAAAATCAATCATGAAGAAAAATATAATCATCAAGGGTCTGGCCGGTCTGGGGGTAGCTCTCTCCCTCGGCTCCTGCGCAAGCGACTACCTCGACCTCAAGCCGATTACCTCGATTGACTCCTCGACCGTCAACGGTTCGGTCGATGGCTCCCAGATCGCCGCTTACGGCGTGTTCCGCTCCATGTGGTGGGCAGAGTCGCGCTATGGCGCAGGCCAGCGTTTCGTCCAGGGTGAGGCTTCCGTCAGCGTCATCTATAATGATGTCTTCGGCGTCGACGGCTGGTATCATGTATGGGCCGGTTACGGTGCAAACATGTTCAACTGGGACTACATGAACCAGAAAGGTTTCTGGATGTGCGGTGTGCCCTGGTCTTACTACTATGCTCTCATCAGCGAGGCTAACCGTATCCTCGACGGTATCGACACCGCAGAGGGCGACGACTCTCAGCGCGCTTTTGTCAAGGCTCAGATGCTGACCATGCGCGCTCACTCCTACGAGCGTCTCCTCCGCTACTACGCTCCTCGTTGGGAGGATTCAAATAATGGTGAGGCTCCGAGCGTCGTTCTCCGCACCACCTTCTCCACCGACCCGACTCCCCGTGTTTCGATGAATACCGTCATGAATCAGATCTACTCTGACCTTGACCTCGCTATCCAGCTCTATCAGCAGTCCGGTCTGAGCCGCAGCAATATGTGGGAAACCGACATCGAAATCGCATACGGTGTCTATGCCCGCGCTGCCATGACCAAGAACGACTGGAACACAGCCGCCAATATGGCAAAGGCTGCCCGCAACGGTTATTCAATCATGTCCGCAGATGAGTATCAGGGTGGCTTCGCTGAAGCTAACGGTGAATGGATGTGGTATAACGCTCCTGACCCCGAGAATGTCTTCTACTGGTCCTGGGCTGCCATGTATGGCTGCAACGGGTCCTACACCTCCTACTGGGGACAGGGTGCCGGAGCAATCAACTATGACCTCTACCGCCAGCTCCATGAGGGAGACATCCGCAAGAACCTCTACCTGACTCCGGACAAGATTCCCTACACCTCCTCCATCTATCGTCCTCTGACGGAAAACTCCTGGTGGAACGGCGATATCGTCAGCCCGGTCAGCATGAACCTCAACGCCTCGAACTCGAAGATGATTCTTGCCTGCAAGAACTTCGGTATCTCCCGCGTCCCCAACCGCGACGAGGCTAAGTGGGGTCTTCCCTACACCCTCGACTCCTCCGGCGACAGCGACGAGAACATCATCCCGTTCGGCGCCCAGTATAAGTACTGGGGTCTCGGAGCATACTCCGTCACCAGCTTCCCCTTCATGCGCGCTTCCGAGTTCGCTCTCTACGAGGCTGAGGCTGCTTATCATCTCGGAGATGAGGCCCGTGCCCAGGCTTGCCTCAAGGAGGTCAACGACAANCGTTTCACCACTCCCTACGACGCCAGTGCCTACACCGGCCAGGCTCTGATGGATGAAATCATGCTGACTTCCCGNATCGAGTTCTGGGGNGAGGGTCACACCCTCATGAACCAGAAGCGTTGGAACGTTCCTCTCGAACGCCGTGCNTGGGTTGCCGGAGACAAGACCTCCAACAATATCCCGGCTGAGTTCGCAGCTGAGTTCCCNGTAGATCTCGCCAACGGCTGGACCTGGTGTCTCCCCAATGCGGAGAATCATTACAACACCGACATCCGCTGATTCTTCCCGTCTCCCCCTTCTTGCGAAGCGCGGTGAGACTGACATAAAGCAAGCGCCCCGTCCCTCCCGGACGGGGCGNTTTTCATTACATACAGATTTTTTTNATGTTCTTAGGCAAAATTTTTATAAAACTATTGTTTTTTTCATTCAAAAGAACTTAATTTGCAGTCTCACAACGGAACTCCTTTATAGCCCGTTGTGAGANAAAACACAATACGAAACCTTATAAACAGATNACAGGAGGGACACACGAGCATTTTGCAACTTTTCCACGTCCCGAACTCTGAAAGCACATATCAATTCCTAACAATTTTTCAATATGAAGCAAATCTTTACTCTTGCGGCTGCCGCAACCGTCGCTCTCGGCGTCAACGCAGCTCCGAGAATGATGGAGAAGGTGGATGTTCCCGTTTCCGCTATGGGCACCCACCGCGTGATGACGACCGCTGCTCGTCTCGCCAATGACCTCAAGGCCGGAATCGAACGTCCCGGTGTCGTCAAACGCTCATACCNGGAAGGTAACATCGAGTGGACTCTCATCATGGTTCCCAGCCAGCCCCTCTTCGAGTATTTCTATCCCGGCGGTATCGTCACTGACCCGAATGGAAACCCCACCGGAGAGACTACCAGCATCGAGGATATCCCCTACTGGGGTGTTGAATGTATTCTGACCGGCACCAACATCAACAACGATAGGGAATATGCAATGTTCCCCCTCCTCCTCTCCTATCCCTGTCAGTACTGGCAGCAGTTCGCTGACTACACCGGTCCCCTCGAAGAGGGTGCTGACGGACAGCTCTATCTCCCCGACGACGCTATCCCCAACCCGGACTATAGCATCATGCCCTTCACGGCCCTCATGGACAGCGAGCAGCTCAAGCCCCGCTTCATGGACATGAACGGTTACTTCCAGTGGACACTCGGAACCGCTGACGGTCACTATGCAGGTAACCAGTACTTCGGGGTCTTTGGATTCGGTGGCGGCCACTACGGCTACAACACCGCCGGTAACGAGTATGTCCTCTTTACCTCCACTTTCGACATGGACACCAACCGCAACGGTAAGGGTTCCAGCGTCGATTTCTCTTTCTACAGCCCTGACGACAACTCCACTGCTTTCGAGGCTAACTACTACTTCAATCTCGCTCAACCCAACACCTCCACAGGCAGATACGAGCCTACCGGTGCTTCCGGCGAGACGTCCGTCAACTTTGAAGGCGTAGGATACTTCAACGGTTTCGAGTCCCGNACTCTCGATTTCCCCATGACTATGCTCAACATCTTCAATGCAGGTGTGCTCGACTATGAGGAGATGGGCGACAGCTACACTTTCTGGGGATATCCCGAGGAACCCCTCCAGCTCTACTACATCGCCGGAGCCGGCGAAGGTTATGAGTTCGGTTTCTCCCAGGAAAATCTTGAGGCTATCCAGAAGGATGGAACTTTCAACAAAGCNAACATCACCCTCGGTGCTTCCGAAGGCTATGACCCCGATAACTTCGTCACTCTGACCGGTTATCTCTTCAATAAACTCGAAACCTCTTTCGAGAACAACACCTACCGCTTCAACCCTGCTCGCGAAGAGGTTGAGATCGACCCCTTCACCGGTGATGAGAATATTATCGCTGACTGGGTTGACCCGATGCCCAACACCTTCGTATCCCGCACCCGCACTACCGAAGGCGGTATGGCTGAATGGTCTGTCACTTATGGCCTCGCCGGTACATACTTCACCGGTTACTACAACTACCCGACTGATGATACTGAGGCTTACGTAGCTACCAACACTCCGAACGGTTTCGTTGTCCGTTACCACGACCAGTACAACAACAAGGTCAGCTACACCTTCGACGGAATCATCGTCAACCACCCCGAGTACGAGAACATGGCTTACGGTGAGGAGATCGAATCTGTCGGTGACAACCCGGATGGTCTCGGAATCCAGAACATCTTCAACATCTTCGATTCCGTNAAGGTTTCCGCNAAGAACGGCGCTATCTCCATCCTTTCCGCTGACAACGCTCCTGTACAGGTTATCAACCTCAACGGCCAGGTTGTCAACAACTCCAAGGCTGTTGCCGGTGAGACCCTCAATGTTAAGGCTGACAAGGGCCTCTACATTGTCAAGGTCGGCAAGGAGGTTCGCAAAGTTGTCCTCTAAGTCTTTNCCTGACTTCAATTATAAAAAGGCGAGCGATCCCGCTCGCCTTTTTTAATTAAAGAAGGATTTATCGAGATTTTTCCTGATTTATCCGCTAATCCCGAAGAAAATAATGATCGATCTCAACGAAATAGAACAGAGGCTCCTTGCGGGCGACCTCATTTCCCGGCAGGAGGCGACCGAGTTGGCCCGGTGGTCTGACCTCGACGAGCTTTGCGATGTCGCCGACCGCGTCTGCCGCCATTTCCACGGCAACCGTATCGACAGCTGCTCGATTGTCAACGCCCGCAGCGGTATGTGTGGCGAGGATTGCAAATGGTGTGCCCAGGCAACCCGTCATAAGACAGGGTGCGCGACCTACAATTTCCTCGATGAGGAGGAAGCGCTGCGGGCCGCACGCATAAACCGTCGCGAAGGTATACAGCGCTTCTCGCTCGTCACCAGCGGACGCACCGTCACCGACAAAGACCTCGACACTTTCTGCCATATCTACCGACGTATAGCCGAAGAGACAGGGCTGTATCTTTGCGCATCGATGGGACTGCTCGACCGAAAGGGGATGGAGAAGCTGAAAGAGGCCGGCGTGAAACGTTATCACTGCAATATGGAGACATCCTCCCGACTCTTCCCTACCCTCTGCTCGACCCACACCCCGGAAGATAAAAAGCAGACAATCCGCGCCGCACGCGAAGCCGGTCTGAAAGTATGTTCCGGCGGCATCATCGGCATGGGGGAAACAATGGAGGACAGACTGGATTTCGCCTTTGAATTGCGTGAGCTAAACGTCGACTCCGTCCCGATGAATATCCTCAATCCTATTCCCGGCACACCGCTGGAAGGGACTCCCCTCATCTCCGAAGAGGATATAATACGCACAGGCGCCCTCTGGCGTCTTATCATGCCCCGGCAGTCGATACGCTTCGCCGGAGGTCGCATGCGCCTCAGCGAGCCCTCGATGCGCCGTCTGCTCCGGGGAGGACTAAACGGAGTCCTTATGGGAGATATGCTGACCACCATATCCAACACAGTCGCAGAAGACCGCAACCTCTTCGAATCGACAGGCTGGAAATTCTGATCCAACCGATTTCTGACGCGCGCACCACGAATAGGGGTCAGCCGGTTTCCTCACGGCTGACCCCTATTCGACTCTTTAGGTTTTCTCATTCCTTTTTTGTAACTTTGCGTAATAAAGCAACCTCCAGCTATATGCAGATTTCCGTAGTAGTCCCCCTATACAACGAAACCGAGTCCTTACCCGAACTCGAAGCCTGGATTCGNCGCGTCATGGAGAGCAACGGCTTCTCCTACGAGATTATCTTCGTCAACGACGGCTCGACAGACGGCAGTTTCGAGACTATCCGACGTCTTGCCGACGCCAATCCTTTCATACGCGCCGTCTCCTTCGCGCGCAACTACGGCAAATCCCCGGCCCTCAANGTCGGTTTCGAACGCGCNCAGGGGGATGTCGTCATTACTATGGATGCCGACCTTCAGGACTCCCCCGATGAGATTCCGGAACTTTACCGCATGATTACCGAGGAGGGGTATGACCTGGTATCCGGATGGAAACGCAAGCGTTACGACCCGCTCTCCAAAACAATCCCCACAAAGCTCTTCAACGCCACGGCGCGCAAGGTCAGCGGCATCCGCAACCTCCATGACTTCAACTGCGGTCTGAAGGCATACCGACGCGATGTGGTCAAGCATATCGAAGTCTACGGAGATATGCACCGCTATATCCCATATCTGGCCAAGAACGCCGGTTATAATAAAATCGGAGAGAAAGAGGTCCATCACCAGGCCCGCAAATATGGTGTGACAAAATTCGGTCTCGACCGCTTCGTCAACGGCTATCTCGACCTCGCGACCCTATGGTTCCAATCCCGCTTCGGCATCAAACCGATGCACTTCTTCGGTCTCCTCGGCTCCCTGATGTTCCTCGTCGGGTTCCTGATGGTGCTGACCGTCATAATCCTTAAGATTGTCAGCATGACCGGCTCCGGATTTCATTTCTATCTGACCAACTCGGTCTATTTCTATCTCTCCCTGGCGGCCATGATCATGGGTCTGCAGTTCTTTCTCACTGGGTTCGTCGGAGAACTCATCACCCGCAACTCTCCCGAACGCAACAACTATCTAATCGCCGAAGAANTATGAGAGGAGCGGCAAATTTCATCCTCTCCATCCTGACCCCCGCGTTGCTATCCCTGACGGCGCCCGCGCTTCTCTCCTCATGTTCGAACGACGAATGTCTGGAGAACAAGAACGCGCGTCCGCAGGCGGAGCTGCGCAACTATCTGGAGCCGGAGCAAACGGTGACGCTCGACTCCATACTCNTCTATGCCGTAGGCGCTCCGACCAAGCCTTCCTCCTCCGGCGNACCNTCNCCCTCCGCAATAGTCGATTCGACAGCCTCTTTCAGCAACTTCTATCTCCCCTTCGATCTGGAGAGCGACACGACGCGTGTCGTTTTCCGCTATATGCAGAAATCGTTGCGCCAATATGACCTGCGCGACACTCTGACCATCATCTACTCCCGCCTCCCNTACTTCGTTTCTCCCGCCTGCGGCGCCAGCTACCGATTCCTTATCCAGGAAACGACCCATACACGCATTCTCCTCGATTCAGTAGCCATACCCGCTCCAACGGTCACCAATATCCCGGAGACAAATCTGCAGCTCTTCTTTCCCGTTCTCACGGCCGAGTCCCAACAANCCTCAGAAGTCCCCGCCCCCCTGCAAAGGGGGCGCAATNACCTCANGGAGGNGGTAAAAAGATGATACCGCTGATCCTATCCCTGTTAGCCCTCCTGCCTCAGAGCGAGACAACCGCNCAAGGCGAGACAACCGTGTCGCAAAACGAGNNCTCCGCCTCCNCNGATTCCGTCTCCATGCCGACAGCCGATCTCATTATAGCTGTTGACACAGCAGCACTCCCATCGCGCCGACGGGGAACGATTACCCCCGTCGACCAAGACCGCACCCGCCCCGAGAAACCGCATCTGCATTACTATGACAAGCATGGAGAGCGACTCCCGGAGCCGGTTCTTTTCCTCGTCGAGGAGAAGGACACCGTCGTCACGCCCCGTTCCCCCTATCCCCTCTACAACGGAGTCAGTGTGAGCGCAGACTTTCTGGAAGGGATAATGCGCCTTTGCGGTCAGAGCTATTGTTCCATGGGCCTATCCGCCTCCGTATCGCTCCACAACTGGTTCTTCCCCACCCTCGATGTCGGAATAGGATTCGCCGACAATCATCCCGAGGATGGCAATTTCAGATATAAAGCGAAACCGACCCCATACATCAAGGCCGGTCTGAACTATAACTTCCTGTATAAATCGAACCCGGATTATCAAGTCTGGTTAGGACTCCGCGCAGGCTACTCCTACACCAATTACCGCATCGAAGATATCACCCTTTCCAACGAATACTGGAACGAGACGCAACACACCGCCATCCCCGACCAACACGCCCACATCTGGTTCGGCGAGGCACAGGTCGGTCTTCGTGTCAAGATAGTCGGNCCCTTCTCGATCGGCTGGAAACTCAAATACCGCTTCCGCTTCACCTCCACAGAACCCCCTCAGTCCACACCCTGGTTCTTCCCCGGCTACGGCGCCTCCAACCCCTTCACCGCCGACGCCTTCCTAACCCTAACCTTCTAACCCCGCCTCTCCAAGCCTTTTCCCTATCCCCCTAAGTCATCTCCCAAACCAGTTTCCAACTGCCGTGTAACGCGCCTTATGGCGCGTTATAACCCTCCCGTCTCAGCCAAAAACCACAAAAAGGCCCCGAAAAATCGGAGCCTTTTTTAAATCAAAGCCTGAAATCAAAGCCTGCAATCAAATCCTTTTAGCAAATCGAAGCCTGCAAAAGAAAAAACCTTATTGGCAGAACAATCTGATCATTTATAGACAAGCTTAATAGGAAGAGCATCAGTGCAGTCCCTGGCGCTCGTATTATTCCAGGTATATCTATATCCCGTGATAGTCCCGTTAGCATTCCTTATTGCCGTTGAGGTATAGGCAGGCACCCCCGCTCCCGACTCCGCATCGGTCTGAGACCAGTTGCCGAGCGAACCGTAGTCATAATGGTTGAACGTGGAAGTATAATAATTTATATCCCACGAAGCATAATCCGGCCAATTAGCGGAGGTCAGCTTAGGTTGCTTAATCCAATAGACCGCACCCGGAGAGCGATAGACATTATAAGTCAGCGGGCGATGCAGATTCGCNGAACCATAAAGCAACGAACGGATTCCACTGTAAGTAAGACTACCCGCTCCCGGATCTGAGAATGCCGTCTGTGCCGTCTGACCGGCGACCGGAGTTCCGACATTGGTCGANGTCCTCGCCCTGCGCCCCTGGCCGGTAGCGCCCAGAGGGAAGAGAACATTCCGCCCGTAAGTCTGCTCGTATGCCACGCAGACACGCATTCCACGCCCGTCGCCGGTTCCCGTATTATTGTAATCCGTGAACCCGTACGCATCCGCGCGATTCATAGCCGGAGCGGANGCATTGTCAGCNTAGGCGATACCGAACGCGAACTCACACTCATCGCGAAGCCTGATCAACTGCTCATAGGTCGGAACAGTCAGCTGTCGGTTAGTCGNNAGCCCGACCGTTGTCCAGGTGGTCGCCCAACTTTTTGTGAAACGCTTGTCTCTGTCATCGATCGTGACCGAGGGTATTCTCGTAGGGCCTTGTTCAGGCTTAGTGGTATTGTCTGTGTTGTAATTCAACCACCCATACCCTCCGATGCTATTCCAGGGAAAGTTCTTGGTAGCGGCCTCAGAACCATTGAGATATGAGACCGAAGGGGAATATCCCTGGATTTGCTTGAGCCAGCCGTAAGTCTCGTTATTTTCCTCACGGATTCCGTAATTATACTGACACCGCTTATACATCGAACCGATCGACAGAGGGCTCTTTGTTGTCATCACATTGACGGACGTCAGATCCTGCGGGTTTTGGTTGGTAGAGTTTTGACCCGTAGCATAGACCTGATAACAGCTCCACTTCGTCCCCGCCAGCTCGACAGGGGCGTCATATCCCTGGCGGACATAGATATAATGGCGGCAATGATAGTCATTATACTCGACCAGGATGATAGCGCAGCGCGTCTGAGTCGCTCCGATAGTTCCCCGCGGATGATAGGTGAACGATATCGGCGAACCGGTAGAGCCGGTAATATACTTATTTGAAGTCTCGTTCGTCACCTCTTCGCCCGTTCCGGTCAGTCTGACAAGCCCATCCGGGTCAGTAAGGATTGAAGCGCGCCAAGGTCCCCCCGTTGAATAAACCGGAATGTAAGATTCATCGGATGCCGACTGCAGGGTCAGGAGCGTGACGTCGAACTTGGCGTCATTGTCATGACGCCTGTAGATAGCCGTAGGATTCTCGATACGACGCACCTGATAGATCGGAACATCGCGGTAATCCACCATCTCCTCCGGATTCTTCACATTCCTGAACGGAACAGGCGTTCCATCCTTTNTCCAGAGNGTGAAACGGACCTTGGCGCTACGGACGTATGCCCAGTAAGGATTGGAGCCGCAGAAGTCGGAAGAGGTGACAAGCTTCTTCTGGCGNGTGTACATCGGAATGATAGCCGTCACCGAACCATCATCAGCACGCGACACACTGTATTTTCCNTCGCTGGAATTCGGATTCTCCTTATAGGTATTGGTGGAGTAATCCCAATCACCGACATTACGCTCCCCCTCCTCCAGAGTATAGGCTCCGTAGCCGACTTTATGATCTTCGTAATAACCTTTGAGTCGAGCNTCAGCCTCCTCGCCATACCTCAGGTCAGGAAANAGGTCACCGCTTTCCGGCTGNCGCATGGAGAGGAATCCGGCATAGTTCTGATCCTTGTAGGTCGTATTATAGGCNACCTCATTCCAGGCGAACCCGTTCAGGTCGTTGTAGGCGCCGATAGTCTGGGCGGGAAGTGAGGAATTGACGGTATTGGAAGGATACCAGCCGTTGACTATAATCTCCGCGCGGACAACATATTGGTCCTCATTCTCATCCCCCGTCTTGACACGGAACGGAAAACCATGATACTGTCCNTAGAGATATGACATATCGTAGGAGTCCGGGGTGAAGATTGTCGGGGTAGGCTCCGTGTAGGAGATATGCCAGTCAGCCTCATTGGCTTTTCCGCGCAGACGGAGCGTCAGCTTGTAATGATAGTTGCGTTCGGCATCATAGTTGTAGGTGATATTCTTGCCGAGCATGAAACGGTAGATTATACGGCCCGAGCTGAGGGGAGTGTGATAATAAGCCTCGACCTCCACCCAGGTTCCGGCGCGCACACGATCCTTGAAGTCGTTAGTTCCGTCAGCGCCGTTGCCGACTCCCGGTTCATCGACAGGGGTTCCCGTCTCTTCCGGAATCTGCTCCTTAAGGTAATCCTTCTCCCCCTCATAGTCCCCCTGCATATTCTCGAAGAAGAAGAGTGCCGGGTCATCGTTGGTATGGTTGACCGAACCCTTCTTTCCCGAACCGCGCTGNAGAACTATCCCCCACTGTTCATGGTCATTCTCAGTCGCGGCGGTATAATAATCTATCGAGCCGCCGACAGAGATGAGGTCATTTTCTCCCGGATGGTTATATTCTCCGAGAGGACAATTCTTAGGTATATCGCGGATAGTCACCTTCTTTACATAGACAGTGACATTATCATTCAGCTTCGAAGGGTCGAAAGCGACCGTCACCTTCGAGACCATACGCTTCACCCAGCAATGAAGATCGACGCTCCGNCTGCTGATAAGGATCGGAGTCTGCGACTGNAATCCGACCGCGCTCTGGTCAGTGGCGGGAGTNAAATAGCCGAACATGGCGTTGTTCTGCGCNACATCGCTCTTCCATTCAAAGNTCATCGAGCGGAGCTTGGCCTCTGTCTCGCANTCCNCGCGTGTCAGGTTGGAGACATTGGCGACGGCATATATGCGGTAACGCCCGTAAGGGATATCGGTCATGTTGAAGGAAGCGCGGGGTGTATTCCCCTCGACCGATCCCTCGTAGTTCCCNGNCGGCTCATTGGCAGGATAAGTGGGCTCGGCGCTGTTTCCGCTCTGGCTGAGGTTGAATCCGGGGAGAGANGAGGCCTGACGATGGTCAAAATAATCGAAAGTGCCGTCAGGGAGCTGGCGATATAGAACGACCCATAGTTTCGAGGGGTCTATGTCATGAACAGCGTTGCCGGGNGCNCGGCTCTCAAGGGCCGGAGCCAGATTCTCGAACGAAGCGGTCAGGCGAAGGTCGGCGACCCCGTCGCCGTAATCATCCTCTCCGCCGCGGAAGTCGCGGTCAACGCATCCGGCCAGAANCCCCAGCAGGACTATATGTATCAGCAGAAATATCTTGCGCATCTCTTTTTATTGAAATCTTTTTGATTCTCCCCTCCCGGGGTAGTTCTGACAACTTTTGCGGATTAATCACGGGTTGAGGCTCGGATCNAGTCCGAAAAAGGGATCCAGGAAGCACCCGCGGTAGGGAACGAGGTCAACCTGACATTTATATTCGCTGCGGAAGCTCATGCGGACCACAACATGCGTGTTTCTCGGAAGCAACGGNAGATTGGGAAGTTCGAGGGCACCGAGCCATTCGAGTTCCGTCAGGGCCTCCCCCTCATCTCCGGCCGCTACCCCGGCATTGACCGTGAAGCTCGTCGAGGGGGATTCCATCAGATAGACGGGGTCGTAGCGGTAGGCATCGACCTTGACGCCGTCAGCTCCTGTCACCTGCACCAGTTCCTTCCCCGTCAGCTCCAGCTCGTAATCCTGTGTCTGCGACGGCAGAAGCGGAGAGCTGAAGGAAGTGATGCTNCGACCCGGTATTCCGTCAATGACTACAGCAGGAAGATATTTCCCGGGATTGTAATAAAGCTCCCTCGGAATGAAATACTGCCGGTCGGCCATATTGGAGAGGCGGACACGCANCNCCGGGAGATCCTCGAAGACAATGAAGGTATATTTGACNGCTATGCGGGTGATGAAATAGTCGCGGTAGACATAGACNGGTTCCGGNCCGGGGATGATATCCTCCATATTGAGGTCGAAGCTTTCGGCCATAGGTATCAGCTCGGCGTCNGTATAGAAGGGGAGGCTGTTCCGGCGCGTCAGGATGACATCCGCCATCGTCGCCGACGGNTAGGTGTCCCCTATCTTGAGATTCTCGTAATTGTCGCGTACTTCCTGAGGGAGGGAGGCGGCGTTACCGATAAGATAGATCCTTTTCTTTCCGGGACGGAGGCGGAAAGTAAGGTTGGAATCGACAAGGGTTCCATATTCGGTATATTTGACCGCGCGAACCCCTTCTATCTTGTCCTGCGTGTCGGTGATGAAGACGTTGAGGGTGCGCAGAATCTCGTTGGGCCGCGTCTTCTCCTCGAAATAGAAATCCTCGGCNCGGGTCTGACGGCTGCGGGCGAGGAGTTGGCCATCGAATCCATCTATGACTCCGACATTGAGAGTCAGGTAGATATTCCCCTCCCCTTCCNTCTCCACCTCNTCGGGGAGTANAGGCTCCTCCTCTGTCGCTCCGGAGCATGAAAAGAGTCCGAGCAGGAGGAGCAGGGCGCAGAGAGTCGCCAACCCTCCGCGCGGAGCGCAGAGACTCCGTGAGGCGAGGGTCTGTTTGTTCTTGATATGGTTCATTGCCCGGGGAGCGGTTTTTACATTATTATATTGTTGATACGGACCGTCCAGTCTCGGATTGAGATAGTGACCGTCGTCCAGTCGCCCGAATCGAGGAAGAGGCTCAGCTCCCACTCGCTCTTGCGGTCGAGGAATTCCTGGGGAGGAATCATGGAATAATTGTCGCTGCGGTATTGCAGCAGGTAGTTGACGATAGGTATGGAGAGAACGGTGCGTCCCGTCGAAATCTGTTCAATCGTAAGGCGTGCCCGCGAATTGACGATAAATCGGGAGGTAGCGATCTCGGACCAGAGCATATAGGGCGCCTGGTCATCCTCTGCCGTCGTCAGGGAGCTGTTGTCTCCCTGGCTCCAGGGAAGATAGGTGACGGTCGGCGAAGGAAGGAGGGAGTTGTCGTAGGAGAAGAGGGTGTTGTCGTCGGTCAGGGTGAAACGGAAGTCGGAGGAATCGAGCGGCGAATTGTCGGAGTTGTGCATCAGGATGCGGAGGTTGTTCGTATCCTTCATCATGCTGACGGTCACAGGGACATAGTCGGCGTCATTATATCCTACCTCCGTAATCTCCGCCTCGCCGAAGAAAAGAGGATGGAGATTGCGGCGCGCGGGGTCGGTCAGGCAGTCGGCGTCAAGTTCGACGTCGCGTCTGTCATAGAGTCCCCCCGGAGCCGGGATAGGAGAGAAATGGAATGAAGCGTCGTCGCAGGCCATACCGCCGTAGGCGACCACACGATAGCGCCCCTCGGGAAGATCGACAGGCATCCGCCAGTTCTCGTCGGAGAGAAGGGCGCGGTCATGCTCCTCGACAGTCCGGATATAGTTCCCTTCCTCATCATAGATAAGGACCGTCAGACAATGGACCTGGGAGGGGAAAGCGTTGGCATACTCCATATTGTAGGAGTAGATGAAACGTATCGAAAGCCCCTGGTTACAGACCGGCTCATCCTGCCAGACGGCGTTGCAGGCGGTCATCATCAGTCCGAGAATGACTGAGAGTAAAGGGAGATATATCTTTTTCATTGGTTTGCAGAAAGGCCCGTCATTCGGGCAGATGTTTCGGTTTGGTCCGGCGCCGTCCGTATCAGGGACGGCGCCGGTATGATAGGGTACCCCGCTTGGAAAGCTGGGGCTTATGGTTATCGAATAGGGGTCAGAGGGCTTCAAGCCCTCGCATGCCGTATTATATTGGCCGAAGCACCCGAGGTTAATGGAACTGGATGTCATTGAGTCTGACAACCCAGGGGATAACCTGGCAAGTGACAGTCAGATAGACATTGTCGCTCTCGTCCGGATCATCGGGAGTCGGTGCGTCGGGGTCATTCTCCGGCAGACGGGGATGACCGAGGGCGGTGATATCGGAGACAGAGAGTTTGTAGACGTTATTGCGGACTACACAGAACTCCATCGGGCCCATAGAACCGTTGTTGCCGTTGTCGTTGTGACGGTTGTAGTAGAAGTAGTAGCAGTAGTAACCCTTCGTTCCGTCAGGATCGGTGCTGGACTGATAGATTTTGAAACCGGCAGTTCTGACCGCATTGCGCATCCTCAGCATATTGGCCTCGGTGCGGTTGGAGGTATAGGCCTGGGCTGCGACGTTTGCCGAATTGTCATCAACAGGGAGGGCATCATCATTATATTCCAGGGGCTTGCCATCTGCGCCGGTGCCCCATGTGAACTTACCGATACCGCCGTTGCCGAAGACAGCTACATAAAGAGGCTCGGAACGGTCGATATATTCGATTCTTCCATCCTCGGTCAGCTTGACGTTACCGTTATCGTCAAAGCGGACGGAAGCGGCGATAGCTGCGTGGAAGACATTATCCCAGGTGAAATAGAGGGTGTTGTTGTACGAATACATCGTCGGGTCGCTGATGGCATCACCCTTCAGAACTCCGCCGACATTGTTCAGATACGTGTACATATCCTTGGTGTAGGAATCCTGATCCTCGGAGAGAGCCTCCTCGGTGGCAATCATGCGTCCCTTGAAGATAACGGTCGTGGTGATACCCTTCTGCTGGTTTGCAGGCTGAGCCGGAATGACATTCTCGGTAGCGTAACGCCATACCTTGTAGTCGCCCTGCTTATGGCCGCTTCCTTCGTAAAGGTCCCCGGTCTTGAGNTCTGAGAGACGGGTGCTGTACCATGTCTGGCCGTCATAACCGACGACGCCGTCAACGGAGACATCATCGAAGAAAGTATAGTTCATATAATTGCTGAAACCCGAAACGACGTCGCCACGGTAAGCATTGGCGAAAGGACCGACAACATAGTTGGTAGCCGTCTCGGAGCCGAGATAGGCGAAATTGCCTCCCGACATCATACCATTATCGGAAACACGGGGGAGATAATAGAACTCCTTACACATGTTGGCGAGCATGATGCGGTTGAGCTCGACCTGGATGAGGGGATAGTCCTCGACTGAGCCGTCAGCAAGGGTTCTGCGGCCGGTGACAACGTTGTAGGTGTTGTTGCCTAACGGGGAGGCATCGCGGAAGTCGAAGCGGGCTACGGAACGCTCGACCTCGACAGGGCCGCGTCCATTGGTCAGGGAGTTGTCAACCTCTGTGTCAAGTCCGCCGGAGTTGAGGCCGGAGAGATCGAAAGCGGTCGTCTCGGTCTTGTAGCTCTCCCATTCCGCCATATTGCGGGGAAGCTGACGGGCAGCTACCTTATAGTTGTTCATCAGGAACTGACCGGGCTGCCAGATGGAGATATTCTCATCGGGGACAACCACGTCGCCATTCATCTCTCCCTCCACAACGCGGCAGGTTGCGTTGAGCCAGTCAGTGTCGCCGAGCGAACAACCTTCGAGAAGTGTCTCAAGACCTTTGGTCGGGTTACAGAAGACGAATACATTGATATTACGGCTGAAAGTGGTGCTTTCGTAATAGTCGTTGAGGTTTGTCTTCTGGATCTTGGCCGTGGTCTTGTAGCTGTTGGCTGACGGAATAGCGCTCAGACCTCCGGCGTTGACCTTGGAGGCGGCGATGAAGGAGTTGTCGGAGCTTTTGGCCAGGACGATATAGACGCTGCTGACCTTGTTCTCGTCGTCGGTGCCGACCTCGACACCATCGTTGCTGTTGCCACCGGTCGTTGTCTGCGAACGGCTACCGTTGGCACTCGGCATCTTGATGGTCAGCCCCATGTAGACGGCCTCACCCTGAGCCTGTTCCTGTCCCGACGGGGCAGGTTTGACGAGAGGTTCGTCAGCGGTGCAGGCGGTGAGTCCTGCCATAGCCACGGAAGCCATCAGAAGTCCTGAGAGGATCTTGTTGGTTTTCATTTCGATGTGTGGTTTATGTTTTGTTTGTATTCGTTGCTATTGTGTTTTCTTCAATGAAGTCTCAGCGGTCGAGTCCGCGTTCCTGAATCTGGCGGAGAGCCTCTTCGGCCTGCGGGCATCCCATCCCGGCCGCCTGCTCGAAGAGAGGCTTGGCGGTCGCGAAATCGCCTGCGAGAGCCGCTGAGACACCGCGAAGGTAGACGGCCTCGGCGCTGTCGCCGCTCTTTTCCAGATAGCGGGCCGCCGACTCGATGTCGCCGTGGCGGAGAGCTGTGTTGGCCGCGTTGATATTCGCTATCGGATTGTCGGGATACATACGGACTGCAATCTCGAAGACCTCGCGGAACTCGTCGGAATCCGGTTCGAGTGTGTTGGCGTAGGTGAACATCTCCTCAAGCGAGAGTTTCTGCGGATTGCTGTGGAGCAGTTCTCCGATGACAGCCGGATCCGTATAGTCGGCAACGGTGTAGAAGACCGTATAGTCGGAATGGCGGAGGGCCGGATAGATATTCTTCAGAATCCAGTCATACTGGATGGGGAACTGTTTCTGAATCATGGAGTTGCGCAAGTCAGGCTCTATGCTCCGGTCGGAAGCTATCGAGATGATGGCGTCGCGGTTGGCTATATCGGTCAGCTCCAGATGCTTGACCAGACCCTCCCAGTCTTCGGGGACGGAACCCTGGCGAAGGATATCGGGACTGAAAGAATAGAGGTCGCGGATATATCCGATGAGGGTAGCGGTTCTCCCTTTGGCGAGACGGACGTTGTTGTTCCAGGGTCCCTCCGGAGAGGCGAAGCCGATGACCGACAGCGAGTCGATGCGGATATCCGGATCGTTGCGGACAACATCTATGGTCTTCTGTATCGCCTTCAGCTCGGCCGGGTTGCGGCGGTAGTCGGGATATAGCTCCGTGCGGTTGACGGGGAAGTCGATATATGCCGAACCGCTGAGGGAGCGGGTCTTGACCTCGGCAGCCGGTTTGACGTAGGCCCAGAGAGCTTCAAAAACCTTCGGGCGGAAATCGAGTTTCGGACCATCGATTACCCCGTAATCTATCGGAGAGTTGCAGCAACCGCATTCCATAGTGCGGTAGACGATGCTGGCGTCCTCCATCCAGGGCTGGTAATCGACCGTGAAGTCTATGGGAAGCTCGGCGCTCTTTCCGGCGCGGATGATGGCGTCACGTTCGGAAGAGGAGAGGGTGCGTCTCAGCAGATTGTAGCGGTTGTGTCCCGCCAGACAAAGCGCGGGAAGCTCCAGCGAGTCTGTTGTCTCGTTGGAACGGACAACAGGGGTGATCCATACCTCGCGGTTGCTCTTGAGATTCTTCAGCGAGGCGACATCGAGAGTGGAGTTGACAACAAGTTTTGTCTCTGTTTTCTGCACCTCCGACTCCATCAGGCTCATGGACATCGCTTTGCCGGAGGGACGGGCGGCGGCACCCGTGAGGGGTGAGGCCATCATCAGGACTCCGGCGAGAAGGCGCGTGTATATTTTTTTCATCTGGTTTGCAGAGAGGGGGTTATGAGTGATGTTGGGAGCTTAGAAAGTATAGACGAGGTTGAGGGCGGCCTTTGTCGGCCCGACATAATTATGGACGCGGTCATCCTCGACCTTGCGTCCGCAACCGGCGCAGGGGAAGACGTCATAGCGCGAATATGCCCATCCGAATCCTATCTCGGCCTCCATTCCCCAGTGNGTATTGAAGACCCAGGCGTAACCGTAGGCCAGACCGGCCCCGGCGAACCATCCCTGGTATCTCATATCCTTGAGATTGCGGAAATCCGTTCCGAGCATACGGAANCCTTTNCCGAGTTTGGCGAGATTATACTGACCGCCGTGAAGGTGNAGACCGACGAAATGTCCGGCGTTAGCCTCGCAGAACCANTAACGGAGCTCAGGCTGGACAAACCAGTGGCGCCACTGCGTTCCTCCCGAGAGTTTCCAGAAATTCATGTTTCCGTTAGCGTCCAGAGACCACCTGGGGGCAAGACGCAGTTCAGCACCAACGTTGACATTCAACGCGGCGTCATAGAGCAGGTTGGTCTTCAGGGAGAAGATTGTCCTGGCGGATGTCGTTGTCGGAAAGGCAGCGGCCAACGCTAAAAGCAAGGAAGCGACGAGCGCGCGTGCCGGGCGCAAATAGAGAGCCATTATGACGTTTATAGGTTTGTTCTGATATGAGGTATCCCTGGCAACCACACACAGGTGCAGGGAGGATATAAGGGTCAAGTTGAAGGGTGCAGTAGGCAAGCATTCGCGAGCGAAGTCGTCAGGAAGTCAACCGATACCCTGCCCCTGCGAACAGGGGCAGGGCCCGTTGGACAACTATTCACTCCTCACAACTAAGAAGTTAGTGATCGAGTGGGTGGCTTACTCCCATTCCGCAACGCTGTACAAGGCGCAGCGGAATGGTCTCTCAACTAAATATTCCCGGCCTCTGCCGGGAAGCAGACTCTTGATTAAGGGTCCTTTTTTCTTCTGTGATTGTTTTGAAGATTGTGTATAACTGAATTTATGAAAAGGTTTTGAAGATTCAGCATTCAAGCTAATTCAAGCGATTGCAAAGTTACATTATACTACCCCCATAATCAAATCACCCCCCCCGATTTAACATTTATTAACTAAAATTAATACAATATTAACCTATCTTCAAAAATAATATCTAAAATTCCCCATATTCCGCCTCCTCCCCCCCGCGCCGAGCCTCCTCGCGCGTGCAGCAAGCCGCCGTCATGCCGTGTAACGCGCCTTATGGCGCGTTATAAAAAAAACCCGCAAAAAAAGGCAGCTCCGCAATATCTTGCGAAGCTGCCTGAACAAGGAGCGGTAAACGAGGCTCGAACTCGCGACCCTCAGCTTGGGAAGCTGATGCTCTACCAACTGAGCTATTACCGCAGTCTATAAACCGTCGCGCCGGTAGCGCTGTGGTTTATCATTGGCAAAGTTAATTTTTTTCTCTGAATATTGCAAGCCTTCTTCTGCTTTTATTGCGGATATTTACTAAAAAAGTCTGGCAAAACCTCACGGCCTTGCCAGACTCCACTATATCTGATATTGATCCGAGGGAGATGTTCTCGTTGTCATGCCTTAATCCCCTTCCTTATAATATTAGCCTGCTAATACATCGGTGTGAAAGGTGCGGACTTCTTCAATTTCTTTGTTATATCCCCGCCCAGGTCTGCGCTGTTGGAGGTATCAAGCTTCAATACAGGCGAACCGGGCTTGAGATCGCATTTCGTCAGATCGACATAATAATATCCCGGATTGGTCACTATCTCGAAATAATAGCGGCGGTCGCGCAGATTGGCGTAGGAGCGCCACTGCGTCGAACTGACGTTCGGCTCCCCGGGGATAAGATATGTGTAAGGGACACAGGACGGAACTATAACCGAACGCGCGATAGCGACGGCAAGATCCGCATCGGCAGTCGCCTCTACCCGATGGGCGAAATAATTTGCCCGCACACAACGGTCAGGACTCGAAACGGTTCCGGGAAGAGCATGCTGCCCCCCTATCTTATCCCAATAGTCGATTATAGCGTTCATCGATGGCCACTGTGGATCATTGGTCATCGCAAGCTTGTCGCCCGGATCATAGATACGGACCTCTCCCTGGTCAAACTCGATGATGCGGGAATTACCCTGTGCATCGGTCACTCCCCAGTGGAGCGTCGAGACCGTTCCGCCGTCGAATGTAGCTCCCTCGATCTGGAAGTTATGATCCTTTACCAGATCGGCGACCTCCTGAGCCGTCTCGCAGGTGTCAAGCATCCAGGCAACGAACATAGCCATCGAAATCAGTGGCTTCCCATTGTCTGCGGGTGCGTTATAGACCGTTCCCTTACAGAACAGTCCATTGACCACAAGCCCTTTCTCATTCATTCCCTCCGTCACGCCGCCATCATAACCGACGGCATAGACGGCTCCATATTTCGACACCCAGTTGATGCCGTGAGCCGCATCGGAGGATCCCTGTTTCGCCATCCCGGCAGGATAGACGTAGAGATTCGTCGGAATCGGGGTTTTCCAATCTAATGAGCGGGCTACGACCCGCAGGGAATCTTTTCCCTCGTATATGACGCGCGTGCAGGCGTCGGAGGTGAAGGAGGGAGCCGCGAGGGCGGTCATGGCCACTGCGGCCGCTGCTATTCTGGATATTTTCATACTATGACAACACCCCTCCCCTCTCAAAGGTTGACTCTCCAAATGTTAAATATGCAACAAAAATAGAGTCTTTCCTTCCGCTATTTTTTTCGGAAGGGAAGACTCTATTTTTTATCGCCGGGCTGCCGTGTATCGCCGGATAACTATATCTATCCGGATTGTAGTTATCCTGCGAAGAGCTTATTTCAGTTCGAGTTTAGAACGGGAGCTGCCATCTTTATAAAGGACACGCCGTATAGCGACACCGTTCTCGGGAGCTTCGCGCAGACGGCGACCGTCAAGCGAATACCATTCCGTCGCCACCGCCTCGGCTTCACCGGAAGCGATATTCAGGATGCCGTTCCCTTCGCTGAGGCTGAAGATATAGCTCTCTGTGAAGTAGGCGCTGTCGCTCTCCCAGAGAATCTCCGAATAAGTCGCGAACATACTCATGTCAGGATTGCAGATGGCGACACCGCTGCAGAGATAATCCTCCAGAAGTTCGAGACTGAAATCGACATACACCTCCACATCATGAGTGGCACTCTCCTTGAACCAGGCTCCTGTCTCGGGATTGACGCTGTTCAGCCAGGTGTCGAGCGGTTGCCAGTCCTCTTCACCTTTGAGCGCGATGTAGCATTGTTTCGGATAGGTCAGCCCGTCGGTGTTCGCCAGGACTGTCTTGTCAGCCGTCACGCAGGAGGCCTGCATACTGACGGGGGCATCAAGACGAACCAGCTCATCACCCGTCTCGGAAAGATTCATCAGCACGGGGGTCATATTGGAGGAGAATCCGGTCCAGGAAGTATTGTCTTCCACCTCCTCGACCATAGTGGAGGCATACCCCGTTCCGTCAGGAGTCAGGAAGACGCAGTTGAAGAGATAGGAGCTGGAAGTCGCCAGAATCTGCTGAAGAGCCTCCTGGAAAGGAAGATAGGCCTCTTCCCAAGCCTGCAGGCGAGCCTGATAATCGGCGTAAGCCTCTTGGTAGGCGCTCTTCTCCTCGGCGGAGAGGAAGTTCTCCATTTCGGGATATGTCGAATAATCCCACGTTCCCTCATCCTCCCAGGCCTGGAGAGCATCTGCGTATGCCTGCTTCTCTTCCTCGGTCATGAAGTCTTCGACCTGGGGAACATCCTGCGGCGCTTCTCCGGGATCGGGAGGGAGGACTATGCCGTCGGGGTTGGTCAGCTCGGGGAAGAGCATACGGTAGCTCCACTCCCCTTTGGCGTCCTGGGTGTAGAGGATCGGCTGGGTCAGCATTCCGGAGAAATCGCGAACCTGGCCGGCAATAGTGCGGCCGTCGTCACTGATTGCGATTGCGGTGACATACTGCGGGATGCGTCCGGTGAAATCCCTGTCGGGATATGGCAGTATAATAGGTTCGGAGTAGGTGCCGTCAGCCTGCAGTTCCCAGAGGCAGGGGACACACATGACATCCGTCGCATCGACCGACATAGCCTGATTTCCTATCTGTCCGCATATACGGGAAGCATCGGGGGTGATTCCGTGGGCAAGATTGGTCAGTTCCGGGCGAGGCACGGATAGTTCGGTTATCTTGCCGCCGGATACAACACAGGCGTTTCCATCTATACTCGTCGACATGACGGCAACCCCGGTGTCGGAAATGGCGTTACCGAAACCGCAGCTGTAATCCTCGCCAAGGTCATAATCGCCGTAGAAGTCATCTTTGGTGCCGTTCTCCAGGTCGAATATCTCGACGTATCCGCGGACTTCGCTGATCATGTAGCGTCCGTTGGGCGAGATATGGGTTATCGCCAGGTCAGGGGCGACCTGCCGGATGAAAGCGGAGGCAGGAGTCGCGGCTACTGCCACACCTGCCAGGAGGAGGGGACGGCTGAGATTCCGGACGAGAGTTCCGATGATGTTGAGGGGAGTCTTTTGTAGAGTATTATCCATAAGCAAATATTATTTATTCGCCGATAAAGGTAACAATTTTTCCCGATTTAAACAAATTCCAATAAAATTGGTTAATAATTTAAATTCGAGAAAATATGAAGAATCTCCCCGTTCGCCATATTTTCCGGATTCGACGATTCCATGTCAGGCAATTCCAGACGGGATGTTTAACAATATCGCCTGATTGACAATAACTATATAGACCCCATAGATTGTGAAAAAAGATAATAACAATAACAACAGCTCCCCGAAAGGGCGCGCGACTTTCGGAAGTCGTATAGGACTAATCGCCGCGACAGTCGGTTCGGCAGTCGGATTGGGAACGATCTGGCGTTTCCCGGCAATGGTCCAGAGAAACGGAGGTTCAGCCTTCCTCCTTGTATATATTCTGTGTGTTCTTCTGTTAGGTATCCCGGTCATGCTCGGAGAGTTCTCGCTCGGACGGGCCGGACAAAGCGATCCTGTCGGAGTCTTCCGGAAGCTATCGCCGAAGCGTCCCTGGTGGCTGGTCGGATTATTGGGAGTTGTAGCCGCATATGTCATTCTCTCTTTCTATATGGTCGTCACGGGATGGACGGCCGAATATCTGGTGCAATCGGTGACAGGAGACCTCTTCCGTCCTGTCGACGGACTGGAGGCCGGATCCTCATCTATGTTCCTGGCGAAGATGAACAGTTATATCTCCTCGCCGGTAAGCCCGGTTATATATACTTTCATCATGCTGTGTGTCTCGACCGGAATCCTGATGTTAGGGGTCCAGAAAGGGATTGAGCGTATGAGCAACATAATGATGCCTATGCTGTTCGCTCTGATGCTGATTTTTGTCTTTGTCACTCTCCAGATGCCGGGACGCGATGCGGGACTGGAATTTTTCCTCAAGCCCGATTTTTCAAAAATCACTTCCCGCACCTGTATCGATGCGCTGGGACAGGCTTTCTTCTCGCTGAGCCTCGGAATGGGAACGCTCATCACCTACGGCTCATACTTCCCTAAAAACACCCCATTGGGAAAGACAGCTATCAGCGTCTCCAGCCTGACATTGCTTGTCGCCATCCTTATGGGACTTATTATTTTCCCGGCCGTCATGACTTTCGGCCTGCAGGGGGAATCCTTTGACGGAGCAGCCCTGGTCTTCGTCACATTGCCCGAAATCTTCTCCCGTATGCCGGCTCCGGGACTATGGGCGATACTCTTCTTCCTTCTGCTTGTGGTCGCGGCTCTGACAAGTTGCATATCAATTGCAGAGGTTGCTATTGTCTTTATCCACGACCGCTTCGGACTGAAACGACGCAATGCAGTGCTCGCGGTAATGATTCCAATGATTCCGCTGACAACAATCTGCTCCCTCTCGACAGGAGCACTTCCGGAACTGAAGATATTGGGACAGAGTGTCTTCAACTTCCTCGACACCTTCGCGACTAACTACCTTCTTCCGGGGGGTGCGTTGCTGATGTGTCTATACTTGGGATGGTTCGCACCTAAGGGTCTGCTAAGGAATCAGCTGACCAACAACGGCACGCTTCGCGCATGGTACACTACCCCGATCCGTCTTCTTATAAAGTATCTCTGCCCTCTCCTCATCGCGATGCTCCTCCTCGTCGGCAGCTGAGCCTATCCGCAAATAGTGAGGAGGGAGGAGGGAGAAGTGAGGGGGGAGAAGGAGGGTCTTTGATAGAGTTGGTCTAAAAATCGGTAATATTTTTGGGTCGGTTGGATTTTTTTTGGTAATTTTGGATTTTATAACCGGAAGTGGGCTTTGACCGACGGAGAACCCTTTCTCTCACAGTCGTTCAGTTTCCTGCGCCCATCCATCTAACACCAGACGAATTTCAACAAGACTATGGATAAACCCGTCCGCATATTGGTTGTCGATGACGAAGATACGCTCTGCGAGATCATGCGTCTCAACCTGGAGATCGAGGGCTATGACGCCGACGTCGCCCACAGCGCCGAGGAGGCCCTTGAACTCAATCTCAAAGATTATTCTCTCATACTGCTCGATGTCATGATGGGCGAGATGTCCGGTTTCGACATGGCCCGCATCATGCGTCATAACCCGGAAACCGCGAAGATTCCTATCATTTTCCTGACCGCAAAAGACACGGAGGATGATATGGTCGCCGGACTCGGTATCGGTGGCGACGACTATATCGCCAAGCCTTACTCGGTCAGAAATGTCATGGCGCGCGTCAAGGCTCTCCTGCGTCGCACGGCAAACACTTTCGAGAACAACAATATACTGCGCGTCGGAACCCTGGAGGTCGATATGACCCAGAAGATCTGCCGTCTTGACGGTGAACCGGTCAAGATGCCGCGCAAGGAGCTGGAACTCCTCGGCCTGCTGATGGGAAATCCCGGAAAACTCTTCTCCCGCGAGGAGATTCTGGCAAAGATATGGCCCGAGGAGGTCATTGTCCTAAACCGTGTGGTCGATGTCAACATTACCCGTCTGCGCTCTAAACTCGGCGCTTACGGAAAGCTTATCATGACCCGCTCCGGATACGGTTACGGTTTCCAGATCTGAATCCCGCCGCTACGGTCATTTTCGGAGAGGTCTCTCTCAACTGCCTATTCTATAACGAATAAATTTTTCTGTCATGCCAAACTCCAAACCCGGAATGTCTTACCAGTGGAGACTCTTCTCTGTCTTCCTGGCAATGTGCTTCCTCCTTATAATCTGCTTCATGAGTTTCCAGTTCTTCCGGGAAAAGCAGTATAAGGCGGATATCCTCAATGCGGAGCTCCAGATATTCAACACCCAGATTCTGGACCGTCTCGAAGAGGGGCATGACCTGGAGGCATGGCTCGACTCGGCCGCTACTCCTTTCAAGGATCTGCGCGTCACGGTCTTTACCCCGAAGGGACGTGTGCTCTTCGACAACACTCTCGATGAACTCCCGGGAGGAACCCATCTCCACAGGCGCGAGCTCAAGAAAGCGATGAACGAGGGTAAGGCCTACACTCTGCGCTCCAGTTCATCGGGGGCGGCTCCCATATATTTCTATTCGGTCTTATATGACCAGGATTTTATCATCAGAACGGGTGCGCCTTACAATTCGGTCTCGGTCACGGACGTGCTCAAGGCTGACCGCACTTTCCTCTGGTTCATGCTCGCCGTATCACTGGTCATAGGCGTCATAGGGTATTACTCTTCGCGCAATATCGGACAGACTATCACCCGCCTGAGTAATTTCGCGGAAAAGGTCGGAAAAGGTGAGATGGTCGAATCAACCCTTATCTTCCCCCGCGATGAACTGGGAAAGATCGCTTCCAATATCGTCTCGCTATACAATCAGCTCCTCCAGACTACGGAGGAACGCGACAAGCAGCAGCTCGTCATAATCAAGGAGGAGGAGGAGAAACAGAGAATCAAGCATGACCTCACCAACAATATAAACCACGAGCTGAAGACTCCTGTAGCCTCCATCCTGGGATGTATAGAGACGCTCGCAGACCATCCTGACCTCCCTGCCCCCAAGAGGGAGGAGTTCATGGGGCGTATCTATGCCAACGCCAAACGTCTGGCCGCCCTTCTTCGCGACATCTCGACAATAAACCGTCTCGACGACGGCAACAACGTCATCCAGAAAGAGGAGCTGAACCTTTACTCTCTTATCGATGAGGTTTGCGGCGATGCGACCCCGCGTGCCGTCAAGGCCGGAATGACAGTGGAGAACAATCTTCCGGACCCTCTCGTCATCATGGGTAGTCAGCCCTTGCTGGAATCCGTCTTCCGTAATCTGGTCGAAAATGCTATCGCCTATTCCGGAGGCACACACGTCCGCGTCGGCATGATGGAGAAATCGGCCGACCAGGTAACTATAACTGTCAGCGACAACGGAAGCGGTATTCCGGAAGAGCACTTCCCGAAACTCTTCGACCGCTTCTACCGAATCGACAAAGGACGCTCGCGCAAAGCCGGAGGCACCGGACTGGGACTGGCTATCGTCCAGAACGCCGTCCGTTTCCACGGCGGTGACATCACGGTCGCCAATCTGCCGGAAGGGGGTCTCGAATTTGCAATCACCTTTCCCCTGCCTCGTCCAAAAGTGGAGTCCTGACGGATGCGTGCCCCGATATTTATAATCCTCTTTCTCATTTCTCTCCTTGTTGGTCAGCGGGAGATATATGCGGCTCCCCTTTCGCCCTCCACAGCGGAAGGAGCCTCCACTATCGCCCCACACGATTCCACCCCGAGAGATTCCATCCCGCAAGATTCCATTCCTCCTGAAGAGAGGTTGATTTCAGACAACGACCCCGAGGGGCGCTTTCCGGCATACCATATCATCGCGACACCACAAAGACCGAAGCGGCCGGATGTGGTATTAGCCCAGAAGAAACATTTCTGGAGAGCGGCTGCCGAGACCTTCGGAATGAACATGGCCCTTTGGAGTTTCGACCGTTTCGTCCTCCACGGTCATTACGCTTATATCAATTTCAACACCATCAAGGAGAATTTCCGCCACGGTTTCTACTGGGATAACGACCATCTGAGCACCAATATGTTCGCCCATCCCTATAACGGCTCCCTATACTACGAGGCGGGACGCTCGAACGGCTTCAATTACTGGCAGTCGGAACTCTTCGCCATCTCGGGAAGCGCGATGTGGGAGCTTTTCATGGAACGGGAATATCCTTCGACAAACGATATTATCGCGACCCCTATCGGAGGTGCGGCTCTCGGCGAGGTCTTCTACCGCGTTTCCGATCTTATGACCGATGACACCGCGACCGGATGGGACCGTTTCGGACATGAGTTAGGGATATTCATCGTCGCCCCAATGCGCGGAATCACCCGTCTGGTGACCGGACAGGCCTGGAAAAGGAGACCGACGACAGGACGGCGTTTCGGAATCCCTCCGATCTCCTTGCGCGCGAGTTTAGGGGGACGTATGTTCCTCTTCCATGACGACGGCAATCTGTCGAAGGCGGGTGCGACCCTGCTCCTCGACCTCGAATATGGAGACCGTTTCTCCCCTTCCTCCCGAAAACCTTACGACTATTTCAATATCCTTGTCGAGCTGGACGCTATACGCACCCAGCCCCTACTCAATCGTGTCGAGATACGCGGTCGCCTCCTCTCGCGCGACATTATCGACACCCGTTCCAGCGACCTCTCGGTCGGATTATACCAGCATTTCGATTTCTTCGACTCGGACACCATCACACGGCGTGTCAAGGAGGATATTCTCCTCCCCTGCGTCGTCCCCTACAAGCTTGGAACGCCGGCCTCCATCGGAGGGGGACTGATGTTCCGCAAGGTCTACGAACCGCAGGCTGTCTTTGAAGCATACGCCCATCTGAATGGAGTCATCTTAGGGGGAGTCCTCAGCGACTATTACCGTTACTATCACCGCAACTATAACTGGGCCTCCGGATTCTCGATAAAGAGCGGTCTCTCTATCCGTCTGCCGTTGCAACGCCTCTCGCTGCGCATCGACAACCGTTTCTACCGCCTTTACACCTGGAAAGGATGGTATCGCCCCATAGGACCGGACGCTCTGGAACCTGACAGGGCGCTCAATGTCCAGGGGGACGACTCCCGCGCCAGTTTCAACATGATGGAGGTCCGCGCCAGCTACCGCGTCTGGAAACGACTTCACGCCACTATAGGCTTCGACTGGTATCACCGCAGGACAAAATATGTAAATCTCCAGGTCTTCAATACCGAGACCGGAGAAGGATATGTCGCCAACCCCTGCATTATCTCCCAGCAGCTCGCCCTATATATGCTCGCAACCTACGAGTTCTAACCATCCCTCCATAGAGCCGTCCCTCTGTTTTGTCTCCCAGCCCCAACTTGCAGAAAATAAAAATTTTTCATACCTTTGCATCCGGAGACAGCAGAGGAACCGGGTGCGATTCCCGGGCAGAGCCGCTGCTGTGTCGGACCGTCTGAGTCTTTTCCCCGACAAAACCGCGCCCCGGAGGTTTGCGGCAATGTCAGCCAAGGAGCCAACAGGCTCCTGAAGGCGGAAAAACCCGCTTCCTTTTTAAGGATGGAGGGTTGCAAGACAAGGTCCGGAGCCAGAAGACCGCTGTCTCCATACGCGCAATCCTCCCGATGTAAGAGGGCGCGGGCTTTCGGACCTAAAGCTGACTCAGATGCCAACCTCAATTCCCCGATATCGCGTCCCGAACGGGAGCGTATCTCCTTGCAGGCGCCTGATTCCCGGGCGCGCTTCTCTAATCCTTATCTTACTCTCTATTATCCATTGTGGCGACCTTTTGGCCGACACAATCCCTTCTCGCGTCTCATCCGCTGACAATATTAGGGTCGCGAAATCAAATACCGACTCCATACCCTTCGACCCTTTCGACGAACTCCTCCCTGATGTGGAGGTTGTCGCGGTGCCTCACAGTTCCGAAATCATAATGCCGCAGGTTCTCGGAGGAGAGGAACTGCAGGGACTGTCGGCCCACAATGTCGCTGACGCCCTGCGATATTTCTCCGGCGTCCAGCTCAAGGACTACGGTGGAGTCGGCGGTATCAAGACACTCGATATCCGCTCGATGGGGACGAACCATCTCGGTGTCTTCTACGACGGTCTCCCGCTCGGAAACGCTCAGAACGGGCAGATCGACCTCGGGAAATATTCTCTCGACAATATCGAGGAGATAGCCCTCTATAATGCCCAGAAATCCGGTGTCTTCCAGCCGGCGCGCGATTTCGCGTCCTCCGGGTCGGTCTATATCAAGACACGACGCCCCCGTTTCAAGGAGGGAAGCCGATTCGCCGGAAATGTCTCCTTCCGGACAGGGTCGTTCGGTCTCGTCAATCCTTCGGCCCGTTTCGACTGGAAAATATCGCAAAGGGTCTCCGCAACCATCAATTCCGAATATACATACGCCACGGGACGCTACCGCTTCCGCTACCGCCGCGTCTATCCAGACGGCGAGACGGCCTGGGACACGACTGCGACGCGTCGCAACGGCGATATTCACGCTTTCCGCCTCGAAGGCGCACTCTTCGGTCAGCTCGACGGTGGTTCCTGGATGGCCAAAGCATACTACTATGACTCCGACAAAGGGATTCCGGGAGCTATAGTCAACAATGTATGGAAAAATTCCCAAAGACAGTGGGACCGCAATTTCTTCATCCAGTCTTCCTGGCGCAAATCCCTTGGGGAGCGCTGGGAGCTGCAGGCGAACGCGAAATATGCGCGAGACAGGATGCGCTACCTCAATCCGGACACGACGCTGATGTATATCGACAACAAGTTCCTTCAGCAGGAAGGGTATCTCTCTGTCGCCGGACGGTTCGCGGCGCGCGAGCACTGGGACATAACGGCAGCCGCCGACTGGCAGATCAACACCCTCTCCTCTTCATTGCGCGATTTCGCACGCCCCCTCAGAAATTCTCTCCTGACCTCGGTCGCATCCGCTCTCGACTTAGGGGAGCTGAGGATGCGCGGCTCTCTGCTGCTGACCCAGGTCTTCGATAGAACGCGCCCCGAAGGCCGAAAACATTCCTCTTCCTCTCTGACCCGTTTCACTCCGGCTCTCTTCCTCGCCTGGATTCCGGAAATGGAGGAGTTGCCTGAACTGCGCGCTTTTGTCAAACGCGCCTTCAGGATGCCGACTTTCAATGACCTTTACTACACGGATATCGGTAACGCCAACCTTAAACCCGAAGCTGCAACGCAGTATGACCTCGGAACAACCTGGCGAACCTCAATCCCTACCCTGCTCCCTTTGATAGAACTCAGCGCCGACCTTTATTTCAATCGCGTGAAGGATAAAATAATAGCTGTTCCGAAGGGTACTGGTCAATACCGCTGGATGATGATGAATATAGGGCTGACTAAGATTCTCGGCGTCGATTTCTCATGCCGTTCCCAATGGGAGCTGCCGGCGGGTATAACGGGACGCCTGAGACTGAACTATACTTTTCAACGGGCGCGCGACTTTTCTGACCCTACCGACATTTTTGACGAGGCCGGAACATATAAGGGGCAGATCGCCTATATACCCGAACATTCCGGTTCCGTGGCCGCGGGTCTGCAATGGCGCGGCGCTGAGATAAACTACAGCTGGATCTATGTCGGACGCAGATGGGAGAACAGTTCCAATATCCTTGCAAACAGGGTCGAACCGTGGTACACCCACGACCTGTCGCTCTCCTATCCCGTCACTCTCGGAAAGACGCGTCTGCAACTGACCCTGGAGGTCAACAACTTGCTCAACCAGCAGTATGAGGTGATCAAAAACTACCCGATGCCGGGGCGAAACTTCAAATTTATCGCAAAATGGGATTTTTAAGCATCAACAGGAACAGGCGACACTCTCCCCTACCCTCCTGCACACGCATCCTTATTTGCGCCGCCACCCTGACGGGTGTGCTCGCCGGATGCCGCGAAGACCAGGTCGTTTTCCGCGAGGAGCAGATTGAAGTCGGAGAAGAGCGTCTCGACGAAATCGCCGGTTTCTATCTCCTCAACGAGGGGAACATGGGTTCAAACAAGGCCAGTCTCGACCAGTATATATATGCCGACGCCCTATACCGCCGCGACATATACGCGACGGCAAATCCGAACGTGGCTCTGGAGTTAGGAGATGTGGCCAACGACATGAAGATATATGGCGACAAGCTCTGGATTGTCGTCAACGCCTCCAACAAGGTTGAGGTCCTCGACAAATATACCGCCCGGCGTATCGGACAGATCGATATACCCAACTGCCGCTTCATCACCTTCGACGGTCCCAACGCATACGTCTCTTCATATGCGGGCCCTATCGAAATCGACGAAGACTATAAACAGCGGGGATTCGTGGCCCGTATCGACACCGCATCACTCAGTATCACGGGACGAGTGACCGTAGGCTACCAGCCGGATGGGGTCGCTGTCGCTGACGGAAAGCTGTATGCCGCCAATTCGGGAGGCTACCGCGTACCCAACTACGAGAATACTCTATCTGTCATTGACCTGAAGAGCTTCGAGGCTGAGGAGCCGGTTCCTATCGCCATCAACCTGAGTCGCGTTCTGGCTGACAGGGAGGGAAAGATATGGGTCGCGTCAAGGGGGGACTATTACGAGGTCCCTTCCCGCCTCTACTGCTATGACCCGGAACAGAATCGGGTCGTCAAGACATTTGACCTTCCGGTCTCGGCGATGTGGCTCGACGGGGATTCCCTCTATACTGTCGCAGCCTCGTTCGACTATATGACCGGAGAGAACCGTCGTTCTTTCGCAGTCTTCGATACCCGCACTCTCACGCAGCTGACAGACTGTTTCATCACCGACGGGACAGAGAACCGTATCGAGGTGCCATACGGGGTCGCCGTCAATCCGGTCTCGGGTGAGATACTGGTCTGCGACGCCCGGACATACGTCAATCCCGGACGCCTCTACTGCTACGACCATGAAGGTCGATTCCTTTGGGAGGTCCGGACAGGAGATATCCCCTGCTGCATCTCCTTTTTCTGATTTTTTCTTTCTCGTTCAACTTTGATTTTTATATCTTATCCTCAATCGATATTCTCCTCCATACACTTTATATAAATATCTAATTATGACCCCTATAGCTATCGCTTTCATATCTACTGTTTTCGGCTATTCTCCGGCGCCGGGGCAGTTCATCAATGCTGTTCCGGAGATAAATTCCGACGCCTCTCCGGAGGAGGTGGCGGCAATCGTCGCCGAACAGATATGCGGCTGTAAGACGCCGGGACTCATATCCCTCGGCTCTTTCGGNGGCAATGTNGTCTTCGGGTTCGATCATCCGGTTGTCAATGTNCCTGACGTCAAGGATTTCGTCATATACGGAAATTCGATGGCCAACGGCTCCGAACCGGGTATAGTCATGGTCAGCCGNGACGAGAACGGAAACGGTCTCCCCGATGACCCGTGGTATGAACTGAAAGGATCGGAGGAGGAGAACCCGCTGACGATATTCAATTATTCAATCACCTATCNTCGNCCGGATGCCGNCCGGGAGCCTGTNGCNGANCCTGACCGNAAGTTCGTCACTGACGCNCAATATATCTTCTGGGAGGATTCNTTNGGNGAAAGCGGATATATACCTAAAATAGCNTCCCACGCGCAATCCTACTGGCCCGAATGGGAGGATGCGGTGGANCTTACNTTTACNGGCACACGTCTCCCTTCCAATGCCGAACCGCAGAATGAGNCNGGNACAAATTACAAAATNTCCACNTACGAATGGGGATATGCCGATAATCAGCCTAACTCCTCCGATCCGGGGTTCGATATCTCCAACGCCGTTGATGCCGAACGCAATCCGGTNTGGCTGCCGGAGATTGACTTCATNAAGGTCTATACGGCGGTCAATGACCAGCGGGGATGGCTCGGCGAGGGTTCGACCGAAGTCGCAGGGGGGATGGATCTGCATCCGGAAGCTGTCTCCGGGATAGACCTTCCNACGGACGGAAAGNTNTTCGCGGCCGTTGTTGTCGGACAAGAGCTGATTATCCATTCCTCCGTGGAGGATACGCTGCGCATCCTGGACTCTCGCGGAGCGACTGTCATGAGCCGCAAAATCAATTCCGGAGAGACCAGAATCGATATTTCGACCCTACAACATGGTATTTATTTGGCAGTCTGCTCAAAGGTTGTTAAATTTGTTGTCTGACATATCGCATCCNACCTGTTGCCGGAAAACGAACNNCCTGCCGACGGNTAATGAANNANCCGNTGACGGGNAGTGAACGGCGCGGGACGGGNGCATGAAAACGACAATACCCATGCAATACTACATGATCATAGGGGGCGCCCAGACCGGCCCCTTCAATAAAGAGCAGCTTCTCTATAACGGTCTGACTCCGCAGACTCCTGTATGGCGCGAGGGGATGCAGAACTGGATTCCGGCCGAGCAACTGCCGGAACTCTCCGACCTTTTTGAAGCCTCGGATGACTCTGCTTTCGGTGGATATGCGGCGATGCCGCAAGATGCGCCGCAATACAGGCAGTATGCTCCCGGACAAGGAAACAATAAAGGATATGGTCAGCAACACATCCGTATAACCAACCGCACCAACTGGATGCCCTGGGCTATCGTCGGTACGGTTCTCGGTCTCTGCTCATGTCTTGGATTGGTATTCGGCATTATCGGTATTGTCAACGCTTCAAAGGCCAACAATCTTTATGCCGCCGGCGACGACTATCTCGGAGACGCCGCCAACTCGACTGCAAAGACGATGACCATCATTTCCCTGGTCATCGGGGGACTGAACCTCATCGGCTCCTTCATTTACCTGCTGATATACGGAGCGGCAATCTTCGCTTCTNTGGCTAATATGTGATCTGAAAAGCAATGAAATTCTTCATCCGAATCGAGGGAGAGCAGCGTGGTCCGTATGAGCTGAATCAACTGGCGGAGGCAGGAGTCACTCCTGACACCTACGTCTGGACAAAAGGGATGGCNGACTGGGAGCAGGCACGCACTCAACCTGATATNTGCCGTTATTTCCGCCAGCGTCTCTCAGGCTCTCTACCTGAGGATTACTCAGATGCCAATTCTCAGGGAGCAATCTACGGAGCGACATCCCTGAACGAGGGATTGAAGAGCGGAGAAGGGGGAGCGGAAGAGGGGGGCGGNAGCGAGGATCCGATGGAGCGTCTGGCGCGTGGCGAGAANATCAGCATGAATGATATCATGCAGCATATCAACGAGCAGTATTCACGCATGGCGCAGGAACAGCGCAACCCGACGCGTCCGCCGCGTGTCCCGTTAGCGATGATAATANTCTCGATTCTTTTCTGTCCGCCGACTGGAATAGCCTCTCTCATTCTCGGTCTGAAGGCGCGACGTCTCTGGAAAGAGGCGCCTCAGGGTGAGGAGGGGGCNCCGACGCGCCGCGAGTCTCACGACTGCGCNGCCTCGGCCCGTATGTGGATGGGTATCTCCTTNTTCCTCGGAATTATCATTTGGACTGCGATCTTCTTCCGCTAAATCTCTTCGNGATAANNTCGCTGATNANTTCGCGNTAANTTCGCGTTGATTTNGCGNTGNNTTCGCNTNGCTCATCCAAGCGGGAGGAGGTCGGNGGCTATCTTCTCCGTTGCNCCNAGGCGCGACTGTATATAGGCGTCCGCCGAGGCACCGCGANGCTCGCGCTCCCCTTNGTCGCCCAATAAAACATCAAGGGCCGACGCATATCCCGCGGCATCTCTGACTTCCATTCCGCCTCCACAAGCTTTCAGTTCCTGNGCCTCTATGAATTTGGAGTTGTTGGGTCCGAAGATGACGGGTATGCCGTAGACCGCCGCTTCGTTNAGGTTATGGATACCNGCGCCGAATCCTCCGCCGATGATGGCGGCGTCGGCATAAGCATAGAGGGAGGANAGCAATCCGAAGCAATCGACAATCAGCACACGGCAATCATCAAGCAGAGAGGAATCTTTCTGCGCCTCACTCAATGCCACTACTCCCTTTCCGCCGAAACGCTCTTTAAGCGAGACGACTCGCGCGGCGTCAAACTCATGCGGNGCTATGATAAGCGTCACNTCCGGATGAGCGTTGACCCACGGTGCATAGAGGCGTTCATCCGCCTCCCAACTGCTCCCGGCAACCAGGAGCATCTCCGGCTTACGTCCGCAACTTCCGTTTCTCAGNCGCTCGGCCTCCGGTATTATCCTGGCTTTCTGACGGATATCGGCNACGCGGTCAAAGCGGGTGTCGCCNGCCACCGTGACATTATTTAGTCCTATTCCCCGCAACAGCGATGCNCTGCGTTCATCCTGCACATANATATGGCGGAAATAGCGAAGCCATCCTCGATAGAATCCTCCCCAGGGTTTGAAAAANAGCTGGTCAGGACGNAANACTGCGCTTATCAGATAGGTCGGNANGTTACGGCGCGATAGTTCCGCNANGGCGTTGCGCCANAATTCATATTTGACGAATATGGCCANCCGGGGATTCATNGCTCCNATAAATTCGCGCATACGTTNCGGNGTGTCGCCGGGNAGNTAACAGACCGCATCGGCGAGTTCATAGTTTTTCCTCACTTCATAGCCGGAGGGGGAGAAAAAGGTCAGCACGACCGGCACTCCGGGTTCCTCCCTCTTTATCTTCTCGATCAGAGGGCGTCCCTGCTCAAATTCTCCGAGCGAGGAGGCATGGATCCAGACCGGACGCACTCCCGGTTTGAGACCGGCACGAAGCCGCTCCAGACTCNGGCGACGTCCGGCGGAAAGCTTGCGCGCCTTCCCGTTGCAGACTCCGGCGAGGCGTATCGCCCCGTCGTAAGCTCCCATAGCAATATCGTAGAGGATACTCATATTTTATGAGGAAAATTGTAGGTTCTGTAAAATATTTTATCAGAAGGGTATCAGACGCGAGGCCTTGTGCTGACGCGAACCGAAGGTGACGGCAAGAAGGATGCGCTGATAGAAGGTGAAGTTATTTTTGGCTAAGTTGAAATCAAGTCCGACGCGAAGGTCTACACGCTCATTGCGGACCAGAGAGGCGGCTAACGAGAGACGTTCATACCAGGAGGAACGGAAATAGGGTTCTCCCTGGTCGAGAAGTGCGCCGAAATCACTGTAATAAGGGAACAGAGGGGAGCCTCCGTAGAAGGTATTCTTCGCCCATAGCCAGCGCCAGCGTAAATCAATCTCTACCCAGGCCCCGATGGGGGAACGCCAGTCGGGTTCGGCGCGGTGGCGGGTGACGACTCCCAACACTCCGGCCCGGAGCGAGAGGGAGTCAAGGGGTAGACGGCGACTGAAATCTACCGCCAGATACGGGTTGTAGAGGAAGTTATCGACTATGTGCTCGTCAGGCCCCGAGTTGCGGGTCAGCGCCAGATGGTTCATCATCAGAAGGAGTCCGCCGGAAAGGAATCTGTCGCGTCCGCCATACTCGCCTCGAAGAATGATGTTGAAAGCCTCGCGACGACTGTCGCTCTGAATCCCGCGCCAGTCCATTATTCCTTCGATATATCCGCGCCCGGATTCGTAGGAGATGGCCCCTCCACGGACGTTTGCCTGAGTGTAATAGGAGGAATCAGACCAGACATAGTTCGGAACAGGTCTTATAAGCATACTTCGCGGAAACATACCCAGCGCTCCGCGGAGTCCGTGACGGCGGTAGGCATAATAGAGGGTCGGGGCGAGCTTCCCTTCGCGCCACTCTGTCCCGACAGGCTGCGTCCAGACGACTCCCGCCATAAGCGTATGGGTTCCGGCGCCGAAACTGACACCGGCCGAGGGAGCGAGCTGGGTCTGAAGAAAGGTGCGGGTAGCCGTCATGCGGCTGTCACCTTCCCTGTTGTCGAAGATGGTCTTGAAATCGACGTTCCACTCAAACTTCTCCTGCGCATAAACAGTTCCTCCTCCCCCGGACAGGAGGAGGAGAAACAGTATCGTAAGAATAGTTTTCAGTTTCATTCCGGAGTCTTGATCTCGGCAATCGCACGACGGACGCGGCTCTCGGTCTCGTCGAGTCCGAGAAGTTCTATGATATCGAAGATATGCGGTCCGTGGCATGAGCCGACGAGGGCAAGGCGGAGGGCATTCATGACGTTGCCTAAATGATAACCCTTTGAAGAGATCCATTCCAGAACAACCTCCTCGGCGTGTTTGGGCTCCATGTCGGGAAGCCCCTTCAGGACCTCCAGGAGACCTTCGAGGATAGCGGGTGTCTCGGCGCTCCAACGCTTCTTGACATCCTTGGGAGAATATTCCTGTGGAGCGACGAAGAAGAAGTCTCCCTGTTCCCACAGGTCGGGGATGAGGTTGGCGCGGCTCTTGACGAGAGCTATGACGCGGGCGACATATTGCGGGTCCCAGGCTTTGCCGGTCTTGGCGAAGAGAACGGGAGCGAAAAGAGTCGCCAGTTCCATGTCGTCACGCTTCTGCAGATACTCATGGTTGAACCAGGTTCCTTTCTTATAATCGAACTTGGCGCCGGCTTTCGAGCAATGGTCGAAGGAGAATTTATCGATAAGCTCCTCCATGCTCATCAGCTCTGTGTCATCGCCGGGATTCCATCCGAGAAGGGCGAGGAAGTTGACGACGGCTTCGGGAAGATAACCCTGCTCGCGATAACCCGAGGAGATCTCTCCCGAGACGGGATCCTTCCATTCGAGGGGGAAGACGGGGAAGCCCAGTTTGTCTCCATCCCGTTTGGAGAGTTTGCCGTTGCCGACAGGTTTGAGAAGGAGGGGAAGATGGACGAAGGCGGGCATCGTGTCTTCCCATCCGAAGGCCTGGTAGAGAAGAACATGAAGAGGGGCCGAGGGGAGCCATTCCTCACCGCGGATGACATGGGAGACCTCCATCAGATGATCGTCTACAATGTTGGCGAGGTGATATGTCGGCAGGTCGTCGGAGCTCTTGTAGAGGACTTTGTCGTCGAGGGTCGAGGAATTGACGGTGACCTTGCCGCGGATGAGGTCGTTGACAGTCACCTCGCGGTCAGGCTCTATGAGGAAACGGACAACATACTGTTCCCCGGCATCGATGAGACGTTTCACCTCCTCGGCAGGAATCGTCAGGGAGTTGCGCATACGGCCGCGGGTCGAAGCGTCATACTGGAAATTGGGGGTTGCCTGACGGGCTGCCTCCAGTTCCTCGGGAGTGTCGAACGCTATATAGGCGCGTCCGGCATCGAGAAGCTGTCTGACGTGCCGGCGGTAGATATCCCGGCGTTCGCTTTGCTTGTAAGGGCCGAAAGGACCACCCTCGCGAACACCTTCGTCTATCTTAATCCCGAGCCAGGAAAGGGAATCGTTGATATATTCCTCGGCGCCGGGAACGAAGCGACGGCTGTCGGTATCTTCTATGCGTAGAATCATATCGCCCCCATGTTTGCGGGCGAAGAGATAATTGAACAAGGCGGTGCGGACTCCGCCGATATGCAGCGGGCCTGTAGGTGATGGTGCGAAACGCACTCTGACTTTTCTTTCCATATCGCAAATTTACGAAAAAAAGCTTATAAGTAAGTAGCTGATCAGAATAAATGAGCATATAAACGCCCCTCGCCTCCTTCCGACTCCCCTCACCACTTCCGCCTCCCCTCACCTCCTTCTGCAAAACTTGCCGATAACGGCAAGTTTCACTATATTTGTACCCTTATTTTAATCAATTCTTGCCGATAGATGGACTATATTTCAGTAAAAGTATGGGCAGAGAGGCATGGCGTCTCGGAGCGCACTGCCCGCAACTATTGCGCACAGGGGAAAATTGATGGTGCTTTTCTCGTTGGAAAGGCGTGGAACATACCCAAAGATGCTCTTCCTCCTAAACGTTCAAATAAAACCTCTGTTTCTCCTTTATTAAAAGCTATCAGAGAGCAGAAAGAGGGAAAATTAAAGGGGGGAATCTATCACCGCATACAGATCGACTTTGCATATAACTCCAATCATATTGAGGGTAGTAAGCTAACCCATGATCAGACCCGTTATATCTTCGAAACCAATACTATTGGTGTCTCAGACGGTACGCTGAATGTGGATGACATAATAGAAACTACAAACCACTTCCGCGCCATCGACTACATTATTGACAACACAGAGGGGAAACTCACGGCCGCATTTATTAAGCATCTTCATTTCCTGCTCAAATCAGGTACATCAGATGAACGGAAAGAATGGTTCAATGTAGGAGAATATAAGAAACTACCGAATGAAGTCGGTGGTAATGACACTGTAAAGCCGGAGAATGTAGAGAAAGAGATCAAGGATCTGCTGAAAGAATATAACGCAAAAAAATATCCCACTCTCGAAGATATTATAGACTTTCATCAGCGGTTTGAGGCGATTCATCCCTTCCAGGACGGAAACGGTCGGGTTGGTAGATTGATAATGTTCCGGGAATCCCTCCGATTTGGATATGTGCCGTTCATCATAACCGACAAGCTAAAGATTTTCTACTATAATGGTCTTCGCAATTGGCCGAAGATAAAAGGCTATCTTATGGACACCTGCCTGAGCGCACAGGATGATTTCAAAATTCTGCTTGACAAATTCCGAATCAAGTATAAAGATTCTTAAAATGATTCGGTAGTTTTAAAATTAAAATCAGACAGGAAATGATTTCGCACTCGACATATTCCGTAGTGCGTTGTCCCATCAGCTACCTATAATAATTATTGGCAGCGTGTTTTTAGTTTGAGGGATAAAATAGGGTGTTTGTTTATTTGGGGTTGGCGTTCATTGGCTTCGCGGACGCTATGTATAGCGTCCCTACTTGCCTTCGGGGTGTTGTGCTTGCGGACGCACCGGGGTGCGTCCTTACTTTGCTCTGGGGATGGGCGTTCATTAGCGGGGGTATTTGTTTGACTTATCAGTTATTTTTACTACATTCGCTGAATGTTTTCTAAATTATGTGATATGAAATCACTTAAATATCTTGCCTTTGCTCTCTGTTTCTGCTTTTCTTCGCAGATGTGGGCTCTCGATTTCCAGTGGTTCTCTTTCAAGTTGAAGGACGCTTCTGAAATCACCGTGGCAGCTGACGGTCTTGTCATGAATTATTCCGATGGTAATCTCCTGCTTACTTCCGGCAGTGTCAATAAATCACTCCCGGTGGCGGAGATTGCTTCTATGCGTTTCGTCGAGGCTTCCGGCGTTGAGGGTGTTACAGTCTCCCTTTACGAATCTGCCACTTACTATACTTTGGGTGGAGCGGAGGTCGGCGTGTTCGCTTCGGCTGATGATGCGAAACGAGCTCTTCCCTCAGGTGTTTATATCGCCAAGTCTGTATCCAGCTCTTTCAAAGTAATTTTCTGATACCATGAAGAGATACTTTTATACCGCAGCTTTTGTCTTGACGGCTATCATGGCGCAGGCTCAGTCAATAAATTTCATTAAGGAGGGTGTCACCTACAATTTCCCTGCCTCTTTAGCAGGGAAGATGACGTTTGACGGCGAGTCCGTGACGGTTGCCGGGCGCACTTTCTCTCTCCCGGAATGGTCTCTCATCAAGGTTACTGACTCTGAGGTACCTTCCAGGACTGTTGAAATCAATTACTCGGAAAATTCGGGTGAGGTTATGGTCGCGGGTGACATTGCCCCTTATATAGAGGTTGCCGTCGATAAGGCTCATGTCACCATAACGCAATCGGAGCTTGTCTCCGAGGCAACCTGTGGCGAAATCACCTATATCCTTAAAGGAGAAACGACCGACGGTTCGTTTAACCTGACAGGTTCATATAAGGCGAGTATCGAGCTGCAGGGGGTAACGCTCACAAATCCCTCCGGGGCAGCACTCAATATCACTAACGGAAAGCGTATTGCCGTAAGCGCTAAAAGTGGCACTCTCAATTCCTTTGCTGATGGCGACGGTTCGCAGAAAGGAGTTATCTCCTGCACCGGTCATCTGGAGTTCAAAGGTAAGGGTGAGCTTAGCGTGAAGGGTAATAAGTCGCACGCTATCTATGCCAAGGAATATGTTGAAATCAAGAATCTGACTCTCAATATCATTGATGCTGTAAAGGATGGTATTAACTGCGCTCAGTATTTCCTGATGGAGAGCGGCAACGTCACAATCGCTTCATCGGGCGATGACGGTATACAGGCTTCTTTCAAGGATGATACTGACCGTGAGGCTGAGGACACCGGAACAATCACTGTCAATGGCGGGACGCTGACGGTAACGACGTCAGCGGATGCGGCCAAGTGCCTCAAAGCGGATGCCGATGTGATTATTGGCGGCGGCACACTCGATCTGACCAGCAATGCCAATGGCGTCTGGGATGAGAAGAAACTGAAGACTAAGGCTTCATCGTGTATAGGGGCTGACGGCAACGTGGAGATCAACGGCGGAACGCTCAACCTTATTGCTACGGGAAGTGGCGGAAAAGGTATTTCCTGCGATGGTGTGTTTACGGCTAACGGCGGCAACACCACTATCGCCACTACCGGCGGTATGCTCGTTTATTCGAACGGCAGTCTGAATCATAACTACACCTCCTCGGCTGACCGTATCAGCTCCGATTATAAGTCCTCGGCTAAGGGTATCAAGGCAGATTCGGGTCTCGTCATCAATGATGGGGAATTTCATATCACTACCGCCACAAACAATGCCGAAGGGCTCGAAAGTAAAAAGTCGCTCGATATTAAGGGTGGTAAAATTTTCGTGAAGGCCTACGATGACGGGATCAACTCTTCCAACGACCTGACTATATCAGGGGGCGACCTTACAGTTATCTCTGTTGTCGGGGATGGGCTGGACTCCAACGGGAACCTCAACATTAGCGGTGGCTATATCCGCACAATGGGTTCCGGCGGCGCGGAGATGGGTCTTGACGCGGCTACGGAAGCCGGCTACGCGGTCTATATCACCGGGGGTACCATACTCGCTTTCGGAGGTAACAACACATATCCCTCAAAGAGCGGTTCGACTCAAGCTTTCGTCTCTATCTCAGGTTCAATAAAGGCTGACACGGAAGTGACTGTGAAATCAGGATCCGACATACTCGCGACATTCACAATTCCGACGGAATACACTTCAAGCAGCTCTGCGCATCCCGGTTTCGCCGGAATGTCAAAGTCTGACACACGCGGTTTCGGTAATGGTCCGGGAGGCGGAGGCTGGGGTCCCGGCGGTGGATCAGGTAACGGATCACTGCTGATCAGTTGCCCGCAGCTCACCTCCGGCAGCAGCTACACGGTCACAAACGACGGCGCCTCCACCAACTCAACAGCAAAACTCACCTCCAACGGTCGATGAGAGAAGAAGTTATGTCATGCTGAATAAAATAAAATATCTGGTCGGCGCGGTGGTCGATAAGCTTATGCGCTGCCGGGCTTTTTATGCCGACGCGCGTCTGAGACGCGAGTTAGGCGCTATCGGACCCAATTCCTTTATCGGAAACGGGTTCGAGATTGTCGGAGCCGGTAATATCAGGATTGGAAAGAATGTCTCTATCCGTCAAGGGGCGGTCATGACGGCGCTCAACGCCCGGATAACGATCGGAGACAGTGTCATAGTAGCCAACGACCTTGTCATCTCGACGGGGAACCATGTTCATGACCGCCTCGGCAAGCGTATGGCTGAGATAACCAACGCAGAGAAGGGTCCCGGATATGACCGGGATGTGGTCGTTGAGGATGATGTCTGGCTGGGGGCGAGAGTGACAATACTGAACGGGGTGACGGTAGGGCGCGGTTCGATTGTCGGAGCGGGAGCAGTGGTGACGAAAGACACTCTCCCCTATTCCATCAATCTTGGTGTGCCCGCGAAATGCGTCGGTTTTCGATTCAGCATCGAGGATATCCTACGCCATGAGGAGAAGCTCTATCCTCCTGACCAACGTATCCCGGAAGCTACCCTGCGCAAGAATCTTTCCTGATTGTCTTATTGTCCTGATTGTCCCGATTTATGAAAATTATCCATACTTCCGACTGGCACCTCGGCCATCAGCTTTATAACTATGACCGCCTCGACGAACATCGCTACTTCATCCGTCAACTCGCCGGAATAATCTCCCGCCATTCTCCGGACGCTCTTATAATCGCCGGAGATATCTTCGACCAGCAGTCTCCTTCGCTGGCCGCCCAACAACTATGGGTCGAGGCTCTTGGGGAACTTCTCGAAGCTGACCCGAAGGTAGAAATCATAGCTATCGCCGGTAATCATGACAGTGGCTCGCGTCTTGCTGTCCACGCTCCTCTTCTCCGTAAACGCCTCCATATAATCGGGCGCGATCCGGAAATCATCACTCTCGGAGAGCCGCAGACTCCGACGGGGGTAGTCGCGGCAATCCCCTACCTTCCTGACTTTGCCTTCCGCCGATACCTCGATGAAGCCGAGATTGATTCCGAAAAGGATCCGGTCGAAGCTTTCTATGCCATGATGGCTAAGAAAACACGCCAGGCAGCCGGCAACTGTGATATTCCCCGTATCGCGGTCAGTCACATAGCGGTTTCGGGAGCCGATACCTCTTCTCATCCGCTTCGCGATTTCAATTTCTTCGCTGCCGACCGGATTGCTGCCGATTTCCATTATCATGCACTCGGACATATTCATTTCCCACAGTCATTTCTAAATAACCGGGTCAGATACAGCGGTTCTCCTTTTCCCCTCTCCTTCGATGAGCCTTATCATCATTCGGTTTCCTTGGTAGAAGTGGAGCCGGGGGAGGCCGGTCTCTCTGTCGAAACTGTCGGAATAGAACCTCTGAGGCGTGTCGTCACTCTCCCTAAAGATAAATCGGCGGTGGAAATCTCCGGGATTCAGGACCTTATTGACTCCGTTCCGCGGGAGGATGAAATCTATCTCAGGGTTAAGGTGGAGACTATCGGGAATGTGCCGGAGAGTGTGAACGCAGCCCTGCGCAATGCCTTCCGCGACACCAATGTGCGCTACTGTCTCGCCCAGGCGGTGGCACCCCCTTTACATGAGGATGAGAAAGAGGAGCGGAGTCCCGAACGCTCTGTCTCAATCGATGAGATGCGGGAAATAAATCCTCTGGAACTCGCAGATCTTCACTTCCGGCGCAAATACGCGCGTCCTATTCCGCCGGAGCTCCGATCCCTTCTTGATGAAATTCTCGCCGGAGATCAAGAGCTATCCGATAAGTAATATCCTGTATAGTAAGTATCTTCCATAATATGAGATTCCGAAAACTTTCAATACGCAATATAGCCTCCCTGGAGGAGGCTGAAATAGATTTCACCCGCACCCCGCTCAAGGAGGCGCGCCTGTTCCTCATCTGCGGCCCTACCGGAGCCGGGAAAAGCACTATCCTCGACGCCATAGCGCTCGCCCTTTACGGGACGGCCCCTCGACTCTCGGCCGTCGGAAGGAAACGCGCGCTGGAAGAGAACGATACGGATCCGCAATCATCGGAAATCAAATCCAGGACGCTGCAGTTCAATAGCGCGACTAATCTCGTCAGACGCGGAGCGTCTGAGGCCTGGGTGCGTCTCGATTTCGAAGGTAACGACAGACAGGAATATCGCGCCGAGTTCCTCGCCCAATATTATGCGAAGAAAAGCAAGAATGCAAAAAAAGGGGATTTGAGGAATGTCGGCAACGCGCTTTATCTGTTGGCCGAGAGAAAGGGGGAACCGGGAAAAGAGGAAACGGTGGAACTCGATCAACCGCGTTGTCTGGCCACCAAGATAACGGAGTTCAATAACCTCATCTCCTCGCCGGAGGTCGTCGGTATGGAATTTGAACAGTTCTGCCGGACGTCCCTTCTGGCGCAGGGGGCTTTCAACGCTTTCCTGAATGCTGAACCGAATCAGAAAAGTGAGATTCTTGAGAAGATAACAGGTATCGAGCGCTTCACTGAGTTCGGTACGCGCGTTCATGAGACCTACATCGATGCTCAACGCAATTGGCGCCGGCTGGCCGATTCCCTCGGCAATGTTTCGATTCTTTCCGAGGAAGCCCGCGCGGCCATCATTGAAAAGACAGCGGCCCTGACTGATAAGGATATTCCGGCTCTGGCGCGCAAAAAGAGCGACATCGAGGAGGGTATAAAATGGCTCGACCTCCGAACAACTCTTGAAAAAGAGACTGCCGACGCCCGCGAGAATTATGACAGGATGCAGAAAAAGGATTGCGCGGAGGAGACAATCCTTATGCGCAGAAAAATCAGGTCCCGCAAAGAACTCGCTCCTTTCCGTATGGCTCAGGAGAGGGTCGGAACTATTTCCGGAGAACTGCGCAGAATAGGAGATGAATATAGCTTCATCCGGGGGCGCCTTGCCGGACTGATAAGTTATGCCGCGATTCTGGAAAAGGAACTTGACGGGGAGAAAGGGAAACTCAAGGATTGCATGAAGCATCGCGAGGAGCTGCGTGATTTCGATTCGCTGCTGGAGAAACGGGAGCTGCTTATGCTTAACCTTGACCAGACAGACGCTACACGTTCCCGTCGTTCGGAGTTTCTCTCCGAAAAGGAGCGCAAGGAGGGGATGCTTTCAGAGAAACGGAGGGAGGGAGGAGTGGCCGAAGAGAGGACCGCAAAGTTGGATAAGGAGATAGAACGCAACGAAGAGACGCTGCGTTCGCTCGACTTGCAGCTGAAAGAGAGGAATCTTGATAATCTGGAGCTGAAACGGGAAGGGAAAGGGAGATTGCGCGCCAATATGCAGGTGGCGGCTGAGCGGCTCCATGACTATGGAGCCAAATGCAAGGAGTTCCTGGATATCATGTATGATCTCTTCCAAAACGAGAAGCTGTTGACAGAGACGGAGAAAGCAGAGTTGGATGACCTCAATGCTCTTAAAAACGCCGAGGAGGAGGAGAGTAAGGCCCGCGAGACCCGCGACCGCACGAAGGTCTCCGTCGGAGGTGCGGTCCGCGCCCTGCGCCACGACCTGCGCGCCGGGAATCGTTGTCCGGTATGCCATTCGGAAGTGATGGAGGTGCTGCCCGACGCTTTCTTCGAGGAGGCTCTGCGCCCTCTGGAGGAGGCGCTGGATATTTGCAGCCGTCGTGTCGCAACACTGAAAGAGAAATCGGAGCTTAGCAAACGGCAGACAATCTCCTTACGCGCCACGCTTGAAGCTGACAGAAAAAGGAAAGATAAGATACATCAGGAGGAGGAGATATGCAGGAATAAGTGTATCGAAGCTATAAACCTCATTGGAGAGGCTCCCGAAACACCATACGGCGCACTTTCCGATCCCAACGCCTGGGAAGATAAAATACGGGAGGCGATAGAGATTCTCGATGAAAATATCTCTGCGCTGGATAATGATATAAAGGAGGGAAGGAGAATACGCAAGGAGCGGGAGGAGATAGCCGAAACTGTCAGACGCCTGACCACAGAGAGACAGAAGAATGCGACATCGGTCGCGGAGATGAAGAATGTATGCGCCAAACTTGAGGAACAGATAAGTAACGCTTCCGCCAACATCAGTCGCGAGGAACAGCGTCTGTCCGATTTGAAAAAGGAATTGGGCGCGTTCCGCTGGCCGGAAAAGGGAACTGCTCCCGAGGAGCTGATTGCCAACGGGATAAGCAGAGCTATCTTTTCGCGGGACGAAAACCTGACTGCGCAGGAGACCGGATTGCTTCGCGGTATCCTGAACAGGCTTCATTCTATGGTCGAAAATTTTGAGGATGTGGCTGAAAGGTTAGGAAAGGGAATCAACGAAAGGGAAGGGTTGCTCACTAATCTCTCGAATGAAGAGAGGGCTGCGGCAGGATATATCGCTACAGGGGGAGAAATTCTCGAAAAGCTTGGTATCGCGCTGATTTCGACCGATATACCAGTGGAGCGGGAGAAGGGAGAGGTGACCGGGAAGGAATGGGAAGGTTTCGCCCGTGAGGTCGCTTCCTGGCATTCCAGGCTGGAGGCGCGCAAAGCGGATCTGGATGAGGCAGTTGGACATCAGCGCAAGATGGCTGAAGGGTTCGACGCGGATATGCTGTCCGATCCGAGATGCGGAATGACCGATGTCGAGGCGGAGTTGAAGGAGAAGGAGTTGGAAGCGCTTGCCCTGGAACTGACGCAGGCGCTGACGCTTCTCGAAGAACGAGAGAACCGACACCGGGCTCATCTCAAGTCTATTCCTCCGATTTTGGGAAATGAGTCAGAAACAGCAGCTATCCTTCCGCCTCTTTCCGCTCTTCTGAGCGAAACGGAAGAGAGATACCTCCAACTCCTGTCGAGGCGTGCCGATCTGGAGAATCAGCTGAAACGCGATGATGAGGAGCGGCAGCGGTCGGCGGGGTTGCGTCTGGAGTTGAAGGAGGCCGAGAAAAGAAAGAATATGCTTGAAACCTTGAATCTGGAATTTGGCAAGGAAAAGTTCAAGAATATCGCGGCCTCCTATATCCTTGCCCATCTTCTGGAAAAGGGGAATTTCTATATGGAACGTTTCTCGAACCGTTACCGGATGGTCGGCGTGTCGGGAAGTCTGGAGGTGATGGTGCTTGACCGCGAGAGCGGGGAGCGTCGTCCCTACAATACTCTGTCGGGAGGAGAGACTTTCATGGTCTCGCTGGCTCTTGCTTTGGGTTTGGCGGCAATGCAGAATAGTCGTGTGACTCCGGACACCCTCTTTATTGATGAAGGGTTCGGCACTTTGAGCGGGGATGTTCTCGAAACGGTAATGGAAACCCTCGAACGCCTTCAACGCCTTGAAGGGCGGAGGGTAGGCATAATCAGCCATGTCGAGCGTCTGCGCGAGCGCATAGAGGTGCTTCTGACTGTAGAACGCCGCGACCCGACAACCTCTGCCGTCATAATAAAATCGTTGTAAAACCCCAGAAATTTTTGAGAAAAAGAGCTAAGCGACTGAACAACAAGGTCAATTGGCAAGCGAGAGCAAGTTTTATTGTTCAAGATTCAAAATCAACATATATCTATTTATTTTGAACAGCTATTTTAATATTTAGAATCAGATGGAAGAAAATAACCTTATAAACGCCTCTCTCCTATCGGAATCTTCTAATTCCGGTATAATACCTATTGAAAATCTAATTCATATTATTCGAGGTAAGCAGGTGATGCTCGACAGCGATTTAGCGAGTCTTTACGGAATTGAAACAAAATACTTGAAAAGGGCTGTAAAGGCAAATATTAAGAGATTCCCATCTGATTTTATGTTTGAGCTTGACCCTTCAGAATTCAATAGTTTGAGGTGCAAAAATTGCACCTCAAATGATAAGACTCAGCGTGGAGGCACTAGATACATGCCTTTTGTTTTTACAGAACAAGGTGTCGCGATGCTCAGTGGTGTGCTTAAATCTGATATCGCCATAGAGGTCAATATTCGCATAATGAGGGCTTTTATTGCAATGCGTAGTTTTATCATGAGTAACGCACGAATTTTCCAACGATTGGAAGCAGTAGAGCATCATCAGCTCCTAATACAGAAACACCAGAGCGAAACCGATCGAAAAATTGAGGAAGTGTTGACTCGTCTTGATGACAAAGAAGCCGAACCAATCGAAGGTTTCTTTTATGAAGGACAAATCTTTGACGCCTATACTCTTATCTCTGATTTAGTCCGTAAGGCCAATACTCGTATTGTTCTCATCGACAATTATGTTGACGATCGTGTTTTGAAAACACTTGATAAACGTAAGGATGGTGTTTCGGCTATAGTATTTACAAATCCACGCAACTCACAAATCAATCTTGATATTATAAGACATAATGCCCAATACCCTGAAATCATCCTTAGGCATTGCACTAACGTCCATGATAGATTTCTGATAATCGACAATACTGTATATTTTATCGGGGGATCTATCAAAGACCTTGGAAAAAAGATTGTTGCCTTCAGCCAGATGCATCAGTCCCCTGACGATATCCTATCCAAAATAAGGTAAGTAGCTACTTAGTTTTTATTTCAATCAACGAAGCCTCATAATCTGAGGGTATAAGAAAACGGTCGCGACTTTCCGTCGCGACCGTTGATGTTTATTATTGGAATGGAATCTTTTATGTGCTGCTCAAGTGCATATATGTGCTGCTCAACTGCATAACCAATTCTTAGAAGCGATCTGCAGGACGGCGCTTCTGGGCGGGATCGCAGGTCAGTCCGATGCCCAACTTGCGGAAAATCTTCTGGTCAACCTCTCCGAGCATCTCTGTCGAGTGCATCTGACAACCGTCAAGCATCGGAAGAACATCCAGAGCCTTACGGCAATTTTCATCTGTCGGACTCAGAACTGAGAGGGCNACCAGCACTTCGTCTGTATGCAGCCGGGGATTGAGACTGTGGAGATATTGCGTCTTGGTCTTCTGGACCGGCTCGATAAGGCTCTGTGGNATGAGACGCAGGTCATGGTTTATTCCCGCCAGATGCTTGATGGCNTTGAGAAGCAACGCGGAACTGGAACCGAGGAGATTGCCTGACTCGGCGGTNATGATNGTTCCGTCGGCAAGCTCAATAGCTGAACAGGGCACACCGCTCTGGCGCGCGCGGTCGCGGGCAGCGACAAGAGGGAGACGGTAATCGGGACTGATGCCGGCTTGNTTGAAGAGAAGGAGTATCTTGTTGACTTCACGTTCGTTATCAGCGCCGTTGGCGAAATCATTGAGTGCGCGGAAATAACGACGGACAATCTCCTGGCGCGAAGCCTCGCGGCAGACTGCGTCATCGCTGATACAGAAACCGACCATGTTGACCCCCATGTCAGTTGGCGATTTATATGGATTTTCGCCATATATACCCTCGAAAAGAGCNTTCAGGACCGGGAATATCTCAATATCGCGGTTATAGTTGATCGCCGTCTTGCCGTAAGCTTCAAGATGGAACGGGTCGATCATATTTATGTCGTTNAGGTCGGCGGTCGCGGCTTCGTAGGCTATATTGACCGGATGGCGCAACGGGAGACTCCATACAGGGAAGGTCTCGAACTTGGCNTAACCGGCCTTGACACCGCGCTTGTTCTCGTTATAGAGCTGGCTGAGGCAGACGGCCATCTTGCCGCTACCGGGACCGGGCGCGGTCACTATGACCAGTGGACGGGTTGTCTCGACATANTCGTTGCGCCCGAATCCTTCATCGGAGTCGATGAGGGCTACGTTGTCGGGATAACCTTCGATGGTGTAATGGATGAATGTCCGGATGTTGAGGTTCTCAAGTTTGCGGCGGAACGCGTCNGCGCTGCTCTGTCCGTTGTAATGAGTGATGACTACGGAGGAGACCATAAAGCCGCGCTTCATGAACTCATCGCGAAGACGCAGGACATCCATGTCNTAGGTGATGCCNANGTCNGTCCGCACCTTGTTTTTCTCNATATCAAGAGCGCTGATGACAATGACGATTTCAGCCTGNTCTGCCAACTGACTTAGCATACGCAATTTGCTGTCAGGCTGGAAGCCGGGCAGCACNCGGCTGGCATGATGATCGTCGAAAAGTTTTCCACCGAGCTCCAGATAGAGCTTATTGCCGAACTGGGCGATACGTTCGCGAATATGTTCGGACTGTACCTTAAGATATTTGTCGTTGTCGAATCCCTGTTTCATAACGGGATACAAAATTAACGAAAATCCGCGAAACTGACATTATAAATCCGTGTGAAAAGAGAATAAAAAAAGGAGTCCCGGAGGACTCCTTTCTATTGATGGGNATAGAGGCGGCAGNGCATCATTCCTTCGGNACGAGGAAATGNTCGCCGGTCTCGCGAACTATGTTCTCGTAATATTTTTTATCGTAGCCGGGGAAGGAGGGATAGACGGGGATTCCATATTCATTATACTGGAACTTGCCGTTGTCGTCTACCTTNTTCATATTGCCGTCCATGAAACGGACCAGCAGATAGATGGCCAGGTCGCGGTAAGCATCCGTGGCGCCTTTTGCTATCTGCGCTCCCTCGGCGTTGACGGCTGCTGTCAGTTTATCCAGCTCTCCGGCTTCGGCCAGGGCGGTAAGAGCCTGCTCNACTTCCGCNCGGCTCCCGATATATCCGCTCTCCAAAGCCCCCTGCACCTTGCGGATATCCGGAATCATGAGGTCGTAGCGGTTATAGGCCTGATTGGCNACCCANTTGGTCATCCAGAAATTNGCATCCATGTCGAAGGTGTTTATATCCCCCTCCTTGAGCTGGGCCGGAATTTCAGTCATGGAGCAATAGAAGGGCATATAGACGGAGGTGTTGGTGTCATCGGTGCCGAACCANAGGACTCCGCCGACAGGATCGGGAAGCCAGTCGCGACTCTGGGAGACAAAGCTCCAGCCGGTCTGCTGAGTGGCGATGGCGCGTTCGTTGCAATAAGTCTTGCCATCAACCTCGAAGTCCATCGGACGCCAGCGGTAAGGCACCTTGTTCGGACCGGCTCCTATATCGTCGGTCATATTGAGGGGGGTTCCTTCAAAATGGTCGCGCATCGACTCCTGCATCTCGGCCAGCGAGACCTTACGGTCAGGAACGATATAGAGGGGCATCGGCTCGTTGCTCTCCCCTACACACCAGGCATAGTAGCTGTCTGTCTCAGGCTTGAACCTGCGGAAATAGCTCCATACTCGCGCGTCACATCCGCGGCGGGTATCGACACTATGGTCGGCGTATGCGTCGGCAAACGAGAACTCCGAGTCCTTGCCGTTGAAATAGCCGCGCTTGCGGGCGAAGTCTATGACATCCTTTGAATATAGCACATTCTTCTTGTCCTTGAGATTGACCTGGCGGATACGGGGTTCGTTGGCGTGGCCNGAGATAGCGTCATCCGGTATGCGGACGGCCATCCAGACAGCTCCCTTTTCGGCTCCCTTTCCTATCATCTCCAGAACCCAGACTTCGTTTTTGTCAGCTATGGAGAAGGATTCGCCCGAGGAGGCGTATCCATATTTGTCAACGAGGTCGGTCATGACATCGATNGCCTCGCGGGCCGTCTTCGAGCGCTCAAGGGCTACCTGGATAAGGGAACCGTAATCCATGACGCTGCGNCCGGTGGTNTCCTCCAGTTCCTTATGTCCNCCCCANGTCGATTCGCCGATAGCAACCTGATGTTCGTTGATATTGCCGACAACATTATAGGTATGAGGAACCTGCGGTATCTCACCGAGGGGTTTGCCTGTGTCCCACTCCACTATCTTGCGGACCGANCCTTTGGGGTGGTCNGCGGCCGGNGTATGGGTCAGCATACCGTAGAGATTATGGGAGTCGGCNGCGTAGGTGACCATTACCGAGCCGTCNGAGGTTGCCTTCTTGCCGGCGATAAGGTTGGTGCAGGCTTNNGCGCCGGGAGCGGCGCCGAGCANCAGCAGGAAGGCCGCCAGNCCTCCGGCGAGNATNCGTTTCTTTTCGTTTCTTTTCATATCAGGTATTGTTTCAGATGTTGCGGATAGCGTCCCCCTCTCACTATTTCCAACCCTTTCAGGTCGTCTTTGAAAGTGTAAAGATAATGATTATCGGGGTAATGCAGATATTTTTTCGCGTTTTTATGCGCTTTTGCCCGATATATTTGTTAATAATAAGAAACCTTTCGGGCTTAACTCCGGTAAGACTCTGTCTAAATATTCGGAAAGTCCCTCATATCTTAGAAATTATGGAAAACACACACGATAACATTATTGAAGGAGGCGTACACGCCTCATTACCCCTCGACGGAGATTTCGAACAGAAACTGCAGCAACTCGCTGAGCAGGAGGTCCGCAAGGAAGAGAACGCGGACGCCGAAGCTATGGCNGAGGCTGCCGAATTTGAAGAGGAGGCTCACGCCGAGGGCCCTAAAGAACCGGAAATGAAAACATTCAGAGACCTTGGAGTCAAGGATTCCCTGCTTAAAGCTATTGAAGAATTAGGATTCGCCCATCCTATGCCGATTCAGGAGATGGTTATCCCGCATCTGCTCGAAAAGGATGGCGACGTCGTGGGCCTCGCCCAGACGGGAACAGGCAAAACGGCCGCGTTCGGCCTCCCTGTGCTGCAACGTATCGATGTATCGAAGAATGTCCCGCAGGCGCTGGTCATAGCCCCGACACGCGAGCTTTGTCTCCAGATAGCGGGAGACCTGGCNGACTTCTCCAAATATGACGAGGAGCTGAAGATTCTCCCTGTCTACGGTGGNTCAAGTATCGACTCGCAGATCCGTTCCCTNAAGAAGGGNGTNCAGGTCATTGTCGCAACCCCGGGACGTCTGATCGACCTTATCAANCGTGGTGTCGTCGATCTGACGGATGTCCATACCGTAATCCTCGANGANGCGGACGAGATGCTCAACATGGGTTTCCTCGATGACATCAACGAAATCCTGACGCATGTCCCCGAAGATCGCAAGATGCTGATGTTCTCNGCNACAATGCCAAAGGAAATCGCACAGATTGCCAAGAGGTTCATGCACTCCCCTATCGAATTCGTCGCCGGTAACCGCAACGAAGGTTCCAANAATGTGCGCCATATNTACTATATGGTNAAGGCCCACGACAAATATCTGGCCCTGAAGCGCGTTGCCGANAACAATCCGGATATTTACGGCATTATATTCTGCCGCACCAAGAANGAGACNCAGGAAGTCGCCGACAAACTTATCGCCGACGGATATAATGCCGACTGTCTGCACGGNGATCTCTCGCAGGCGCAGCGTGACCTGGCGATGAAGAAGTTCCGCGACCATGTCACCCAGTTGCTGGTCGCAACCGANGTCGCTGCCCGCGGTCTGGATGTCGATGACCTGACTCACGTCATNAACTATGGTTTGCCTGATGATGTGGCCGTTTATACCCACCGCTCGGGACGTACCGGACGCGCCAACAAGACAGGTGTCTCCGTGGCTATTATCCATTCACGCGAAAAGAGTCGTCTGAAGCTCATTGAGAANAAAATCGGAAAGACTTTNGAATACAAGAAGGTCCCGACCCCGGAACATATTATAGANAAACAGCTTTACAATCTGGCCGACCGACTGGAGCGCGTCCAGGTCAACGAGGAGGAGATTGCAAAATATCTTCCCGGAGTCCGCAAAAAACTGGAATGGCTCTCGGAAGAGGATTTGCTGAAACGCGTTCTCTCGCTGGAGTTCAACCGTCTGCTGAATTATTACCAGCACATGCCGGACATCGACCTTAACGCTTCATCTTCCGACCGCGACCGTGCNGACCGTGGCGACCGCAAGGAGCGNGGAAANCGAGAGCGTGGCGACAAGGATCGCCGCACTGCCGAAGAGGGTTACACTCGNCTGATGGTCAATGTCGGNAAAGCTCAGGGATTCTATCCGAAGAACCTGATGGAGTTGATAAACCGTGGGGTCGTCGGNCGCAAGCCGGAGATCGGACGTATCGACCTGATGCCTGACTACACTCTCTTCGATGTGCCGCGCGATGAGGCNGGACGGGTAATAGACGCGCTGAAGAACAATGATTTCTTCGGTCAGAAGATACGCGCCGAATATGCTACCGACCGCGACTATGCCGCCNANGCAAAGGATAGGGCCCGCAAGCGCGAAGCNAANAAAAATAAGGGAGATGCCGAGAAGCNGAAGGGTAAACCTAAGGCCAAAAGCGGAAAGAAAAGCGCTCCTANAGAGAAAGTGAGTGCGAAAAAAGGAGGCTCCAATTATGAGATCTTCTACAAGAAATGATTCCCGGCATTNCNATATCCATATCATCCGAAATAGAATTATGATATTCCGATATGCAATCGCGGCGGCGCTCATNACGGGCGCCGCCTTTCCCGCTTTTTCAGCGGAGAAACCTGTGGAGAGTCTTGACACTCTGACCATCGAGAGGGCTTTCACCGAGATGCCGTTGCGCTCGCTCGACCTGCTGACNCGCTCCTCGCGTCTCGATATGCTCGACTATCTTAAGGCCGACTCCCTGGTTACGGTNGCAAACACTATGGGAGGGGAATCCCGTATCGAAAAGGCCGGTAAGGATTACCTGAAGATTCGTCTGACTCCGGTCTCGACTCTGGAAATAGCTCTGCTTCCATACCGCGANCCGAAGTCACCGAAAATCGCTATGGCNATATACACNATCGGTAGCGAGGAGGAGGCTCCGGACAGCGATATCGCTTTCTATGACACTGANATGAAGCCGATAGATCGGAAGCNTCTCTTCAGNCANCCTGACCTCAAGGAGTTCTTCTCTTTTCCGAAAGGAGCCNCNACCTCGATGAAGGAGATTGAAGAAATGATACCTTTTCCGGCAGCGAGCTACTCCCTGGTNCCTTCATCCACATCCACTGCTGATTCAGGGNCTTTCACTNTGACGGGNAAGCTGACCGTCAACTCAGTCATGGCTCAGGAGGAGAGACATTTGATAGAGCTCTTCATGCGNCCTGAGCTGAACTGGACCTGGAACGGACGGGAATGGAAAAAATAAAGTGCGTTGTGTCAGCGTTCTAATTTAGAATGTGTTTTATATGCGCACTTTATGAATGCTATGACAATACCGAAACGGGGGAAGTTNCTNCTTCTCCTGCTGACGACTATACTTCTTGCCGGAGGNCTGGGNGGATGCAANTCCGCCAAACTCTCTGACGCTGACGACGCNCGTCTGCGCGGCGAATATTTCGATGCGCAGAAGATATACCGTAAGATATACAATCGTCTGACCAAACGCGAGGAGCGCCCTCTGCGCGGAGAAGTGGCCTTCAAGCTGGCCGAATGCTACCGTCGCCTGAATATGCACCCTAACGCCGCGGCCGCTTACCAGAATGCCATCCGCTACGAATATCCTGACTCAACGGCATTCTATTATTTGGGTCGGNCCCTGCAGGCTGACGGCAAGTATGCGCAGGCTATGGACGCTTACGCAAAGTATCTGGAGTGGAAGCCGGGTAACGATTTGGCATTGGAAGGTCTNAAGGGGTGTCGGATCGCCNTGGCNTCNAANGACTCCAAAACNNGATATATCGTNAAGAANGCNAAGCTATTCAATTCCCAAAGAGCCGACTACGCGCCGATGTATCTTGACAANAACTACGACCAGCTNTATTTCACTACTACATCCGAAAAGGCTACCGGAGAGAAACATTCCGAAATAACNGGGATGAAGAAGGGGGATATATGGTTCGCGCGCAAGAATGAGCAGGGTCAGTGGGAACGGCCNCAGCCTGTCGAGGGGGAGCTTAATACGGATGCGGACGANGGNGTGATTGCGTTTTCGCCCGATGGACAGACAATGTATCTGACTCGCGCCATTCGTTCCGAGACTGCCAACACGACGGTCGAGATATATACCTCCCGCCGTTCGGAAGCTACATGGAGCGCTCCTCAGAAGTTTGAGATTATCGCTGACACAATCTCGGCTATGGGACACCCTTCTGTCTCTCCTGACGGACGTTTCCTATATTTCTCTTCCGATATGCCGGGTGGATACGGAGGAAAGGATCTGTGGAGAATAAATATTCAGGAAAGAAGCGGTTCGCTTGAGAACCTGGGTCCGCAGATAAACACTGCCGGCGACGAGATGTTCCCTTATATGCGCTCCGACTCCCTGCTCTATTTCTCCTCCGACGGCCACCCCGGTTTCGGAGGCCTGGATATTTTCAAGGCGACCCTCAATTCTACCGGCGACCGCTGGAGTATAGACAATATGGGAAAACCGATTAATTCGCAGGGGGATGATTTCGGAATCACTTTCGGTCCCGGCGAAACAGGGTTCTTCTCCTCCAACCGCGGAGACGCGCGGGGACGCGACCATATATATTCCTTCGAGTTGCCGGAGCTGAACATCACTATTTCCGGTTGGGTGGTAGACAAGGATGACGAACCTGTCCCAAACGCTGTTATCCGCATTGTCGGCGATGACGGCTCCAATCAGAAGGAGATAGCACGCGATGACGGCTCTTTCCGCTTCCGTCTGGGACGCGGTGTGCGGTATGTCATGCAGGCCGGAGCAAAGGGGTATCTCAATCAGAAACAGGAGTTCACAAGCGACGCCGAGGAGGCGGACGCCGACTATGGTGTCGATTTTGTCCTGGCCTCTATCTCGAAACCTCAGGTGGTCGAGAATATTTTCTATGATTTCGACAAGGCTACTCTGCGACCGGAATCAAAGGAGGGTCTCGACGAACTGGCGCAGTTGCTCAAAGATAACCCGCACGTTTCAATAGAGATGTCGTCGCATACTGACCGATGGGGACCGGACGATTACAATCTAAGTCTTTCCGACCGTCGCGCCAAGAGCGTAGTGGACTATCTTGTTGGAGCCGGTATTTCTCCCGCGCGCCTGACCTGGAAAGGTTACGGGGAAACACGCCCGAAGGTGGTGACAAAACGTATCGCCAAGGAGTTCCCTCAGTTTGAGGAGGGAACGGAACTGACAGAGAGTTTTATAGAGACACTCTCCGAAGAGGACCAGGAGGCGGCCGACCAGATAAACAGGCGCACCGAACTCCAGGTGACGGCAATCGACAACGATATATACTGATACTCTCTCAAGGCTCCCACCGTAGAGAAACAGTCTCCCTCTCCGAGATGAATAATCAAGGCCCCGCAACAGATTCGTTGCGGGGCCTCATTCTGTTTTGGCGGTTGTTTGTTTTGTCGATTATTTACGGCGCCGATGTTCGGTGCGGCTCTCGATATGCCCGGCGATTTCATTAAAGATATCATCAACAATGCCACTGCCGTTGATGGAGATATATTTGCCGGAATCGCTGTAATGGGCTTTCAGAGGCTCGGTCTGGGAATGATAGACCTCCAGACGCTTCTTGATGGTTTCCGGATTGTCATCCGCGCGTCCGGTCTCCTTNCCTCGGTTGATCAGACGCTCGANNAGTTCCTGTTCNGGAACTTCAAGNCCTATGACGCCGCTGAGGTGTGTNCCCCGTTTGGCCAGNAGCTTGTCAAGGGCGACTGCCTGNGGNATNGTGCGGGGGAAACCGTCGAAGATTACTCCACGGGCATCCTTTGCGTTGGTGTCNAGTTCATGNTCCAGTATATCTATCATCAGATCNTCGGGAATGAGCTGTCCTTTGGAGATATAGGAGTCGGCAATNGCTCCGAGTGCGGTTCCCTGNGATATATGGGAACGAAGAAGTTCGCCGGTCGATATATGATGGAGACCGAAGGAATCTATGATTTTGGAGCTCTGGGTCCCTTTGCCACTNCCGGGAGCGCCAAACAATACCAAGTTNAGCATCTCTGTATCTGCTTTTGAAGTTTCCTGTTTATTTTCGTATGAGGANCNTCCCTCTTCGTCNATTATATATATGTCGGGAAGATTTCGTCCTTTGCCGTCGAGGTCGAGACCGTAACCGAGGATGAAGGCGGGNGGAATCTCGAAAGCGACATAGTCGGGTTTGAACCCTGTCTTTGAACTGAGGGGTTTGTGGAGAAGAGTCACGAAACGNACCGAGGCGGGATTCTTCTTCTTAAGGTCTTCTATCATCTTGACGGCTGTCAGACCTGTGTCGACGATATCTTCGATAATGACAATATCCTGNCCCTCCACATCCTCACTGAGCCCGATAATCTGCTTTACAGTGCCGGTNGTAGAGGTTCCGGCATAACTCGAATAGCGCACAAAGTTGATCGGAGCGCTGTTGATTCCGACTTCGCGCACCAGATCAGCGGCAAACATGAAAGCGCCGTTAAGAACACATAGAAATACCGGGCGCTTTCCTTCAAGATCGCGACGAAGCTCGGAAGCCACNCNGGCAACCTGCGCTGCGATCTCCTCGCGTCTCAGATATGGTTTGAAACGCAACCCGTTGACAGTGACTGTCTCTTTCATTTTCCTTCTATTTNTCTTNTNNGACNNGGTCTTAGANTCTTCCGACTATAATCTCTTCCNACAACTTGCTTTTTATTTCACGCAATCACCTTCTTCCCCTTTACAAAATTAATAATTTCCGGACAATATCGACCATCTTTTTCTTTAANTTTTTTTGNTGTCGGTTTTTACTGAAATCTNTTTCNTCTCCTATGCTCATTTTNTTTTNTCNCCCNGCANNAACTGTTCTATNTTNCTTGTGGGNTGNGNTCTNNCTNNGGNGTNGTGNTCTTANTNTTNGGTGGGTTCATATTCGTGAGTCGATCCCCTTCGGATAAGGACAAAAAAAAATTGATTGTCATCCCGACAACCAATCTCTGTTAACCTTAAAATCTAATACCATGAAAAACTCACTGCAAAGGTAATACTTATTTTTGAAAAACCTGCTTTAAAACATAGTTTTTCAGCATAAAACCCTATNATTTAACTTTTATTTACTTTCAAGCAGGTTTTATAAATCTTCTTTAACAGTTTTGAATAACTAATTTAGGCATTGTTTTATATGAAAGGAAGCGAGGCTACCTCGTTTTTGAACGAAGTAGCCTCACAATCGAGTTAAAGGAAACGGTATTCCTTATATGTTTTCGGTCGTTGTTTTACCAATTATTACTTGAGAAACTTGCGACCGTTGACGACATAGAGTCCACGGGGAAGGGCGGCGATTCGCTCGGCATCGGCACCACGCACTACAAGCACTCCATCAACTGTATAGACATCCGCTGTAGTGGCACCGGCAAGAATCTCTTCTATCCCGGAAAGACCGACTATCGCGCAATGAGCCTCGAACTGCCCGTCGGTGACAGTGACAGTCGCGTTCCCTTCTCCGACAATGCGGCAATGTCCTTCCTGATCAACTTCTACAACTGACTCGTCGCTGCTGCTCCAAAGCAGATTCTGAGGCTCATCAGCATCTTCGGGGAGAATGTTCACATGGATATCGAACTCTGTTCCCTCGATGGAGGAGAAGCTGGTNGGATCGACCGTAAGTCCTTCCACAGGAACAGCAACCGTCAACGCGCAAGTGGCAGTCAGACCATTTACGGTGGTGGCGCGGATAAGCGTCTCNCCTTTTCCGATTCCCTCGACTGAACCGTCGGGAGCCACNATAGCGACACGGGTGTTGCTGCTTGTCCAGGAGATCTCTCCTTCCGTCACATCATCAGGGGTCAGNNTAGCCGTCAGTCGGAAGNTATCGCCCTTATAGATTGTCTGCGAAGTGATGTCAAGGGTTATGGANGTCGGAACGATTACTTCCGGAGCGCGTTCATTGACAGTTACCACACAAACGTCCGAAACATCACCGCAGGCAGCCGTNATACGGGCCTCGCCGACTCCGACAGCGGTCACGACACCGTCTGTAACCGTGGCGACCGACAGATTGTCGGAACTCCAGGCTATGCTCTTGTCGTCTGCATCCGNAGGTTCTACCTCAGCTGTCAGGGATGCGCTCTCCCCTTCCGTCAGATTGAGACGGTTGACATTAAGAGTTACACCAGTAGCTACAACGGGAGCCTTGACNACAGTCACGACACAGGTCGCGGAGACACCTCCGCAGGTAACGGTTATCTCAGCCGTTCCGACGCGACGCGCACTGACAAGACCCTTGGAATCAACACGGGCGATAGTCCCGCTGCTTGACCGCCAGGAGAGGTCGCCGTCTGTGTGGTCCTCGGGAAGTACGGTCGCTACAAGCTGCAGCTCATCCCCGACCTCAAGCTGAGCCTCGGTGAGATTGAGAGTGACGCTCTCAACTTTGAGGATACGGCGCGTGACACTCATAATGACACGGGCTGTCGCCTTGCCGCAGGTAGCNACAATGGCTGTCGTTCCGACACTCACTCCGGTGACAACCCCGTTCTCGACAGTAGCAATCTCGGGATTCTCGCTCTTCCAGATGATNGTNTTATCAGTAGTCTGTTCNGGAAGCACCTGAGGATTAAGGGTCAGCGTGGAACCCTGCATGACGCTGTAGCTGCTCTTGTCAAACTGTATCTTCTCNGCCTCATATATCTTTGCCTCTACTGTNACCTCGCAGGTTCCTTTGATACCATTGACAGTAGTTGCCGTAATGGTTCCCTTTCCGGCTTTGACAGCTGTGATTTTTCCTGTATTGTCGACAGTGACAACGGTCGGATCGCTACTGCTCCAGACAACGCTCTTGTCGCCGGCATCGGNCGGCGCNACGGTTGCGGTCAGCTGGGCGGTGTCAAGTTCGGTCAGAGTNAGNGTCGCCGGGGTNACGGTNATGGAGGTGGGAACAGCTGTCACCGTGACNNTGCAGGAGGCGGTAAGACCATTTTGCGTGGTAGCCGTGACTACTCCTNTTCCGATTCCGACAGCTNCCACCTCTCCCTTGTCAGAGACCGTAACAACGGAAGTATTGTCAGACTTCCAGNTGAGTGTGTAGTCNGCATTGGAAGGAGTGACGGTNGGCGTCAGCGTAAAGCTTCCNCCTATGCTGAGGCTCTTGGAAGTNNCATCNAACTTNATAGAGGNAGGGAGAGTCCCCATCTGAGCGAACTCATCCTCTGTCACCATNGGGATTATATCCGGCGACCCGGCCGAAACCTTGAGGTANGCNTGATTGGCGGGGAGATATTCAAGGTCNCNGGCCTTCACGAAAGCGGGTTTACCATTGNNATCCGTNCGAAGGACGCGCATTGTATTCGCATCATANCGGGTNAGNTTCTGATGAGTCTTGAGATAATTCTCAAAAAAGACACCTCCNAGCTGGTTGCTGCCGACNGCTNNCCCNGTGCCTCCGATTGTCAGCTTGTTCTGCTCAGGGGATGCTCCGGCACAACGGAAAATGACCGGAGTCTCACCGGGAACGGTTCCCGAAACNTCNCGTATGACTGCCATTCCTCCCTCNACACGGTCAACGACATAGATTGTNANTCCGGAAGAATAGGCNGAGAATGGGAAAGAGGCNTACATTGTCGCATAATTGACACCTCCGGCGNTGACAGTAGGCTTGACACCGAAGTAATCGTCAGCGGCCGTNCCNACGGGATGTATATACCAGTAACGGCAATCTCCNGTCGCATCGACGGAAGCGACNCCCTGAGGATCGGCGTTGTTGGATTCTATATCCCCGAGATATTTCGAGGCCCCGCTTTTCGTTCCGTAACAGAGATAGGTATTAGGGAACTTTCCNGTGATGATCTTCGGATANCCATCCATAAAGGTAGCGACATTGGCTCCCTGCGCAACGAGATCATACTGGCTGCCGTCTCTCTTNTCGATATAGATAATCGAAGCCGGATCGGAAGCAGCTCTATCAAAGCCTGTCCAAAGTTCGATTGCACCCACATCGGCNGTTGTNGCGCCGACATTTACCTTTCCCTTATCATCAGTGACGTAAGCCCAACGCCCCGTCAGATAGTTCTGGACGCGATAGTAGCCATTTCCGTTNAGCTGCGCGGCTGCCGGAAGCATGGCGGCTGTCGCCGTCAGGACTGAAAGTAGAAATCTATTCATATTCTGTTATTGATTTTTTAACTGTCACCGCAGTCAATATTGATTGCCGGAATATGGTCGGCATGAGGCGCGAGACAGTCCGCTACATAGTCAAACGTACTGAATTAAAGTTTATTATCGGCTAAGAAAAAAGAAAAAGACCGCATCCGAAGACGCGGTCCTTCTCAACATATTATTAGAGTGAAAAGTAAATTACTTCACGACACAGATTGCAACGCGGTTGTCGACCGGATCTGAATAGGGCTGATCCTCGGCCTCACCCATGCTCTTGACAGTGATACGGCTTGCGGGGATGCCATATTTGGTNTTGAGGGCATTGGCGACAGCCTGTGCGCGCTGCTTGGAGAGACGCAGGTTGATNGCGAGTGTGCCGGTTCCCTTGTCAGCATAGCCGGTGATGACTACNTTGCTGTCNGGGTTCTCCTTCATATACTCGGCAACCTGAGCGACCTTTGTCATCTCGTCCTTGACGATGTTGACGGTAGAGATCTTGAAGAAGACATCGCGACGGAACTCCTGCTGCTCGACAACCTTCTCGACGACTACGGGAGCCGGAGCGGGCTGAACCTCGACGACCTTCTCGATCACACGTTCGATNATCTGGGGTTCGGGAGCAGGGATAACGCGGGTAGTAGCGGTATATTTGGGACCGAAAGTATAGCGGACGCCTGCGAGAGCGTTGAAATACCAGTCGGCGTTACCGGCCTTCTTGGAGTTATATCCGTCCGGAGTGAAGTTAGCCATCACCTCAAGACCGACAGCGACGCTCTTGCTGACGTTGAAGTTGATGTCAGCGCCGAACTGGCCGACGAAACGGGGCTTGCAACCGTTCCANAGGTTGCCGAGGAGTTCCTGACCCATGTGCTGGACATAGTCNGCATTGGCTCTGTTGGCCTCGTTATTGTGGAAACCGATGTTGACACCGGCGCCGAGGAAGGCGTGAACGTCAACCAGACGGTTGGGGCGGTATCCGCCGAAGACATTGGTCAGGTCAACGACAGCNTCTACAGTCGGAGCGATGTAGTTCCATTTCCAACGGTAGGAAGCGCTGTAAAGCGCACCGTTGACGTTGGAACCTGCGCGGGACTGCCAGGCGTTGACTGCGAGGCGCAGACCGAAGTAGGGGTTGAAGTTATAACCGGCTGCGATCTGGGCATTGGGAGACATCAGTTTCCCGGTCTTGATCTCNCCGAGGGTATACTGGGAGCCGAACTGACCCTGGATATACCAGTTGGGATTGTAGGTATATTCAGTAACCTCTTCCTGTGCGAAAGCCGTCAGGCTGCCGGCAAGCATTGCTGCCGAGAGAAGTATCTTGCTGAATTTCATGACTATTTTATAATGAAGTTTGGTGTTTATTCCGACCGTCCGCCGAGGCGTGGTGCCGTGGGCAGCGTAGCCCGGGGACGGCCGGATTCAGGAAAGGGTTATCTGATTTACTTGACAGTGACGTAGAAACGCTGGGTCGAAGTGTAACCGTGATAGTCAACGGCGGTGTAGAGGATCTGATACTTGTATCCNNCCTTCATCTGACCGGCGGGGATGGCGACACGCTTGGTGCGACCCGGAAGAACGGTGCAGAGAGAACCTGCTGCGGCCTTGTTGAGAGCCTGGATTTCAGACTTGCTGACGGGGTTGCCGGAAGCGTCCCATGCCTGAGTGATGGCGAAGAACTTCTTGTAAGCNGGAGCTGCGATCTCTGCGGTGTAGCTGGAAGCGTAGAACGTAGCGGCGTTACCGTTACNCNNCTTCAGGACAGTCGGGTCGGTGGAATCGTTGGAGACGAGTTCCAGGTTACCGTTGCCGGCGTTGTAGACCATTGCTACCTGCAGGTAGTGGTTCGGATCCTCAAGGAAGTTGTTGACCTTGTCGACAACCTTGTTGTACTTGTCGATGAACTTGTTGAACTTATCGACAATNCCCTGGGTCTTGTTGGAGAGACCGTCGCGGATATCGTTGAGGATATCATCGATCTGGTCGTTGATGCTNCCCTCAAGGTTAGCGAGCGCATTGTTGACCTCTTTCTGCACGTCACNGACGAGCTTGGTCAGAGCCTCGTTGTACTNGNNCTGCAGCTGNTCATTCCACTGNCCGAGCTGACCACCCTCCTTATTGAAGTTATCCTCAAGCTGGCNTACGAGATCCTTGACGAAGTCGTCAAGATCACNCTGGTTGACGGGGATNCGGATAGGNNCGGTATAACCGATTTCTNCNCCGGTCTGCTTGTCGTAGATCTTCAGACCATCGGATTCAGCATAGAGCTCGCCGGTGTAGGGATCGATCTCGAAGTGAACCTTGTCGAGGTTGAAGGTAACCTCATAATCCTTCGGATCGAGGTTGATCTCGGCGTCAAGAGAGAAGTGGAACTTATCCTTGTTGACGAGTTCGTTGAAGTATTCCTTGACAGTCTTGAGCGGNCCGTGCTTCTTNAGACGGTGGTTGATGCTCTGGCCGGCATAGGTGTTGTAGCTGAGGGGACGGAANGTCACGGCAGCCATATCATAGCCGGAGAAGACGGAATAGGTCTTGGCGCCCTGGCCGTCATCGACAGTCCAGGAGTGCTTGACGGAGTATGCGGGGAGACCCTCGGAAATCTGGTCGTAAACGCCACGCATCAGGTTGTAAACATTGCGCTTGCTGCGATCCTTGAGAAGGTCCTTGACGGAGCTCTTGAGACCGTCGGAGACAGTCACGCGGATAGCACCTACAGACTGGGCGTCCATCGGCAGGACAGCATCAGCCTCATAGAAGCCTTCCCCTGCGCGGGAACCGCCGAACATGAGGACATGGTCAGACTTCTTGACGTTCTTGAGAACGACAGGAGATTTCTCGCCGTTAGATTTCTGGAGTTCCAGGTCAACACCGGAGAGATTGACATTGCTCGGGTTGATGGTCAGATAGACCTTGCCGAGGTTGCCGTCCATGAGGATATCGCCGTTCTTGATGGTCTCAGGGGTGAAGAGACCTGCAAGGTTGGCAGCCTCGGCGGCAGTCAGCATTGTGTCGTCGCCGACGGTGCCTACGGAGGGGAAGTCGATATTCTTCGTGCCCTCGTATACGCCATAGTAGTTGACGAGCATATTGTTCTGGACTCCGATGGGGAGGGAGAAGGTGCCGAACAGGGGGTTGTATGCGCCCTCGACAATGATGCCGGTGACCATAGCGTTGAGGCGGTCATAGATCTTGAAGAGCTTGGCGACATCACCCTGGAGAGCCTTGATAGCGCTTTCATTGGCGGCTACGCGTTCTGTAAGGGCATCGAGATCCGCCTGGGAAGCGAGAGTTTCGAGAACCTGCTGGATGTTAGAGATAGACGCTGTGTGCTCACCAACAGTTGTGTTCAGCTCCTCAAACTTGCTGTCAAGATCTTCATACTTAGTAGTAAGATCCTCAACATCGGTCAGAAGCTGCTCAACATCGGTTTTGAGCTGAGAGATATCAGTCTCGTTCTGGTCGACACGACCCTCGAGATCGGTGAGATCTGTACGGAGATTCTCGACCTCGGGTTTGAGGATATCCAGAGCGTCCTTGTTCTGTCCGGCGAGGGTAAGAGCTTCAATAGCATCTGCCTCTGCCTTGGTCAGACGGGTGTTGACGTTGTTGTAGAGGTTGAGAAGCTGGTTGATGGTCTCGGTGTTCTGGGTGACCTGAGTCTGGAGGGAGCTGAGGAGCGTGGTGACCTCGGTGCGGAGGGCATCGACGAGCTTCTCGGCCTCAGCCTTGGCCAGAGCCTTGACCTGATCTTCGGTCAGACCGGGCTGACACTGGCAGATCTTAGCTTCGAGAGCTGCGAGGCGGGTATCGACGGTTGTCTTCCAGGTCTCGATCTTACCCATACGGTAGTCGAGCTGATTATAAAGGGATGTGAGGTTCGCGATTTCGGCGGCGTTGTCCTTGACAGCCTGCAGCAGGGCGGCCATATCGACATAGCTGAGTTCGCCGTCTTCGGTCGGCCATCCATATTCGATAAGGGTAGTTTTGATAAGGTCAACAATCTGGCCGTCGGTGTGGCCGGGACGCTGGTCCTTGAGCTTGTTGATCTCAATCCATGCTTGGGTCAGGCTTGTTGAAAGGTTGGAAATGTTGCGGTCGTGACCATCCAGACGGGTGAGGATAGCGGCGAACTTGGCCTGGCATTCAGCCTTGCAGGCATCCTGAGCCACTTTAAGGTCATTGAGACGGGTGTTGAGAAGATTGATCTTCTGCTCCAGGTCGAGGTTGCTCTGGTTCCACTCGTTCTGAAGGTCAGACTCGTAGTCCTTACAGGACTGAAGAGTTCCGACGCCGACAAGAGCCGAGGCCAGCAACAATCCATTGAGTAATTTTCTTTTCATCTCGTGTGAATTGATTAATATGTGTGTTTCTTTTTTTCGAGATAATGATTGTTTTGACAGTCCTCGTGGAAAAAGGACTTTTTAACGGGAAGAGACAAGAATCGTGGAATAGTCTCGCCCCTGACTTAGGATTCAAGTGGCAAAGTTAATAAACATTCTGACACAACAAACAATTTTTCAGAAATTATTTTCACTTTTCTTTACCTCTCTTCACCAATATGAAGACCCGTCCCCATTCTTAACGCTTAACACNGCTTATCCGCTTCTTGTTTAAGCTATCCTTTATTTTTTTATATCTGACACCNTTTTTTAATACTTCAGACCCTNCTTTTAATATGATTNCGATTAAAAAAACTGACCTCTGACNCTCCCGGNNGCGGTTTTTCGGATATTTTNACTAACTTTGCGTGCAGGCGCTTATTGCGNCCTATGTTACGGCGAGGGAGNTCCCGTGCCATCTTAATATATCATTCACTTATCTCATTCACATATCTCAGATTCCGAACTATGAAAAAACTATATCTGCTGCCGCTGTTATTCCTGCTCGCTTATTCGCCNATACTGGGCGCGCTGAACACTGACTCGCCCCAGATAGCGCGTCAGAAAGGCAATACTTATATTGAAAAGAAAGCCGACACCTCTANAAANAAAGAGGCCNCNACAAAGAAAGAAGCCGCTACAAAGAAAAAGGAGAAGGTGGAAACCAATATCGTGCCGGCGACTTCAACTCCCAATCTCCTCCAGAAGGCNGAGGTTGCAAAGGAACCTGTNGTCAAGTCAGCAAACANGAAATCTTTCGGACCTACGAATAATAATGCCGGCTCCCATTCTTCGNCAGCTGATGGGGATAATTGGTTCACCNNAAACGNGGTCTTCAATCATCTTGACGCNGCNTTCACCGCCGGAACAACCGGAATCGGTTTCGAACTCGCCACNCCGATAACAAAATGGGTCCGTCTGCGCGCCGGATATGAGTTCATGCCGCANTTNACAATCAACTCCCANTTCAATGTCGCCAACTACGGGGGNTTATCCAACAATGGAAAACCGAATACCTCCACAAATTTCGAGAAGGCAAGCGAGATGNTGCGCCAGCTGACCGGGTATTCCGTTGACCGCAAGATAACGATGAACAATAAGGTGACTTTCCAAAACTGGAAAGTTCTGTTCGATGTCTTCCCTATNCCCGGAAACCGCCACTGGAGGGTCACGGCCGGACTGCTCGGAGGTTCGCGAGTTCTCGGNAANACTATAAACGCCCGTGGAGAATACACAAGCCTGGTGGCAATCGGTATTTTCAATCACATGTATGAGTCCACGACCGCTCCCGATTTCATGGATCATATATATGACGAACCGATTTTCGGAACCATATATCTCGACCCTGAGGTAGCCCTGGAACTTCAGAAGAAAATGCTGAACTATGGACGGTTCGGTATCCATGTCGGCGATTTCAAGGATGGAACTCCTTATATGATGGAACCGGACGAACAGGGTTCTGTCCGGGCAAAGGCTCTCATTAACCGTGTCCGCCCCTATCTGGGAATCGGTTACGAAGGATATATGGATGCGGCGAAGCGCTGGAGCGCCGGTTTTGATCTTGGTGTTATNTTCTGGGGAGGTGTCCCNAAGGTATATACCCATGACGGGGTCTGTCTCAATGATCTTGAAAATCTGCGCGGAGATGTCAAAGATTACCTGGATCTGATGAAAGGGTTCCCGGTTTATCCGACCTTGAATTTCCGTCTTTCNTACACCATTTTCTAATCNTCCCCTACCCCGATACTTTGTCTTCCGACCGCAGACCGATACTGTCGCGTCCGCGTCTTATCGCGACGCTCCTTCTTTCTCAGCTTTTCCTGCTTTTCGCCATAACNGATCTCGGCATCCTCGCGGGAANAGCGCCGGGGAAATCTTNGTTTCCTTTAGCTCTGTTTCTTCCGGCAATCGCGCTCTGCATCTTTACCAAAGAGCGAAGAGAGTGGATGANAGCCTCNGTATGGAGCCTTNTCCTCTGGGGAACTNCTATTNTGNCCGCTATCCCGCTGTGTGACTATTCATACGACGGGAATGTCTATCATCAGGAGATAATCGCGGCNATCTGCAACGGATGGACACCNGGGAACCCCAATCCCTCCGGAATGGAGTTGTCCCTCTGGAGTCTNCATTATGCCAAAGGAATCGAAATAGCAGCGAGCNCTGTTGTCAAATTTACCGGNCTTATTGAATCGGGAAAAGGAATCAACATAATTTTATGTCTGATTCCCGGTTTCATGATTTATGATTTNTGCAAGCTATNTTTTCCTGCGATGGGACGCCGGGAGAGGTGGCTGACAGCTGTCGTGACGGTAGGGAATCCTGTCTGCATAATGCAGAGCCTTACCTATTATATAGACTTTTCCAAATATATCTATACAAGCCTTGCGATAATACTGCTGNTCGAAATCCTTTCCGGCAGAAGGCGCGAAAANTGGTCATCCCTCTCTATGCTGGCCATGACCATTATCCTTGCTTCAGCAACTAAATTCAACGCTTTCTTTGAAATCGGCGTTGTCTGTATAGCTGCAGTNATTCTNCTCATATATCGCCACAGAATCCGCCAAGCAACCCGTCTGGCCATATTCTGTCTCATAGTCGCCATGACGGGTGTGCTCCTATTCGGATGGCATCCATACGCAACGAATCTTCTGACAGCCGGACACCCTCTCTATCCTCTTATGGGGGAAGGGGCTGTCGATATAATGACCGGGAACACTCCGCCGGAATTTCTTGANGGCAATCGGTTCTCCAATTTCTTCNGTTCGCTCTTTAGTTTTGAAAGATTAGGAGCCGACACGCGCCACGGAGGCTTCGGACCCCTCATGGGCCCATTGCTGCTGTTAGCGTGTCTGACAGTCTGGAAATCCAGAAATCTTCGTGGAGCAGGCCCGGTCTCTTTATATATCGCTGTCTGGATTCTCGCCAGTTGTTTCTTCTTCGAGCAATCATGGTGGGCCCGCTACATAGCCCAGTTATGGATTTTGGTTCCCCAGGGATTGATTATGGCATTCGCCTCCGGTATCGGCACCTCCCCCGGGGCGCGCTGGTGGAGGATTGACGCTTGGGGAATAGGATTTTTGGGAGTCTGTTCCATTCTTCTGAGCGGATATTTCCTGCTGATTCAGAGCGGGCGCGTCTCACTTTATCGNCAGACGGTCAAATCAGTGCTGTCAGGAGAAACAGTCGCAGTCTACGGGTTGACGGACTCCTACGCCCGTCAGTTGAAAGAGATGGGGATAACAGCCCGCCTGACCGATTCCCTCAATGAGGAATGTTATCAAGTTGCCCATTTCGGCACTATAGCCCTCCCGGATGCCTATCCTGTCATGATGGTCGATTCAATCCGGGGCGCNGAAATCCGCCGCAGACTGGAGTCCCTTCCGTTCGATTATTCTCCGGCCTTCGAGACCGACCCGATGAAACTCCCTAAATGATGAAGTGTAAAGAAAATGAATATAAAAACTGAAAGGAAAGGAGGGGTNAGTCGGATAAAGCCCTTCATCCGACTGATGCGGCCCGCGCAATGGATAAAGAATTTCTTTGTCTTTCTTCCTCCCTTTCTCAACGGTGACCTGACGGACTGGAGCATCCTTTGGCATACTATCATTGCCTTCATTCTTTTTTGTCTGACATCAAGCGCCGTCTATTCAATCAATGACGCGGTCGATGCCCCGTTTGACGCGAAGAATCCTGAAAANTGTCATCGTCCTGTTGCGAGCGGAGCGATTTCCCGCACCGACGCAATGCGATGCGCTGTCATCCTCATCTTANTCGTNTCCGCGACATTACTGCTCATACCCTCCGCCTCCATATATAATCTTGCTTTCCCTCTTGGAATATATCTGGNGCTAAATCTGGCATATTCCTTATATCTCAAACGTATTCCGGTTCTGGATGTGCTGATAGTNGCCGGATGTTTTCTGATCAGGGTCTGGGCAGGAGGTGTGGCAGGGCCGGTACCTCTNACCTCATGGACCCTCATCCTGGTCTTTATGCTGACGCTNTTCATGGCGACAGGGAAACGGCGGCATGAGGTATGGCTTTGTGAGACAAAAGGGATTGTAGGGCGCTCGAATATTAAACATTACAGTCTGAAGGCACTGACGGTCATGATGATTGTTCTTGGAGTGGCATCAGTAGTCCTCTACCTTGTCTGGAGCCTCTCACCGATAGCTATCTCCCATTTCCACACCGACAAACTATGGATAACGACAATCTTCGCGATGCTGGGAATATATCGTTATCTATACCTGACCCTNCGCCTGAACCGCGGCGGGAGTCCGACTAAGATGGTGATGAATGACTGCACACTCCAGTTAGCCATCCTTCTATGGGTTCTGAACTTCATCNTCATAATTCACGTTCCGGATTAGCATGGTCATATTCGATTTCGACGGCACGCTCATAGACTGCGATTCCTTTCCGCTATTCGCTACCCATGTACTGGGGAAACGTAAGATGATGATGAGGCTCCTGAAGAATCTCCCTATCCTCATCAGATGGAAAATGGGGATGACGGACGCNTCCACAGCCAAGGAGAAACTTTTCTCAAGTTGGTTTAAAGGAATCGGGCGCGAAGAGGCGGAACGCCTTGCAGAAACATTCACCCGACTCCTGGAGCGCCATCTGCGTCCGGAGGCACGAAAGCGTCTGGAACAGGCGGAAAGCGAAGGAGAAAAAGTTGTCATCATTTCTGCCAGCCCCGGACTCTGGATTCTCCCCTGGGCGCGTCTGCGCGACATCGAGGTCATAGCGACAGAAGTGGAATGGAACGGGGATTGCCTCACAGGACGCTTCTCAACGCCCAACTGCAAAGGTGAGGAGAAAGTCAGGCGTTTCCGGAAAAGGTTCGGAGCCGCGACCTATCCGGACGAAGCGTGGGGAGACAGCCGCGATGATCTCCCGATGCTGCGTCTTGCCGCGAAGAGAGTATGGGTCGGCAAAGGAAAACCTCTCTATGACACATCCGTCGCTAATGAAAAATTAGCCCGCTAAGTCCCTATTCCACACAATATGCGAACGCGCATAATTTAAATTATGAACGCACGGGTCTAAAAAAGAGTCCTGAAAGCTTGAAGTTTCGACAACTTTGATTAATTTTGCATATCAATGCAGACTAATGTCAGACAACAGGACTCTACATAGATACAGTCGAGCTACAGTCTTAAATAACTGCTTATGATTTGACACGACGTTTTGCTATAAACGTTAACAATAATAATAAACCAAAAAAACACACTTTGTATTTGCGTAGGCCATTGGGCAGAGATGCCTTCAGGCAGACGCAACCAAGTCAATCGCCAATCAACAAGATGGAAGAAGAAAAGAAACCGAAGAGGCCACGTATTTCAGGAGCTCCTGTCCGTAGCTCCGCCGAGGGATACCAGCAGAGAAACTTCAACACCGAACGCACCGAAGGAGGCTATCAGCCGAGGACCGGACAGGGATACCAGCAGCGTCCCAACTATCGTCAGCAGAGCGGCTACCAGCCCCGCTACGGTCAGTTCAACCGTCCTCAGTACCAACAGCCGTATCAGCAGAATAACGCTTCCTCCGACAGCACCTCTACTTCCGCTGACTCTGAACAGCTCAACAGCTCGTCGGCTTCCTCGCAGGCTCAGAACCAGAATCCGACAGAGGGAGGTTATCAGCCCCGTCAGAATCATGAGGGTGGCTATCAGCCCCGCACTCANGGTTATCAGCCNCGTCNNCAGGGTTACCAGCCTCGCACTCANGGTTATCAGCCCCGTCAGCAGGGTGGCTATCAGCCCCGCACTCAAGGTTATCAGCCCCGTCAGCAGGGTGGTTATCAACCCCGTCAGCAGGGTGGCTATCAGCCCCGTCAGCAGGGTGGGTATCAGCCCCGTCAGCAGGGTGGCTACCAGAACCAGGGTTACAAACCCCGTCAGAACCAGGAGGGTGGGTATCAGCCCCGCCAGAACCAGGGCTACAAGCCCCGTCAGAACCAGGGTTACAACAAGCAGGGGGGATACCAGAATCGCCAGCAGGGGGGATACAACCGCAATTTCAATAACCATCAGGGTGGTTTCCAGAAGCAGCAGAAACCCGGAATGAAGTTTATTCCGCGTCCCAAGCAGATCGATTACGTCCTGGAGGATATCGACCCGACAATCCCGATTCGTCTGAACAAGTATATGGCCAATGCGGGAATCTGCTCGCGTCGTGAGGCCGATGAATATATCACTAACGGACTGGTAAAGGTCAATGGCGAGGTAGTCACTGAACTCGGAACCAAAATCAATCGCGATGACGTCGTCGAATATGACGGAAAGGTCGTCACCCCCGAGCGCAAGTGTTACGTCCTTCTCAACAAACCGAAGGATTGCGTGACAACCTCCGATGATCCCAACGGACGCATGACCGTCCTCGACCTGGTCAAGAACGCTTGTCAGGAGAGAATCTATCCCGTAGGACGTCTCGACCGCAACACAACCGGAGTCCTCCTTCTGACCAACGATGGAGAACTTGCCTCCAAGCTCACTCACCCGAAATTCGTCAAGAAGAAGATATATCATGTCTGGACTGACAAAGATATCGCCGAAGAGGATATGCAGCGTATCGCCGACGGCATAGAGCTTGAGGATGGCGAAATCCACGCCGACGCAATCAGCTATGTCAACGATATTGACCGCAACCAGGCGGGAATCGAGATTCATTCCGGACGCAACCGTATCGTGCGCCGTATCTTCGAACATCTCGGCTACCGTGTGACAAAACTTGACCGCGTCTACTTCGCAGGTCTGACCAAGAAGAACCTGCCCCGCGGCCGCTGGCGTTATCTGACCCAGGAAGAGGTCAACTTCCTCCGTATGGGATCTTTTGAATAATCAAGCATTTCCAGCATATAATGGATAAAGATATCAGAAGAACTGTCATTTCCGACATCTTCGCCGACCCGGCGAAGTATGTCGGAAAGACTGTTGACGTCAAGGGATGGGTGCGCACCCGTCGTGGAAACAAGAATGTGCAGTTCGTCGCCCTCAACGATGGCTCGACCATAAAGAACCTGCAGATTGTCTTCGACCTCCAGCAATTCAGCGAAGAGGAACTGCGACCGATCACTACCGGCAGTTCCATTCATGTTCAGGGTCTGCTCATCGAATCCCAGGGAAAGGGACAGAGTGTTGAGGTACAGGCTCAGAGTCTCGAAATCTACGGCACCGCGCCCGTTGAATCATACCCGCTGCAGAAGAAGGGACACTCGATGGAGTTCCTGCGCGATATAGCTCATCTGCGCCCGAGAACCAACACCTTCTCGGCTGTGCTCCGCATTCGCCACGCTCTCGCATTCGCCATCCATAAATTCTTCAACGACAAGGGTTTCTATTATTTCCACACTCCGCTCATCACAGCCTCCGATGCTGAAGGAGCCGGAGCCCAGTTCCAGGTGACGACACTCAATCTCGAAGAGCTTCCTAAAACTGAAGACGGAAAAATCGATTACTCCCAGGATTTCTTCGGAAAAATGGCCTCCCTCACTGTCTCAGGACAGCTCGAAGGAGAACTCGGAGCTACCGCCCTCGGAGCTATCTACACTTTCGGTCCGACTTTCCGCGCCGAAAATTCCAACACTCCGCGCCACCTCTCGGAGTTCTGGATGATCGAACCCGAGATGGCTTTCTACGAAATCGAGGACAATATGGACCTCGCTGAGGAATTTATCAAATTCTGTATCAATTACGCTCTCGAACATTGTGCAGATGACATAGCATTCCTCGCCGAACATTTCGACAAGGAACTTCCCGAGCGACTGAAGTTCGTCGTCGAGAACGATTTCGTCCGTCTCCCCTACACCGAAGGAATAAAGATTCTGGAAGAGTCGGGAAAGAAGTTCGAGTTCCCTGTCTACTGGGGTGTGGACCTCGCATCCGAGCATGAGCGCTATCTTGTCGAGGAACATTTCCATAAGCCTGTCATCCTGACAGACTACCCGAAGGAAATCAAGGCTTTCTACATGAAGCAGAACGACGATGGCAAGACCGTCCGGGCGATGGATGTCCTCTTCCCGAAAATCGGCGAAATCATCGGCGGAAGCCAGCGTGAAGAGAACTACGACAAGCTGAAAAACCGTATCGACGAGCTGGGACTGACCGGCATGGACTGGTATCTTGACACACGCCGCTTCGGAACCGTCCCCCATTCCGGATTCGGACTCGGCTTCGAGCGTCTGCTCCTCTTCGTCAGCGGTATGCAGAATATCCGCGATGTGATTCCCTTCCCCCGCTATCCGAAGAACTGCGAGTTCTGATACGGTGGATTTACGTCCACTCTCAGAGCCCCTTTCACAAACAAGAAGATTTGAAAAATATCCTCTACGTTATACTGCCGCTCCTTCTGGCGCTGTTGTTCCCCGCGGACACGGTTGCGGAAGGAGCGGTCGTGTTGTCTGAGCCGGAACGGGATGTAATCGTCCGCACGAATGACAACGACACCTTGCGTATCAGTCTCGTCACCTGCTGGCCGGGTCCTGAGATTTACGAACTTGCAGGCCATGAAGCGATCCGCATCACCGGTCCCTCCTTCGATCAGGTATGGAACTACGGAATATTTGACTTCAACGAGCCGAACTTCGTCGGTCGATTCGTTGCCGGAAAAACAGACTACAAGGTGGTTGCCTATCCCTTCCGATGGTTTCTTCCCGAATATATAAGCCGAGGATCGAGGGTCGAGGAACAGGAGCTTCTCCTCACTGCGGAGGAGAAGTTGCGTCTCCTGCAGGCTCTGCGCGAAAACGCCCTTCCCGAAAACGCGACTTACCGCTACAATTACGTCCGCAATAACTGCGCGACCCGCATCGTCGATATGGTGGACTCCGCCTCTACACGACGAATCATATACCCCGATACGCTGCATTACGGCACCTTCCGCGCCGCCATGCGTGCATATCACCGTAATTATCCCTGGTATCAGTTCGGAATTGACCTGGTGCTCGGTTCCGGTCTCGACCGTCCTATAACCCGGCGCCAGGAGATGTTTATCCCGGTAGAGATGAACAAGGTCTTCGCCTCGGCCCGCTTTGCAGGCAATCGAGGAGCGGTCGTCGGAAAAAGGATTGTACTCAACGAAGGGCGCTCCGACGCGATACTCCCGCCGACTCCCTGGTATCTGACTCCATTGGCCGCCTCTATCCTAATGGCTATGCTGACAATCGCGACAATATTTGTCTGGAAGATACAGAAACGCCTATGGAGATGGTGGTTATCCACATATTTCATCCTTTGCGGACTGGCCGGAATAGTCGTCACCTACCTCGTTTTCTTCTCAAGCCACGAGGCTACCTCTCCCAATCTTCTCATATTATGGCTCAATCCGTTACAGCTGATAATCGGCATCGGAATATGGTTCCGGAGCATGCGCTGGCCGGCGGTTGCCATCGCAGGCATCGATGTCATAACCCTCTCGTTGCTACTCATTGTCAGAGGAACTCACGCCCAGATTTCCAACCCGGCCATACTGATAATGATACTCAGCGGCATCGGATTGGCGGCCCTTTATGCAATAATCGGCGCTTCGGAGAGTTATTATAATATTATAGGGTCTACTCCCGACCCATCGCGTTCCCCCTCCCGGCAGGGAGCAGGGAGCCTTTCTGCGCGCAGAGCAACTCATTCGCGCAAAAAAGGAGGCGCTACAAAAAGGGAGCGACATTAACAAGGAATGAACAGACTTCTGACATCTATACTCGTCAGCCTGGTGGCAGCCAATACGGCTCTCCAGGCCGACCCGTCGCGTCCGCGTCTTGTCGTCGGCATCGTTGTCGACCAGCTACGCTCCGACTATATCGACGGGTTGCGCGAGCTATTCGGCGAAAAGGGTTTCCGTCGCCTCATAGACAATGGTGTCTATCTGAAGGATGTAGACTTCAAAGCCCCTGTCAGCGACCCGACGGCCGCTACTGCTTTGCTCTACACCGGTGCATATCCGGCTATAAACGGTATTTCCGGAGCCCGAATCTTCGACCCCTCGACGCTCCAGACCCGTTCGTCGATGTTCGATTCCTCGGTCATGGGCAATTCCACGACCGAAACCCTTTCCCCCGTCGCCCTCAGGGTCTCGACCCTGGCCGACGAACTGGCGGCTGACGGCGCCGGCCTCAGCCAGATTTTCTCCATAGCCCCTGACGCCGAACAGGCGCTCGCCATGACCGGACACGCCGGGACATCCGCCGTATGGATCGATGACAACACGGGGAAATGGTCTTCAACAACATATTACCGCGACAACGCGAAGAATATATCGAGGCGCAACAGGGAGAACCCTCTGTCGGCACGCCTCGACACCATGCGCTGGGAACCGGCTGCGGAACTGACCCGCTATCCTGACCTCCCGGCCCAGAAAAAATATTATCCGTTCCGATACCGCTTCTCCGAAAAGGAGCGCGACGCTTACGACCGATACAAGAGCTCCCCTCTGGTCAACGAGGAGGTCACAGATGTCGCCATCGACTATCTGACGAACCTGAAGCTCGGCGACCGCGGGGATGTGGTCGATATGATAAACGTCGGCTACACGGCTGAACCTTGGCCATACGTCGCAGACGGCGATCCCCGGCTGGAGCTTGAAGACAGTTATCTGCGCCTCGACCGACAGTTAGGACGCCTGCTTGATGCCATAGATGCGGGTGTAGGTCTGGACAATACCCTCATCTTCCTTTCATCGACGGGCTACTATTCCGACCAGAGCGCTTACGACCCGAAATATCGGGTACCGACAGGAGATTTCTCCGTCAAACGCGCCCTGTCGCTGCTGAACGCTTTCCTTTCGGCCAAATATGGCAACGGCCAATATGTATCAGCCTTCAGCGACGGAGGAATACATCTCAACGGCGAGACCCTGGAGGTCAAAAAGCTCGATCCGGCGGAAGTCAGCCGGGCGGCCCGCGATTTCCTGACGCAGATGGCGGGAGTGGCCGAGGTCCGCACATACCGCGAAATCCTCGCGTCGGCATCAGCCGAAACAGAAGCAATGCGCCTGGGAATAGACCCCAGGACAGCGGCCGACATATACCTCAGATTCACTCCGGGATGGAACGTGGTCGATGACTCGCGTTTCCCGGTAAAAACATATCCTGTCAGAGACCTGGCGGTCAGTTCCCCGGCATTCATCCTCGCCCCGGGACTGAAAAAGGAGACAATTCCGCAACGCGTCGAGGCGACGGCCCTGACAACGACCATCGCCAACGCTATCAGAATACGGGCCCCCAACGGAGCATCTACCCGTCCCCTGCTCCTCAATCAAAACTAAGACCCTCTCCCCTATCGGGTCTAAACGCCAGGCCGACATAATATTCGGCCACTCTTCACAAACCGAAACTCAAAACCCACCGACATGGGATTAAATAATTTTCTGAAAAAAATATTCGGCGACCAGAGCGAACGTGCTGTCCGCCCTCTCTGGAACCGCCTTAAAAACGAGATCAACCCTATCTCGGAACAGATCCGCGACATCAGCAACGATGAGCTGCGCGGACGCATTGACGCTATCCGCAACGACATCCGTTCAGAGGCCTCAAAGTATAAGGACAAGATAGAGGAGATCCGCGCCCAGATCGAAACTCTGGACTATGACAAGCGCGAACCGCTCTGGAAGGAAATAGACCAGCAGCGCGACGAATGCTTCAAGATGTATGCGCGCAAGCTTGACGCAGCCCTCCCCGAGGTTTTCGCTGTTGTCAAGGAGACGGCCCGCCGTCTGGCAACCAACGAGACTCTGGAAGTCACAGCCACTGACGCCGACCGCGAACTCGCAGCCGCAGGAAAAGATTTCGTCACTATCGACGGAGACAAAGCCATATACAAAAACAGCTGGATGGCCGGAGGCAATATGATGAAATGGGACATGATCCATTACGACGTCCAGCTAATAGGCGGTATGGTCCTCCACGGAATCCTCCAGGGCGACCAGCCGACAAACAATATTGCCGAAATGGCGACCGGCGAAGGTAAGACCCTGGTCGCTACTCTCCCGGTCTTCCTCAACGCCCTGACAGGCGAGGGTGTCCACGTCGTCACCGTCAACGACTATCTGGCCAAACGTGACTCAGAATGGATGGGACCCCTCTATCAGTTCCACGGTCTGACCGTAGACTGTATCGACAAGACGCAGCCCAACTCAGAACAGCGCCGCCGCGCATACCGCAGCGACATCACTTTCGGAACCAATAATGAGTTCGGCTTCGACTATCTGCGCGACAATATGGCGACCCGCACCTCCGACCTGGTGCAGCGCGACGAACACTACTACGCAATCGTCGACGAGGTCGACTCCGTCCTCATCGACGACGCCCGCACACCGCTCATCATCTCCGGACCCGTTCCGAAGGGTGACGACCAGATGTTCAACGAATTTAAGGGGAATGTCGAGAAGGTTGTAAAGGCGCAGCGTGCCCTCATNCAGAACCTGCTTCTGGACGCCAAGGCCAAGATCGCCGCAGCACAGAGCGGNGACCCGGCGCAAATCGCCAAGTTCGACACCGCTTCCAAGGATGACCCGAAGGCGAAACCCCTCACCGCCTCCCAGCTTCTCGAAGATGGTGGTCTCGCCCTTTTCCGCGTCTACAAGGGTCTTCCCAAACATAGCCCTCTCATCCGTTACCTCTCAGAAGATGGTATCAAACAGCTCCTGCTCAAGGTCGAGGCCAAATATATGGCTGACAACAACCGTGAGATGCCGATTGCTGTCGAACCTCTCTATTTCGTCATTGACGAGAAGAACCACTCCATCGAGCTGACCGATAAAGGTATCGAGATGCTCAGCTCCACGACAGCCGACCCCGATTTCTTCGTGCTCCCCGACATTACAGCCCAGCTCTCGACAGTTGACACCGAAGACCTGACCGCTGAGCAGAAGCAGGAGAAGAAAGACTCCATGCTGCAGGCCTACTCCGTAAAGTCGGAACGCGTCCACACTGTCAACCAGCTTCTCAAGGCCTACACTCTTTTTGACAAGGATGTGGAATACGTTATCGACGACAACAAGATTAAGATTGTCGATGAGCAGACCGGTCGTATCATGGAAGGACGTCGTTATTCCGACGGTCTTCATCAGGCTATCGAGGCCAAGGAGGGTGTGAAGGTCGAGGCTGCTACCCAGACTTACGCTACCATTACGTTGCAGAACTATTTCCGCATGTATCGCAAGCTGGCCGGTATGACCGGAACGGCAATGACAGAGGCGGGCGAGTTCTATGATATCTACAAGCTGGAGGTCATCGAGATTCCGACAAACCGTCCGGTTCTGCGAAATGACCAGAACGACCGTGTCTACCGCACTAAGAAAGAGAAATACAAAGCCGTCATCGACGAAGTCGAGCTCATGATTTCGCAGGGTCGTCCGGTCCTGGTCGGCACCACTTCGGTCGAAATCTCGGAACTTCTTTCCAAGATGCTCAAACTCCGCAAAATCGACCATCAGGTCCTCAACGCCAAATATCATCAGCAGGAGGCCGATATCGTTGCCCGCGCCGGTCAGAAAGGAACTGTCACCATCGCGACCAATATGGCAGGCCGAGGAACCGACATCAAGCTCCCGGCAGAAGTCAAGGAGGCAGGCGGACTGGCCATCATCGGCACCGAGCGCCACGAGTCGCGCCGCGTTGACCGTCAGCTCCGTGGTCGTGCCGGCCGTCAGGGAGACCCGGGTTCTTCCGTATTCTTCGTCTCCTTCGAGGACACAGTCATGCGTCTCTTCGCCAACGAGCGCGTCGTCAAGACTCTTGACCGCCTCGGTTTCAAGGAGGGAGACATGATTGAATCCAAGATGGTATCCAAATCAATCGAGAACGCCCAGAAGCGCGTCGAAGAGAACAACTTCGGAATCCGTAAGCGTCTCGTCGAATATGACGATGTGATGAACGCGCAGCGCAAGGGTGTCTACGGACGCCGTCAGAACGCACTTAAAGGGGAGCGCATCGGAACCGATATCGCCAACATGATTTTCGATGTCGCTCACGAAATCGCTTCTTCCAACAAAGACAACTTCTCCAACTTCGACGAGACGGTCCGCAAACAACTTGCCCTCGAAACCTCTCTAACCCCCGAAGAGTTCGCAAAGATGGATGTCAACCAGCTGACCGAACATCTGACCGAGGAAACTCTGGAGGCCATGAAGCGCAAGAAAGAGAAGATCGCAGCCGGAGCAGCTCCCTATATCAAGGAGTTTGTCGAGGAGCGCGGAGCCCGCGGGGAAATCGGTGTGCCCATCACTGACGGACGCCGTATGTTCCAGGTCAGCGCCGATGTCGAGGAATGCAACGAGAAGGAGTGCGCGCCCCTGACGAAAGCCTGGGAAAAGGTTGTTCTCCTCTCCTCCATCGACAAGGCTTGGCAAGACCAGCTCCGCGAGATGGACGATCTGCGCCGTTCTGTCCAGAACGCTTCCTACGAGCAGAAGGATCCTCTGGTCATCTACAAACTGGAGGCATACGAACTCTGGAAAAAGATGCTCTGGGAGATGAACTCCAAGGCTGTCTCGACGCTTATGCGCGGACGTCTGGCCGTTCCCGACTACCATGAGGCGAAAGCCGCAGCCGAAGCTCAGCGTCAGGCCGAAGAGGAGCGCCGTGCCCAGCAGATGGCCCGTCATAGCTCAACGGCATCTGTCTCCTACTCTTCCGGTCAGCCGCAGGGACATATCCGCCAGCCGCGCCCGGTCAATCCATACGCCGGATATTCCGCTACATATTCAACGACCCACGAGAGCTACGAGGGTGAGGCCGCTCAGCGACAGGCTGCCATGAGCGCCGGACGCGGTGAGGAGAAAGACCCTCAGCCCGCCAAGGCCGAACCGAAAATCGGACGAAACGACCCCTGCCCCTGCGGTTCGGGTAAGAAATACAAGAACTGCCACGGACAGGATCAATAATTTCTTTTAAGACAATAAGCTGATGCTTAGGAGGCTTATTGTTGACGACTTTCAGATAAAGAGAGGGGGCTGACTTCAGCCTCCTCTCTGTTTTCATAATTTCTTATCGATTTTTTATGGTCAGACTGTCAAATCGGGATCAATGGGCCGAGGGGGTGCTGTTCCTGCTGTTCAGCTCCATGATGGCTGTGATGGTCCATTTCACCCCTCTGGCTTTCGATGACTACGCCTTCATCTCCCTATATCTCGATCATAACGGAGGAAGCCCGGAATTCAGTCTGAAAGGATTGGCTGGTTTCTTCAATGAGATGCGGACTTACGACAATTCCCGCATCGCCAATCAGCTGGCGCCGATTTTCGGGCTTATGCAACCGTGGAAAAACCTGTTCGCTATTCTGACAGGTCTCTTATGCGGTTCCATCGCTCTGCTCATTCTCCGATTCGCGAACCTAAACAGAAACAAGGCTTTAGCATTCTCCTCCGTCTGGCTATTGATGCTTGTCGCTCTTCCCTGGCGCAACAGCATCTTGGTAATGGACTATGCGCTGAATTATATTTTCTCGACTTTCGTGACGCTGTTGTTTCTGCTGATGATGATAAGAAGATGGCGGAAGGGAGTGGCAAGGAGGGTAGCCATGATGCTTTTTGCGATTGTCGCCGGAGGCTTCCACGAAGGTTTCGCCTTCCCCTCGATATGCGGTCTGGGAGTTTTCATCCTGACACGCCGTTTCCGACTGAATGCCGGTTGGTGGATGACCTTTGCGCTCTATATCATCTCGGCCCTCTGGTTCGCTCTCAGTCCCGGAATCCTGGCGCGCGTCGGGCGCGAACTGACGGAGCAGGCTCTTAGTGTTCCCTTATATAAATATCTTGCCGACCTATGGCTGACAATCATAGTCTGCGCGACACTGGCGTTCTATTGCGTCCGCAAAGGATTCAGAGAGGTTATGAAGGATGAGACGCTGGTTGTTTTCAGCGTCATAATGATTGTCGGGGCTCTCTTGAGCATTATCGTCGAACATACCGGGCGCACCGCATTCTGGCCCGAGATATGCGCAATAATTATCATGCTCCGTCTATCTAAAAGTTATATCGAACGACTCGGGACACGAATCGCTATCGTGACTGCGCTTATTTGCGGTGGCCTCCTGACAGCCCAGAATATTTACTCGCTCTCATGGATTAAAAGAATATATGACGAGAACGAAAAGATAATGGCTATCCTCTTTCCCGGTGGGAAAGGGGAGTCAATACGGGCCTACGGATATAGTAATCTGCAAAAAGAGTGTTCGGGAGATATACCTTCCGGAACTGTATTTATGGACATCATAATGCCGGAACAGATGCCGCTCGCCACTCTCTATATTCCGCTCAAATCTCTATGGGTAACAGGTTTCCAGTATCAGACTCTGAACGGTATGTATAATCCGCGAAAGATAGCTATAGTTCCGACAAGTCTGGAAAAGGTGGAGATTAAGTCAGACTCCATTATCAACCTCCCCTATCGGTGTGTGTCGGAGGAAGAGGATATTTTCGCAACCGAAGATGCCTTTTTCACTAACGATATACCGGACATGAATACATACAAGATTGTCTCCTNTCGTGTGAAGTTACGCAACGGTCANNAGATTGAACACNGTCCNGGATTTGCCATCCGNTTCGAAACAGAAAAAGGAGACACCCTTATCTATCTGAAACCCTACAAACTCTCTGTCAAGGATATAGACTCCTTATCTATTTCCGGNTACACCCCCATAATTTAGACCCTGTACNAAATCAAGTCCCCGNCCTATAAGCAACATTCATTCTGATAGTTGCTTATAGGNCGGGGACTTGATGATAAGCGACGCCCGGAAGATTGATGATAAAGGGGCAAAAAGCCGGAAAATTATCCTTCGCAGGCTATACGGTAGATTTCAGCGCAGTCNTCCATCGAGAGAGGGACGTAGGCACCAAGAATCTTCCCTATGTTGCGTTCCAGACTATTGACCATCTTAGGTATATCCGGCTCGCAACCTATAAGTTCCTTGAGATTAGTGGTCAGCCCGAGCTGATGATAGAACGCTTTGAGGGTAGCTATTCCATCGGCTATGACCTCCTCCTTGGAGCGCCCGGCGGGATTGACCGAAAGGACATTGATGGCGAACTGCCAGACCTTGTCCGGATTGCGACGGGCAACAAANTCCATCCAGGCCGGAACGATAACGGCCAGCCCGGCACCNTGAGCGACATTATAGAAAGCCGAGACCTCATGTTCAAGACGGTGGGAGCTCCAGTCTTCGACCTTGCCGACACCGCAGAGCCCATTGTGGGCAAGCATNCCGCCCCACATGACATTGGCGCGGGCATNATANTTTTCACCATCCAGCTTCAAGGTGACGGCAGAATCCATTATNGAGCGCATGATAGCCTCCGAATAGGAATCGACGAGTTCCGTTCCTGTGGTATTGGAGAAATAGCGCTCATAGATATGGCATAGCATNTCTACCACTCCGCAGGCTGTCTGAAACCAGGGGAGCGTATAAGTCAGCTCCGGATTCATGATGGCGAAACGGGGACGGAGATGGTCCGGATAACGGACCGATATTTTCTGATGNGTNTCGATTTTGGTGATGACAGAGTTGCCGCTNCCCTCGCTGCCGGCNGCNGGAATGGTCAGCACCACTCCAATTGGNAGAACAGCGGCCGGCTGTGCCTTAGCGCAGTAGAAGTCCCAGAAATCTCCGGGATAAGGGATACCCAGAGCTATGGCCTTCGCCGTATCTATGACTGATCCGCCTCCGACAGGAAGGAGAAAATCAACCTTTTCGCGACGACCAAGCTCTATTCCCTCATACACACGATCATCTGTGGGATTGGGAGCGATTCCCTTGAGCGTAACCCATTCGACACCAGCCTGACGAAGAGAATCCTCAACCTGGCCAAGAAGGCCGCTGCGCTCGGCAGACCCTCCGCCGACAACCAACATCACTTTCCGGGCGCCATTGCGGGCGACCATCGCCCCGACCTCATGCTGTGTGTCACGTCCGAATACGTAACGCGTCGGGCTACAGAATACGAAGTTTTCCATATCGTTTTTTTATCTTGTTACATGAGCGATGACACTGTCAATCTCCTCGGGAAAAGACTTCCCGAACTTATTTTCAAAGAAAGCTCCCCCGATAGTGAAATAATCAGGGCCCAGTTTTCTTAATATATCCAGGCGGGAATAGGAGTCTATACTTCCGGCGACACAGAGGGGAGCCTCAACTTCCTCTACAAATCGCTGGATAAGTTGCTCAGGATTTCCTACATATCGATAAGCGAGCAGGTCTATTCCTGCCGCCCCTCCCTTAACGGCTTCAAGAGCATCACGAACCATCACATCCGCGTCTCCGCGCATTATCGAGGGACGTCCCGTTATCTCTCCGACAAAAGGTAGATAACAGACTTTATGACGGACGCAGTAATCGGATATAGTTTTGGAAAAGGTTGTCCCCATCAGCATATCGCATCCGCATTCGGCTGCCAGACGGGCGCCCCGCAACCCCTCCTCTTCGCTATATCCGACAACCTCCAACACCGTCTTCTTCCCGCACTCCTTCATACGGGCGTAAAGGGCTTTCAGTCTTTCCAAAGGCAACGGTTTCTCCTTCATTCCCCAGTAGAGGGCATCAGTGTGTTTGCATTGCTCGAAGATTTCTTCGGCATTCTCAACCGTAAAGTCATTATATGTCAACATGACGATAAGTTGAGGAATCGTTTTTTGTTTCATGGTAGATGTCAGGTCTGAATATGGAGTTCACGCCTCCATACTGCAAATTTAACCATAATAATCCGAACCTCAAACAAGTGGCAAGCTCTCTCGCAGAGGAGAGTCAAAGAAAAGTCCCGTATATATACGGGTCGGGAGTGAAGGGAGGGAAAGGAGGATGCGCGCCTATATTACCTCGGAAGCAACTGTGCCTCCAAGCAGAGTTGTCTCTATATGATCGCCGGGCTTAAGCGTTGAGGAATCCGTCACCGCTTTGCCGTTGAGACGTGTTATTGAGAATCCTCGTTTCAATGTATTCGCCGGAGAAAGGACACTGATCATCTGCTCCAGATGGTCGAGCCCTCTTTTTGCATCAGTCAACCGGTCTGCAGGCGCCTGTTGCAGATACTCAGTCATCTGGTCGAGTCGGCGCCCGGCATCATCGAGACGATTGCGCGAAGCGTGTCGCAGATTGGCTTCGATAGCGGTCAGTCGCGAATGCTCGCGTGACGTGGAAGCGGAGAGGGAGACCGGTATGGCGGCCGCCAGTTCCGATAAGCGATGACCGGCGGAGGAGAGAATGCTGTGGAGAAGCGGTTCCAGTACCCCGGCGTATGATTCGAGTCTCCGACGGTCTCCTTCGAGTCTTTCAGAGCTGAAAAGAGCGATTCGACGCGCAAGATCCTCGGCCCGCGCCAAAGCATCGCGAGAGGCATCTATCAGATAGTTGGCGACAGCGGTCGGTGTCTTGCAACGGATAGCCGCTATATCATCGAGGACAGTACGGTCGCGTTCGTGACCGATACCGACAATGACAGGAATCGGACAAAGGGCAACTCTGCGCGCGAGTTCCAGATTATCAAAGCCGTTGAGATCGCTCGTTGCGCCTCCTCCCCGGATAATGACAACAGCATCCCAGAAATCAGGAGCAAGTTCAATGCGGTCTAAAGCTGCGCAGACAGACGGAGAAGTCCGTTCCCCCTGCATGACGGCCGGAAAAAGGGCCGGATAGAAACAGAAACCCTCGGGAGAGGAGGAGAGATGGTTTATGAAATCGCCATAGCCTGCCGCTCCTTCTGCCGAGATGACAGCTATCTTCTGCGGAGCAACAGGAATCGGAATCTGCTTCTGAAACCGGAGCACACCTTCACGTTGCAACTGTTCGAGAATCTCACGCCGAAGGCGTTCCATATCTCCCAACGTATAGGAGGGGTCGAGCTCGCCGATATTGAAACTCATCCCGTAGAGGTTATGATGGTTGACGGCGCCGAAGAGCATGACCTTTATGCCGGAGGTAAGGTCGCGACCGGTCGCCGCCATGAATTTACGCCGCAGACGCTGCGCAGTGCCGGCCCAGATAGTGGCACGCATCTTGGCGACGGTCATCCCTCGGGAATCCTTCTCTATAAGTTCCATATAGATATGCCCTCCCGAGCCACGGACGTCGCTCAGTTCGGCAACCACCCAGGCGCCGCGCAACACCGGGTGGCTCGCGACAGCCTGACCTACCATCGACGTCAGCGCCGAAAGTGTATATACCGCAGGCCCTTGCGGAGTCGCTGCGCCTCCCGTTTCATTAAAGAATGTCTCCATACTGCAAATATACGATTTTAAACTCCAGCATACAAGAAATATCAGACCTCATCCCAAAAGAAATGTTAGTCCCGTCCCACAAGAAATGTTAACGACCGGGCGCCCTATTCCTGTGATATGGGGCTTCGGCTAAGGAGATGATTTCGGAGTTACGGAATTTTTTAGTATTTTTGCACTTTGTCGGGAAAACCGTCCGTTTTTCCGCATCTCAATCATACCATTCAGTGTCTCCCCTGACCGGAGGCTCGCCGAGGATATGCAGAAAATCATCGACCGTATAGACCGCGACTTGATCGCCGCAGAACTGACGCCGGAACGGCTGTTGCGCCATTCTAACAAGGCGGACAACGAAATATATGTCATCGACGCCTTCAACTCTCCAAATACGATGCGCGAGATTGGGCGTCTTCGCGAAATTGCGTTCCGTGATGCCGGAGGAGGAACTGGTAAGGAATGTGANATAGACGAATTCGACACGATGCCCAATCCCTGCCGACAATTGATTGTCTGGGATCCCAAAGCCCGCGAGATAATCGGAGGGTACCGTTTNATCCTCGGCGANGATATGGAATTGCAGGGGGATACACCCAGAATCGCGACCTCCCACCTTTTCAGATTCTCGGAACGTTTCATCCGGGATTTCCTGCCATATACCCTCGAACTGGGACGCAGTTTCGTCACTCTCGAATATCAGAACACCAAGACCCAGCCAAAGGCCCTNTATGCCCTCGACAATCTTTGGGACGGTCTGGGAGCGCTGACAGTCATNTTCCCNCAGATCAAATATCTATTCGGAAAAGTCACGATGTATCCTTCATACGGCCGTTACTGCCGCGATCTNCTGCTCGGATTCCTCCATCGTCATTTTCCGGATCCCGATAATCTCGTCTCCCCTCTCATACCGCTCGAAAGCGACGCGCTCGCTCCCGAAATCCAGGAACTCTTNCANGCTCCTTCCTTCCGGGAAAACTACAAGGTCCTCCATCATCTCATCCGNGAGCACGGCCGNAACATTCCTCCCCTTGTCAACGCATACATGAGNCTCTCCCCGACNATGAGAATGTTCGGAACAGCCGTAAACACCGAGTTCGGCGATGTCGAGGAAAGCGGAATNTTCTTCGACATATCCGAGATTTTCGAAGAGAAGAAACGTCGCCATATAGGAACCTTTACTCCCATAAACAGAGACAGCCAATGAGCATGACAGTNGCAGTCACCGGAGCCGACGGNTTNATCGGNTCCCATCTGACNGAANNCCTCCTGCGCGANGGNTANCGNGTCAGGGCNCTGACCCAATANAATTCNTTCAATTTCCGNGGNAANCTCGAAGGGGTNTCCCACCCNAATCTTGAAGTGGTCGCCGGAGATATCCGTGATCCGGATTTCTGCCGCCTATTCACCGAGGGGGCCTCGCGAATATTTCATCTCGCNGCCNTGATCGCCATTCCATACTCATATCATGCNCCCGACTCTTATGTGGCCACAAATGTGACAGGAACACTCAATATCCTTCAGGCGGCCCGTATCAACAAGGCGGAACGCGTTCTNGTCACNTCGACATCCGAAGTTTACGGAACAGCAATCGAAGTCCCGATTCCCGAATCCCATCCCCGCCAGCCNCAATCCCCCTATTCGGCAACCAAGATNGCAGCCGACGCGCTGGCAATGAGTTTCTTCAANGCNTTCGAGACTCCGGTCTCCATTGTCAGGCCCTTCAANACATACGGTCCNCGACAGTCAGCACGCGCGATAATCCCGACTATCATCACCCAGATTGCTTCCGGAATGCGCGAAATCAAGGTCGGAGACCTCTCCCCGACNCGCGATTTCAATTTCGTNGAGGACACCTGCCGCGGTTTCCTTGCCATTGCCGACTGCGAACAGGCTATAGGCAAGGAACTCAACATTGCGACGGGAACAGAAATATCTATGGCCGACACTCTTCAGATGATCGCCGATATAATGGGCGCCGACGTCNGTTGGGTNGTCGATNCGCANCGCCTCCGTCCTTCCGGAAGCGAGGTGTTCCGCCTCTGTGGNGATTCNNCCCGACTCCGCGAACTGACCGGATGGTCTCCCCGATTCTCTCTCCGCCAGGGATTGGAGAAAACCATAGAATGGTTCTCCGATTCCGACAACCTGCGTCTTTACAAACCGGAAATATACAATCTGTAATCACTCCTCCCCCTGCCATGCAATCCAAGAAAGACCCGTCAGACAAGAACATTGTCATCATGATGCTCGGAGGCGCGCGCCGCGTCTCTATGGCCGAGTTGCTCAAGCGCAGCGGACGCAATATAGGGCGTCCTGTAGAAATCATCAGCTACGAGCTTCTCGAACAAGTCCCCATCGCTCTGGAAGCCAAGGTNATTGTAGGACTCCGATGGAGTGATCCGAGGGTGGTCCAGGATATTGTCCGGGTCGCCAGAGAATATAAAGTCGATATCATTCTCCCATTCGTTGACGGAGCAATCGAGATCGCAGCCAAATGTCGNGANTATCTTCCGGACGTCTTNGTGCCGGTCAGNGATTTCGAGATTTCTCGNCGTATGTTCGATAAAGTCGAAGCTGCCAAAGCNTTCAAGGAGGCAGCCATACCGATTCCNAAGACNTATACGGCTCTNAACGCCGAAATGCCGGCAATCGCNAAACCGCGCCACGGCTCCGCAAGCCGGGGAATAAAGGTCTTCAACAATATTGAAGACCTGATGCACCTTGACAACCTNCAGGACTACATTGTCCAGGAATATATCGAAAACCGGGAAGAATATACCGTTGACTGCTATATAACCCAAAAAGGGGAAATCCTGACTATCGTTCCCCGCGCAAGACTGGAAGTCATGGGCGGAGAGGTCACCAGAACCATTACCTGCCGCAATTCAATCCTGGACCGGATGAGCCGCGAGGTAATAGCCGCTTTCAACCTCCACGGNCCTGTCACNNTGCAGTTCCTCCACGACCTNGACTCCGACAGATTCCTGCTGATGGAAGTNAACCCGCGGTTGGGGGGTGGTGTGGTCTGCTCGATTTATGCCGGAGCCCCTATTACCGACTATATCCTCAAGGAAGCTCTCGGCATCACGACCGCGCCCTGCGACGACTGGGCATACAACACCCTTATGGCCCGTTATCAGAAAGAGGCCATATTTTTCGAAAACTGACCGATGACAATCGAGAAATACAGAGAAATCTGCGCCTGGNTGCGTANAACGATAGAGGGAACTCCCTGGGAAGGNCATATCTTTACTGTCGGCGGTTGCTGCCGCGACCAATTCCTCGGAACCGACATCAAGGATGTCGACCTGGCTGTCGATTTGCCAAACGGGGGTATNGAGTTCGCNCGCTGGCTCCTATCNAACGGAATGCTGAAAGGAAAACCGGTTTTCTTCGAGAAGTTCGGGACCGCGCGAATTACACTCCGCCAGTTTCCCGACGAGGAGATNGANCTCGTCCAGACACGGAAAGAGAAATACACCCGCGAAACCTCGCGATGTCCCGAAATCGTCAACGGAACNCTNGAAGAGGATTGNTTCCGGCGTGACTTCACGGTAAACACCCTCTATTATGATATCTCGCGGGACTGTATGCTCGATATGACGGGGAAAGCTTTGGAGGATATACGAAACGGTGTGCTNCGGACACCGCTTGACCCGGATACTACCTTCGANGACGATCCTGTCCGTATTCTCCGTTGCCTCCGTTTCGCCTCCCGNTTCGGNTGGGTAATAGAACCTAAGACAATGGAGGCCCTNCGACGCAATATCGACCGGTTGCAGATTGTNTCGCGGGAACGATTCCACACGGAACTCTCAAAAGTNCTGACTTCCGACCATCCGGCCGATGCCGTCAGGATGCTGACAGACACCGGNGCAATCAATTTTTCCAATCCTCTTGTCGATGAATTCGTCACNCAAAGCCGACCGGANGGNAAGATTCCNGGAGTATGGGATTATCAGGTNGAGAATCTGAGGCGCCTTAACTATCTNCCCAAGGAACGCCGTTCTCTCGCCATAGCTCTCGCTCTNCTGTTCTGCGATTTAGGNAAATTGAGAACCCGCATCAAGGATCGCAAAGGNGAGATTCGTTATCCGCGACATGAGCTGACAGGGGCAAATATGGTNCGCAAGATGCTTCGNTCGATGAAATTCGAACCGGAAATACTTGAACTCGTTTCTTTCCTTATCCTCAATCATCACGCGACCTCCGCATGGGGGCCGGAAGCGGAAGAGATGACCGACAAGGCGTTNCGCTCGCTTCAGCAGACATGCGCGACNCCGGAAAAACTTGGNGTNCTTCTCGACTTCCTTTCCTGCCGCGACCCCGAGAATATNGGNCGTCACCAGNGAGTGGCGCAACGAAGCNNTGAACTGGTAGAGGATGAAACCTCCGGATTCTCTTTCATTTCCGACAAATCAAANGAACGGAAGGCNCAACGCCGGTCCCGCAACAGACGACGCNGGNCCAATCGTCGTTCCCGNTGACACGCAGCCTGTAAACAAGAGGAGCATATAAGCCACATCCCANAAGAATGAAGCGCTTCCATACGCATAGATTTATTATNGGAAGCTNCGGCATCGCGTTGATGACGCGTTGCCTCTTTTTCATCACGCTGATATGGCTGTTGGCGGGATGCGCCTCTACACGCCATGTCCCCGAGGGTGAGTTCCTGCTCGATAAGGTCAGTATTAAAGTAGATTCCGCGACAGGAGCGGAGAATATTGACACTGAAGCTTTGCAGGCATATCTGCGTCANACCCCGAACCACCGGATGCTNTGGTCTCTGNGNCTCCGACTGGGTTTCTATAATATGTCGGGCAATGACTCGACACGTTTCTGGAACAGATGGGCGCGTAAGNTCGGAGAACCTCCTGTAATCTTCGACTCGGTNCTGACCGATGCGGGAGTCGATCAGTTGCGNAAAGCGATGGTCAACAAAGGGTATCTCAAGGCGCAGGTCCACGCCGACACTGTCGCGGATGCGGAAAAAAAGAAAATAAAGGTCACATACNGAATCAATCCCGGAGAACCATACAGAATACGNTCCATATCATACGANATTCCGGACTCTTCGATACANTCNNTGGTCACATCACGAGCCGACCGCCTNCCTGTNTCCCCGGGAGAACTCCTTGACCGCAACATAATCGACAACGAGAGGACAATNATATCGGATTGGCTCCGAAACCGNGGATACTATCGGCTCGGAAAGGAGAATATAACCTTTTCAGCCGACACTACGGAGGGNTCGACGGAGGTTGACCTGACAATGCGTGTCTCAAGCTCCCCNAATCTGAANCNGNCAACTCNGCANGGAAATATTTTCGATATCTGGAGAATACGNAAGGTNTTTATNCTNACNAGTTTCGATCCGGTCCGCGATACTGATCTGAGNAATCTACAGGGTATCGACACGCTCACCTCCCACGGAATCGATATCCTTTACGGCGACCGCCGCTATCTGCGACCCGGGACACTGACGGAGAACTGTTTCTTCNCTCCCGGAGAGATATTCCGGGAACGGGATTCCGACCGGACATATCAGGCACTCTCGCGCCTTCAGATTCTTAAATTCATTAATATCCGAATCCTGCCTGCCGGTGACGGAACNGGTCTGCTGGACGTCTATATNCTTCTGACTCCCGGCAAGAGCATGACGGCTGCCTTCGAACTGGAGGGNACGAANTCCTCCGGCGACTTAGGGATTGCAGCCGCCCTGACTTTTACCCACCGAAATATNGGGCGAGGCTCCGAGACGTTCGCGGCCAAGATTCAAGGTTCTTACGAAGCTCTCTCCGGAAAGCTCGACGACCTGCTCCATAACAGATATGTGGAATATGGNGCTGACCTTTCTCTATCTTTTCCGAAATTCGTCGCNCCCTTTCTTTCCGANAGGTTCAAACGGAGGGTCAGCGCATCGTCGGCACTCAACATATCGATGAATTTCCAGGAACGCCCTGAATATACCCGCGTCATATCGACTGCCGGATGGGCCTACAAATGGAATCGGCGGGATATGCGCTGGCGACAGACATTCACTTTGGTCGATGTCAACTATGTCTATCTTCCCGCGACAACATACGATTTNCTNGACCGTATAGCTCCNGATAATCCTTTGTTGNGNTATAGCTACGANGACCATTTCATCATGCGGATGGGATATAATTTCTANCTGACCAACCGTCGTGACCAAGGNCCCTGGNAGAAAAGCNNTCAGGAGNCTTTCTTCACTCTNCGCGGAAATATCGAAACCGCCGGAAACCTGCTCTTCGCNCTGAGCAACATCTTCAGCCACCGCCACGATTTCCGTCAAAANCCCATATTCGGTTTTCGGAATACGCTATTCGCAATATGTCAGGCTCGACGGNGATTTCTCATGGGTCAGGATTCTNGACAGCCGCAGTTCGCTGGCTCTCCACGCGGGAGCCGGNATNGGNATTCCNTACGCCAACTCAACGATTCTTCCCTTTGAGAANCGTTTCTACGGGGGAGGNGCCAATGGTGTCCGNGGNTGGGCGGTGCGCACTCTCGGGCCAGGNTCCTATCCCGGAGGAAATACGGTATCGGATTTCATCAATCANTGTGGAGACATACGCCTGGAACTGAACGCCGAATATCGCGCCAAACTTATCTGGGTTTTGGAACTGGGTGCNTTCATCGACCTGGGAAATATCTGGACAATCCGTGATTACGAAAACCAGCCCGGAGGAGTTTTCCGCTTCAACAGNTTCTATCAGCAGATTGCAGGGGCCTACGGTCTGGGNNTGCGTATGGACTTCGATTATTTCCTGCTCCGCTTCGACCTGGGCATGAAAGCCTTCAATCCGGCACGCGGGGAACGGAGATGGCCTTTGGTCTCCCCTTCCTGGAACAGGGATGCCAGTTTCCATTTCTCCATCGGCTATCCCTTCTGAGACCTATATGACGTGTCTGCCTCTCCTACTCCCATCTCCTATGACACTCCAATCCATTAGATTACAATACAATGAAAAAAAAACTTATCATATTCGATCTTGACGGAACACTTGTCAACACTATCGATGACCTGGGCGCAGCCTGCAACCACGCCCTTGTCGAACTCGGATACCCACCTCATCCGATCCAGAGCTACCGTTTCAAAGTGGGAAACGGTGTGCGTAAATTAATCGAGCGGGCAGCCCCCGACGCCGACGCCACGATGCAGGCGCGCCTGCTCGAAATCTTCCGCGAATACTATGACGACCATTCTTTCGACAATTCCACCCCATACCCCGGGATTCCGGAACTCCTGGAGGAACTGACACGTCGTGAGGTTGCCGTCGCCGTGGCGACAAATAAGTATGAGTCAGCCGCAAAAAAAATCATTGACCATTTTTTCCCTACCATTCCGTTTGTCGCGGTGATGGGACAGGTCAGCCTACGACATCCTAAACCAGACCCTTCTATAGACTTCGCAATTCTCAGCGCATATCCGACTCCGAAGGCGGAGGTTATGCATGTCGGCGATTCAGCTGTCGATATAGAGACTGCGCGCCGGGCCTGCGTCGAATCTGTCGGTGTGACCTGGGGATTCCGCCCTCAGATTGAACTGCGGCGCGCATACGCCGACCATATCATTTCCAAACCTTCTGAACTTCTGTCTCTTATCGACTGACATCTGACCCCATCTCTCCCTCTCTTAGGGTCCTNATAGCGGCAATACATCCGATATAGGTCAACAGACAGGAGGCCATGACCGCGAGGAAGAAAGAGGCGTAACCTCCACACCCGAAGATGCGCAGGGGGGCCAGTATATCATGTAGCCATCCGGCTCCCATTCCCGGCAGCATCATACCAAGCGCCATAAAGGCTGTGCAAAAAGCATAATGGGAGGTCTGCATCTCTCCGCGGGAGAAATAGATGAGATACATCATGAAGGCCGTAAAGCCGAATCCATAGCCGAACTGCTCGATACCTATCAGAGCCGATATCAGAAAAATATCTTCGGGTTGCGCCTGAGCCATATAGCAATAGACAACGCAGGGAAGCGTCAGAGACAGAGCCATAGGCCAAAGCCAGCGCCTCAATCCCCCTGCTGCTATGGCAAGACCTCCGACAATACCTCCGGCAAGAAGAGAGATGACGCCTACTGTCCCGTTGACGGCACCGACCTGAGAGGCTGTCAGAGCCAATCCTCCTGCCTCGCGGCTGTCCATCAGAAACGGAACCACAAGTTTAAGACATAATGCCTCCGGTATGCGGTAAAGAAGGATAAAGGCCAGCGCGAGCCATATTCCGGGCTTTTGGAAAAAACTGACAAATGAAGTGGCGAATCCCCGGAGGATATCTATTGCCGTAGTTCCGGAAATCTGGGGACGGTCGAGCGACGAACGGGGCATACCCCAACTGTGGTAAAGGGCAATGAGGGCGAAGAGGAGCGCGAGGAAATAAAAGGTCAGTGACCAGGCGCGCTCCGGCGAGCCTGATTGGTCAAGTAACCATCCGGCCAGTATGACGAGTCCCCCCTGTCCCATGACGTTGGCTATGCGGTAGAAGGTTGAACGCACTCCGACAAAGGCTGCCTGCTGAGTCTTGTCGAGTTCCAACATATAATAGCCGTCGGCGGCTATATCATGGGTTGCGGAGAAAAAGGCAAGGAGCCAGAACGCAACCAGCGTCGCTGAAAAAAAGAACGGAAGGGGAAGAAGGAATCCTACACTCCCCATCATGGCCGCCATAAGCCATTGCATGGCGATTGTCCAGCGACGTTTAGTGGAAATGATATCGACGAAGGGACTCCAGAAGGGTTTTATGACCCAGGGGAGATAGAGCCAACCCGTATAGAAGGCCATCTCCGCTTTCGGAATTCCCATCTGAAAGTAGATCATGACCGTCAGGACGTTGACGGCGACATAGGGAAGACCTTCCGCGATATAGAGGGTCGGAATCCATCTCCAGGGAGACGCAGTGTTATTTTCAGCCATTTTCCGGGTCTAATTATATTATTAACCCGCCCCATAACAGAATTAGGGGGCGGGTATATTCTATAGTTTTCGGGAAAAAGGATTATTTATTTTCAGACATCGGGCAACGGGGCTTGATCTGCTTGAAGAAATCATTACCCTTGTTGTCAACGAGGATGAAGGCAGGGAAATTCTCGACTTCGATTTTCCATATTGCCTCCATGCCGAGCTCAGGATATTCGAGAAGCTCGACATTCTTTATGGAGTTCTGGGCCAGAATAGCGGCGGGGCCACCGATAGAGCCGAGATAGAATCCACCGTGCTTCTTGCAGGCGTCGGTCACCTGTTGGGAACGGTTACCCTTGGCGATCATGACCATAGAACCTCCGGCAGCCTGGAACTGGTCTACGTATGAATCCATGCGGCCGGCCGTGGTCGGACCGAAGGAGCCGGAAGGCATTCCTTCAGGTTTCTTAGCGGGACCAGCGTAATATATGGGATGATTCTTGAGATACTCGGGCATCGGTTCTCCGGCGTCGAGGCGCTCCTTGATTTTGGCGTGGGCGATGTCGCGGCCGACGATGATGGTGCCCTTCAGGGAGAGGCGGGTCGAGACGGGATATTTATCGAGTTCAGCCAGAATCTCGGGCATCGGGCGGTTGAGGTCGATTTCTACAACCTCCCCTTCTCCGGCCTTGCGATATTCCTCGGGGATGAGTTCGCCGGGATTGCGGTCAAGCTTCTCGACCCAAAGGCCGTCGGCGTTGATCTTAGCCTTGATATTGCGGTCTGCGGAGCAGGATACGCCCATACCCACGGGGCAGGAGGCGCCGTGACGCGGCAGACGGATGACGCGGACATCGTAGGCGAAATATTTTCCTCCGAACTGGGCGCCGAGGCCGATTTCGTGAGCGGCTTCGAGAAGTTCTTTCTCCAGCTCAACATCGCGGAAAGCACGCCCGTATTCATTACCTGTCGTCGGAAGATTGTCGAAATACTTAACGCTCGCTTTCTTGACGACCTCCAGGTTCTTCTCCGCGCTGGTGCCGCCGATGACGAAGGCGATATGGTAAGGAGGACATGCAGCTGTGCCCAGGCTCTTCATCTTCTCGATGAGGAAGGGAACAAGGGTCTTCTTATTGAGGATAGCCTTTGTCTCCTGATAGAGATAGGTCTTGTTGGCGGAACCACCACCCTTTGCGACGAAGAGGAATTTGTATTCCTTTCCTTCAGTGGCGTGGATATCGATCTGGGCGGGAAGATTGCAGCCGGTGTTGACCTCGTCATACATGGTCAGCGGAGCGTTCTGGGAGTAACGGAGATTATTCTCGGTATAGGTCTTGTAGACACCCTCGGAGATACGTTCCTCATCATTGCATCCTGTCCAGACATGCTGTCCTTTGTAGGCGGCGCAGATAGATGTGCCGGTGTCCTGACAGAAAGGAAGGATACCTTTGGAAGCAACCTCGGCGTTGCGGAGCATTGTCAGAGCGACGAACTTGTCGTTTTCCGAAGCTTCAGGGTCTGCAAGAATGGCTGCCGTCTTTTCGTTGTGCTCGCGGCGAAGAAGGAAGGAGCAGTTTGTAGTTGCGACATTGGCCAGGCGTGTGAGCGCCTCCGGCTCTACGACCAGCATCTCGTGGCCGTTCCAGTTCTCGACCTTGACACCCTCTTTGGAGACGAGTTCATACTCGGTAGTATCGGCCTCCAGGGGGAAGGGTTCCTGGTAATGGAAAGGTTTGGTTGGCATTATTGTTCAGGTTAATTGGGGTTTGCTATCATCGAGGGGAGAAACACGCGCAGGCGCAATATTTCGGAGAAAGGGTATTCATATTTCGGAGAAAGGGTCTAAGTAGTCGCGAAGATACTAAAAAAATGCGAAAGTGAGCGCAGCCTCAGGCGAAAGTAATGGAAATTTAAACACTAATCTTGACATCCGCTTCGTTATTTATTATATTTGCGCCTGTCAAGAGCTTGACAGTATTTTCCGGCCTGCTTAAAAAGTCGGGAACAGAATGGCGTGCGAGCCACGCCGACAGATTGGATTATGAAAGATAACAGAGAGGCAAAAATCTCATATTGGGCGGCCCATCTGACAACAATAGTGAGCGTGACGCTCGTCCTGTTGATTGTCGGCGTCATAGCGATGATGAGCCTGGTAGCCGCCAGAGAGACCAACCGCCTGAAAGAGAAAATCGAATTGAGTGTGGTCATGGCTGATTCAGTCAGCAATGCCGCGGCTCAGCATGTCTATGACCTTATAGCCCCTCAGCCATACGTCATAGAACCGCGTCTCATAACCCGCGAGCAAGCGCTTGCCAACTGGGAGGCAGAGACAGGTGAGGACCTTGAACAGACGTTCGGAGTCAATCCCCTCTCCCCGGAAATCGCTTTCCGTGTCGCGGCCCAATATACGGCCCCGAAAAGTCTCGAACAGATCAGCGCCAGGCTGAAAGAGATTCCGGGGGTCGAGGAGGTCGCCGCTCCCGATGCCTCAATGGTCAGCGCAATGAACAGTAATATTGAACGAATGACCATTATCCTGGGAGGAATCGCTATTGTGCTGGTAATAATCAGTTTCGTGCTGATCCATAATACAGTTCATCTCTCGATTCACTCGCGCCGTTTCACCATCCACACCATGCAGCTCGTCGGAGCGACCAACGGTTTTATCCGCGCTCCCTTTATACGCAACAATCTTCTATGCGGGGTCATTTCGGGTCTGATCGCTTCCGCTCTTCTCGCCCTTACCATCCTGCTGGCTCCGAGTATAGGTGTGCCCGAACTGACCCACGCCCTGGAATGGAAAGAAATGGCAATCGTGGCCGGGGCTCTCGTGATGCTCGGAGCTTTACTCTGCCTGCTCGCTTCAGCATGGGCAACCACCAGATTCCTTCATAGAGACTACGACCAGTTGATACGAAACTGAGTCGCAATTATCTTCTTCAACCTCATTTAGCCCGAAATAATATGGCAATCATGACCAGACCCGAGTCTAACTCCGATTCGTCCGCGTCCGAGAAAATGGATAAGATCACCCCCTCGCAACGCCCTTTCACGCGCACCAACTATTATATGATGTTCGGATGCCTGATGATGATAATCGTCGGATTCCTGCTTATGTCCGGAGGAGGCGCCGACACCGAGACCGGTTTCAATCCGGAAATATTCTCAACCCGCAGGATAGTCGTCGGTCCCGCCATTGCTTTCCTCGGTTTCCTACTTATGGCTTTCGCCATCGTATGGCATCCTTCAAAGCCTTCATCTCAAACCAACACTGATGACGCTCAAAGAGAGAATAATCTCTGAAGCCGATTCCCTTTACACTCATACGAATTACTATGGAATGGTTCCAAGCCTTGATATTAGGTATCGTCCAGGGTCTGGCCGAATACCTTCCCATCTCTTCGAGCGGTCATCTTGAGATTTTCCGCCAGATTCTCGGAATTGACCTCCCGGAAGAGCAGGCGCTCGAATTTGACGTCATGCTCCATGCCGCGACAGTCCTGTCTACAATCGTCGTCCTTTGGCCGATGTTCCGGAAATTATGCGTCTCTTTCTTCTCTTTCCGCAAAGACGCCGATTTCTATTATGTCTGCAAGATACTTCTGAGTTGCATCCCTATAGGAATTGTCGGAGTCTTCTTCAAAGATACTGTCGAGGAATTTTTCGGCAGTGGGCTGACTATCGTCGGTATCTGCCTTCTTGTCACGGCAGCCTTACTTACTTTCGCCCATTTCTCCGACCGAATCTACAAACCCTCCTCCAAAACAGGGGGTAAAGGGAATTATGAAATGGTCCCTGCCTCTCGGGGACGTGACATAACTTTCCTGGATGCTTTTGTCATCGGATGCGCGCAGGCGGTCGCCGTGTTGCCGGGATTGAGCCGCAGTGGCACCACCATCGCAACCGGTATTCTCATTGGTGACAAACGCGAGAAGGTCGCTGCTTTCTCCTTTCTTATGGTCATTATCCCGATTCTCGGAGAGGCCCTGCTCGATCTCGCCAAAATAATCAGCCCGACTCCCGGCGCTTCCTCCGAGGCGGTCGGAGGAACAGCAATGCTTATCGGTTTCCTCGCCAGTTTCCTGGTAGGTTGCGCCGCCTGCAAATGGATGCTCAAACTTGTCAATAAAGGAAAGCTGGTTTGGTTCGCCATTTATTGCGTCGCCGTCGGACTGCTATGCCTCTTCTATTAAGGATGTGAGGTATTAAACGTTTGAATCTTATCATAATGGATTTGATATCAGGAGAAATCATAGCTATCGACAAGCCCTTGGGCTGGACATCTTTCGATGCGGTCAAACGTTTGCGCGGAGCGATACAGAAACGTCTCGGTCTGAAGAAATTCAAAGTCGGCCATGCGGGAACTCTCGATCCGCTGGCGACCGGAGTGCTCCTTGTATGCACCGGACGCGCGACAAAGCAGATAGACCATCTTCAGGAGGGGCTTAAGGAATATATCGCAGATCTTCGTCTGGGTGCGACCACTCCGAGTTTCGATCTTGAAACCGAGATTGACGCTACCTTCCCTTTCGAGCATATCACTGAAGAACAGGTCCGCGAAACGCTCGAAACCTTCACGGGAAACGTTCTGCAAGTGCCCCCGATTTTCTCAGCTGTCAAGGTTGACGGGAAAAGGGCCTACAAGTATGCGCGCAAAGGGACTGAGGTCGAACTAAAGGCCAAGCCCCTGCGTATAGAGGAACTCGAACTGCTCGAATTCAATCCCCCTCATCTTCGACTCAGGATTCTCTGCAGTAAAGGCACATATATACGGGCTCTGGCCCGCGACATAGGTAAGGCGCTCGACTCCGGAGCTCACCTTACCGCCCTTCGACGTACTCGCGTCGGCGCCCACACTATCGACGACGCTCTGCAACTCGACCAGGCGATCGCCATAATCGGAGCCGCCCCTCTATCCTTCCCCGATGACTGGGAGGGAGCGCGCCCGCAATAATCTTTTTAGGACAATACGAAATTTTCACGGATAGAAACATGAAGCTTTCCCAATTCAAATTCAAGCTCCCCGATGAGCTGATCGCTCAGTATCCCTCTGAAAACCGCGACGAGTGCCGCCTGATGGTGGTTGACTCTCGCAACAAGACGATCTCCCATCATATCTTCAAGGACCTTATCGATTTCTTTGAGGATGGAGACGTTATGATCTTCAACAATACCCGAGTTTTTCCGGCCCGCCTCTACGGCAATAAGGAGAAGACGGGAGCCCGTATCGAGGTATTCCTGCTCCGCGAGCTAAACCACGAAAATAAATTCTGGGATGTGCTTGTCGAACCGGCCCGCAAAATACGTATCGGGAACAAACTCTATTTTGGAGAAGACGATTCGATGGTGGCGGAGGTGATCGACAATACCACATCGCGCGGAAGAACGCTGCGTTTTCTCTACGACGGGCCGCACGATGAGTTCAAAGAGGCTCTGTACAATCTCGGAGTCACTCCCCTGCCCGACTATATTGAACGCGAGGCTATTCCGGAAGACGCCGACAATTATCAGAATATATTCGCTACTGAGGAGGGGGCCGTCATGGCGCCTGCCGCAGGTCTGCATTTCAGCCGTGAGCTGATGAAACGTCTTGAAATCAAGGGCGTGGAGAGCGGTTTCCTGACCTTGCACTGCGGACGTGGGAATTTCCGCGACATTGACGTCGAGGACCTGACCAAACACCGCATGGACTCCGAAGAGATGATTGTCGACGAGCATCTGGTCGAAATGGTAAATGCGGCCAAAGACCGTGGGTCGAACGTCTGCGCGGTCGGCACCTCGACAATGCGTGCAATCGCAACCGCTGTCTGCATGGACGGCCATCTGATGACATATAAGGGATGGACCAATAAATTCATATTCCCCCCCTACGACTTCACGGTCTGCAATTCGATGATTTCCAATCTCCATCTCCCGCAGTCAACATTGCTGATGATGGTGGCGGCATTCGGAGGGTATCAGCTTGTCATGGATGCCTATAACGAGGCTGTCAAGGAGAAATACCGTTTCGGAGCCTACGGCGACGCAATGCTGCTCCTGCGCTGAGGCCCGCATAAATGACCTCCCTGTCACTTTCTATCCGGCAGGGAGTTTATGGATTCGATAATCAAATGTCTGATTCGATAATCAAAATAGCAACCGCTCTCGGACTCCGGGTCCCGGAGCGGTTTTCCTCTTTTAAAGTCTCCTCTTTGCTGACAGACTCCCGCTCCCTACGCGAGCCGGAGGGTACTTTGTTTTTCGCTTTGCGGACCCGCAGCGGCGACGGTCATAGGTTCATCCCGGAACTATATCAACGTGGTGTGCGCGCTTTTGTCGTCGAAAAGGACGCAGCAACCTCGGTTGCGTTGCATTGTCCGGACGCGTTGTTTCTTACAGTTGAGGATTCCCTTAAGGCGCTCCAGACTGTCGGCGCGCTTCATCGTCCGAGGGCCAGGATGGCCGTCGGCATAACAGGCTCCAGGGGGAAGACATCCCTCAAGGAATGGCTTTTTCAGATTCTCTCACCCGACTATGTTGTCTCGCGTTCCCCTCGCAGTTACAATTCGCAAATCGGGGTGCCACTTTCTCTTTGGGAGATTCAACCCGGAACCGACCTGGCTCTTATAGAAGCGGGAATCTCCCGAAGCGGAGAAATGGAGACACTGCGACAATGTATTCGCCCGGACGTTGTAATACTGACCGGTCTGGGTGAGGAGCATGATGAAGGATTCCCTTCGCGACTCGCAAAAGGTAAGGAGAAACTTCTGCTGGCGTCGGCTCCTCCGACAGATCTTATTGTCTATCCGGCCGATCTCCCTCATATAAACCAAATCCTCTCTTCTATCCCTTCTTCCTGCCGACGGGCCGGATGGTCTATGAAAGAGGATTCGGATNCCCTCGTGCGGGTGCGTACAGAGCGAAAGGATGACAATTCAGTCTCGATCTTCTTCCGGACGGAAGAAGAGGGTGTGNAAGAGGGAATCATAAATCTTCCGGCNCCGGGAGAAGGNGATGTGGAGAATCTTTGCTCCGCNCTGACATTCCTNATTGCATNNGGTTATGGGGTTGCCCCTCTTATCTCCAAGGCCNCNTCTCTCAGACATATCAGAACNCGTCTTGATGTGAGNGAAGGTCTTGATGGNTGTTCCGTCGTCACAGACTCCTATACCTCCGATCTGAGTTCGTTGCAACCGGCTCTGGATTTCGTCGCCCGGCGCCGGACGCCNGACCANTCCCTGACTTTGATTATCAGCGATCTGACCCATGAAACNCTCCCTCCNGANAGNNTATATCCCGAAGTNGCGGCAATGGCTGAANGGGCCGGTATTTCNAGAATCATAGGTGTCGGNCCNGAAATATCGGCGNCCCGNAACCTCTTTCCCTCAAANGCCCTCTTCTTNNAAAGCNCCGANGCGCTGCTTGAGACCCTCTCGGCNGCCGATTTCTCTTCTGAACTTATNCTGCTNAAGGGGGCACCGGAATATAATATGGATGGGATTCGCCGNCGTCTGGAGCAGCGTTCCCATCAGACGGTGCTNGAGGTGAATCTGGATGCGATAGTGGCAAATTACAATTTCTTCCGTTCCAAGGTCAAGGAGCAGACAGGANTCGTCGCTATGGTCAAAGCCTCCGGTTACGGAGCGGGTAGCCGCGAGATAGCAAAGACATTGCAGGANTGCGGAGCCGCCTATCTGGCGGTAGCGGTNCTTGACGAGGGGATAGAGTTGAGGAACCAGGGAATAACGATGCCNGTAATGGTAATGAATCCCAAAAGNGTCGATTACCGCCNGATGTTTGAATTTCGGNTGGAACCGGAGATATATTCCCTTGAGATGCTNCGCGATGTTGTCCGNCAGGGNTCCGCTTTGGGTCTGAAGGGGTATCCCATACATCTTAAACTCGACACGGGNATGCACCGGATGGGACTGCTGGAAGATGAGCTGGAGGAAACNGCNCATATCCTNTCTTCNCAGGAGGCTATATCNGTNCGTTCCGTCTTTTCGCATCTGGCGACNGCCGATTGTCCGGACATGGACTCCTATACCAAGCTTCAACTTGAGCGCTTCGCAAGGGAAACGGCCCGTCTTCGCACGTTACTCGGATACCCCTTTCTGAGGCATATCCTCAATTCGGCAGGCATANTGCGTTTTCCGGAGGCCGACTATGATATGGTCCGCTTAGGAATAGGGCTGTACGGGGTCGCTACAGTGCCGATGGAGCCGGAGTCCGCCCTGACACCTGTTTCGCGTCTNACCGCNCCTATCATTGCTATACGCCAATGGAAGGCGGGGGAAAGTGTCGGTTACGCCCGCAAAGGGATGCTGGAGCGCGATTCANNAATCGCAACCCTNCCTATCGGATATGCTGACGGGATGAACCGCAGATTTGGTAACGGCGCNGTATCCGTGTTGGTNAACGGNCGCNTGGCGCCTACCGTCGGCAATATATGTATGGACGCATGTATGATTGATGTGACCGGCATTGAATGTGAAGTCGGAGATACAGTCGAGATTTTCGGACCTGAGCTTCCGGTCGGACGTCTGTCGGACCTGCTCGGAACCATCCCTTACGAAATTCTGACCTCTGTTTCTCCGCGAGTCAAACGAATCTATTATCGGGAATAGAAATATGAGTGAATTAAACTCCGGAAAGGAAATAAACGGGAAAGANAGGNAGGAGGANCGTTGGGATGACAGGACNCGGAGACTAATCGGCGACAANGGAGNCGCAAGATTNGCCTCCGCNCGGGTTCTGGTTGTCGGTGTNGGAGGCGTGGGGGGATATGTCGTGGAGATGCTTGCGCGCAGCGGCATCGGNTTTNTGACCCTCATGGATGCTGACTGCGTGTCGGTCAGCAATCTGAATCGNCAGTTGATTGCCTTGCGAGATGATATAGGGAAATCCAAAGTGAGCATGTTCGCTGAGCGCATACGCCAGATAAACCCNGACTGTGTAGTGGAGCAACGAGAGGAATTTCTGACAGAGGAGGGAGTGGAAGAGCTGGTAGGCNCCGGNNAGTTCGATATNGTCATAGATGCTATAGACACCGTNGCACCNAAAGTAGCCTTGATAGCTTATTGTCTACGGAACCATATACCTATTCTAAGTTCGATGGGAGCCGGCGGACGTCTGNATGCAACAAAAGTTGGNATAACAGANTTATGGAAGACAGAGAACGACGGACTGGCNCGNGCCGTTCGTCAACGTCTGAAAAAGTTAGGGCTCAAACGTCCGCTCAAGGTTGCAAGTTCAACAGAAGTTCCNCGCNCCACCTCCTTGATNGAGCTTGACCAACAAAATAAACGNAGCTCCTACGGCACCATNGCGACCATTCCGGCCCTCTTNGGCCTTCACCTGGCCTCCGAAGCCNTCAACCTCCTATTAAAAGAACCCAAAACNCAAAGCCACCAATAACCGGCGAAAAACCACCCCCGCCAAAACCATCCCCGCCAAGAAACCAAAGCCCTGATAGAAAGAAAGTCTTGATAGAAANAAAGCCCTGATAAATAGAACCCATCGCCANTTAAAACCTTCTCAGAGNCATAAATTTGTCNAAGTATNTCAGAGGCATAAATTTGTCAAAGTTTCTCCGAGAAATAAATTTGTCCAAGTATCTCAGAGNCATAAATTTGTAAAAGTTTCTCCGAGAAATAAATTTGTCCAAGTGTGGTTCGCTTGCGAACCATCTTCCCCCTCCCCCCGCTCCAGNCCNNNNGCNTAAGCCCCTATAAACACGACAACGGCTGCTTCACAGCAGCCGTTGTCGTGTTTTCCATAATACTCTTTAACTAACCTAACATCATGAATTTTCTGTTCTTTGACTTTAAAACGCCTTAGGCGTTCTGTTTGTTTACCCTCCCCATTGGTTTTAATATTTTTTAAACATCCACTCCGCCATATTGACGAATCGCCATATTGACGAATAAGGATATCTTGCNGCATCCGGTTCTCACTTGCCTATCNGGNTGCCATCCTGGACAGGAACGAGNTCCTCTGCGGGAGAAAGCTGTTCAAAACGGGCGGCGCGGGCAGCGCGAACTACGAAAGGAAGAGCGAGGAATGCGAGAATCAGAAGGAGATGNAGACCTGTCATGGTTTTTCTATTTTAGGTGTTATACTTTGATTTGGAGACCATCGAAGNATTGCTCCTTCCCGATGGTCAACAGTAAAACGCTCCCGACAGTTTTTTTATCATTTCCAATCGATTACATTATCATAAACAATTATTACATCCCTGCAACAATTCTGAAACACCCGAATCTCCTCCNCGCCAGCCCCTCGCNNGCAANANCCAGCCCCCNCCNCGCNNNATACCATTCCCCCGCCCGCCACCCCCCATCGCCCACAAAAGGCAGCCCCAGTCTGCGATAGCCAACCCATAGCCTGCAATAGCCCCAAATTTGTCCAAGTGTGGTTCGCTTGCGAACCATCTTCCCCCGCTCCAAACCGGAAGCCTAAGCCCCCTATAAACACGACAACGGCTGCTTCACAGCAGCCGTTGTCGTGTTTTCCATAATACTCTTTAACTAACCTAACATCATGAAACGAATTTCTGTTCTTTGTATGTATAACACTCGGTTCGGAAATTGAGTTCTGCATCAAGTCCGCATTTAACGCTTTCTTAACATCAGTAACCTTTTTGAAATATTTTCCCAGTACCCGAGAATGGTAAGAGTCCCCGAAAATGATAAGACCCCGCCTGTTATTATGAACAGCCGGGGTCAAAAAGGAGCGGGAGGAGAAGGAATAGGCTATTCTACCGGACGTTTATCAAGAAAATGAAGGAGGATAAGGCGATTGGCGCCGGGTAGGCGTTTCATATAGTCTGAAGCAGGAAAGTCTGTATAGAACCCTTTCATGCGTCTGTAATCGCGATGAGCACGCAAGATAGCCTTCGCATTTGCGAAATCAAGCTTAGCGATAAACATGAACCAGGCGAGGGTGTCGACAAGACGGCGGACAATAAGCATCCACCATCCACGTCTGCGGGGAAGATTCTTACGCAACAGCAACAGATTATTGCGGAAGTTGAGATATGTTTTCTTCGGATTTCCCTGCTCCAGAGAGGCTCCCCCGACATGCCATACAGCGGAATCCGGAACGGCCCACACTCTCCACCCGGCTCCTGCCAGACGACAACAGAGATCTATCTCCTCCATGTGGGCGAAAAAACGTTCGTCAAGTCCTCCGACAGCAAAATAGGCACTTGTCCTAACCATCATACAGGCTCCGGAAGCCCACGCGACCTCCGCCGGAGCCTCATCATACTGACCCCTGTCGGTCTCAACCTTGTCAAAAAGGCGACCGCGGCAATATGGGAAACCTAAAGCATCGATCAGTCCCCCGGCGGCTCCGGCATATTCAAATTTAGCAGGGTCGCGCCAGGAGCGTATCTTTGGCTGACAGGCTCCGCAATCCGGATGTTCCCGCATAAAGCGCAACAGCGGTTGCCACCATCCCTGGCGTACCTCCACATCAGAGTTGAGGAGAATCGTATATTCCGTTCCCACCTCCCGTAAAGCACGATTATAACCGGCTGCGAAACCTAAGTTTTCTGAAAAACGAAGAAGGCGTACCTGCGGATAGGTAGTGGCGACCCATTCGGCGGAGGAATCCGTCGAACCGTTGTCTGCCACGACAATCTCTATTCCCTCACCTCGGGTAAATTCAACAACGGAAGGAAGGAACCGTCTGAGGAGTTCGAGTCCATTCCAGTTCAATATTATGACGGATAAGCCGTCCCGAAGAGAAAGGGGTTCCGGGTCCTTCCCGTTGTTCAGAGGCAAATGGCTCATAAAAGTATTGCACGAAGGGTTTCAGGAGAGGAAAGGTCAAAGGAATCGAGACGCGCGGTAGTGACGGTATTAAGAAACTCGGGACGAGTCGGCGCGGTCACACGGATGTAATTGTCGGTATGACCGTGCATAACCCCGGGATCATCCGTTGTCGGATGTTCCCATAAGACCGGGCGTTCTCGTCCGACATAACTACGCATAAATTCGCGCAGACGCTCGTCAGAGAGACGCGACAGCTCCTCGACACGCAGATGACGTTCATGGCGGTCTACTTCCCCTCCCAACAGCACTGCCTTTGTCCCTGGGCGCTCGGAGTAAGGGAATATATGCAATCTGGAATATGGAACAGATTGGATAAACTCAACCGATCGCCGCCATTCCTCCTTAGTCTCGCCACGGGCTCCCGCTATGACATCGACTCCGATGAAAGCATCAGGGATTCGCTTCTTTATGTAGTCGAGACGGGAGGCGAACAGAGAGGTGTCATATCGGCGGTTCATCAGCCGCAGGACAGCATCGCTGCCGGACTGCAACGGGATGTGGAAATGCGGCATGAATGCGCGGGAATCTGTTGCTATCCAGTCTATAATCTCCTCAGTCAGCAGATTAGGTTCTATCGAGGAGATACGGAAACGCTCTATACCCTCAATCTCATCCAGCCGCCGAAGAAGCTCAAAGAAACTCTCGCCGGTGTCAAGCCCGAAACACCCGACATTGACTCCTGTCAGAATTATCTCCTTACCTCCGGCTTCGGCAGCGCCACGCGCCTGTTCTACCAACTCGTCGATGCGTCCCGAGCGGGAACGTCCGCGCGCGAAGGGGATGGTGCAATAGGTACAGAAATAGTCACATCCATCCTGGACCTTCAGCCACCAGCGCGTTCTGTCTCCACGCTCGCATGCGCCCTGAAAGCGGGTTATGGAGAGCGAGGGGGTGATTTCCACTCTCTTGGTCCGCTTCTCTATCCATTCATCTATAAGCTGCGGCAATTCCATCTTCCGGTCATTGCCGACAACCATATCGACCCCCTCTATTGCTGAAATCTCGTCGGCTTTCAGCTGGGCGTAGCATCCGGTCACGAATATGGCAGCTTCGGGCCAACGCGTATGAAGGCGCCTGATGAGCTGACGCCCCTTCTTGTCGGCCATTTCAGTGACCGAACAGGTATTGACAATACATATATCCGGAATCTCCATTCCGGAAGCACGCAGGATATTTCGCTCGGCGAGCATCTTTCCTATTTCCGATGTTTCGGAATAGTTAAGCTTGCAGCCAAGAGTGAAATATGCGGCGCGCAAGGTCTCGCCTGAGTCCGTCATCGTGCCTCCTCAGGTTTAATGGCCTTGCTTTCGAGCAAGGCCCCGGTGACGGGATCGAAAATTGCGCAGTATGGCTCTTTTTTATCCGAAAAGAGTGTCGGGGCGAGTCCGAAGGATGTTCCGAACTGGGCCATCCGGAATTCGTTCTCCACAAGTTTCTTTCCCTTGAAAGAAAGCAGGAGGGATGCTGAGCCGGGGAGGTTATATATTACCGCATCACGAGGTATCTTCTTCTCCTCGCCACGCGCATCGACAGGAAGGGAACCCTCACTGACAATCTCTACATTCATATAGACGGGATCTCCGCTCAGATCCTCAGCATCAACAAATCCGGCGAAATCGGAAAGTCGGCAGACAATACTCCGTCCGGCCTCACGGGGAAGGAGGTCGAAGTCTCGCGTCTCCGTATCGCTCCAGGTTACTCCGGTGAAAGCCTCGGTCATTGCCTTTTCCTGACGTTCCAGCGATGAGAGCATCAATTCGAGCTGACGTCCGTCGGTCGGCATGGGATCGGCAGTTCCGCGGGTCAGTGCGATCTTGGCCTCCCGCACCTCCATAAGGCTTTCGGCAAGCATCTGGGCCTGCTTGGCGGCAGACTGCGAAGCGATAAAGTCATCATCGACATACTGGAGATAATCCTTCGACGGATCGGAATGCGGAGATGTGGAGACAACAGGAGATGAGGCCTGTTGCGGAGTCCAGGGGTTTTGAGCCTGCGCGTTGATAGCGAGCAACATTCCGTTCTGGTCGACACATATCGATGTCACTGAGCCGGGCTTGAGTTGCATCAGGTATTGATTCTCCGTGTCGGCAATGCCGTATGTCTCCATCGTGGCCCCGGTGAGCGTCCATTTCTCGGAGTCCTCCAGAACGACCTTATCGGTTCCCAAATATTTTTTGGCGTATTGATAGAACGGACCGCGGCGCGAAACGTCGCGACGTGCCGTCAGAGATACCAGGACAGCGGTTTCAGGGAGAGTATATACGAGTCCATATTCGTTGCTTTTATCAGCAGTCAGCATACGGGTCTGCTGGGCCGTACCCTCCGGGACGGAGAGCAACAGGGCGCTAAGGATGGAGAGGGCGAGGATGAAGGATTGTTTCATAGGGATTCTGTTCTTTACTGGCTTTGGGATTTTCCAGGTGAAGTTCTTCTTATCTTCACTTTCCTTTCATGACGTTATCTATGGCGCGTCCGATGCGGTCAGCGATATCAGAGGCCGTTACCCCCCACTCGCCAAGTTCCTCGGAGGCCATATCTCCCGCCAGACCATGAAGGTAGACTCCTATGGAGGCGGCATGTTCAGGCTGGTATCCCTGGGCCATGAGGGAGGTTATGACTCCTGTCAGAATATCTCCGGAGCCGGCGGTGGCCATTCCCGGATTACCTGTTGAGTTGAAGCAGACCATTCCGGTAGGACGGACAGTGGCCGTATAATGCCCTTTGAGGACAATTATTATGTTGTAGTACTTCGCCATTTCGACAGCCTTGCGCAGTCGCGCCTCGCTGTGTTTGTGGACCCCGAACAGACGGTCAAACTCTCCGGCGTGCGGAGTGATGATGGATTTGGCGGGAATATGCTGCAACAGGGAGGGTCTTTTGGCTATGCAGTTCAGGGCATCGGCGTCAAGGACGAGAGGTGACTTCGTGTTGTGAAGCAGCCCTTCAAGAGCATCGATTGTCGGGTCCTGGGTGCCTATACCGGGACCGGCGGCGACCGCCTGATGGTTATGATATAACGTCATGTCGGAAATGACGCGGTCATTACGGTCCGGCTCAAAGAGGGCTTCGGGAACAGCAGTCTGAAGAGTAACCAGACCGGAACGGGCCGTATGGACCGTCGCAAGTCCGCAACCGCTCTTGAGGGCGGCGCGGGCACAGAGGACGGCCGCTCCCATCATTCCCAGACTGCCCGCGAAAAAGAGGGCTGACCCGTAGTCACGCTTGGCGCTGAAGGGAGCCCGCGTGCGCAACAGCGGGCGAACGCTACGGGCGTTGACCATCATATATTCGGACTTGGTCGAACGTATGGTTTCCTCGTCAAGATCGACGTCAAGCAATTTCCATTCTCCCACCACCGGCGCGTTCTCCTCAAAAAAGAATGCAAGTCGCGGAAGCTGAAAAGAGAGCGTCAGATTGGCATGGACCATATTACGCTTAAGGAAATTCTCATTGAATTCAGCGTTCAGGCCCGAAGGAACATCTATGGAGATGACAAAAGCCCCACTGTCATTGATAAGATCAGCCAGAGCCACGAAGCCACCCTGAAGCGATTCCTTGAGTCCGGTTCCGAACAGACCATCGACCACTACATCCTCAGGACCGAGATAGGGAGGAGTGAAATCGCGGGTGACCTGTGTAAAGTCGGCTTCCATTTTCAGCAGCTTCTTTCGCTCCTCATCGCAATCATGGCTCAGGCGCCCATGAACATTGAGGAGAAAGATCTCCACTTTGGAATAACCACGTTCAATCAGGTATCGGGCGACGGCAAGGGCGATTCCTCCGTTATTGCCGGGACCGGCAATGACGACAATGCGTTGCGAGAGGAGGAAGCGGGAGATGATTTCGTAGCTTACTGCCTGAGCCTCGCGTTCCATAAGTTCCAGACTATCTATCTGCTGGGCCTTACAGGTTGCGATATCTATATCTCGTAATGTCTTTGAATTAAATATCCTCATCTGCTCAAGGTTGGAATCCGGCGCAGGCGCCTTAGAAACTATTTAAATTTACACTTTGTTTTCCATAACAACACGCGACACAGCGTTTTTTCCATGTCAGCCTCATATTTTTCAGGCATCAGGAATATGCCGCGCGGCTATTAACATTTTTGTCGGACGGGGTCTGACATTTCTTACGGGTCGGGGGCGTAGGTAGGAGCGGAAATGTCAGAGTCGCTCATCGACTTCATCGCGTCCGCGAACTCCCTTGACATCGAAAACCACACCCCTCTCCTTCAGCAGGGGGCGCAGATCGAGGTCACGGAACGAGTCATGGGACACGGCAAGTATGACGGCATCATATCTGACACCGTCAGGAATGGTGTCGGAGAGTTCAATTCCATATTCACGCCTGACGACCTGCGGAGAGGCCCAGGGATCGAACAGCGTGAGATTGAGGTCATATTCCCGAAGGCTCCTGACAATATCGATAACCTTTGTGTTCCGGACGTCGGGACAATTCTCCTTGAAGGTGAATCCGAGAATCAGTATGTTGGATCCGAGAACCTGGATTCCTTTCCTGAGCATCAGTCTGACGACACGGTCGGCGACGTAGCTTCCCATACTGTCGTTCATCCGACGCCCGGCAAGGATTATCTCCGGATTATATCCGTGGCGCTGGGCACATTGGGCAAGATAGTAAGGGTCAACGCCGATGCAATGACCTCCGACGAGGCCGGGACGGAACGGAAGGAAATTCCATTTTGTAGAAGCAGCAGCCAAGACGTCGGACGTATCGATTCCTATGCGCGAGAATATTTTGGAAAGTTCGTTTACGAAAGCGATATTTATATCCCGCTGGGCATTTTCAATGACCTTGGCAGCCTCGGCAACCTTTATGGAGGGTGCGAGATGGGTGCCCGCAGATATGACGCTTGCGTAGACGCTGTCGATGAGTTTTCCGGCCTCCGGTGTGGAGCCGGAAGTCACCTTGCGTATCTTCTCGACCGTATGCTCCTTGTCTCCGGGATTTATCCTTTCGGGAGAATACCCGGCGAAGAAATCGCGATTCAGTTTCAGGCCGCTTCCACTCTCTATGACGGGAATACATTCCTCTTCGGTCACTCCCGGATATACGGTCGATTCATACACGACGGTATCTCCCGGCTTCAGGACCTGCGCGATGGTGCGCGAAGCGTTCAGCAGGGGTGTCAGGTCGGGGTTGTTGTTGCGGTCCACAGGGGTCGGGACAGCGACGATATAGAAGTTGCAATCGCGGATTCGCTCTATATCGGAGGTGCAGAGAAATCCATGGTTCTCTATCGCGTCATGCAATAGTTCGTCAGAGACTTCGAGAGTGGCGTCATGCCCCTTCATGAGGGCCTCACACCGCGACGGATTCATATCGAATCCCACAGTCGGATAGCGGGTCGAGAAGAGACGGGCCAGCGGAAGGCCGACATAGCCGAGACCTATGACGCAGATTCTTATATCTTTAGGCATTATTTTATAGGTTTTCCCAATACCACTCTACGGCGAGACGCAGTCCGTCGCGCATCGAATAGCGGGGTTCATATCCCAACAGTCGGCGAGCCTTGTCGATCGAAGCGAGCGAATGAGGTATGTCGCCCGCGCGGTTGGGTCCGTGCGTAGGCTCGATGGCGCATATAGCAGGATCTTTTTCCCCGAGAAATTCGCGGAGAGCTTCGACAAGTTGGTTAAGGGTTGTCCGTTCGCCGTAGGCCGTGTTGTATATCTGATTGACAGCAGCAGGATCGGTTGTCGTCATCGCGAGCATATTCATCTGGATGACGTTGTCGATATATGTGAAGTCGCGACTGTATTCCCCGTCTCCGTTTATATTGGGAGCCTCGTGGTTCATGAACTTGCGGACGAAGAGAGGAATGACCGCGGCGTAGGCTCCGTTGGGATCCTGACGGCGTCCGAAGACGTTGAAGTAGCGAAGCCCTATATATTCGGTTCCATAAGTGCGGGAAAAGACATCGGCATAAAGTTCATCCACATATTTGGTTATCGCATAGGGAGAAAGAGGTTTTCCTATCCTCTCTTCCACTTTAGGGAGAGTGGCTGAATCACCGTATGTAGAGGATGAGGCGGCGAAAATGAACCGTTTTACTCCGGCATCGCGAGAGGCGACAAGCATATTCAGGAAACCGCCGATATTGACGTCGTTGGTCGTCACGGGATCATTAATCGAACGAGGCACCGATCCGAGTGCCGCCTCATGCATGACGTAGTCCACTCCTTCTACAGCACGGCGGCAATCCTCCATATTACGGATATCACCCACCAACAGCTCGAACCGCTCTGAAAAGCGGTCGAGCAGAGGGGTGACGTTCTGCCATTTGCCGGTCGCGAAGTTATCGAGACAACGGACTTCATAACCTTGTTCGAGAAGATATTCGCATAGGTTGGAGCCGATAAAGCCGGCCCCTCCGGTCACTAATACTTTTGTAGCCATAAAAACAACCGATAAAGGATAATCATTGCTCGGTGGCGGCAAATTCCATCAGGTAGGCCTTGATGAAGTCGTCGATTTCGCCATCCATGACAGCGTTGACATCAGATGTCTGATAGTTGGTGCGGTGGTCTTTGACGCGACGGTCATCAAAGACGTAACTGCGGATCTGGCTTCCCCATTCGATTTTCTTTTTCCCGGCCTCGACCTTCGCCTGTTCTTCCATACGATGGTTCATCTCCTTTTCATAAAGGATAGAACGAAGATGGCGCATGGCATTCTCCTTATTCTTAGGCTGGTCGCGGGTCTCGGTGTTTTCAATCAGAATCTCTTCCTCCTCACCGGTATAAGGGTCTTTATACTGGTAACGTAGACGAACTCCGGACTCGACCTTGTTGACGTTCTGTCCGCCGGCGCCCCCCGAACGGAAAGTGTCCCAGGATATGCGTGCCTGCTCGATATTGATTTCTATAGTGTCATCAACCAAGGGGGTGACGAAGACAGAGGCAAAGGAGGTCATGCGTTTTCCCTGGGCGTTATAGGGAGAGACGCGGACAAGACGATGGACTCCGTTCTCGCTCTTTAGATAACCGTAAGCATAATCACCCTCGATATTGATAGTCACTGACTTTATACCTGCGTCCTCACCGTCGAGAAGCTGGGCGATGGAGGTCTTGTAGCCGTGGCGCTCAGCCCAGCGAAGATAAAGACGCATGAGCATCGAAGCCCAGTCCTGACTCTCGGTGCCGCCGGCTCCCGAATTGATCTTGAGCACTACAGACATCTTGTCCTCCTCGCGACGGAGCATATTCTTGAGTTCCAGATTCTCCAGATCCTGCAGAACGGCGGCATATTGGGCGTCTATTTCCTCTTCCGTCACGAGCTCATCCTTATAGAACTCGAACGCAAGGCTCAGTTCCTCAATCTGTTTTTCAAGAGCTTCGTAGGCATCTATCCAGAAATGGAGATCCTTGATTTTCTTCATCTGGGCCTCCGCCTTCTGGCGATCCTCCCAGAAATCCGCTACATGGGTACGGAGTTCTTCTTCCTCGACTTCTATTTTCTTGCTGTCGATGTCAAAGATACCTCCTCAGCGCCAACTTGCGCTCTAACGTATCCTTCAGCTGTTCCTGTGTCGTCATTATTCGTTAGTCATATTAGAGGAGGGATAGGCCGGGCCCTCCCTCCTTTCGGGTTAATACTTTGTTTTCTGTCAGTAAAACGTAAGACTGCGCTCCTTTATTTTTTCCGGCTGCGGGACCGGGGCGTTTTGGGAGCGGCATCCTGCGCTTCTATAAGCGAACGCACATCGGCGACGCTCAATGTCGCAGGATCTGTCGTCTTGGGTATTTTGTAATTGACGGCTTTCTTAGCCCCTTCGGGCTTATATGCGATATAGGGGCCGTAGCGTCCGTTCAGGACCTGTGCGCCGGGAAGCTCGTCGCCGAACTCCTTGATGAATTTGCTGGCGTCTTTCTCGCGCTTGGCGCGGATCAGTTCGGCAGCCTCCTCGATAGTGATTGTATGCGGGGAGAGGTCCTTAGGAATCGAGACATATTCCTTTCCTATCTGGATATAGGGTCCGAAGCGTCCTGCCGAGGCCTTCACCTCACTTCCCTCGTATTCTCCGACAACGCGGGGGAGTTCGAAGAGTCGCAATGCTTCCTCAAGGGTGATGGTGGAGACGCTCATTCCCGGCTCCAGACTGGCGAACTGTGGCTTTTCCTCATCCTCGCTGCTGCCTATCTGAACCATCGGGCCATATCTGCCGATTTTGACTGAAACCGGTTTGCCACTCTTCGGATCCTCCCCGAGCAGCCGCTCGCCGACCTTATGGTCCATACGCAGGGAGTCGATTCGTTCTATGCCGGGATGAAAATCAGCGTAGAAGTTTCCGAGTTCATCCTGCCAGGCAAGCTTTCCTTCGGCTATCTCATCGAATTTTCCCTCTATACGGGCTGTGAAGTTATAATCGAGGATATCAGGGAAATTTTCGGTCAGGAAATCATTGACAATCATGCCGACATCGGTCGGCACAAGGCGACCCTTATCAGAACCTGTAGTTTCTGACTTGACCTCTTCCGTGATTCTTCCATCGCGCATAATTATGCGGATGAAGTCCCGCGGACTTCCTTCGCGGTCTCCTTTCTTTATATAATCGCGTTCCTGAATAGTAGAGATTGTCGGAGCGTATGTTGAAGGGCGACCGATTCCGAGGTCTTCCATCTTCTTGACCAAGGTCGCCTCGCTGTATCGGGGCGGGGCCTGGGTGAAGCGTTGGGTGGCGACAATCTCCTCGGCCTTAAGCTCCTCCCCTTTCCCGACGGGAGGAAGAGAACCCTCCTGAGCGAGGAGATGTCCATCATCACGGTTTTCGGACTCCGGAGCCCATACTTCCATGAAACCCGGAAAGCGGACTACCGTGCCCTCTGCCTTGAAGACCTCATCTCCATCAACCGATCTATCTTGCTTTTCATATATTTCGGGGCTGCCCGGAACAATATCTATATCAATACTTGTCTTCTCCAGCATGGCATCGGCCATCTGGCAAGCCATTGTCCGTTTCCATATAAGGTCGTAAAGGCGCTGGCCATCCCTATCTGCATCTATAGAACGATGCTCCATATATGTCGGACGGATAGCTTCGTGGGCTTCCTGCGCGCCTTTGGATGCAGTGTGATAAGTGCGTGCTTTATAGAATTGGGCTCCGTATATGCTCTTGACCTGGTCGGCTATGGCGCTCATGGCGAGTTTAGAGAGATTAACCGAATCGGTTCGCATATATGTTATGAGACCGGCTTCATAGAGGCGCTGGGCAACCGACATAGTGCGCTTGACCGAAAATCCGAGGCGTTTGGATGCTTCCTGCTGCAGGGTCGAAGTCGTAAAGGGAGGCAACGGACTCCTTTTAAGAGGATGAACCGAAACGTCTCCTATCCGGAAAGCAGCTCGGTCGCACCTATCCAAAAATTCCACGGCCTCTTCCTTTGAAGCCAGCCGGCGCGATAGTTCAGCGCGGAAGGAGCCTTTCCCCTCTGTCCGGAAGATAGCGTTGAGGCGGTAATAGGTCTCAGTCCGGAAGGAATTTATCTCTTTCTCGCGCTCGCATATCAGACGGACTGCAACGCTCTGAACCCGTCCTGCCGAAAGAGCGGGTTTGATTTTCTTCCATAGGACGGGACTCAACTCGAACCCCACAATGCGGTCAAGCACGCGTCGGGCTTGCTGGGCATTGACACGATCTATATCGATAGAGCGAGGATTCTCTATGGCGTGTTGAATGGCCGGCTTCGTTATTTCGTGAAAGACGATGCGTCGCGTGGTCTTGGGATCAAGACCGAGGACTTCGGCAAGATGCCATGCGATAGCTTCTCCTTCACGGTCTTCATCGGAAGCAAGCCAAACGGTCTCTGCTTCCCGGGAGGCTTTGGTCAGTTCGCTGACAAGTTCTTTCTTCTCCGACGGTATTTCATACTGCGGAGCGAAATCGTTATCAAAATCTATTGATATTCCTTTTTTCTTGAGGTCGCGTATATGGCCGTAGCTGGAGAGGACCTTGAAGCCGGGTCCGAGGATTTTTTCTATGGTTTTCGCCTTTGCAGGCGACTCTACGATTACGAGATTTTTCATGCTTCTGCGTGGCTGTCGACACCCGTCACGCGACAGGCGTCCGCAAAATTAACACTTTTTTTGCAATTATCGTTCATATTCCTCCCTCCTCCCCTTCCCTCCTGCTTATCCTCCCCCGCATCGTTTACCATATATGACCAACCCGAATACAGGCAATATTGGATATGAATACGAAATACACAAGACATGTCCGTTAATATTTTTTAACATATACGATTTTTCCGTATCTTTTTAAGACTTTATACAGTTTTATTCACCCATGCACACTACCCTTTTGGTAAATGGACCGGTGTGCAACGTCTTCAATCCATTTATATCCACGGCGACACTGGAACTTATCCATCCTTCTATATCTCATTGAGCCCATTATAGACCATAATAATAAAAATTTGTCAATGAATATAGATTATACCTCACTTCAATATTTTAATAAAACAGTATCAACATCACAAGCGCCTCACACTAAATAGATTCATTATGTTTGGTTTTTAAAGACTTTATGATTAATTTTGCCATTGACAAAAATATTTATTAACATATTCGCCCATCAGCTGACTCTGCTTATGAAACGAATCTTTACAATTTCTTTAGGTCTGGCAATCCTCTCCTCCGCCTCCCTTTCCATTCTTGCCGCTCCACCGGCGGTCCAGTCATTCGACCTCACCCGATTCCAATATAAGGCAAAGAATACTGCCGCCTTCAAAGGGGAACGCGTCGAGCGTATAAATCGCATCAACAGTCTTATGTATCCGCTCCAGACGCCCGCATTCGCCGCCGAGGAGCCGGAATACCAACCCAATGTCTCTTTCGGACCGGCAAACAATATAGGAGACCTGGATGGACCCAACGGAGAACCGTGGTATTACACTGCCTTCTACGAATATGAGGTCATTCCGGCTGACTACGATAACGGGATATGGTTCGATGATTATATTCTTCGTTCTTTCCGATATGATATATATGACACGGAAGCGAACCTTGTCGGTTCCATCAAGGATATCATGCGATATGAGGAGGATGAGGAGCGCGCTGTCTACTACGACCTGACGCCGTTCGTCTCCCGTAATTTCTTCAACACCTCCGACGACATCGAGTTAGGGGTCGGCTTCGGGGTCAACAGCCGCACTCCGGGCAACAACCATTACCGCACACTGATCTATTCCATCGGAGGTCCCAAGGACGCGAATGGAAACGATGAGCCTATAATGGTCTTTCCAGAGCTTATCTCCGATGTTGCGGAAGGACCGGCAAGCGCTGACGGGCGCGACAATTTCTATATCGCCTTCTCCAATGATGTCATTCTTCCGGAAGAGGAGGAAGGTGCCGATGGTTCGGAACCGGATTCCTACTGGGATTATCTGACCAGACAGGCTCTGACGGTAAATATCATGGGAAGAGCCGAGAATAACGAGGGACCATCTCTTATACATACCCAGACAATACCTCTCATCAATCTGCCCGGAGACCAGGAGGGTTCTCCTTTCATGTTCAACCTTAACCATGACGGAAAACTCTACTACCTCTTCAATTATCTCCAGAAACCTCTTTGGGAAAGGTATGACGATCCGTTCCTCTCAGATATGGTCCAGCGTCCGGACAACAATCTGCAGATTTTCCTCTATTCTATCGAAGGGAAATCGATGAACCTGCTTCAGACAACGCTCATACCGACAATAAAGGATGCCGATGATCCGGGAGCTATCGCTTCATTCTATTCGGTCGGCGACATGAGATATAAGGAGGATGTGGTCTTTGAAGGGTTTGGACAGCCGGAAGGAAAAGCTGATTTCTATATCACCCGCATAAACTACACTCCTTCGAGCGATTCCTCGACTTCTTCATTCTACGCATACGACTACGAGGGTAAGAAACTGCGGACTTACGCCGAATACTGCAATTCCACGCTCGCTATCAGTGATTTGCCGGGATTCGAACCCCAGCAGATGTTCGTCCAGGTTATCGGAGGCGCTTATCAGATGACCTTCATCGATCTCTATTCCGGCAACGAGGCCTTCGCAACCTCCAATTATTATTCCATCAGCGATCTCGACGAGCCTGAATATATTATGGCAAATGTTGACCGTACCCCCGTCGGAGATTCCTATAAGTATGCCTTTGAAATGACCTATCCTGTCGAAATCGATGAAGACTCGATGCTTCGTGTCCTTTGGACCAATGCAGACGGTTCTTTCGACCATATTGACATGGTCAATGTCGGAGAAGGTGTGTTCTACGGCCAGTTCTATCTCTCGAAAGAGTCCCTGGAACCTGGTATCTTCAATAATGACGATGACCAGAGGGAGTATCTATATATGGTCAAACGTGGCGTTCCGGGGAACGACACGACTGAAGATGTAGGTATCGGACAGCCTGTCAGCGATCTTAATCCGGAAGGAAAGACTCTGCTTAGCGTCGCCGCCGGAGAAAAGGGTTCGCTCTATGGAATCGTTCCTTATCTCTATGGAGAGAATAAACATCTCAATATCTATTTCTTCCAGGAGAACTCCAAGACCAACCAGGCGGGTCTCTCGATGGACATCTACAATCTTCCGCTCAAACCTTTCACCGGAATAAGCAGCGTCGAGAACGGAAATAACTCTCTTCGCGTCAATGGCAGCGAAGTCAGCGCCGCAGGCCTCATCAGCGTCTATTCTCCTTCCGGCGCTCTTATCGCTAAGGGGAACCGCCATCTCAACCTCAGCGATCTGCCCAAGGGGTTCTATATCGTGGAGGCTGACGGAGAATGCGCTAAGATTCGTCTCTGATAAAATTCATCCTGCCCCAATAGGGGAGTTACCCTATTGGGCAGGATGCCGGGAGATAATCAACCATATATACCTTCTCTCCATAATAATCACCTAAACTCAAGTCACATGAAAAGAATCTACTCCAAGCTGCTTATCGCAGTCCTCCTGACGCTGACGGGATTGTCGGCACAGGCGGGAAAGGCGTTATTCGAATGGAACGATCCGGACGCCTGCTTCCTGCAGACCGGAACTTATCTTTCGAGCGGAACGGTCATCGATGTTCCTAAAGGAGCAACCTCATACGAGGTGGATGCCCGAGGATTTGTCTACATCATTGCACGCGACGGATATCAGTTTGAATCTATCGAAATGGATGGAGTCAGCCAAAAACAATCCGTCAATCAGGGCGTAATATATTATTCCAAATACCTCGGAGAAAGCACTGAAACGACTATCCGTGCGACCCTCGTTCCTGTTGAGCGCACGACTCCCGTCTATTTCGATATTATCAACGGAGCAGACCGCGTACAACCGTTGTTTGACAGCGGATTGGCTCCTAAGCTCGAAGACGGAGAGAACACGGTCTATATCAATCCGGAACTTGACGCATCCCTGACTATCAACTGTATCAATGGCGTCGAACAGTTCTATTCCATTACCAAGAACGGGGAGGAAATCTCCAAGAATTTATTCTATCCGCGTTACTATGTCGGAACTATAAGCGCCGGTGATAAGATTTCAATCCGTGTCTTCGAAGGGGAGGCTCCGGCAATTGAATACAGCACCATCACTCTCGACCTTCCCGCAGGTTTCGAGGATTGCGTATATTCGATATATGACCGTACGGCCGGCGACTTCCTTTCGCTCGAAGAGGGAAAGGTGACGGTTGTCACAGGCTCCACTCTCAAGTTCAATTTCAAGAACGACGACTGGACATATACCTCCTTCTCCCTCAACGGTAAGGAACTGGAGTCAACTGTCAGCGATAACACAACTTCTGTCGAGTTCAAGACCGAAGGAGACGCCACGTTGTCTGTCGCAGGAACTGCACGAACTTATGATGATGTGGACTTCACTCTCTACATCTATAATCCGGAAGGTGTCAATCTGACACCCATGTACTACAACGGGACTCCGGTGGAACTCTCCGAAGGGGAAGCGATCGCCGAGGATATCAACCTTGCTTCCGCCGGATTCGTCATGACCGCCGACAAGACCCGCAAGTTCTCGTTCCCGGTCTCCTCCAAGCGCCCGATGATTTTCTTCTCTCCGAAAGAGGGGTATTTCATCTATAACGTTCTCGGTTCAGAGGATGGAAAGCTGACGGAAGTCTCCTCCGCGAGTGCAGATCTCTACGGCACGACCTATTATATCATAGCCAAAAAGATGGATAATCCCTATGAAGTTGCTGTCAACATCAATGGGGATGCCTCCAGAATCTCCCTCCGTGGTGACGCGCGTCTGAGCATGCAGTGGGATAATCCTTCTACAACATTCCGGCTCGTTGACGGAGAACAAAGCATCAGCTTCATTCCCGACTATGACCTGCCACTCTCGATCAGCACTTATGACGCGGCTGCCGGATTCGGTGTATATCTCGACGGAGCTGCTGTGGCAGCAGATGAAAACGGTGTTTATTCCGGTATAATGCCCTACTATCCTGCTTCCGAAGGTGCTCCGCAGTATAAGTCTGAAATAACTGTCGGAACTTCCCTTGCTGTTTCCCGCACTATAGTCAAGACGCAGGATGACCTGACAGCCGAGTTCTTCTACGGACCCTGCCGCACCGCAGGAAAGAGCGCCGGACAGGACCTTCTGGTCGGGACAAAGATAATCATTGTTCCCAGCTCATACGACTGCACTATCAAGGCTGGGTCGACAGTCGTCAACGGTTATGACGCCGACGGAAACTTTATCGATGGCCTCAACGAGGATGGAGAATATGTAGCCCTGACCGGAAAGGCCCTCTCAACGACTTTCACCGTCAGCGCTCCGGTCAAACCGGCCCCCGCCGTCAAACTTACTCCCGCCGCCGGTTCTACTGTCTTCAATCTGGCGAAGTTCAACGTAACTTTCAATAGCGCATCCGAAGTCAGCTTCAATCATCTCGATATTGAAATTGCAGGAAATGGCTCCACATGGACAACAGGTTCAGTCACTGCCTCCGCCCGTCCCAACTCCTTCGTCATAACCTTTGACGAAGCTCCTTACGAAACTGGAGAATACACTCTCACCATCCCGTCGGGAGCCTTCACCGTCGATGGAGCGCCCAGCGAAGCCCTCTCCGCTGTCTATAACCTTGAGAACAATTGGGTTCTCTCCCCGGCGCCTGGTTCCACCATCGAGTCGGCCAAGCACTTCACCCTTTCCTTCCCCTACGCCAAGAGTGCGGAATTCATCGGCGGTGCTTACGATATCCTGGCCCGCTCCTCCAGCTGGATTGCCCCGGGATATGATGTCGAGCCTGTAGCCGATGCAGACTGCCCCACTTTCTCACTGACTCTCTTCGAGAGCGCAGGTGACGCTCCGAACGGTTCCCTGACGTTGATGATCTATCCGGGTGTCTTTCTGGTAGACGGTATGGAAAACGCCGATATCCGCGCTTCCTATAATGTCGAACGGGCTGTTTCTACTGAATGGCAAGCCACTCCGGAGAAGAGTGTCGTCTATGAAAGCTATGGTTTCGGCGTTGCGTTCATCTTTGATGAAAATGCCTCTGTCAACTGGGTTAATTACTCTGACGTCACAGTCACTTTCGATGGTGAAGAAATCACCAATTATCAGATGATGCCCGAAGGCAGCTACCTGATGTTCGGTTTCTACGATGAGTCTTTCGCCCGCCCCGGTTCCCTGACTATCAGTATCGCAGAAGGGGCTGTCAAACTTGCCGGCACACCGCTTCCGGCCATCAGCTACACTTGGGAGGTTGTTGCTCCTAAGGAGTATGACTTCGCTGTCTCTCCGGCAGCCGAGGAGGCTCTCCCCTATCTCAGCGAGTTCACCGTGTCCTTCCCGGATGCAGAAAGCGCTTTCATATTCAATCCTTACAGCTCTTCGTTGCGCAACAGCAGCTATTCCTATTCTGAGTCGGGTGAAATCTCCGAGGTTGAGGACGCTGAGGTTCCGACCTTCAGAATCATCTTCCCGAAAGCTGAGACCGTAGGTAACTATACCTTCGTTGTTCGCCAGGGTACCTTCACTCTCGATGAGGTTCAGGAATCTCCTGAAATCGAAGTCAGCTATAAGGTAGATCCCAACGTAGGAATCATCCTTACAGGCGTTGACGCCGAGAACGTCACTGTCATCAGCCTTGACGGAAAAGTTCTGCTCAAATCCGCTCCTGCCTCCGGAATCGAAGGTCTCGAAAAGGGAGTCTATATCGTCAACGGAAAGAAAGTATCGGTCCGCTGATGAGTCCTGATAAGTATTAGCAAGACAATAAGCAAGGCCGGGCGCCGATCTTCAGCGCCCGGCCTTTAGACCCTAATGAACTACTCCTTTAATATTATGAAGAAAAAATCGATAGCCGCGGCGTTGTTGATGATGGTTGCCTGCGGGGTTTTCGCAACTCCGCTGACACCGCAACAAGCTCTGGAAAGACTTGGGAATGACGCGCAGGCGCGCCGCGCTCCGACGGCAAACGCCTCCTCTATGGAATTGGTCCGGACCTTCGATGCTAAGGATGGCATAGCGGCGCTATATGTGTTCTCGAATTCTTCCGATGGAAGTTATATAGTCGTCAGTGCAGATGATCTGGCCCTTCCTCTGTTGGGTTACGCTGACGCCGGTTCTTTCAATGATTCTCCCCTTTCCCCCGCCTTCGAATGGTGGATGAATGAATATGCTTCTCAGATTGAATATGCTCGCGCAAACAATCTCCCCTCATCTGAGGCGCAGGAGATGATTCTGCGTCGTGACCGCGAAAGCCGCTCCCCTATCACCCCGATGATCCGGACAAACTGGGACCAGGTTCCTCCTTTCAATGACCAGTGTCCTAAATATGGTCTTGAGCGTACCTATACCGGGTGTGTCGCCACTGCAATGGCGCAGGTGATGAAATACTGGAATTATCCTGAACGGGGACAAGGCTCAATCACCTACAACGCTTCCACCCTACAGAAAAAGCTGAGCATGGATTTCTCCAAACAGCCTTTCGAATGGGACAACATGATAGACAACTATTTCTCGGGAGACTATACCGAGGAAGAGGCGTCAGCTGTCGCATATCTTATGAAGGCGGCCGGATATGCTGTAAGAAGTGATTTCGGAACTGACTCGACGGGAGCTTTGGCAATGTATATCCGAGATGGTCTTATCCGTTTCTTCAATTATGACGGCAACGCGCGGTATGATCTTAGAATTATGTATTCCGGCGCTGAATGGGAACGTAAGATCTATGATAATCTCGTCAATGTCGGTCCGCTCCTATATGGAGGCGGCTCTATGATAGGGGGTGGTCACTCGTTCGTCTGCGATGGCTATGATAAGGATGGATACTTTCATTTCAACTGGGGATGGTCCGGTATATCAGACGACTATTTTCTGCTGAATGCACTTAATCCGGGTGATCTGGGTTCAGGAGGCGGTAATGGTGGAGGTTACAATTTCACTCAGGATGCAATTTTTGGTATTCAACCTCCTACGGGTGAACCGGTCACTCCTCAGCCGGACCAGCTTATCGAGATCGGCAGTCTGGTAGCTGAAATGGAGAACGGTGTGCTTTTGCTTGACCTGGATATGACCGCCGGACCGATGTGGGTCAACTATACGCCTTCCTCTCTCAAGATTAATCTCGGTGTCTGCTTCACTCCTGCCTCCGGAAATGGAGAGAAACAGATTTTCCTTGCCGATGACCGCACCTTCCCCATTCCCCCCGGATATGGTATCGACCCGACAATCGTCCAGCCTAAGGTCAATATGGCTGAGACAGGACTTCCGGACGGGACTTACCGCGCAAGTATGGTCACTCGTCCGGAGGATGGCGGCGAGGACGCATGGGTGCCGGTCCGCAATCCTCATGCCTATTACGACTATGTGCTGGTAACAGCCGATGGTGGCAAATATTCTGTCAAGGATATTCCCGCTCCTTCTCTGGATGTTATTGACGGTGGTTTTATCTCAGATATATACATAGGTTGCCAGACAAAGGTCTTCGCAAAGGTTAAGAATAATTCGGATATCGAACTGTCAACCGGTCTGGCCCCTGTTCTGGCCGATGCCAACGGTGCTAAATATCTTGGAGAGAGCGTGATGGTCTCCGTGATGCCGGGAGAAACGGAATATGTCGAATGGACCACACCCCTCTATGATATGAACCCGAGTATCTGGGGAAGTCCTCTGGAACCCGTTGACTATCTGATGACCTTCATGGATGAAGAGTCAATGCTGACATACGCCGGAGACCTGGCGAAGCAGGTCACGGTGCTTCCCACGCCTGACAGTCCGACTGTCTCACTGCAAGAAACACCCAAGCTGGAAAACGCTTCAATTTACCGTCCCTCGGGACATAATGACCCCTACAATACCTACTATATGGTGAGCGATCCGGGAAATATGATAGTCACCGGATCCATTAAAGTGACAGAAGGGGTATTTGCCTATCCTGTGCAGGCTCTTTTATGTGCCGAATCTGAATCTGACGGTATGGTTGAGATTTTGGCTACAGGCTCGGATGTCCTATTCCTGAATGCCGGAGAAAGCGGTGATTTCCGGATGACGGTCTCCTATCCTCCGTTGGAACCTCGGAAGGATTATCTTATGATTGTCGCTTACTCCGGTCCCCTCGGAGTCGCTGCTCTTCCGGGAGCCACGAAAACCGTCCATGTTCGCCTCGATTCGACCGGGATGGAAGATTATGGTGTTTCCTGCTCAGAGACAGTCAGCACCCAGGTCCTTGATATGACAGGACAGACTGTAATGTCTGTTTCCGGAAAAGGAATCCTCTCCACACTGCCGTCGGGTATCTACGTCGTTCGGGAAACTCTGGAAAACGGAGAGGTAAAAACACGAAAAATTATCCGCTGACAGGTCCCTCCTTCCATAATCTATTCCAACTGAAATCCATTTTTTTAATCTGGATTTGATGTAATAAATCTGCATCTCAAAAGCTTTGCAAAGCTTTTGAGATGCAGATTTATTTTGAACAGGTCTTAATCGTCCATCAATCTATTCAAGGGCAAGTATTTCGGCCTCTGCAATTCCCGTGATACGACTGATTGCCTCCGCGGAGAATCCCTGTCGTTTCATATTGAGAGCCACCTCGACAATAGCTGACGCACGTCCTTTCGCGAGTCCCTCCTCAAGCCCCTCGGCCCGGCCCTCGGCCCGACCCTCGTCTCGCGCTGTTTCCAACACATCATTCTGAACCATGATATTGTCCATGTGCTCATCGTAATCGCGGCGCTGCTGAGGGGTCATCGCCAGAATACGTAGCTTTTCCCTTACCTGCTGCAAACCGGGAGTGCGGGTATCCTCCTTGATCTTACCGGTCTTCAGATAGGTCAGCCATTCGTCAAGTGGATTCTCTGGTATCTTGTCATAAGCGTTCACTCGTACCAGATAATACTCCGGAAAGACCTCACGGGGCAGATGCGGCACTATCACTCCCTGCTCCTTCATGTTGACAAGGAGATCATTGCCTGTGTGGATTCCCTTGAAGACAGTCTCGCCGTGATAAACATAATCATCTCCCTGACCATAATCGCAATAAAGGATACTGATCGAGTAAACCTTCTTTACCTGATCATACTTATCCCCGATATTGATATGTTCCGTTATCGCCTTGCAGGCGCCGAACAGTATACGTTCAAGATAGTACAACTGACGGGTCAGCTGAACCTCAACGATAATGATGTGACCCTTGCTGTTCTTAGCCTTGATATCGACCCGGTTGAATTTATCACGGTCATTATCCTGATTCGACTCACTCTCCAGTAACTCCTCGATTTTGACTTCCTCCCCCAGCAGAACCGAAATCAGTCCCTCAAGTATGTCAAAATTTGCCTTGTCGCGTAGTATGTGCTTTATAGCCCAGTCGAACCGGATATACAGATTGTCCTCATTCATAAGCCTGCTTTCTTATTTTTCACAAATATAGCGATAATTCACCATTCTCCAAAGCTACATCTTTAAGAGTGGCTGGTTTTACAATAGTATTGGTCTTTAGATTCAACTTATAAAACTTCTGAGGTATTCAGGTACATCGGATGTTGGTACACCTAATTTCTTATATAGGCGGTATTTTGTATTTTCGATGGTGCGCACCGAAAGATTTTGTCGGTTTGCGATATCTTTGGATGAAACGCCTAAAAGGATATAAACGGCCATATTTAATTCCGCTTTAGTCAAGTCAGGATGTCGGTCAGTCAGATGTGGGATTAGCTTACATTGCATATTGTTGAATCTAGCATTTGCAGATTCCTCATCTCCTATTGCTTCAGCATAAGTTTCAATTTCTCTGTTCTTAATGGTTATCTGTGAATTTAGCTCGGCGATTAAAGAATCTTTATCATTGATTGCCGACTTGAGAATTAGGGAGTCAGCAAAATTGGCGATGCGGAGTTTCTTTATTCTGACAGCATTAATCACCCACATAATTATTGACATTAGGGAAATGCCAAGAAGGATCAGACCCGAGATATTAAGAATACGGTTTTTTTGCTTTCGACAGCTAAAGCCTTGCTGAGTGTGTGATGGTCAGTAAGGTTATTTAGACCATAGATGTAGCTTAGTTGTTCGGGTGTGAATATTGTATCATTAATTTCTTTCGACTTCCGTAAAGCATCATAGGCATTGCGGAAGTCATTCTCATATGAATAAATATCCGATTCAAGATCAAGCAAATTGCTTTTAGAATGATCAAGTTCCATGGCGTCCAATAAGGAATAACTTAAGGTGCAAATTTGATGGGCTTTAGCATACTCCTTTTGGCCTATTAAGAAATAGATGTAGTTATTTATACAGACCATCGATTGATAAGATGAATCCTTTAAGTTAATTATAGATTCATAACACTTTCTTGAAATATCGATATCACCGATTGCTTCATATAGAATTGCTTCGTCACCCAAGATAGCGATACTGTCGCGGACCCCCTTGGCAAATTTCTTTGCTTCTGCGAGATGACGGTATGTCTCCTGAAAGTCTGAATTGATAATCGAGATCCCGGCCTTCAGTAATCTCATATCGAATGCTGTTTTATTTTTTATGCCAATATCATTTATATTTGTTTGTTGAAAGCAACTCTCTGCGAGATTGGTATACCTCTGTGCGTTGTGCATATCGTGCATTCTGATATAAGAATGGGCCATACGTTGGTATGACAACACGTCCAGATACCTCAAAGAATCAGCCTTTTGGCTCTTTATGATATCAAAGGAGAGTCTTATGGAGAGTTCATACCACCCCATGTAATAATATAGTTCCGCGGTCCTATCGAAAATTTTCATTCGAGTGGAGTTTTCGGCAGTCGGACCAAAGTCTCTGATCCATTCAAGGTAGGCATTGAGAGATTTACGATAGAATGCCGCATTATAGGCAATCTTGGCTTTCTTCGTAAGTACATCGGATAGGATGTCCATGTTTCCTACAGCCGATTTATTTTTAATCACGCTGTCAGCCCAGGAAATACGTATGGAGGGTTGAGTGTGCTCATCATCAATCTGCTTGAGCATGTAGTCGAGGCGCATGCTGAAGGGAGATGTCTGTGACAACACATTTATGAAAGAGAGTGATACAAGAATAAAGGAGAGGATATATCGATTCATATGCGGATTAAAGAGTTATATTGCAAAAGTAGCATAAATCCCCAAATATGCCAAATATAGAAGCTGTAATATCCCCACACTTAAATTCCTTTGTCGGTTCCTGAAAAAGGTTGACTTGGTTTTGTATATTTACTGGTTTAGGTTTACTGTATCTCTGAAGGAGGTTGACTAACCGGGTTCTATCCCTGGGTGGAGTTGACTGAGGGCGTAGTCCGAAGGCAACGGAACCCAGGGATAGGAGAAAAGCTCCTTGCGCAGACGCGTCACCTCTGCCCTGAGAGGGTCATAATCCTCTTCGCTGGCGTTTTTTTCTTCTTTCTCATGGTCGGGACGGTTGGGGGTTCTGACGCAAAGTCACGCACAATATATTCTACCGTGCGTGCCTGTACTCCATTTTCTTCCGCTATCTCTCCATAACTGAGGTCGGTTTCTGCGTAAAGACGAAGCACCTCATCGCGGATTGCTTGCCGTTTCTGTCTCGGCAGACTCTGAAATTATATCATCTTTTGACTCTTTTATGAGGCAACTTTTTTAGGACGAGATACTTTACAGAAAGTTTTCGGTACTCATACCTGGTTTTAAGTAATCGATATAACTATTTGAAATAGATTGAAATATCATTAATGAGTATGAAATAGAGTATACTTAAAAGCTGAATTTAGGAAAAACAAGAGTAGGCCTCCTTTTGGAGAAAATGGGATGAGCCTATAATTTTGCCGTCGTTAAATAAATCTAATAACAAAAGGAAAATGATACGGATAAATGAAAAGTTTGCCATAACAATATCGACAGTAGCGATAGTTGGAGTGGGAGCCTGTATCTATTTTACCGATAGCGGGAATGATAAATACAACACAAAGTACTCAATTTCCGATCAGGTACACAATGAATTGATGGTTGAGCCTCTACCGGATGAGATTATAGAGATGTCATCTTTCTTACTGCCTGTATATGGTAATGAGATAACTTCAACCGAGCATATAACCCTGTTTGATTCCGAAGCAATTAATTCGCATCCTGGAGAATCGATAAATGCTGTAAGGGAGTATCAATCCATGAGTGGTAGTCAGACAAGATTTCAGGGTTATCGTCTTCCATTAAAATAATTTGATTTCATTCATTATTATAAATAATAGACACATGAAACACCTTCACAAGGCCCTCGTGTCAGGAGCTATAACGTCCATAATAGGAGTTATAGGCGTGTCCGCTATCGGAACTCCTCCTACACTTCAAAGTCAAAGAGACTTTTCTACTAACCCTCAACCAGAAGGGCTTACCAAAAATGATGTACGTGCCGTTTTTGACGGCATAAGTAAAAAACATGTTCATGCACCTGTTGCTGAAAATCAGCCTGACCTCAATGAAGGCGATGTATACGCATATCTTGGTGGCGGTAGCTTCAGCAAGACTATGGGTATGTACAAGCTTTTTCAGGATGGTGGTTATGAATATATGTGGACTGAACAATTGCTTGACAAAAGTTTCGTAATGCAGACCGGCTGGCTCCGGGATGGAAACCTTTGTGGATTCGCGCAATTCGGAGTGGGTTCATGGGTTCTTGGCTACGCATACGAGGAGTTGAATCTTGCTACCGGTGAAGATATCATCGCGCCTCGACTGATAGATCTGGATGACAATTATCTCGGGTATTATCAGATCGCGGCTTACAATCCTGATAACGACCGTATATATGGTTATGGATATGTGGAGAAAGCCGGCGACCAGTCAGTCTTCAAATCCTCACCTGCGAGCGAGCCTGATAAGGCAACTATAGTAAAACCGGATTATGTTCCGGCAGAAGCTTGTCTTGCTCTTTGTTACAATGACGAAAAAGGAGTATTGGCCGGTATCAATCTTAACCATCAGTTTGTATACATAGATCTCGAAGGTAACCAGAATCCAGTGATGGATATAGGTATCGAGGGACTCCAAAACGTTGTTTCCGCTATGACATGGAGTGCTGCCGACGGATACTATATCTTTAATGCCATAATTGATGGGAGCGAATCAGAACTTTATGCTATTGATCCAGAAGATGAGAGCGTCACTCAGCTAAGTACTGTGAGCGATGGCCTGACATTTGCTTTTATGGTTTCACCTTATGGTGGGATAAGTCCTGAAGCACCTGTTGTTCCGGTCATCAGTCGCCTGAGTTTTGAGGAAGGTGAAAATGATGGTATGCTCGTATTTACTCTTCCCACCACTAATGGTAAAGGTGAACTGCTGGATTCAGAACTGGAATACCAGGTATGGGTAGACGGTAATATCTGGGAACGTTCACACAGTGGTGCGGGCGAACTGGTCTGTGTAAGCTTCAATAACCTTTCAGATGGGGAGCACGTATTCAGAGTTGCCGCCTCATATGATGGCCGGATGTCGCCGAAAGCTACCGTGCGTCAATACATAGGGCATGACACTCCCAAGGCTCCCACTAATGTGAGCATGAGTTTCAACAGGGTGGAATGGAATGCGGTTACAGAGGGAGAACATGGCGGCTATCTTGATCTGGCAGATATGACCTATGATATTTATCTGAATGAGGAATGGATAGACAGCACTTCTGATACATTCTTGGAAATCGAATTGCCTGAGGGTGAGATTACACCTTATAACTGTTATGTCTATGCCTCTTGTTCAGGTAAGGAATCAGAGGCGGGAGTTTCGAATACCATAGTATTTGGAGATCCGCTGGAGTTAAATGTGGAAATAATCCCGGATGAGGAACAGGCTGAAATAGTGACTGTGCTTGACGCAAACAGCGATGGGAGCACATGGCATCCGCGCAATTATCAAGGCTCCATCGTGTTCTCTTACTATACCGATCCGGAAAATTGCGGAGATGACTGGTTATTCATGCCCGGCATAAGTTTCGATGATGCGGATGCTTTTTATAATCTGTCCTTTGAAAACTGCTACTATCTGGCCACTAAACCCGAAGAATATTTTGAAGTCTGGTTGTGTAAGGCTCCCGATGTGACAAGCGAACACTATTGTATTTTGGGTAAGACCCAGCCGGTTTCCAATAAATTTGAGGAGACTACCTTAGGTTTCTCTATTCCTTCAGCCGGAGTCTGGTATGTGGCATTCAGGGCGGTTTCAAATCCTGATCAGGCCTATCTCAATATTAAGAATATCCGTATATCCAAAACCTCAGCCTCAATTCAGGGTCCCTCCGAAGTAATTCCGATGAGCTTTAAGGATATGACCGTAGGTGATAATTACATGAGCGAAGTCACTTTCAAGATGCCTGAGACTTTGATCAATGGCGAAACAATCTCTGCTGATGAAATGGTTATTGCCTATGTAGAAGGAAAGAATGAGGTTAAGGTAGAGGGTGCCCCCGGGGGTGAAGTGACAGCAACCGTAGAGGTGACCGAAGGATTCAGCAATGTCAAAATTTCTACCCAGGTAGGAGAGTATAGGGGTGCGGAGAAGTTTATGAAAGTTTATGCGGGGCCTGACGTTCCCGGTAGAATTAACGATTTTAAAGCCGACGTCTCTGCAGATAACAAGAAAGTTACCCTTAGCTGGAATGCTCCTACTACAGGAGCCAACGGAGGCTGTGTAGATCCCGATAATATCAAATATCAGTTGATGGTATTCAATGGAAAGATTTGGAGATATCTCTCGACTGAAATCATAGGTACAACGTGTGTGTATGAGCCGGAGGATACTGAGACATTGCAAAATTATCCCTTCTCGATTGATGCATCAAATGATAAGGGTAGCAACGACTACGACCAGCCCGTCGTGATAGCTCAGCTTGGCACACCTCTTACGCTTCCGCTCACTGAAGATTTCCAGAATTCTGAGGTTAACGTAAAGCCCTTGGCCGGCTATGCTGTAGGAGATTTCAAAGGCACTCAGTGGGGTATTGGTAATCCCGGTATGTATGGAGAAGATTTCGTACTTGACGGCCGTGATGTAATGATTGGTTCAGCTTCTTTTGACGGAGCGACCGGCCGTCTTCTCTTCCCTAAATTCTCATCTCTTGATGTAGAAAAGTATATCGGAGTGAAGCTTTTGCTTTGGACTGGAGAAGAATCATCAGATATCAAACTTTATGCACTGCATTCCGATTCGGAAGAGGTAGTGGAAATCAAGGGTATTGAGAAAGGTGCCGGATGGAGAGAGATAGAGTTTACTCTTCCTGCGGAAATGTCAGGTCACAGTTGGGTGCAGCTCTGGATTGACGCTGAATATGTTTCTGAATCTGACCACACTATGCTTGGCGAATATATGATTTATAAGTCAGACAATGTAGGTGGTATAGAAACACTGATGGATACCGATATCATTGTGATGGGGGTAGATGGAGCTATTGAGATTAGTTCACAGGCTCCCTTAAAAAAGATCGACATCTGGAATCTTGAAGGAACATTAGTAAAATCCTTAACATCGACACAAAATAAGCTTATAGTGGAAATGCCTAAAGGCTTCTATATCGTGCGTGCAGATGATATGGTAAGAAAGGTATTTGTTAAGTAACCAATAGAAAATGACTCGGGCTGGTGGGACACCTCCTGCCAGCCCATAAATAACAAAATATGAAAAAAATTATATTGTTTTGGTGTTTGCTCTTAACATTTTTGCTAAGTCAGGCAGCGATAAATGAGAAACTGTTATATTATTCTTCTGATTTTTCAAATCCGACTGAACAGCTTCCTCTATGTGGCTGGACATCTTTCGGAAATTCCGCTGCGGTAGCAGAAGTAACGTTGGGAACTACAGATGCTCTCTTGAAAGACTATTTTCCTCAAGGGTGTGCGTCATATCAACTGTTGAATTTTAAAGGTTATGGCAATGTGCCCTGGAGCAACTCATCATTTGCGGATGGAAGCTCAGCTGATCAATGGTTGGTGAGTCCTATGATTGATCTTGATGGTTCAGCGGAAAATGTAATGTTGGATTTCGACGTGCTTTGCTTTGGCTCAAGCAATGAGTCCAAATATGAGGTCTATGTATCAGAAACCGGTAATGCCCGTGAGGATTTTACTGGGAAACCCGTATACTCTGGCAGATTGAAAGGCTCCGCTAAAGAGATAATAAAAACACGTATACATAAGGCTCTCAAAGAGATTGGAGGTAAGAAGATATGGTTGGCTTTTGTGAATAAGAGCACGGACTCCCAACTAACCGGCTTTGATCATATCACTTTATCAGAATACGATATTGACTTAATCAACAATACTCCCTCATTCACCACAGAAAGCGGGTCATTCGAGGTTTCAGTGGAGGTAAGCTTGATGACACCGTTATCATGTAAGGGATTTGTGGCCACTTTGACAGGAAAAAATGGAGACATCCAGGAATACAGGAGCGACAAGCAGCTCAGCAGCCGATATAACACCTATTCATTTTCTTTCCCCGAGCCTATAAGCGTCTCTTATGGTGAAGTATACGACTATACATTGACCCTGACTCCTAATTATGAAGGCGCTACTCCTACGGAAATGGCATGCAGACTGGTATGTCAGGAGGGTTATCCTGCCACATGTGTAATGGAAGAGGGCACGGGCACCTGGTGCGGATATTGTGTCAGAGGCACGGCTGCCCTAAGTTACTATGCCGACCTTTACGGCGACAGATTCATAGGTATTGCGGTGCATAATGATGATCCGATGGAAGTATATGACTATATATCCAACTGGAAAGAACAAGCAGGGCTCAATACCTTTCCGTCGGCATGGATAAATCGCAGCATTGCAACTGACCCTGCCATGGGTTATCCGGTTATTGAAGCCGAGGCTATGAAAAGAGTTGGCCAGAAGATTACCATAGATGAGGTAGATTTTGATATAGAATCCTTGACAGCTACCGTGAAGTACTCTCCGGAGTTTTGCAGTGATATGACAGATGTTGATGTGACTGCAGTAGCTATTGTTACGGAGGATAATTGTCTTGGTAAAGGAAGCAGCTGGATGCAGAATAATTACTACAGTGGCGCCACCTTAGATAGTTGGCTTAATGAAGGATTACCTGAAGCCATGTGGGAGTACGTATATGATTATACTCTTGAAAAATCCTTGATCCCTTCTCAAAAGTATGGATTCAACCATGTGGCTATGGGGGTATACAACAATTATTATGGTAATAATACCACCCTTTCAACCGAATGGCTGGGCGGAGTGCCACAACAGTACACGCTTACTTTTGATTTCCCTATGCAGGAAACTGAAAATGGTGCCGGTGTTCAGGACTGGCATAATACCGCAATTACAGTCCTTCTTCTTGATAGAGCGACGGGAAAGATTCTTAACGCAGACCGAATGTATGCCTCTTCCTATACTACANAGGAAGCAGGAATCATGATGGTGCCCACCGGTATTGAAATAAAAGTACTCTCTGATGGCATTTACGTCAAGGGGGAAGAGAAGGCAAGTGTGGAAATATATAATATGCAGGGTCTGNTGCTTCAGTCTGTCGATATTTCACCGGAAGGAGGAAAGATAAGCATGGATTCCACAGAAGGTATGGTTTGTGCAAGAATAGTTTCCGGNAACACTACTGTGATTAAAAAACTACTCTTTGGGTCTTCCAAATAATAACGCGAGTTCNGGATAAAAGAGTTAATNATTTCAAAGAATNAAAAGGATACGTTGAGTCGGGCGNCCAAAGTATGGTCGCCTGACTTTTTAAAATTCCGTCAGTTATTGCCAGAGAACCAGTTGCCCGTTGGACTCAGGCACCTCAAANTNGAAATTAACTTCGGGCTTGGTTGCGAAAAAGCAATATGCGCCNATGGCAGCGAGCATGTTCATCAGAAAGTTGTGTACACTGCGGTGACGGGTGTGAACCAGNTGTGCCACATTATTGACCATGTCATTTATTGACTCTATGATGCTTCTTTTGCGCATCATGATCTTGNCACAGAGAGGCATCAGGTGTTACTTCATATTTGAGCGCAGGCCTGTAACGATATGTACTCCCTTATCCCAAAGACGTCCGAAAAGAGATTGGGAGATNTATCCCTTATCGGCATACAGTTTACCGAACACCTTGTCAGTCAGCGTATCAATGACCGATTCATTTATTTTTACCAGCTACTTAAACAAAATAATTTGAAAGAGAGCTAAAATAATTTTGGAAAAACGGAANNAAAGTGCTACCTTTGCAATAGCAACTGCAAAGAAGCCGTTTTCAGGAGAGATGGCAGAGTGGTCGATCGCGGCGGTCTTGAAAACCGTTGAGGGTAACACCTCCGGGGGTTCGAATCCCTCTCTCTCCGCCAATCATCAAATTAAANCCGNNGTAAC
>JAAVDN010000007.1:0-28678 GCA_014801785.1 Bacteroides sp. | reverse complement strand
AAGTTACGGCGGTTTTAANTTTTATTCCAGNCAAAAATTCATACAAATTGCAGTCGAAANCTCGNCCCTTTCAAAGTGGATNGTATCATAGCAAATCAGGCTTGTGAGANTCGGNTTCTTAGNNATANNAAAAGAATCNNGNGNAATCNTGNCAANNTTNNNTGCATGNCTGAAAGAATAGCNATACNAAAAAAGAGNGGGATTAACCGCTCTTCCCAATCGACTACTGNCNGTNTCTAAAATCGTTGCTTTCGCAATCGAAGTATTTCGTTAAAGANGAAACGANCCTTTGNGGACAGCCTACTGGCAAATCTCTTGCAAGACTTTGNCTAAGTATGGTTTATATTTAGAATCCGTCAGTGGGCTTTTGTACATTGCATAAACCAAATCCTCATATTCTTTTGGATGCAATTTACAAACAACCTTTCCCTGCTCTATCGAATTTAAGAATTGGCTTTTGGTACCNATCTGTACACCATAATCAAAAGGTATTANNCAGTTACGCGGAAATTTGAATGGAACTCCTTCAGGATCTAATCCNACTTCTATNTTCTTGTCAAAGAAATAGCCTACCAACAGGTTGTTNTTNTTTACATANCCATGTNNAAGNTGTTCTAANGGAANNCCAACNCTATTCTGNGTNGTNGTAAAGCANGTNACNATNCTCAGNTCATCATCCTGATANATNGTNACNAAATATTTATTCTTNGGAGGATGGATGTNCTTTACAAAGGCGTACACNACTTCTCCAGGTTCAAACATAAAGCANCGATTTATATTTGACTATTAAGCTGNGCTTGAAAGCCTATGTTCCATTTGGCNTCCTCGTAGACTTCNTATAGATACTCNTCGTTTTTGATAAGTTCTGTGAGNTCTATGCTGCAATCGGACTTGCCATCTTTAAACACCACTTTGTTTTCNGACTTGGTTTTAGTCCACAAAGTGTCCGGCAAATGGGTCTGGTCTGTTAACCAATCAGCGCTCTTATCTCCGTATTTTGATAATTCCTCATCAATGATAGATAGATCATATTCGCTGAGTTCGCCAAAAGGTCCGAAAGGATCTCTATTAATTGGGATCAATGGACGAATAATCAATTTCCCTTCTTNAGATTTTGTGGCTCTAACAAAATCTGAAAAATAGTTATCCTTATTCTTCAAGGAATAAATCTCAGGAGCAACAGGACCTTTCTCCCATACATAATAATCCAGCCATGTAAACGGGAATCCACGCAACTGCATAAAACGCTCATCGATCAAATAGACTATTTTTAGCATCTTACGCATATTGATATTAGGGACCTTATTAGCGATGTAAGCTAATAAAGCTCCAGTCTTTATTCTATTTGCTGTTATTCCTAAGCTCATGGTCTTTCTTAATTCAAATTATAAATTTAATGCTTTTTCTCTTAATATACAACATCAAAATTAAGGTAGTGTTGGGGTTTAACATTTAAAACTTAAGTAGCTGGTAAAAATAAATGAGCATATAGAACGCGGCTATCGCGTCGACCAATCAGATGCGGAAAGAAGGAGCTTAGCGGGATAAGTAACTGAACGACAAGTCCGATTGGACAAGCGATAGCAATTTTTATTGCTCAAGATTCAAACTCAATATATATCGATTTATTTTTAGCAGCGACTTAGACCCTATCCCACAATAATTATTGGTTGTCCGAAGAATGTGGATAGCATAGCAAGGGTGGAGATCGTGAAGTTGTGCTCTCCGCTGAGCCAACGTGTAATCTCGCTTGGACGCTTTCCTATGGCATCGGCAAGCTGCTTCTTCGATAGACCCTTTTTCTTCATGAGGAAGTCAAGACGGTTGGAAATCTGGAACGACAACCGAGCCTCTACCCTCTCTTCCGGCGATATGTCGTTCAGAAGTTCCCTTAGCGAAATCTTTGCTCTTTTCATATCTCAAATGTTTTATCGGTTTCAATCTCGCTTTCAGTGATGATGACGCTCCCGTCTGCCACACCTTCCTTAAGGAGTTCTTCAAAACGTTGCAAAGTCAGAACATATCCCTTCAATGTGTCGTCCTCATCATAAGAGCGTGTTTTCTTTTGTCCTCCGTTACCAAGTATGAGGATACCAACTGAAAGACGTAACCCGTACAGACGAAGTTTTGAACGCAAAGTGGGAAGGGCTACGACAGAATCCTCCATCTTCCCTTCGGGTCTGAAATATCTTTCCAATGCTCCGAAGTCAAGAATCACTACCTTATTTTGGATAGAATATCATCTGGAGACTGGTGCATTTGGCTGAATGCAACTATCTTTTTCCCGAGGTCTTTGATAGATCCGCCGATAAAATAGACAGTATCGTCAATTATCAGAAATCTATCATGGACATTAGTGCAATGCCGGAGGTTTATTTCAGGGTATTGGGCATTATGTCTTCTAATATCAAGATTGATTTGTGAATTACGAGGATTAGTAAATACCGTTGCCGAAACACCATCCTTGCGCTTATCAAGTGTTTTCAGAACTCGATCGTCAACATAATTGTCTATGAGGATAATACGAGTATCAGCCTTTCGGACTAAATCAGAGATCAGAGTATAGGCATCAAATATTTGTCCTTCATAAAAGAAGCCTTCGATTGGTTCGGATTCTTTGTCATCAAGACGAGATAGTATTTCCTCAAACTTCCTGTCATGTTCAGAGAGATGGTGATTAACGAGTAAATAATTGTGCTCTACAGTTTCAAGTCTCTGGAATATGTGCGCATTACTCATTAGGAAACTACGCATCGCAGTAAAAGCTCGCATGATTCGAATGTTCACTTCAATTGCGGTTTCTGATTTTAGTACACTGCTAAGCATTGCCACTCCATTCTCTGTAAAGGCAAAAGCACTATAGCGATTACCGCCTCGACCTCCATCTTGGTTTGAGGTCGCAAATTGCGACCTCAAACTTACTGTCTCCTCTTTTGTCAGTTCAAACATGAAATCAGATGGGAAACGGTTTATGTTACGTTTTACCTGCTCTTTCAATCGTTTGGTTTCTACCCCATATAACCGCGCCAAATCACTGTCAATCATGACTTGTTGCCCTCTTATGATATGAATAAGATTTTCAACAGGCATTAGTCCGGAATTATTATTTCCGGATAATGGATAAAAAGCTGTATTATTGTTTTCTTCCAGCTGATTCTGATATTAAGCTGCAAAATTAACAATTTATACGATTTCCTATGCACCGAACTTTATGCTTGATCCCTAAGGGAACAAACCCGGGAATGGGAGCAAGCGCATCATCAGTCCCCAAAAGGACAAGGAAACGGTAAGGGAAGCCATACGCCAGCATCGTCAGAGCGTTTCACTTCAGTAGACCTGCGGATTAACATATCTATGTTTGTATCAGACATCATCCTGCACAAAGCAAAAAAAGGAGCGTCCGGCGGACGCTCCTTTTTCATTATCAGGGGAATCGGATTTTTCAATCGATCATTACCTTGCGGTAGATGCAGGAATCTGTGGTGCGGATAAGAATGATGCGGACACCACCCTCAAGACCGGAGATTCTGATAGAGCCATCGACATTCTTGGGAGCCTCGGCAAGCTTGTTGCCGGCAAGGTCATAAACCTCGACGGAGAGGAGAGACGAGAGATCCCCTACGAACGAGAGAACGCCATCCTCACCAACGATTATATAATCCTCGCTGCCCTCGACAGTCTCGATTGCCAGTGCCTCGGCGAGTTTCAGCTCATAGGGAGCGTCAAGAACGCCGACAGGCTCCTCGTTGAAGGCTATCACAGCTTCGGAACGGAGTTCCTTAGTGCCGGACATGAAGCGGAAGCTGATTGCATCGCCATACTCACCATGAACATTGATCATCAGAGTACCGTTGACGTTGACACCGATACCACGACATTCATCGCCACAGAAAGCACCGACTACATACTCCTCAGCCGAAGCATCCGCAAGAACGGCGGTCACAGGCATTACGGAGGAATAGCGGTGGATATCGACTACCCACGGGGTTTCAACCGCTGCGACGCGGTCAGCGGCGGCCACTTCCTCATCCTCGACAACAGGGAGGACTGCATAAGTGAATTCCTTGTCGGAATTGCTGTAGTACATATAGCCTACACCCGGGATAAGACGATCGATAGAACCCATCCAGGCACCTTCGCCATCAAACTGAGTGAATCCATCAAGACCAACGATCATATCGCCGGCCTCAGCCTCAAGATTAGAGAAGAGGTCGTTGATATTCAGACTTGCGTCTTCGACAAGAGCGCCAATCCAGTTCCAGCCCTTATGGAGCTGAACAGGAATGGACGGATCGTATGCGACACCGGAGATATTGCCGTTCCAGTTATCAGCCGAGACACATACCTTATAGCCGACAGCAGGGTCAAGAGTCTTCAGCGTACCGACGAGACCATAGACCGGATCGACGACAGCCTCATCCTCGTGGGAGACAATACGGCTGATACCATCCTTAGCGAAATCGGCAACAGTGACGGGAGCCTCCATATTATGGGAGATCCAGTTCCAGTTGTTGGCCAGGGCGAAATCAAGATTCATCTTCCTCAGCTCGAAGCTCAGCTCGGAAATATCCGAGAACTGACCCTTATACTCAGCGACAGCGGTGATGTTCATGCTCTCACCCTCCAATTCGAAGGGAGCCTCATACAACTTGCGTGAACCGTCAGCAAGCTTGGGATCGGAACCATCGGTGGTGTAATAGATATTAGCGATTGTGGTCTGGCTTCCCAGCTCAACCTTATTGTTGCGGTAAAGCTTAGTACCGTTGCCGGCAGCTTCGGGATCGCAGATCCAGAGGGAGTGCTCGCCGATGACGAAGTCAGCAGCGTCTACACCAGAGTTAGCGCAGAGATAAGCGCTGAAGGAACCGACAGCCACCTTCTCATCATCCGCAGGACGGACGAAGGAATCGGCAGTCTCGTTGAGAGCATAGCATACGCCCAGGACAGTCTCACCATCGTAGGAACCGTAAAGCGAGAAATCCTTACCGACAGCTGCAGTAAGCTCGGGGACAGGAGTGAACGGAACGTCGAACGCAGATTCATCCTCCTTGGCACCACCCTGAGCATAGAAGGTCACGGGGACACTCTTATAGGGAGCGGCCACATTCGCCATGTAAGGACGGTTAGCCTCGATCTTGTTCTGGACAGTCATAGTCTCTGACTCCTCGTCGCTGAAAGAGACGATCGTCAGGCCACTACCCTCGCGGTTAGCGAACTCGACGCCATACTCCATAGCAGTCGGAGAGAAGGGAAGCATGATACCCTTCCAGCCATCATTCTCGTCAGAACCGATGCTACCCGGAATCTCGACAGTGAAGGAGATACGATGGTCGCCGAGGTTGAAGCTTGCCGGAGCATTGAAGGAATGGTTTCCGTCAAGATTGATGTCGGAAGCGGCGACACGGGTTCCACCCTGGTTAAGGATGATATTGAGGGCCTCGGCATCAGGGATGTCGTTGGCGCCCATATAGATCAGACAGTTCGGATTGAGACCACGGAAAGACTCGGCAGTGATACCGCTTCCGGCGCGGGAGACACCCGCACGACGGATGCGCTTGGCAGGAGCCTCGGCAGGAGTCGGTTCTGTGACTGCATCGGAAGAGGGCAACAGAATGCTGGTCAGGTGGCCGCAACCCTCGAACGCACCTTCGCCGATTGAGTTGACACCCGGGAGAGTAAGGGTCTCGATATTGTCACAACCCTTGAACGCGCCTTCGCCAATCTCGGTAACGGTTTCCGGAACGATAACGTTGCGGAGAGTCTCCATGCCGGCAAATGCATTCTCGGGGATAACCTCGTTCTCAAGCTGGGAAAGGTCGATATTCTCGACAAACTCGAACTTGTCGCGCAGAGTCTCGAAATCCTCCTCGCTCATCTCGCCGGTAACGGTCAGGTCAACGAAGCCCAGGACATCTTCCTTCTTGAGCATAGCAAGATCATCGGCAGGAATCGGATCACCCTCCTCATAATGGTTGATTCCGGAAATACGGATCCAGGTATCACCCTCAAGAGCCGGGATGGTATAGGTACCGTTCTCGGCAGTGAGTTCCATCTCGCGCTCCTCATATTCGGGAGTGAGACCGGTCTTGGTCATGACCTTGGTCATGAGATTGACGACGAGCTCGGTATGGGGACCCGGATCGGAAAGCTGGAACTTAATCTCGCTACCCTCGCGGTAGAGGACAGGCTTGCACTCAGGATTGACAACCTTGCCGCTCTGCCACTGGAAAGCTCTCATATAGACATTGTGCCATTCGCATCCCTCGGGCTTCTCAACGATCTGAGCCTGGACACCATTTGCTCCCTCCTTATTCTCGAAGTTGATGGAGTAATAATAGTAGAGCTCCAGCTCATGGTTCTGGGGAACCCACGGTCCGGAAGTTGCACTCGGAACCCAACGAAGGAAAAGACGACCTCCGACCATACTCCAGCTCTGTTCCGGATTGGCATTGCTGTACATATAGGTCGACAAATTGTTAAAGATGTCTATTCCATTGTCATAGATCTTGAAGGCAACTCCGGGACGCATGTGATCAGTTATCTTATACTGCGTTGTGCTCTGGTTATTGGGCAGCACGAACAGCAGATCCACATCCTCGGTTCCTACCTCGATACGAGAGAAGTTGATATCCTTACGATAAGGGCGTATACGAGTATCATCATACTTGACCCAATAGATATCCTTTGCGTTGGCCGGATTATAGAGCGAAAGGAGCGACCACCAGGTGGAAGCGACCTTATAGCTATCTTCGGATCCCTTGGGCACTTCCAGAGTAATCTTACCGGCGCCGGAGGGGAAGGGAGAGAGATTTCCGCAGGTCGGAGCTACCTTCGGCTTGGCGACAATCTTAGCCAGGGAGGTGCAGGCTGCGAAAGCACCGTCACCAATGTAGTTCACATTGGCCGGGATAGTGAGTTCGGAAATCTGAGTACAACGGGCGAATGCGTTCTTGCTGATGCGCTCGATGCCGTTAGGCAGGATAATGCTCTTCAGCGAGGAGAGGCTGCTGGAAATCGAGGGAGCGAATGCATTCTCGGGGATGGTGTTACCGGTCATGGCTGCGCCCTTGATGGAGACCTCCGACATATCGAGATCAATGATGGTGCTTGCATGCGCACGGATGACATCAAATTCGCTGGCAAGCATCGAACCGATGAGCTTGACGCGCTCCGGACAGTCAGCGAGCTTCTCGGCAAGCTGACCCTGCTGGATATTGAAGACCATGTAGTCGCCGGCGTCAGCGTCGCTGACATTGATGGTGACATCAAGGTCTTCGAGAACAGCCGGGATTGTGATGTTGGCGTTCGGAACCTTAGTAGCCATGTTCTTGCCGTTGACAGCGACAGTCACACGCTGGGCAGGATTGATAGCGGAAGCACTGATGGAGAAAGGCATACCGCGAACAATCTCAGAAGCCGCTCCGGAAATCCTTGCGCCCTCCACGCTTGAAGGCATCGTGATGTTATGGTAGACGACACGATTACCGACTGCATCGAGACGGTCGCTGATGGAATCGGCCTCAGCCTCTACAAGCTGCCAGTCGCGCTTGTTATAGGAGGTGGCGAGACGAAGCTGATTACCCTCCTTGACCTGAGACTCCCTGACCTGACATGCGAAGTTGTAGGTAAGGGTTGCAGGATTGTAGTTGTAATAGTTGCTGACGATTGTGGAGATAAATTCCTTGATACCGCCATCCTTGTCGGTCAGCACGATACCGTAGAACTTGGCTGCGTCATTTCCGCCGGGAACCTTTATAGCGTTGGCACGGACGATAAACGACTTGTTGACGGGCACGTTGACGACCTCGGAGACAAGACCGATACCGCCGGCATCGCCGGAAAGCTTCCAGGTCTGGTCAACGGTGGTTGCCTGGGGCTGCTTGAATTCAGCGTGAATCAATGTGTTTCCATTGATGGTGGCGTGATATGTTCCGGACTCGTCGGGGGTCAGACGAGTGGAGTTGGCATAGACCTGCATCGTTGCGTCAGCGAACGAGTTGTCGGTCTCAAACTGGAAATCATAGCCGTCACCCTTGCTGAACTCAGCGCCTTCGGTCAGAGCTGTGAACTTAAGACCCTTCTTCTCGGCGATAGTCACGGAGAAAGTGGAGGCGGGAGCAGGAACACCTTCCTGAATCTCCTTGAAGTCCTGCCAGTATTCCTTAGCCTGATATGCGGCGGTAGAACCGACCGGAACAATCAGCTTGTCCTGGGGAACACCGGAGAAGACACACCAGTTGACCCATGCGGGAGCGGAACGACGGTAGATTACCTCACGCAGAGAGCTACATCCGACGAAGACGTTATACTCGAAAGTATTAACGGAAGCAGGGATATCGATGGAGGTGAGTCCGGTCTGGGCCAGACATCCGTTCTTGAACGTCGTCAGATTGTTGGGAAGGATAATAGTCTGAAGGGAACGGTAGCCGGTCAGACCCTTTGTCGGAATAGCATTTGCCGGGTTGGAACCGCTGGCGAGGATGGAGACCTGGGAGATGTCGAGACGGTTCACTTTCATACGTTCGCGGATGAAGGCGAAGTCCTCGGCATTGATGGTTCCGAAGAGGGTCAGGTCCTTGACAGTCGCGGTCTCGTTCTCATTCAGAAGATCGCGGAGTTTGCCGGCCTCTACCCAGAGGACACTCTTCGAGAGGACATCGGCAGCGTTCTGAACGATAATCGAGATCTCCTGGTTTGCCAGGACATTGGTCAACGTATAGTTGTTGGCCGCGTCCGGAGTCAGGATAAAGCCGTTGGCCTTGACGGTGACGACTTTGTCGACAGCAGTAGGAATGACCTTGAAGGTATAGTCGCGTCCTTTGATGACACGTCCCTCTCCACCTTCGATTTCAACAGCCTCCGCAGCCGCGGGGACCATAACGTCGAAATACTGAAGGAGACCACCCTTGGCGAGCATCTCGCCGGGAGCGAGGAAGCTGTCGCCGGCGACAGGGAGCCATGCGGCTCCGTCAGCGGCTTGGGTGACCATACGGACAACATCGCCGTCGGCAACCGTGGTGCCGGCAGGAACACTGCAGGAGAAATCCAGATATTTCGAGGTCTGGAGCGAGACGAGCTTGAAGTTGCGCGGATCGCTCAGAAGACACTTCTGCTTACCGTCGGCGCTGAAGAGGGCGACAGCGAGCTTACCCGAGAAATCATAATTGGCGATGTTCTTGAGCGAGCCGACACGGACACTGAACTTCTGGACGGAGGTGATATCATCGGTGTCAAGCGTCAGACCGACCTGGCATTCATCGCTGGTCACATGGATCGGAGACCATTCGAGAATCGAGGTCGAAGGCTTGATGTTATAGATGACCGTCATCAGGTCATTATAGCTGTGGGCCTTGCTGACGACGGGGTTAAGAGCGTCGGAAGCATAATAACCGTTGGCTGAACCGCCCCATCCCCAGTTGATATGGAAATAAGGGGTGTCGCCGCGCATCTCATATCCGTCGCAGACAAAGGCGTGGCCGGAAGAGACATCCTGTCCGCTGTAGAGCACCGGGCGTCCTTCGTTGATTTCATTGACGATGAGGGCATCCCAGGAAGCCTTGTCAAGCTCGGAACGCTTTTTGTATGACACTCCGGCGTCATATCCGAAGAGGGAGGTCAGGGCATAGGGAACCTTAACCTCGAAGGCGCTTGAGCTGGACATTCCGAAATCGGTGCCGATTGCGATAGCGGCGTCAGCGACCAGAGTCGCTACAGCGTATGCCTCGGCATCCTCATAACCGGAACGATAGTTGTCGGTGCGCATCGTGTCCCAGAGATAGTCGAACGACTCTCCGATGTTGACAAGCGATTCGGGACGGGAGGCCGGGAAGTTGTGATACTTCATGATTTCGGCCAGAGCCACGCCCACACATCCGGTCAGTCTGCGGTTGGGGATATTGAAGTTGAAAGGAGCCTCCTGGCTCCAGGAGGGTGTCTCAAGCAATTTCGAGGTTGCATCCGCTGAACGCGCAGCGCGGAAGCTGCGGCGTATATCGGCGCCGGCCATCGTCACAGGAGTAGAGATGAACTCGGTCGCAGCCCCCGGAGTCGCTCCGGCCTCCCACGTTGAAGTGGAAGAGTAGCCGAGAACAGGAAGCGACTCGGAATCGGCAGACACAATTACGAAACCTTTGCCATCTTTGGCATTGAACACATACGAGACGGGTTTCGACTGGCTGTCCTTCGCAACGAATGCCAGATTGAAGGCATCTTTGCTCGCCAGCCTGCTTACATCGCCTGACTGAAAAAATTCAGCGGCAACGTTCTTTGCTTCATCTTCGCTGAGCGTCGCAGCCATCGACATGACCGGGCTGACGGCGCAGAGGGCAAGAATCAGCGACTGCTGAATTGATCTGTGCATAAAATGTTATAGTTAGTTATTTTTGTTGCGATTATCTTACCATCACCTTCTTACCGTTGATGATGTAGATGCCGGGAGCGAGGTTCAGCTCCTGCAGCTCAATTGCTTCTCCGGTGTGGAGAAGTTTTCCGTCGATAGTGGTGACGCAGAAAGTCTCCTGCACACCGCCATAGACAGCAGCTATTCCTACGGAAAGACCGAACGCACCATGAATCTCGAGATCGTATGCGGGCATGACAACAGGAATATCTCCTTCCCAGCCCTGGAATTCATAACCGTCGGGAGCTACGGGATCAGGCAGTTCAATAGTGTGTCCGTAAGGAAGGATGCTCTCGGAATATACCTCGCCGTCGATATAGAACGTCAGCTTGTAGAAGTTGATGTTATAGACGCCGGTAATGGTGATATTGTCAGCGGGCATAGTCTCGGGGAGGTTGCGCCATCCTGCGAAAGTGTAACCCTCACGTTCGGGAGCATCGGAAACCTCGATCTTCTGGCCATATTCGAGGGTCAGAACTTCGTAGACCGCATCATCAAGCATGAGCGTCAGCATATAGGTATTTACCATATATGAACCTGAGAACTCAACGTCGTGAGCAGGCATAGTCTTAAGAACCTCACCCCATCCGGAGAAAGTATATCCCTCTTTCTCTTCAGGCTGTGCGACGACGAGTTCAGTGCCGTAGGGAATCTCCTCTTCCTTGTAGACCTCACCATCGATAATGAGAGTGAGTTTATAGGAATTAAGGGTGTATTGGCCACTTATCTCAAGATCGCGCGCAGGCATTTTGGCGGGAACGTCACCCCAGCCGGAGAAGGTGTAACCCTCTCTTTCGGGCATCTCGGGGAGCTCGATCGGGTCGCCGTAAAGGATAGTCTTCATCTCGTAGAGCTCGCCGTCGAGCATCAGAGTGAGCTTATAGCCGTTGAACTCGTAGTCGCCGTAAAGCTCCAGGTCGTGAGCAGGCATAGTCTCGGGAGCGTTGTCCCAACCATCCCAGGTAAGGCCTTCCTGCTCGGGAGGAGTCGGCAGATTGAGAGGCTCGCCGTAAGCTACGGTCAGAATCTCGTAGACTTCGCCGTTGAGCACGAGGGTGAGGAGGTAGGTGTTGGGAGTAAATGTTCCGACCAGTTCCAGGTCTCGCGCAGGCATTGTCTCGGGAACCTCACCCCATCCGGCGAACGTGTAACCCTCGCGTTCGGCAGGGGTGGAACCGTCGAAGTCCTCGCGATTGAGGGGAGTGCCGAAAGCGGTGTCATACTCCATATAAACCTCTCCGTCAAGCATAAGCTTGAGTTTATAGATGTTTACTTCGTATGAACCCTGCAGCGTCACATCATGAGCAGGCATCGTCTCGGGAACCTCACCCCAGCCGGTGAAGGTGTAACCCTCGCGTTCGGGAGCCGAAGGAAGTTCTATCGCATCGCCGTAATTGATGGTCTTCATCTCGTAAAGCTCGCCATCAATCTCCAGGGAGAGAGAGTAGGAGCAGACGGCGAAATTAGCTGTCAGCGTCACGTCGCTCTCGACTGTCAGCTGACGGGGATTGTCGGTCAGTCCGTCGCTCCAGGAGGAGAAGGCATAACCTTCTTCGGCTGTCGCTTCGATTTCGAGAACCGATCCCCAGCGGTAGGAACCATTCTCAGCATTGACAGAACCATGCTCGCCGGCTTCAACAGAGACATTGTAGACAGGAATCATCAGCATCTGGGGAGCCGACGGCATTCCGATCATATCGTTGGCGTTGAAGATGAAGGAGGAGCCTGTCTCATCCTTGAGCGGAAAGGTCTGCCCCGACTCGCGGTCGCGCACATAGAAATCAATCGTCTGGCCGGAGGGATTGTTGCTGCGAACACGCATATAGAGACAGTCGCCTCCATCGGGAAGTTCCATGGCGCGGGCTATGCCGCGGCAATCATCTCCGATAAAAGCCCCTATCTCATATTTCTCAAGATCGGAATACTCTTCCGGATCAACCGAGAAATAGAAGCTCATGTCATAACGGAAATCTGAAGGATTAACCGTCCACTCCCCATCTTTGGAGGCCGCGAACATGGAGACGCAGACCGCCATCAGAAGCATGGAAAGAATTCCGACATATTTGCCGACAAAAATCTTTTTGAACATGAAATTAAATAGGTTAGTTCCGAATCATCATGCAGAGAGGAGTCCGCACGATGAACGGTGGAAAAACAATGCAATTCTATTGATCTCTCCCACGCCTACGGGATTGGAATCGCGTACCTCCCGATAGGTCGCGGCACATCCGGAGATGCCGGCTCCCGAAGAACCGGCAACAGAAATGCGGAATCCGGCAACCTGCGGACTGACCACATTCTGGACATGCCTTCCATTCATGAAAATTCGTTTCATGCAGAATAGATGTTTGTAATTAATATTTAGTGTTCTCTATATTTCTTTTACTACATCCGTCCCACCGTTTTCCACCTCTCCACCCATGGTTTTATTGTTAAAATCGGACATATTTCGTTTCCACTAAAGCCAGTTCAGAAACAGAAGAAGCGCCAAGGCCGGGAAACGGAGAATATCTAATACACGATGCAATTAACGGAGCAGCCATCCGAATATTGTATCAACCACTACAATATCCGCTACTTTAAAGGGTGTATGTAACATAAGAAAAGTCATTCAGCCGATCATTCGCGGCGGAAATACTGCTTCAGACGCGATATTCCCTTTGCGCCCAATATGGTCAGACCTCCATATTGAGTTAACTTGGCAAGGCCGAAGAATATGAACCATAATGTTCCTTTCATTGCCGTAGAGATTGGCAGAGCCATCTGGGCAAACGACAGAATATAGAATGGCACGCACATTGCTAAAACCCAGACTCCACTGCGGAAGGATAGTCTCCCGAGCCATTCCTTGACTCGGGAGGCAAACTCACCCGAACATCTTTTTATGCTATTGGTTGTATCCATGATTTCCTGTCTATTTGCGTATTACCTTGCAGCTTCCGACATGACGTTCCCCCTCCCTCATTATCACGATATACTGTCCGGAATTGACTTCGGGATATATAGTCATCTTCTCCCCGGCTTCGACAACGAAGCGGTTGGAAAGCAGGCATCGCCCCTCAAGGTCATGGAGGGAAATGGTATAGTCTCCGGAAGAGGGGGCGTTGACTGAAAGACGGCTCTCAAAAAGAGAAGGAGTGGGCTGAAGGAGAAGGGTCTCGCGGCCAATCTCCCGCACATCACTGAGACCGGCGACCAAAGGTATATCACGCCAATCGCTCCCCAATTCATTTGCTATTTCAAGACGGACGTTTCCGGGCGTCTCCTTATCCTTTTCCGGAACTGACAGAAGGGCATATCCCCCGTCAAGATTCCGTCCTGTCTCCAGAATCTCGGCTTCATCCGAAATCCATCTGACCTTCGACAACACCGAAAAAGCCGACCCCGAACTCATCGGGGCACCGGGTCTGAATTTCGGAGCGCGCCATTCGAGCGTTCCCTGACCCTCGGTTTCCGTGTCCTTGTAGCCTATGCTTCCGGCTCTGAAAGATATATTCTCATACGCCGCGAACCGATTGTCATCTCCCGGATTATCCTCGAAGCTGAAATATCCCAGCAATCCATCAGGCAATCCGGTCGGGCTATCCGAACCCATGATGACTTCAACATCCGATTTGGTTACAGCTCTGTCCCAGACCATCATATCATCCAGCGAGCCATTAACCGAGCCGCAACGATGAAGATAACCTCCGACAGCAACTGCAATTCCATCGCTCCAGTTCTTCCATTTGCCGGTGACGGGGTCAGAGACCGGAGGGAATGATTCCGCAGGAGTCAGAGTCGCTTTCCGGCCGTCGCAATAGATCGAGGGTTCCAGCACTCCGGAGCTGAAATCGAATACATAAGTCAGATGATGCCACGCGCCTGCATAAAGCTGCATATCCGAGACGGTATATGAGGCGCTGGCGCCACTGTCAGTGCGCACTGAGAAGTCGCCGCCGGAAAGGGCGCTTCCCAAAGTGTGCCAGCACCATCCCCAGTTGTTGATTGACCAGGCATCCCCCTTGTCGCGGATACTGAAGAGATGGGAGGCCTCATCGACACTTTCGTCAGGGCGGAACCAGAAACTGACACTGAAGCTTTTTCCTTTTTTCAAGCCTGCTTCGGAATAGATGAAGCCGGCCCCTGTCTCCCCTATTTCCAGAGCCCGGGAGGTCATCCCTTCACCGAAGTCGGCGTTGTAATCGATCCGTATGGCTTCCCCTGAATCGGAAGTCTGATAATCAAGAATACGCGGCACTGCCCCATAGTCACGTTCCCCTACCTGTAGGAAACCTCTGAGCAACCGTTCTCCATCCTCNCCNTTAACACGCAGGTTATAGAGCCCGGGAGCCTTGAGTCCCTCCGGCATCGAGAGTNAACGACTTGCGGCTTTATAAGCAATCCGATTGCCNCCGNNATCTTCTATANTCCAGTCAGCGACAGGATGGGCNGGATCATCGAANCTGACTGTAAACGGAAAATCGGGAACCAGCACAGGGGTGTCGACAGATATTCCCTCATCAATAGNATAAAGAGGNGTCGTTTCCTCATAATCCCCCCAGGCAATATCGCTTTCCGTTTCGTGGTCAAGAGATAGAGAACTGACGCCGAAACGAATACGCGACTCCGCAGACTCCCTGAATGGAGCNCCGAAGACGAGGGCTCCCCANCCNGTTGTCGTTCCCATCATGACAGGGGACTCACCTTGTTGCTGGGAATANAGACGGAACATGGAGACTCCGAAGTCTTCGTTATATCTTTTGTCTACATCTTCTGAGGGGAGATCGAATATCAATTTTCCATCCGCTCCATCCTTATCGGCATGGAGCAGATGACTCTTTGTAAGAACAGGTTTGGGTGGAGCAGCGCATACCCTGGCGTTATCCCTAATTATCGAGATTTCNCCCAGACGCATGTCGAGTTCCTCCGCGTCGTGGAAACGCAGGGCTATCATTGCGACCTCNCCCCCNTCAGGTATCTNCAGCTCGTTGCCGACTGTGAAGATAGATTCCGTCCATTTNCCTTCGGCTCCATCCTCNAGAAANAGTCCGTCGCCGANCGNAATCTCTTCTGAATCCTTNAGAGACAGCAGAAGGCTAATTTTCCCCTCCCCGGCCAGACGCTTATGCCGGACTCTCAGNCGATCTCCTATCTTCAGGGGAAANTCGGTCTTGAAAAGATGAAGATATTCTTCATCAACGGAACCATATATGCGCAGGGAGGAACCGCCGTTCCAGGCGTCATCCCAGGTGAACTCGGCCTTCATTCCGTCTGCGGGCACCTCTTCGGGATTGCGTCCGAGGAATGAACCCGCAAACCACCACATCCATGTCGGCAGATAGTCCTGCACCCCGATGTTATACCACTCCGAATCATGACAACGTCTTNCTTCAAGATTGAAGAANCGNCCGTTCCCGAGATTGAAGTTGGTGATGAAAGGTTCCTCGTCAAGATTCCATTTCAACGCGGAACGCGCCGACATCATTTTTGCCATGCCGAAGAAGTTATCTCCGNCAGCTGAGTATATGAGAGAGTTATTTATCTCCGGCGCGGTCAACGGATTCCCCTGGCCGCCGGAAAACCATCGGCGGACACGTTCGAGATATGTGCGTTGCCTGACCTCCGGAGAAGAGCCCTGCTCGGCNCGGCTTTCAAAAAACATATTCCGCGCATGGGCACCCCAAAGTCCTATTGACATCGGATAACGGCTCAGAAGAGTCCATATNTCGGGGTTCACATTATGCGGCTCACGTCCCTGCATATTGATTCCGCAATATAGGTCCAGGGGGGAGCGCCCNATATTCTCCGCTTCGCGGACAGAGCGTTCAAGCAACGAGGCGTCATTCCAGTTGTAGTTCAGGAATANCGATGAGCGCTTAGCCGGATAACTTCCGAAAATATCGCGGTTATGATTTCCAANTCCGAGATCAAACGTTATGGCGCCGTTGATATTTGTGCCGTCATACCATATAAATTCTGNTGCATTNTTACCCTTNAGAGCCATTCCGGCGAGTGTCTCTTCATGAAGCTGCATGAGTTTCTTGACAAGGGATGGTTTAGCCTGAAACTCGGAATTATATCCGATTCCNTCAACACCGTAATAGATAAGATAATCGACNAGTTTCTCNGCNCCGGCCTCCGTCANATCCTTGAGTCCATTCTCCCAAGACTCCGATATGGGNCCGTATGGGATTGAGGCGACGGCGCTGACTGGAACACCATTNCGGTGAGCGACATCAAGNAACACGCCGGGGACACGCAGCANCGGNGCTGACCAGTTGCCATAGTGGGTTATATATGACCACATCGGGAAGACTTCGCTGTCAAAATCTCCCGATGGGAGCGCNTTACGGTCTGAATCGTTTATAGGCACCCAAAATATCAGATTCTTATCATTTGTCTCATCAATCGACGGGTCAATCTGNGTGTTTCGGTTGATAAATCGTTGGCGAGGTTTNACTCGGGATATGAAGAAATTATCATCATCACTCCATTTCTGTCCTTTTTCCCATTGCTTNAGNGCGGCGCCGAAATCGGAACCACAGACNCCCCAGTCAATATAATCNGCCTCCTCGCCTCTGGATGTCGAAGGNNAAAGNAGGGCNCCGGCAATAATTGCAGCACATAGGGTTCCGGTTGCTGTTTTTCGGGNCAACATCCGGCTGAGGTTATTAAGGACACTGTGTTTCATGATGTAGGTTTNTNGTGTTAAGTAGCTGCTAAATAGCTGCTAAAAATAAACCGATATATGTTGATTTTGAATCTTGAGCAATAAAACTTGCTCTCGCTTGGACAATCAGACTTGTCGTTCAGTCGCTTAGCCCTCTAAGCTCCTTCTCTCCGCATCCGATTGGCCGGCGCGATAGCCGCGTTTTATACACTCATTTATTTTTAACAGCTACTTATTCTTGCAAATATACCGAATTTTATTCGTTTTTCCAAATTGGGACAAACTACCGCCGCANNAAGCCCCTGTCCCGCAAGTTTTCTTGCGGAACAGGGGCTTAACTTTCATTCTCCTGCAATAATGATCACATCCAAAGAGTTTTCACTCCTTTGTTTCCAAAAAATTTGCATACAAGGATAATATCATTTACTTTTGCAATAAGTAGTTGATAATAAACTGACACTATATCGATGAAAAATATTAGTCCACACCCAAGGCATACCTCAGGAGAGTTGCTTGACCCGACTTATGATGAAGGATTNAAGCTGCTATTCGGAAGGGAAGATGTTTCGGAAGAAATGCTTAAGGAACTGCTGAATTCTATTTTTGAAGGTGACTCTGAACTGGAGAATATTGAATCGCTTTCTTATATGAATCCCGAAAAGGAAGGTGAATATTCACGGGCCAAAGGGATACGTTACGATATTCTCTGCAAGACATCCTCCGGACATCGTTTTATCGTTGAGATGCAGAAAACGCCTCAGAGATACTTCATCAAGCGGGCCGAATACTACTATTGCCGTGCTATTGCCGAGCAAGGATTCAGCGGGAAAGGTGAGGATTCTACTATTTGGGATTACAACTATATTCCNGTCATCGGAGTATATATATGTCAGTCACGTGTCAAGGGGATTCCCCCCAAGCTGGTGACAAAATGCCGCCTTGCGGATGAACAAACAGGAGAACCTATTGAATCAACAATCCGTTACGTATATGTACAGCTACCCTACTGCAAGAGTAGCGAAGATGAGTGTGACAATTATTGCGATGAATGGATGTATAATATAAAGAATATGGGTAATAAGCAAGAAGTAGCCTTCACAAGTAAAAGAGAAATATTCAGACGTCTGTCCGAAATGAGCAAGATCTCAAATCTTACTCCGGATCAGCGTCGCTAATATGAGGCGAATATAAGACAGGCCAGAGACTATTACAACGAACTCGAATATGCTCGTACCGAAGGTATCGAACAGGGCATCGAACAGGGTCTTAGTCCTATTCAGAAGGAAATTAATGAATAAAGGCGGCGCCCCTTTCGGGACGCCGCCTTGTTTTATTTTTCTATGAGCAGACTCCTATGCGGTAGTCTGGTTATGTTGGGAGCGGATATCACTCTGCTTTGCCGGCAGAACCGAGGACATTGAGAATCTTCTCTTTGTAGAGTTTTTCCATCTCGTCGCGGGCCGGACCGAGATATTTGCGCGGGTCGAACTCACCGGGCTTCTCGTTGAAGACCTTACGGACAGCAGCGGTCATTGCCAGACGGCTGTCGGAGTCGATATTGATTTTGCAGACATCCATCTTGGCTGCCTTGCGGAGTTCTTCTTCGGGAATACCGATAGCGTCAGGAAGTTTGCCACCGTTAGCGTTGATGATATCAACATATTCCTGGGGAACGGAAGAAGAGCCGTGGAGAACGATGGGGAAATCGGGAAGTTTCTTCTCGACAGCCTCCAGGACATCAAATGCCAAGGGAGGGGGCACGAGACGGCCGGTCTTCGGGTCACGGGTGCACTGCGCGGGAGTGAATTTGTATGCGCCGTGGGAAGTACCGATAGAGATTGCGAGGCTGTCGCAACCTGTGCGGGCAACAAAATCAACTACCTCTTCGGGGTCGGTGTAAGTGTGGTGGTCGGAGGAAACCTCATCCTCGACGCCGGCAAGCACACCAAGCTCACCCTCGACAGTAACGTCAAACTGATGAGCATAATCGCAAACCTTCTTGGTCAGCTCTACATTCTCCTCGAAAGGAAGGTGCGAACCGTCGATCATGACGGAAGAGAATCCGTTGTCGATGCAATCCTTGCAGAGCTCGAAGGAATCACCATGGTCAAGGTGAAGCACAATCTGGGGTTTCTCCCATCCCAGCGACTTGGCATAGTCAACAGCGCCCTGAGCCATGAAGCGGAGCAGGATCGGGTTGGCATAGTTACGCGCGCCTTTGGAGACCTGCAGGATGACAGGGCTCTTGGTTTCGGCAGCTGCCTTGATGATTGCCTGGAGCTGCTCCATATTGTTGAAGTTGAATGCCGGGATGGCGTAGCCGCCATGTACTGCCTTGGCGAACATCTCGCGGGTGTTCACGAGGCCGAGCTTTTTGTAATCTACCATAATTGTATTTTGGTTATTATACTCTTGGTTTTTATAATCTTTAAATTGAATTTGTTTCTGACCTGTATCTTCATCGCGTGAGGAGAAGGCTTATATCTCTCAAACGCTTTTTACCACTTCAAAGTTAACGATTTCCGGCGTTATTTCAAAAAAGATTTCAAGATTTGCGCCACACGCTGCGGTCGACTATTCCCGTGTAGCTCTGTATGAGCTTGACAATCTTGGTAGAGACATTGAGATCCACATAATCCGGGACCGCTATCCCCTCATCACCGTTACGGTTCATAGCGACAGCCAAATCGACGGCCTGCAGCAGGGAATGATCATCGATTCCGGCAAGAACAAAGTCCCCTTTATCGAGGGCTTCGGGACGCTCCGTGGAGGTGCGGATGCAGACGGCAGGTATAGGATAACCTTGGGAGAGATAGAAACTGCTTTCCTCGGGGAGCGTTCCGCTGTCGGAGACAACGGCGAAGGCATTGAGCTGAAGGTTATTGTAGTCATGGAAACCGAGAGGTTCATGACGGATGACGCGTTCGTCAAGTTTGAATCCGGAGGATTCGAGTCGTTTGCGGCTGCGCGGATGGCAGGAATAGAGGACAGGCATATCATATTTGCGAGCCATAGCGTTGACGGCCGTGAACAGAGATTGGAAATTCCGTTCCGAGTCTATATTTTCCTCTCTGTGGGCCGAGAGCAAGATATAGCGTTTCTTCTCCAACCCGAGACGCGAAAGGATGTCACTTTCCAATATCATCGGAAGGTTGGCCGTCAGGACTTCCGCCATCGGGGAGCCACAGACAAATGTACGCTCGCGGGCTACTCCATTATCCCTCAGATACCGGCGGGCATGTTCCGAATAGCATATATTGACATCAGAGATGATATCGACGATTCTACGGTTGGTCTCCTCAGGAAGACACTCATCGAAGCATCGGTTTCCGGCCTCAAGATGGAATATCGGTATATGAAGACGCTTGGCACCGATGACCGACAGACAGGAATTTGTATCTCCTAAGACCATCACAGCGTCCGGACGGCACTCTGCCATAAGCTCGTATGTGGCGGAGATTATACTTCCCATCGTGGCTCCGAGATTATCCCCTACGCAATTGAGATAGATATCCGGATTCTCCAGACGCAGGTCCCGGAAGAAGATACCGTTGAGATTATAATCATAATTCTGACCTGTATGGGCCAGCAGAGTGTCAAAATAGCGTCGGCACTTCTTTATTATCTCCGACAGCCGGATTATCTCGGGGCGTGTGCCGACAACTATCAGTAGTTTGAGACGCCCGTCATTACGAAATTCTCTTTTTGATTCCATATCTTTTTCCCCTGTACCCCGTAACATCAGACAGGATCGCGGAAAGTATCGGGACGTTCGGGATCAAACGCTTCATTGGCCCACATAAGAGTCACCATCCGTTCGCTGTCCGAAAGATTTACTATGCTGTGAGTGTAACCGGGCAACATCCTGACAACCTGCGGACGGTCTCCGCTGACCTCGAATTCCGTCACCTTCTCATCCCCGACAGGACGCAGACGTATAAGCCCGTGGCCGCTGACCACCAGGAACTGCTCCCATTTCGAGTCATGCCAGTGGTCCCCTTTAGTGATTCCGGGTTCGGAGACATTGACGCTCATCTGTCCCGAAGCTCCCAGGCGCATGAACTCCGTAAAGCTTCCGCGATGGTCGCTATGGGGTTTAAGGTCAAAGATCGCTTTATCAGCCGGAAGATAGCTGAGGTAGGTTGAATGGAGCTTGGAGGCGAAACTTCCAGGCTCCGCAGGGGGCATCTCAAGAGTGCGCGCCTGAGCATCGAAACTTTCCAGAAGCGCCACTATCTCTCCCAATGTCACGCGATGGGTCGGTCCGGCGACACAATATTTCCCTTCGCGTCTCACATTCCCGCCCAATGCGTCAACCATTACATCGACAAGATCGTCGATATATAGAAATTCCAGTTCAGTTTCAGGATTATCGACCCGCAGAGGGAGTCCCCGGCCTATATTATGGCAGAAAGTGGCTATAACGGAATTATAGTTGGGTCGTCCCCACTTTCCGAAGAGATTCGGGAAACGGTACACAAGCACCGGAGCCCCTGTCAGCCGCCCATGTTCGAAAAAGAGCTCCTCCCCTTCGAGCTTGGATTCGCCATAAGGGGAGCCGGCGTAACGACCTTCGAGAGAGGCCTGGATGGAGCTGGAAAGCATCACGGGAGCATTGTTCCCTGAGCGACGCAGTTCCTCAAGCAGCAATCCGGCAAACCCGGCATTCCCCAAGCGGAATTCCTCGGGGTTGCGCGGACGGTTGACTCCGGCCAGATTGAATACGAAATCGGCTCTCCGGCAATAGTCGGCCAGTTCTTCCGGAGGGGTATCGATATCGACCTTCATCACCTCCTCTATGATGACGCCTGCAGGAGCCTTCTGCTTTCCGTCGCGTATATTCTCAAGACGACAGCAAAGATTGCGCCCCACGAATCCGGCGGCGCCGGTAACCAGTATCTTCATATATCACTCGGATGGGATCTCGTTTTCCTTGGCCTTCTCAACCAATCCTAAGTCTTCGCGGACGAAACGGAGCCGAAGGAGCTCCTCCTTCATACCCTTTACATCAAGACGGCGCGTATTATGGGAATCATAATCCTCGATACGATTAAGCGCCGGATTGCCGTCAGTGAAGAACTTGTCATAGTTCAGGTCTCGTGTGTCGCAGGGAATGCGGTAATATTCCCCCATATCCTCAGCCTTAGCCATCTCCTCGCGGGTGACGAGTGTTTCGTAGACTTTCTCGCCATGCCGCGTTCCTATAATCTTTACCGGAGTCTCACCGTATGCGGGGTCAACCTGCGAATACAGTTCCTTTATCGCAGTGGCCAAGGTCTCAAGGGTAGCGGCGGGCGCCTTCTGAACGAAAAGGTCTCCATTCTTGCCGTGGGTGAAGGCATAGACGACCAGGTCTACCGCGTCGTCAAGCGTCATCATGAAACGGGTCATGGCGGGGTCGGTCACCGTAATCTCCTTCCCTTCCTTCATCTGACTGATCCATAATGGTATGACCGAGCCGCGGGACGCCATGACATTACCGTAGCGAGTGCAACAGATGGTTGTCTGCGCGTCGTCGCCGAGCTCGCGACCTTTTGCAATAGCGACCTTCTCCATCAGAGCCTTGGATATTCCCATAGCGTTGATAGGATAGGCAGCCTTGTCGGTCGAGAGGACAACAACCTTGCTGACACCATGTTCGATAGCGGAGCGCAATACATTGTCAGTTCCGATCACATTGGTGCGCGTCGCCTCCATAGGAAAGAACTCGCAGGACGGGACCTGCTTGAGGGCCGCGGCAGAGAATAGATAGTCTACTCCCCGCATGGCTATATCGACGCTCCCTTTGTCGCGGACATCGCCGATATAATATTTGACTTTCGGATTCTGCAACCTATGGCGCATGTCATCCTGCTTCTTCTCATCGCGGGAGAAGATTCGGATTTCCTTTATATCGGAATCGAGGAAACGGCGCAAGACAGCGTTGCCGAATGATCCGGTTCCTCCGGTTATAAGCAATACTTTATCTTTGAATACTGACATCGCTTTGATTCTTTTCAGACCCCGTCCCTTCCCTAATTAGAACTTATTCCGAATTAGAAGACCGTTATCGAACCGACATTCTCTTTCTCTCCCGCCGTCAGCGTATAGCTTCCGGGAGCGAGGCGAATCCCGGCGCTGTCCCGGACGGGGAACTGGACCACTCCGTCAGTCGAGCGGGGAAGGCTGCGGACCTCGCGTCCGGTCGCGTCATGCAAGGTCAGGAATGTTCCTGCCGGAACTCCGGTCAGGGTAACATATCCCTCATAGTCCGCCTCTACCGTGGAGGGCCATACACGCAACCGGGCAGGGGTCAGGGAGGTGTCGGAGTCGTATGGCATGAATTCGAATATCCCTTCCCGGGCCGACAGCATCAGGGAAGCGCGGTCTCCGTTCCAGGCTACCGACATAATCTCTCCGCTCTCCACGGGAGAATTGTCGGGACCCAAATGGGCAAGCAGTTTGCGCCCATCGGCCGACAGGCAATAGACTCCGGTATCTTTCGTCCCGATCCACTTCCGACCCAACGGGTCAATGCATATCGAGAGACAGCTTATCATATCGAACGGAGACTGATAGTTCCTGCTGTTAAAGCCCTCCTCAAGGCGTACTCTGTGAACGACTCCCTTTCCTTCTGCAAATTCCTTAGGATCGATCCAGGCCACCCCTTGCTGATGGGTGAACCATACATAGCCTGTCGCAGGATCCTCAACAAACTGGTTGATGCCGAAGACTCCCGACTCCCCGGCATTCTCAAACGGAATGGAGGAATAACGCTTAATCTCTATTTTGTCCAGATCCGTTTCTCCTTTTGTGTCGATGAAACCCAGGACATTGTTTCCTCCGGTGAAGGCTATCAGATAGTTTTCGTTTCCCGGATANGTACANGCAAGGAGCAGATTGCCTCCATGAGAGGTTCCCATCGGGGTTATAGTCCTGATGAAAGGACGGAAGCTGTCAGGGTCTGACGTCAGTTTCTCCCCGGCCTCGACATCCTCGCTTTTCCATAGACATAGCTCTGTCTCAAGCTGAGTGAAATTATTGCGGAGGAACCACATATTCCCATTCGCATCGAAGGTCGGGCAGGTTACGTAGATACATGCCTTCCAGCTCTCGGTCGGCAGCCCGGGGATGTAGGTTTCGAATCGTCTGAGTGTATTGGAGGGATCATCGGAACTTATGAGAAGTATTTCCGANGGGTCGTCGAAATTGCGCCGGATGAAACCTTTGCGGGTCGAACCGGCGTAATAATGGGCCGGATGACGCGGGTCTACCGAAACGCCAATGTAGTTGACCATATCCTTGGCGGCATCGAGACTTATGTCGGCGGAGCTGACACTGCTCCATTTTCCATCTCGATAGATGGAGACGACATCGGGATTGAGTGCTGACTGGACATCCAGCTGATTGACCTGTCCCGGCTGACGGACAACCATTCCACGCCCCGGNACATAGACCATCTCGGTNGTCATCGATACCTGCGGGGCATTCGGAAGGGTGTAGCCGGTCAGGTCNGTCCAGGTCTTGGAGCTTTCATCGTAGTGTCGTCTTATCCAGCCCAGACCTGACGCATAGAACCAATGGTCTTTCTGGTTATATGATGCGAAACGCTGTCCGACATTACTTGGAGGGAGATAGGTCTCCTTGTTCTCATCATTGCGGTTCCACTCCAGACGAATATCAATCATGTTGCCGGATAGATAGTCGGCACTGGGATTNGCGGCGGTATAGTCGGGAGAGAAGGAGGCNTCNCGCAAATAGTAGACGCTGGTCTGCGCATTGAGTCCTATGCCGGATTGCGTGCGGTATCGCAGGGAGCTGTAAGGATTGACGGGAGACCATCCTGCCGGTTCCCANAGATGGGATATGGAGCGAGGNCAACATAGGCGCCAGGTTCCCTTGTCGCTCCGGTCAAGGAGAATCATGTTGGTNGCAGAGGAGCTGTCTATCTGATAGAAAGCCGCCATCAGATTCTCGTTGACAGGCAAGAACTCAAGCATNGACCGCAAAATACCGTTTACAAAATGACGGCTACGGGCGAGTTCCTCCTTGTCGGCCCCCGATTCACCGGTCATGCTNGAGAGTTCCTGGTCAATCTCCANAGGGACGAAAGAGGAGAAGGATTCCNTTCCGGCCTCAGCATCGGCTATGTAGGTAAGGCCATCCTCCAGACTGACCATCAGATGGTCGCCCAGNCGCCCCATCGCAGTCACACCGGTCTCGGTCTCGACAACGNACGAGACACTNCCCTTTTCTATATCGATGATGAAGAATCCGAAGTTTCCGCTGACGTANGCCTCCTTGCCGGCAAGGTCGAAACTTATGGCATCGACCCGTGGCTCGAAGTTGCGGAAGNTCATCATTCGGAAAGTCGGTATGTTGACGATTTNGCCGGAATCATGGATAAGGTCTATACGTCTGTTGTCATACACGACAGCCAGCACACCNGACTGAGGAGCATATTCCGCCATCCGGACTGTAGTGCCGCTGACTCCGGGCAAATCGGAGACAGCCTCCGTTGCAGCGGGAACNCCAGGACTCTGTGGCAAAGTATTGTCCACACGGAAAAGGACCATCGAAGGNGTCTGGGTNTCTCCGTAATTAGTCGCAGCCGTCCGCTTTATATACGGACGCTGAAAAACGAGGAAATAAGTNTAACGCGGACCGTCCATGACCTTAAAGGTATGGTTCGGATTATAGTCGCTGAGCTGGTGGGCGCTTATATTGAAAGATGGATGGAAACGCCAGGTTCCGTCGCTTTGGGCGTTAGTCCCNAAAGGAAGTGAGAGGGCGGCCGCCGACAGGAAAAGGGACATTAGCGGCGTCTTTATTCGTCGATGGATGGTCATGGTCAGTTATGATAATCCCTGCGGCGCGCTGAGACGCCGGCGGATATGTAAATATATTAGAAACGGCCCGCTACGGAAAAAAATTGTCTTATGGAGGACAACATTAGCCCCCATTCCTCTCCGTGAGGGAGGATATGAGGCGTTGCCAGCGGTCAATTATCTGCGGAGCGGCGAAACGTTGNCGAACNTCAACGGCGCTTTCTCCGAGACGGCGGGCAAGGGAATCGTCTCTGATGAGACTCCTCATGGCCTCGACCAGGCGTCGTTCAAGGCGCTCGTCNGGTTCTGAGACAGGTCGGCGACGGGTGTCCGACTCGACAAGGAGNCCGTTGCGCCCTNGTTCGATCAGCATCCTCGCGCCTCCGCTGGGAAANTCTGTCGATATGCAGGCAAGCCCCATAGCCATCCCTTCGGTCAGAGCGTTTGGCAATCCTTCGCATCGGGAGGTCAGCACGAAGATNCGGGCATAGGCGATATGGTCTACCACACGGCTAACTTTCCCGGGCAGTATCACNCGCCCCTGAAGTCCGAGNTCCCTTACGAGTTTCTCAAGTTCGGGACGAGACTCCCCCTCGCCATATATGACCAGGCGCCAGTCCTCAGCCTCCAGACGACCGAAGGCGCGTATGAGGGAGGCCTGGTTCTTAAGGGTATCCAGCGAACCGGCNGANACTATCAGCCTGTCTCTTTTTTCCCAGGGAACGGGGTCCTTGAGATTTCGGTCAAGAATTGGATTGGGGATGACCGTTCCCTTGCGGGCCAGTCTGGNCCCAAACCAGTCTCTGACCTGTGGCGTCTGGAAGATTATGGCGTCGGCGAGGCTGAAAGTCAGTCGTCGGAGGGCTCTGTGGATTTTACGGGCAGGGAAGAAGCGGGGATCGCATCGTTCGGATATGATAGTCGGAACCCCCAGGCTACGGGCTGCGGGAATAGCTGTCTCGGCCAATTCCTGCTCGAAAGTCAGGAGAAGGTCCGGACGGTCTTGCTGCAAAGCTCTACGTATCTCAATGAAAGAGGCGGGTTTGCGCAACATNGTCGGTCGTTTCTTCAGCAGACGGACCTCCGCGCNGTCTCCTAAATCCGCTATTGCATCGAGCCATTCGCGACGATAAGTATAGATGATGAGAGATTCGCCACGCTCAAGCAAATCTTTCGCTACTCTTTCCAGCACCCTCTCTCCTCCCCCGAAACTGACGGCGCCGAGAAGCATGGCTATCTTCTTCCCTTTTTCTTTCTCCGGACTTTTCAGCAGGACACTCATCTGACATTCCCCTCCACGGGAGCAAATCTACGGGCTTTGCGGATACGGGCCAAACGGCGTGCATGACGATACAGGGCTGCCTCATGCAATTCGCGTCGGTATTCCTCCCGATCGTCGGAGAAACCACGGGCACCAAGATACATCAGTCCGATCAGAACCCACATATAGGCCTGGTCAAGATAGACAATAAAAAGCCCGTTGAACAGTATTACGCCTGTGATAATGAAGATATATGAGGCGACAGGATTATATTTTCTTGTCTTCCACCATGCCGAATAGATGAGATAGAAGAAGTAGTAATATATCGCGAATCCTATGAAACCGAGGTCTGTCAGAATCTCCAGGAAGTTATTATGGGCATACAGGGCTATACCCGTATCGCGACGCATCAGGTCGGTAAAATTATAATAACCGTGTCCGAAGACGGGGGCGTCGCCGATGAATCGGAAAGCATTCTCTACAAGCATTATGCGAACACGGTCGGCATAGTCCATGCGGGCATTGCTGCCGGTCAGCTTGAGCATTCGCTCGAAAGTATATTCCAGATACTCCATCGGGATGAGGGAGATAACGGTGACTACTCCGATTGCGAGGAGCAACAGCAGCTGTATTTTTCTCTTTCCGTTGGCGTTGACAAAGAAGAACAACAGAAAGCCGACCAATACGGCCAGAATCGACTTACGCGATCCGAAGACAAGGATTATTGTCAACGAGATGGCGGTCAGCAGAGCGTAGAAGAGGAATTTCCACCAGGGAAGACGTTTGCGGGAAACGAGTTTGTATATGAAATACAGGGCGCCGAACGATATGAACATCGCGACCACATTGTAGTTCGGCAAGCCGTCAACCTCCTGCTTCATCGATGAAGCGAGACGGGCGGCGGCGAGTTTGGTCAGATCGATGAACTGGAGATAGAACAGGGCATATATGACGCTGCATACTGCAAGCCAGAAAAGGGCTATGCGATACTCCTCCCTGTTGCGCACAGCAAGGACTATTGCAACCCCCAACGCCATACTTCGGAGCATTGGGATTACCATTTCAGCGGCATAGACATCGTTATATGCCCAGGTGACAGATGTTAGGGAATAGAGACCGAAGAGGGAGGCAGTGGCGACGAAGGCTCCGCATCCACGGGGGAATTTGCCGATGCGGATAGTCGTCAGTCCGATAGCGGCAGCCAAAACGGCATACCCCAGCCATACGAGCATGATGGTCTGGGGATAATATAGTCCGATGCTGAAAGTCAGGAAAACAGCTATCGAGATATTGTTGAAGGTCAGCAGGTCGCTGAAACGTCCCTCCCGCGACTTACGGCGGGAACGCCGTCCTGCGCCTCTGCGACTCTTTCGCCGCGTCATACCGCGGGCAATAGACTGCGGAAACTGAGTTGGCTCGTTGGTCGTCGAAATCATTTCTTAAGTAGCTGTTCAAAATAAATGAGTGTATAAAACGCGGCTATCGCGCCGGCCATTTGGCCGCGGAGTGAAGGAGCTTAGCGGGCTAAGCGACTGAACGACAAGGTCAAATGGCAAGCG
>JAAVDN010000006.1 GCA_014801785.1 Bacteroides sp. | reverse complement strand
TCTCTTCCTAAGAGATTTGGCTTTTCCTAAACAGATGGAGTGGGAGGAATTCAAGAATCAGGTTCAGAAACTGATTGTCAACAAACGAGGAAGGGCTATAGCCCCGCATAAGGCAATTTTACTGCTCTCAATCATAGATATGATTGAGACGAATTGTGTGTGTACACCTTTCATCCCTTTATCTAAAGAATTGGAACGCACTTTTATCAGCAACTGGAGACGGTATGTCCCGAACAAAAGCCTATTTCATTGCAGTCTTCATTATCCTTTCTATCATCTCTCTTCCTCTCCCTTCTGGAAATTATGGAAGACCCCAAACTATGAACCGAAAAAGGAATATTCAGCAACCGCCCTAAAACGAAGTTTCTATGGCGCTATCATTCCAGAGACAATATTCGAAATGCTGAAAATACCGGATTACCGCGAAGAAATTCGTAATATTATTCGTAGCCAGTATATTAATCCCCCATCTTCTCAAAACTCCAATCTTATATCACCCCTACTTCTCCTGTTTGCTTCTTCCTTTATAATTGCATAATCCCACTTATAGGATTGAGCCCTACTGTCGATATTATTTTTATCTCCTCCTTTCAGTTTCTACTTATTGTAATGTAGGAATATTTTCTTAACTTCGCGTCAAATGGCATCCGAAGTCGTAAAGATCTAATATCTTATAGACCGAAGAGCAAATAGTAGGTGATTATGGGAAAGTGTAGATATTGCGGCCAAAGCGCCGGGTTGTTTCATAACTCTCATGCCGAGTGCGAACAGCAGCATCTGGCAGGGGTAGGCCGCATCCGAGGGTTGTTGCTGGACTGCTTTGACAACAAGAAGGATTTCTATCTTATACGCGGCGAACTGGAGAATATATGCCGGGGTGCGTTTGTGTCCGAAGAAAGTTGCAGGCAGCTCTACCGCACGGTTTTTGACGAGGCTGTGGAACGCTATCTCGATGACGGTGTAATTGATGAGGGTGAGGAGCGGACGGTAGCGCGGTTCATCCAGTTCTCCGGTATGACGCAAACCGACCTTAATGCCAACGGCTCACTCGAAAAGGTTGTTCAGTCAAAAGTACTTTATGAATTGCTGAACGGTAAGGTTCCCTCTCCCCGCCTGACAATAGCGGGAGACTTCCCCTTTCTTCTCTCCAAGAAAGAGCATCTGATATGGCTGTTCCGCAACGTTACGTTGCATATGCAAAAGGTGCGCCGCCAGACAGTGGGGCGCACCCGTGGAGTGAGTGTTCGTATCTGCAAAGGTGTCTATTACCGCACCGGAGGATTCCGCGGTCATCCGGTTGAGACAACCTACATGGAACGCGTCGGAACAGGGAGCGTCTGCCTGACCGACAGACACCTCTATTTCCATTGCCCTATGAAAGCACTGAAAATACCACTTGACAAAATCCTCTCCCTCGACCCTTGTTCCAACGGGTTGGGAATCCAGAAGGATGGAGCCAATGACCGTCCGCTATTCTTCGAGAACCTCAACAGCTGGTTCTGCTACAACGCAATTTCCAACCTGGTCTCCAGCGTGTAAGAGTGTGTATGGGGTCAGCGGATGCTGTCTGTCCACGCCTTGATGTCGGAATCGCTGACGCTGTTCATCAGCAATCCGTTGGTGAAGGTCAGGTTCGGATAAGTCTCGCGAAGCTCCTTCTCACTGTTGGCGATAGTACTTCCACCGGAGGTCATGAAAGGCGCCACTTTCTTGTCCTTCAGGTCAACAGCCTCGATGAATGTATTGATGATTGTCGGATGGGTGTTCCACCAGTTCGGATAGCCGATAAAGACAACATCATACTTCGTCATATCCGGCAGGGAATCAACGATAGCGGGGCGCGAAGAGGGATTGTGCATCTCCACATAACTGCGGCTCAGGGTGTCACGCCAGTCGAGGTCAGCGTCAGTATAACGCTCGACGGGAGTTATTTCATAAAGGTCTCCCCCCGTGATGTCGGCAAGACGACGGGCGGCACGTTCAGTGGTTCCCGTTGCAGAGAAATAACATACAAGCATTTTGGAATCTCCCTCGGAAACAGCCTCAGCAGTCTCTCCACTTTTTTCGGATTTGGCCGTACAGGCGCCGAGTCCAACAAGACCCAGCATAGCGGTCATCAGAATTGTCTTCATTATTTTGATAATTTTACGGTTATATGCGCAAATATAAGGAATTTCCCCTCAATCCGCAATACTCCCTCACTAAGAGAGAGTCATATATGCCAATGGAGACAATGGAAGAGACCGAACCATGAGAAAAGATGATTGTTAAAGTTAAGTAGCTGTTCACACCAATTTATTTTGCTGAACATCTTCATTATTCCACCAAGATTATTCCACCGACACTACCACCCCGTCTAAACTTAAACTATGGAAAGCTTCTTTGAAATACTACGGCATAACCCTGTTATTCCAATCTTCCTCACCATCGGCATCGGCTTCTGGCTCGGTCATCTGAAATACAAGTCATTCAGCCTCGGCGCGGTTGCCGCAACCCTGCTCGTCGGCGTCATAATAGGGCAGATTGGCATTGAGATTCCCGCAATCGTAAAGAATATCTTCTTCATGCTGTTCCTCTTCTCGATAGGCTACAGTGTCGGACCACAGTTCTTCCGCGCTTTCAAGGGAGACGGTCTGAAACAACTTGCCTTCGCAGTCGTCGGAGCCTTGGTCTGCGCCGGAACCGTCATTCTTGCCGCCAAGATAATGGGTTATGACACCGGGGTAGCCGTCGGAATGTTTGCAGGCTCGCAGACCGCATCCGCCTCGCTCGGAGTCACCAGCGAGACTATCCGCGGCCTCGCAATGTCGGAAGAGGCCAAACAGCACCTTCTCGACATAATCCCGACCTGTTATGCAGTGACATACGTCTTCGGTACTATCGGCTCCGCCTGGTATCTCTCAAATATCGGGCCTATGCTCCTCGGAGGTATGAAAAAAGTCAAGGCCGAGATTGCCGAGATAGAACGCGCGCTCGACGACGGAGAAGAGAAGATCGCACCGGGGATGGTGTTGGCCGACACGCCTGTGACATACCGTGTCTACCGCGCCGACAATGACTGGTTCTCGACACCACGCTCCATCGATGAGGTCGAAGACTATTTCGCATCGCAGAACAAACGTATATTTGTCGAACGTCTCCGGTTACGCGGCAAAATAACCGACCCCTCTTCCAAAGTGAAGATCCGCAAAGGGGACCTGATGGTCCTGAGTGGCCGTAGCGAAGTCATCGTTGAGGAATCGCCGATGCTCGGACAGGAGATAGCCGACCATGAACTCCTCAATTTCGGCGCAGAAAACCTCCCCGTGACGGTTGCCCGCAAAGATGTTGACGGCATGACCTTCGGCAAACTACGCCAACAACCCTTCATGAAAGGGGTATTGGTCAGCAAGATAGCTCGCAACAACATGAGTCTTCCCGGTAAAAACAACCTGGTTCTGGAACGTGGCGATGTGCTGACGCTCTGCGGGTCTCCGCGCAATGTAGCAAACGCAGCCAAAGCAATCGGGTATGAAGACCGTCAGTCAGTGACTACCGACATGGTGCTTCTCGGCCTCGGCATAGCGCTCGGTTGCTTCGTCGGCGCCCTGGCTATTCATATCGGCGGAGTTCCCGTCTCACTGAGCACGAGTGGCGGCGCACTACTTTCCGGACTATTCTTCGGCTGGCTTCGCAACCGTCGTCCGACTTTCGGACATATTCCCGATTCCGTCATATGGATTTTCGACAATCTCGGTCTGAATATGTTTATCGCCGTTGTCGGACTCTCCTCTGGCGCCACCTTCATCTCCGGTCTCAAGGAGGTCGGTTTCTCCCTATTCTTCGTCGGTATTATCGCGACCCTGTTCGCTCTGACAGTCAATATCTTCATCGCGCGAAAGCTTTTCAAGTTCTCCGCCCCCGAGACACTCGGATGTGTGGCCGGCGCCAGATGCGGTGTCGCTTCTATCGGAGCAATCCAGGACGCATTGGAAAGCACAGTCCCTGTCATCGGTTATACTGTCACCTACGCCGCGGCCAACCTGATACTGGTCTTCTCCTCCCTGCTCGTCCTCGCTTTCGTCTGACGACTATATAATACAAATATACAAAGAAGGCCCCATTCCGTCGTCGGGATGAGGCCTTCTTTGTGTTAAGGCACAAATTCAGGAGGTGCCTGCGTAGTATGCCATTTATTGTAATGGACATACTCCGGTTTCCATTTATCCTTCGGAACGGTTTCACCGGCCGGATAGCCGATGCAGATGCAAGCCATCGGAATGATCTCTTCAGGGAGTGCAAGTCTGTCGCTGAATGCCTCGACACGCTCCCCCATCGGATATATGCCGCACCACACAGCCCCAAGGCCCATAGCATGGGCAGCCAAAAGAAGATTTTCAGCCGCGGCCGATGTGTCTTCTATCCAGTAGTCGCGTCCATCACCGGGGAAAGTGGCGGTGACATCTCCGCAGACAACGACCGCTACCGCTGCTTCGCGCGCCATACCCATCGACTTGAAGTTCTCCCCTATCCATTCGAGGGTTGACCTGTTTTCTATAACCACAAAGCGCCAGGGCTGTTTGTTACCCGCAGTCGGAGCGGCCATAGCCGCACGAAGTAATGTGTCAACCTGCTCGCGGGAAACCTTGCGGTCTGTATATGACCGGACACTCGTTCGGCTCATTATATTCTCGATAGTAGAGTTCCCCTCCGGTTCGGAGACTTTTTCAGTCGCTCCGGAGATCCATTTATAAGATGTAAACAGTAGGCCGATGGCCAGAAGGATGATGAGATATACGCTGTTTTTCATTTCTGATATTTTCTGATATTTATTGTGGGACACACTCTTACTATCTCTTATCCTATATTTTCAGCTCGCTTGAACAAGGAGCCTGTCGGACACACGAACCGACAGTAAGGGCGCGTCACGATTGCGGAAAGGAGGATAAACACTGAGGCAGCAATAATGATTCCCCAGCTCGCTGACTTATACTGGAATGCCTGGAACAGCTCGAGATCCATCCAGCCTGTCAGAGCATCGGTCCACAAAAACAGCATCAGCACTCCCCATAGTATCCGGCGGAACCATTCGAGACCCTTAAGGAGTCCCTGGCTCAAATGGAGTTTGAACCCACATATTTCGGCAATCAGCTGCTGAGCTGACCCGAGGGGGCAGATATGGGTGCAGTAATGCTGGGGATGACCGAAAAGAGGATAGATGAACGCTGCGGTCAGCATGGCGATGGCAATGAGTCCTTCGGGGAGGAGGAACCCGGAGGAAGTACACTTGAGGATGACGTAATAATCGAGAAACTGGCCGCACCAGAAACCGAGCACAAGTATATTAGCCACCATCTGCGCCCTATGATAATACCTCGACCTAACAAATAAAGGAACTATGCAACCACAGAGCGTCACTCCCAACGCAATCCATATCTTGACCGGCACAGACTTTCCTGTCCGGCTCCCTTCTCCCTCATACATGGCAAGTCCGGCCCGAACATTGCTGATGATTGCCGAAGAGGTATAAGTGGCCCCCGAAACAGCATCGACCTCTGTCTCCAACGCCATTCCGACTTCCTTGTCTCTCCAGGACTCCAGAAGAGGAAGCGCCCGTTTGAGAAAAGAGGGAGTCTCGCTGTTCGGCAGAACCTGAATATCACTGACCTTTCCATCCTTTATATAAATATCGATAGGGACGGCACCGGCATAACCATTGATTGTTCCGGATAGAGACCGGGTGTGGATGACAGTCGTTCCGTCAGGCAGTGTGGAGATGGAATCCTGTGCTACTGCGACAGAGCTGTCCTCTCTTATTGACTCTACCGAATGTCCGAACAAAGAGTGGTTGACTGTTATCGCCGCAGACGCAATCATCAGCAAGACCACTATCAGACTGACAATCTTTTCTTTCTTGAATAAATTATTTGATTTCATATCTTCAGAACTGGCTGGTCCCTACTTTGATACCGACAACCCCATCAGGAACCATCTGCAAAAATAGCACATTTTTATTTCTCACTCCATACCCTGTTCGGCTATTTTTTCACTCACCAATATATCTATTCCATCACTGCCGCATATCAACATACCCTAAACAGAGTATTACTCACAGTTGCCAACCAATCTTTCGGACACAATAACTTGGATGACCGATGCGCAATAAATTGCGCCCCCGAAGACAACACCCCTCCGTAAAATAAACCATTCCCTTCCTCCCCACATTTTTTTTGAAAAAATATCCGTAAAAATTTGGAGTCTCAGAAATTTTCACTAACTTTGCACCCGTAAACGCGAGACACCTGCTCTCAGCAAGAAGTCAAGCTTTCAAGACATATCGAATGATTCATTAGCTCAGTTGGTTTAGAGCGCCTCCTTGACAGGGAGGAGGTCACTGGTTCGAGTCCAGTATGGATCACTCCCAGGGTCAGAAATTCTACATGAGTTTCTGACCTTTTTCAATTTATTACATCTACACACCTTAGAACCTGCCATGAGCCGACTCGTCAGCAAGGAATACGCCCTCCCTTTCGCACTTATAACATCCCTTTTCTTCCTATGGGGATTCGCAAGGTCTATTCTGGATGTGCTGAACAAACATTTTCAGGAATTCCTTTCAATATCAATCTCAGAGTCAGCCCTCGTCCAGGGCACCACTTATCTCGGATATTTCCTTATGGCCATACCCGCCGGGCTGATTATCAGCAGAGGGGGGTATCGCCGCGGTATAGTCGGAGGACTCGCTCTCTTCGCCGTCGGCGCCTTTCTTTTCATTCCGGCGGAAAGCGCACGCTCATTTCAGATGTTCCTGGGCGCCCTCTTTCTTATAGGATGCGGGCTGGCCATGCTTGAGACCTCCGCAAATCCATTCGCCACAGAATTAGGAGACCCTCAGACCGCACCAAGTCGCCTCAACCTCGCCCAGGCCTTCAACGGTCTTGGATGTATACTCGGCCCTGTCATCGTCGGAGGTTTTCTTTTCTCTTCGAGAGATGCCCATATCGCCCTACCCTATTCCCTGATGGGAGCCGGAGTTATTATAATCGCCATTCTCTTCCTCCGAGCCCCCCTACCGGCTATTGGAGACAACGTTGGCGCTTCCAATGCAAAATCAGAAAAAAAGAGCCCGGGAAAGACCCTGTTGGCGCTTCTATCCTCACGTCACTTCATGGCCGGCTGGGGAGCCCTCTTCTCCTACGAAATCGCCGAAATATCAATCAACTCCCTTTTCATCAACTATGCTACCGCCGACGGAGGATTCTCCCGCCAGGGCGCATCCATCTTCCTCTCTTTCGGCGGACTTGCATTATTCATGCTCGCCCGCGTCGCCGGCAGTTATGTGATGAAATATATAGCAGCATCAAAAGTGCTGACCTTCTGCAGCGCCTCGGCCGCCCTCTGCGCCCTTACAGTAGCGTTAAATATCGGAACAGTCTCAACAGGCGCCCTGCTCGGTTGTTATGCTTTTGAGGCCATTATCTTCCCGACCATTTTCGCGCTGACCATAATAGAGGCGCAGGGGGAAGTGAAATTCGCCTCCTCACTGTTGATGATGACTCCGATAGGAGGAGCTGTAGGAACACTGCTGATGGGTTTGATTGCAGAGAAAGTCTCTCTCTCCACATCATTTCTGGTTCCCGCAATCGCCTTCACGCCGGTCCTCTTCTATAGTTTGGCGTTAGCCCGTCGCGGAAAATCCTCCGCCAAATAACACAACCGATTCCAACATGAAAACCACCTCCCCCCGCCCCTCCCTCTGTTGCATAGGGCATATAACACGCGACCATGTCGTCACTCCCTCATTCTCCGCTTTCATGCCAGGAGGAACAGCATATTATTTCGCAAAAGCCCTCCGCAATATCGACCATAAAGGGTTCCGTCTCGTGACTTCTGTCAGCGAGAAAGATAGTGGCGTAGTCGAGGATTTGCGGAAAGAGGGGTTGGATGTCGAACTCATCCCGAGTCAGGAGACTCTCTTCTTCGAGAACCGATATGGCGATGATATGGACCACAGGGTGCAGAAAGTTCTGGCAAAGGGAGATCCTTTCACGCCTGAATCCCTACGCGACCAGGAGGCGGAAATATTCCATCTCGGGACTCTATTGGCTGATGATTTCAGCCTGGAGACCCTCCGGTCCCTCGCCGCCAGAGGGCGTGTCTCAGTCGATGTGCAGGGATACCTGCGCGCCGTCAGAGGAGAAGATGTGGAGGCCGTCGACTATACCGACAAACTGGAGGCCCTCCCCTATATCGATATCCTGAAAGCCAACGAGCATGAGATGGAATCCCTGACAGGAAGTTCTGACCCGGAAGAAGCAGCGAGGATTCTTGCCGGCTGGGGAGTCAAGGAAGTGGTTCTGACCTTAGGTTCCAAGGGCTCGGTTATCTTATACCAAGGCAAATTCTCTCATATACCTGCTTATCCGCCGGAAGCTCTCGTTGACGCCACAGGGTGTGGCGATACCTATATGGCCGGCTATCTCTACCGCCGCTCAAAGGGGGACGAGCCGCTGGAGGCCGGGAAATATGCCGCGGCGATGTGTTCCATCAAGCTGGCGGGAAAGGGTCCGTTCCGTGGAAGCGATGCGGATATCCGTGCTTTGATGGCTATGCACATTCCTCCAATTATAAACCACTTCACCGACGACGACCTGTATAAATTCACTATGGCGTGCGCCGTAATTGACAATTTCCCGCGCACGCAGGTGCGCTATCGTTTCAATGACCGCGACCACACGGTATATCCCAAAGGATTTGCCGAAGCACTATCACGCCAAATCTCCTTGCTCGAAAATCTGAGAATCACTGACGAGGAGATTGCGTTCATGCGCCGACGGTGTAACTACATCCCGGACTGGTTCCATTCCTTCCTGAAGGGTTTCAGGTATCATCGGGAGTGGGTCTCGGTAGAGCAGGATGAGGAAGGTCATCTGGATATATGGTTCGAGGGATGCTGGTCCAACACGATACTGCTGGAGGTCAAGGTATTGGCTATTGTCTCCGAATTATACTATATAATGACCGGGGAGGCCTTTAATCTCGATTATACCTCCTTCGAGGAGAGAACCGAGGCGAAAGGACGCCGCATGATCGAGGCGGGTGCAGCCTTCTGCGATATGGGGACACGACGCCGAGCCTCCTTTAAATCCCAGGACATAGCGGTCCGGGCCCTTAAACGAGCCGGAGAGACGACACCCGGAAAGGGGCGTTTCATAGGAACAAGCAACGTCTATCTGGCGATGAAATACGACCTCACCCCCATCGGCACCATGGCCCACGAATTTATATGCGCAATCGCGGGTATGTATGGTCCTCAGATGGCAAACCATCTGGCTATGGAGGCTTGGTCACAGACATATCGCGGCGCCTTGGGGACTTTTCTTTATGATACATACGGCTGGCGTATATTCTCATTGAATTTCTCCGAAGACTACGCTAATCTATTCAAGGGTCTGCGTGTTGACAGCGGCGACAATTTCGAGCAGCTCGACCTCATTGTTGAGAAATACCGCTCCCTGAATATCGATCCTTCCTCCAAGCAGGTCATTTTCTCCAACGGACTCAATATCGACGAGGTTGTGAAGATTCTTAAATATTCCGAAGGGAAGTGTCTCCCATCCTTCGGTATAGGTACTCATTTCACCAACGATTTTCCCGGGGTACGACCCCGCAATATCGTCATCAAGCTGCTGGCCGTCAAAATCACCGAATCCTGGCCTTTCTATTGCGACACCTGCAAGCTGAGCGAGGACAAAGGAAAATATACCGGCGATCCGAAGACTGTCCGTCGGTTCATGGAAGCGCTACATTTAGCTTAAGACCCTATTCCACAAGAAAATGAAAGAAGTTTTTGATTTCCTTCGCCGTTTGGGCGAAAACAACAACCGTGAATGGTTTGCGGAACATAAGGAGGAATATATGAAGGTAAAGAAGAAGGTTGACGCCGTTGCTCAGGAACTGATAGATCTGGTCGCGACGATTGACCCCCGGGCAGCCCGCTTCTCTCCAAAGGATGTCACCTACCGCATATACCGCGATACGCGTTTCTCAACAAATAAACTCCCCTATAAGACTCATATCGGTATCTTCGTATGCCCTCCTTTAGGGAAGAAAAGCCTTCTGTCAGGATACTATCTTCATATCGAACCGGGAAACTCTTTTATCGGAGGAGGAAATTACGGACTTCCCGGTCCGTTGCTGAAGGCTTTACGACGGGATATCTACGACAATATTGATGAATATATCGGAATCGTAGAATCACCGGAATTTAAGAAATACTTTTCATACGTCGGCGAGGAACGTCTGAAAATGGCGCCTGCCGGATTTGATAAAGACTGGAAATATATCGATTATCTGAAACCGAAGGATTTCAGCGTCTGGCATCGTCTGACAGACCGACAGCTTTCATCGGCAAAAGGTATTCGGAATCTGCTCCCCGCCCTTGTCCAGGCTAAACGGCTGAATGATTTCATAAACTTCACAATTGAGGAGAATCCGGATCTGATGAACCTGCGCCACGAAAACCGACGATAAAGACTCCATTTTCCCGACGTAGAGAAAGCCGGACGCAGAGAAAGCCCGATAAGGGGAAAGAAAAATGGTTCGGTTCTAATTTCGCAGTGGAAAACGTCTTAAATATCCACTGCTATGAACATTGATTTCAATTCCCTGCTGACCACTCTCATGAGTCTGCTGGCCGGCGGAGGTGGCGGCTGGCTTCTGCGGGCATCGCGCCGCAAGGCCAACGCGGAGGCGGCGAAGATGGAAGTCGAGGCTTCAGAAGCCGCTCTTCTTCAGATACGGCAACTCCAGGAGGCTTACGCGGCTTTGAACGCTCAGGTCATCGATCTCCAGACTCAGGTCGCCAATCTCCAGCGCGAGAATCAGGAACTAAGGAACGAACTCTCTTTTTGCCGTATGGGAATGTCGGTAGCGCCCGGGGAGGGGTCGGCAGCATGAGAGTGCTTTTGGACGCAGGTCATGGGGAAGATACTCCCGGCAAACAGTCTCCTGACGGAAAACTGCGTGAATATTCATGGAACAGACAGATGGCGGCCCGTATTGCCGAAGGTTTGAAAAAGGCCGGGATAGCAGTGACGCTGCTGGTTCCGGAAACAACGGATATTCCTCTCTCCGTCCGCGCCGCCCGAGCCAATGAGTGGTGTCGTCGCGAAGGAAAAGAGAATGTGATTCTTATTTCTGTCCATGTCAACGCGGCCGGATGCGGCTCCTGGATGAAAGCGCGCGGATGGTCGGCTTACACCTCTCCGGGAAAGACTAAAGCGGATTTGCTCGCAGAGTCTCTATATGGGGCTGCCTGCGAACTTCTCCCTCCCGGCATACCGATACGCACAGACCTCTCTGACGGCGACCGCGACTGGGAAGCGAGATTCGCCATACTCATGAAGACTCAATGCCCGGCCGTGCTTACAGAGAATCTCTTCATGGACAACCGCGAAGATCTCGCCATTCTCCTTTCCGAGGAAGGACAGCGCCGCCTGGCCGAGATTCATGTCCAAGGTATTCTTTCCTATCTCCGCTCCTGAACTTGCCCTCGAACATACTTAGATCCCGTCCAACAAAAAATTACGGATGGGGTCTTTATAGCTTAAATAAGTCAGCAACGGAATAAACTTTTCCCATATTGGCAAATGTGAAGTATTGATCGTCTAAAATCATCCACTCCTCGCGTTTGGCAACAGACATTTTTTTTATGTCAGGAAAAAAAGAAATAGGTATCGTAATTTCCCTGCCATCGGTCAGATATGCGAGAAACTTTCCTTTGATTTTTGAAAAGTCAAGTTTTTTTATGCCAACTTTTATGTTTCGATCCTTGCACATTATTTAATCTCCTATGTTCTTAATTACCGTCTTCTCGCCGTTGAAAGATTTTGTAATCTGATTATTAATGAAATTCCAATGGCGGATTATGGCTTCTACTACAAGCTGTGTATCCTTCTTTGACAGGGATGACTCAGCGACTTCCACACATGGACACCCATTCTTTTCAATCCAAATCTTAGCCTTAGAATGCAGATGGCGTCCACCCTTTCTGAATACGTGCACGTGCCTTCTATTGTCGTTAATGTCTGTTGGAATAGACACTAATATGAACATCTTTATGAATGCCAGCTATCCCATATTCAAAGTTTTTACAAATCTAATAAAAACATTTGATTTTGCAAATTAATCTGGCAATCCTATTAGAGCCGTATTACAGCCAAGGCCTTCAGCGAATAAAGGTCTTGGCTGTAAGAGTTGGAAGCGAGGGACGCTGGAGGGTGACTATTACGAGTCCCGACGGAAGACCGGTAAGTTCAAGATAACCTTTTCCGGTAATATCGCCGAGCATCCTCCCTTCAATAGTCCATGCACAGAGACGGCTCCGGCCGGTGCGTCATGGACAGCAACCGCACTTTCACCGATGATAAAGGAGGACTCCCCGGCGCTATGACCGGGAAGATCCTCTATTCCTGCGCCCTCAGCGGCAGAGAGACTCCAGACACCGCCCCATGATAGGGGTACGGCATTCACAATCTCTATCCCCGTCGCATCCGAATCTTTGGGGAAGACACGCAGAGAGCAGGCAAAGCTGTCGTCGATGAATATTTCCATTACTGAACCATCCACCATCACCTCAACCTTCGTATTTCCATTGATGTCACGATTGACGGGAACTGTGGTCTCATAAAGACCGTTGAAAATCCATCCGTCATTGCTGACGCGGTTGAGATCGCGCAGGTCCACTGTCAATCTGCGCGAACCGGAGTCAAAGCGAAGATGACCGGCACCCCCCGCTCCCTTGAAGAAGTCGAAGCCAAACTCTCCATTCTCAGCGCCCTGCTGCATGACAATATTGAAGTGGCGTCCGTCTATTCCCTGTATATCCTTAACGCCGGCGCTCAGGTCGTTCAGCATCACGCCACTCTCCTGACGGCGGAGGCTTTCAAGACCCGAATAGGGTTTCTGGATGAGTTTATTATCCGAAGAGATTGTCAGCTCGCGAGGGAAGGATATATTGTGGGCCCATCCCATCTCATAGTTTATCTCGGACGGAAGTTTGTCCGGAACAATACCCATCGCTATAGTCTTTCCATCCTTCTTCATGATGGAGGGGGAAAGGAGACCGAAACCATCCTTTGCGAAACCGTTCAGCTCGAAATGACCCGGTTGCTCAACAGGAGTTATCGGCGAGAAAGTTCCGTCAGCATTAATCTCTCCTATCCAGTAAAGACACTGAACACCTCCCGTCATATCAAGCGGAGTGACCGTAAAAAGCCACTTATCCCCTATCTTGGTCACATTAGGCATCTCCCAGAAACGTCCGGCGACATTAGGGTTGCCGGCCTGGAAGAATAGTTCTCCGGTATTCGACCAGGAATCGGTCCGCGCGTCATAACGATGCAGTGTCGCCGCGCCGCGGTTATCCTTCGATGTTCCGACTATCATATAGAGGTTGCTACCATCGCGGAAGAGAAAACAGTCGCGGAAATCATCGCTCAGTCCGTCGGGACGTCCGTCAACAAGGGGATTGGAGTCAGGCTTGCTCCATTCAAGCAGCGAATCGTCGGAAGCCTTCGCGGTAGCGATGCGGGCGCGCTCGTAGTCAACGGCTGTATAGAATATCTGAGGACGCCCCTGCGTCAGTTCCTCGTCAGTGAAGACGCATCCGCTCCAGCATCCCTTGATATCATAGGGAGTCTCGGGAGCAATAGCGACAGGAAGTTCTTTCCAGGTGCATAGATCCTCGGAAACGACGTGGCCCCAATGGAGACGCGACATATAGGGTCCATTCCCGTTCTTCTGGAAGAAAAGATGATATTTGCCATCGGAATAAGCCAGTCCGTGACTCTCGTTCATCCATGAAGAGGAGGGCATGGCATGAAAGAGCGGGCGCCAGGGGTGAGCGGCGATTTCTGGAGCGGCGACGGAGGTATCGGCCACATTCTCGGCAATGGAAGCCGTGGGCAATATCGCCTGATCGTAGAGTTCAAAGTCATCGATAAGTCCGTTGAAGGTATCGATACGGAAGGGACCGGTCTTTGTTCCCTCGGCATCTCCCCCGACCCTCATCGTAAGCGACGGAATAGAGACGCTGTTCATACATTTTCCGGTAGCGACTTTGCGGTCGCCGAACCAAAGGGAGAGCTCGCGAGTCTCGCCGTCCATGACAGCAGTCAGGCGCGTCCATTCCGAACGAGGCACACTCTCCTCGGATTTCACCGATATAGGCCATCCTCCGCCGTAAGTCTCGAAGAGGACCTGGCCCTCGCGGGTCATGCGGAACGCGAATCCGGTCTTTGACTCTTTGTCGAGGTTACCGATTATCAGTCCCCCCTCTGAGGAGGGGGTGTCAAGACTCATCATAGGATAGGTCTGGGGGGCTACCCAGACGCTGAAAGTCGCAGACTGGTTGCCGGCGGGGAGAAGTTCAGGGAGAAGACCTGAGGCGGTATTGGAATAGCCGTCAAAACGGAGCGATGCGCCGCGTGCGCCCGCAACAGTGGCGGGAAGGCGGATTCCTTCAACGTAAAGAGAAGCACCGGAACAGGTTTCGGAGATTATGGAGCCGTTAAGCTCCATCGGTATGGAGGCTACTTTCCCGGCGTTGGCTGATAAAGCGAGGAGAGCAACGGGAAGAATATTTATGGGTTTCATGAAGGGAAGTGATTTCATCATATATTAGAAATGTCTCCGGACAACAGGAGGATTTGACCTGACTATCCGGAGACTGCCTTATGTATTAAGTCTGTAAAAAGGATGTATGAAGTCTGTAAAAAGGGTTGAAATTACTTAAGATAGTCCAGAATATTGGCAGTCAGTATCTCAACGTTGCGTTGATATATATTATTGCCTGAGTTCTGGTTCCACTCGTAGGCGGCGAGTCCCATCGCGACACAACGTCCATGATTCGGAGTGGCGAAGAAATCGACCAGGCCGGCGACACAGTGGTCACGCACATGTCCCCAGGTAGCAAGCACCATTGAGTTGGTCAGGACCTCGAAGTTGCGGATGACATCACGCTCAGAGCCTTTGCCGTAGATATTGCAGTCCCAAAGGCAGTTGTGGTCCTCACGGTGACCCGGTCCGATAAGGGGCACGGTCGAATAGCCGTAATTATTGGGGTCCTCCAGAGTGATACCTTTGAAGACTTCATGATATGCGCGGTCATAGTATCCCTGCTCGGAGGAATTATTATTGAAGTCTACTCCGAGATGAGGATTTATGACCCAGACATCCGAACCCTCTCCCCCTGCTCCGTTGCCATAGACCGTTGGGGCCATATTATCGGGAACAAATCCAAGAGGAACGGTGAGCTGAGTGGCAAAAGTCGAGAGATATAGATTTCCGCCATTGGCGCTGTATGCTTTGAGGGCATCGAGGGTCTCAGTCGAGATAAATTCGGCAGGAAGATTCTCCCAACCCATCGGGAGTCCCTCGCGGTCAATCTCAATCCATATTACGGGCATAATGTCGGGATCGACCGTAGATAATTGTGAGACAGTGACGAACTCCGCATTCTGCTGAGTTGCGAACCATTCTGCGGCGGCGCGTTCGTCATCATCGGGAAGAGCGGAAGCGGAAGAGGCCGTCAGCAGATACCCCATCTTGGGAGCTATGTACGGAACCGTAGCATTTACCGATATTCCTTCCGAAACAGTTCCGTCGGCATACCGGACCTTGACCGTGTAGGTCAGCTCCTGATCCATCGGTTGGGAACGGAGAGTGTAATTTGTGACACGTCCCGCAAGATTGATGGCAGTGTTGAAGTCGGCGTTCCGGATGATAGTCACTCCTGCGATCTCTCCTGCGGGAAGATTCCAGGAGAGGGTGACGCTGCGCCCGCTGACGGAGGTTGTCAATCCTGTCGCAGTCGGAAGATTCGCGGGCTCCTCATATTTGACATCGGAGCAGGCGACAGCCGCCAGACAGAGAAGAGATGCGGCCGAAAGGCGGAATATATTCTTTATATTAGCCATTGTTCTGAGTTGTCGGTGGGAAGGGAAGCGGCGGTTGTCGCTTCCCTTTCCGTTTATAAAGTTTTACTTGTAAAGATCTCCCGCGTTGTCAAGCTGGTTGAGCGGGATGGGGAAGAAGAGATCCTTCTCGGAGAGATGGGCGCCGGTATAGTAGGAGCGCTTGGCGACCTCAGTGCGGTAATATTCGTTGACAGTCTCGACGGCGATTCCCCAGCGGACAAGGTCGAACCAACGGTGACCCTCCATTGCGAGTTCCACACGACGTTCATGGCGGACTGCCTTGCGGGCGTAATCCTGATTCCAGCCGGCGGGATATTCCCCGACGGCATAGTTGGCAACCATCGGATTGCAGTCAACAGGAGTGTAGGAAGCATCGACCGAACGGGCAGCGCGACGGCGGATCTGATTGACAAGCTCTCGGGCCTCCTCAAGGTTCTTGTTTTGTTCGACAAGCGCCTCAGCCTTCATAAGCATGACATCGGCATAACGGATCAGCAGGCAGTTGAGCGAGCTTGCGCCCCAGGGAACGATACCGACCTCGACATAAGGACTGTCGGGAGAAGGATAAGGTTTCTTTCCGGAGTATTCCCCATATAGGTCATATTCGCGACACCAGTTCAAATTGTATTCATAAGAGCGCCAGGGCATTCCGATACGTCCGACGGTGAAGTCGAGGCGGGGATCAACGTTTCCTGCGTAACTTGCGGAGTTGATATCCTCATCATTGAAGGTATCGAACAGGGGAAGACCGTTGGCATCGGTGCGGAAAGCATTGACCAGATTCTGAGATGCGAGATAGAAGTCATCCCCGTTGCCGTAGAGGTTTCCCTCGGAGTAGGTGCAGTTCAGACAGTTCGAATAGTTATACTGGGCCGGGGAGTTGGCGGAGCTGAACTGGATTGCGAGCACTGACTCATACTGATTGTTGTATTCCGGCTTCGACATATCCAGGAAGTTGGGATAGAGAGAATATTTTCCGGAGCTGATGACATATCCGGCATATTCCTCAGCCTCGGCCCAGGAGGAGGTGAAGAGGTCTACCTTCGCCAGCAGAGCGGCGGCGACATACTTGTTGAAGCGTCCGGGGTCTCCCTGGCTCTCGGGCATCACGCGGTAAGCGTCACGGAGGTCCTGCTTGATGGCCTCTACAATCTGCGGACGGCTGACCGCATCGGCGCGCACCTCACTCGGATTCTCCGTTTCCTCCGTGAAGAAGGGGAATTTCTCGAAGATGCGGTAAAGATCGAACCAGAAGTAAGCGCGGAGGGTTTTGAGTTCTCCGACCAAGGCCTCCTTGCCTTCCAGGTTGTCTGCGTTCTGAACCGCACGGATAGCAGCGTTGCAACGGGCGATGGAATAATAGTTGTTGCGCCATTTGAAGTTGATGACATCATTGTTCGACTGAACATTGCCGACTTCAAGCTGATGGATATATCCCTCCATCGTCACACCGCCGCCCCCTTTGTAGGCGTCATCGGAGCGCACATCAAAGACCCAGTTGTTGATAGGACCGGCGAAGGATTCGTTGTTGCCGAAGAAATGGCAGAGGAGAGAGGCGTATGCTCCGGTCATGAGATCCGTGACCTCATCCTCGGTCAGCTGGTTTTCGGTGAACTGTCCCTGGGGGGTGGTGTCGAGCATATCGCTGCAACTTGTCAACGAAGAGGCCCCTCCCAGAATCGCGGCTGCGAGCAGCGCGCGGGATATGATTTTATGCTGGAGTTTCATTATTGATTTTTCAGGTAAGGAATGTTAGAACTGAAGATTTACGCCCAGGGTGAAGGTGCGCGAACGGGGATAGGCTCCGTTGTCAAGGCGCACGCCATATTCGCCGGGAAGAAGTTCAGGATCAAGTCCTTTGTATTTGGTGATGGTGAAGACATTCTCGACCTGTCCGAAGACGCTTGCTCCTTTGCATCCCCAGGATTCGAGAATCCGGGAGGGGAGATTGTAGGATAGCTTGATATACTTCATCTTGAGGTAGGAGCCATCCTCGACATAGTAGCTGGAGAAACGGGCTTCGTTGTTGTCGTCGGTCAGCGAGAGGGCCGGGATATCGGTGTCTGTGTTTGAGGGAGTCCAGGCGTTGAGAATGTCGCGACCGCGGTTAGTGTCCTGCACACCGTAGTTCATCGAGGTCAGCTGGCGCTTCATGTGGTTGACGATGTCGAAGCCGAAGTCTCCGGCAAAGAACATGTCGAGAGTGAAGTCCTTGTAGTTGAAGGCCAGGTTGAGGCCGAGGCTGATATCCGGATTCGGGTCGCCGATGATGCAGCGGTCAAGGTCGGTAATCTCGCCGTCGTTGTTGAGGTCGCGGAAGATAAGGCGTCCGGGAGCCGCGCCGGGCTGATAGGCGTGGTTGGCCACTTCAGCGTTGTTCTGGAAGATTCCGTCGCAGACATATCCATAATAGACACCCATCGGCTGACCGGGAATCAGACGCCAGTCCCCTCCGATATATTCCTGCTGGTTGTTGAGACGTTCGAGCTTGTTCTTATACTGCGAGATATTGAAGGTGCCGTTCCAGGAGAAATCTCCGTATCGGGGAGAGACATATCCGAGGCTGATTTCCCAACCGGTGTTGCGCATATCGCCTGTGTTGAGCCATTTGGCAGCGTTCTCACCAGCTACGTCGAGCGCCGGCGGAATTGTCAGCATATCACGCGTCTTCTTGATATAGTAGTCGGCCGTCAGATTGAGTGCTCCGCCGAAGAACTGCATATCGAGACCGATATTGTTCTGGGTTGTCGTCTCCCATGTCAGGTCGGGATTGCCGGTTGCGGCGAGGGTTATGCCTGCTGTGGTGGAGGCATTGGTGCCGGCGATATCGTAGGCGCCGTTACCGGTGTTGAAGATATATGTGGAATATGTCGGATAGAGGGGCGGGATATTGGCGTTACCGTTCTGTCCCCATGAGTAGCGGACCTTCAGGTCGGTCAGCACCTCGTTCTGCGGGAAGAAGCTTTCAGCCGTGGGACGCCATGCGAGAGAGAATGCGGGGAAGGTGCCGCCGCGATGTTTCTTTGCGAAACGGGAGTTGGAGTCGCGGCGGATGGTGAACGATGCGAGATAGCGGTCATCATAGTTATAATCAGCCTTTCCGAAGATGGAGAAGACAGCCCACTGGCTCTTTCCTCCGCCGGCCTCCTGAGTGACACCCGTGCCGGAACCGACCTGCATGAAGTCGGAATCCTCGAAAGGATAGTCATAACGCTTTCCTGTCAGATCCTTGAAAGTGTAACCGATGGCTTCGACTCCGAAGAGAGCGCTGACATGATGGCGGTCGTTGAATGTATTTGCATAATTGGCGGTGTTGGTCCAGGTCCAGGTGTCACCCTGACCGTATGCTCCGAAGACCGAATTGAGGTCTGAGGGGTTCACCGAGCGACCGAGGTCCTTATTGAAATACTGCGAATGCTCGATACCGATATTAGATTTGAGCGTCAGCCCTTCGAGAACGGGACGGACTTCGATGAAAGCGTTTCCGAGAATGCGCCAGGATGTGTGGTCGTTATCCTCAGCGAGGGCGAGGGACTGGACAGGGTTGGCAAGGTCAGATTTGATGAGTGAGAGGGGACGCATCCAGTCGCCGTTGAGACCGGTGACGGGGAGGGCCGGGTGCTGGGCCATTGCAGTGAAGGGGAGACCGCGGTCGCCGGCATCGCCCATTCCGTGGTCACTCCAGCGGGCTATGGCGAGGTTCTCGCCGACGGTGACATAGTTGCCGATGTCATAACGGCTGTTGAGTCGGGCCGAGAAACGCTCGTAGTAGGTCTTCTTGACGACTCCCTGCTGGTTGATGTAGTTGACCGAGAAGAGGGTCGAGGATTTGTCGGTATTATTGGAAACGGAAGCGGTCAGGTTGTTTGTCCAGGCTGTACGGTAGATTTCATCCTGCCAGTCGGTGTAGGTGGTCGGGAAGTTGGGGTTGCCGTCTACGAACTGTGTCAGCTGTGGAGTAGCGCCGTTGCCGTAAAGGATATGCTGTGGAGTGATATGGGAATTGGCGGCGGCGGTCCAGTATGCCTGTCCCCATTCGGTCGGGTTGAGCATCTCGTAACGCTTGGCGGTATTGGCTGCCGAGATCGCATAGTTGACGTTTACGCTCAGGCGGTCTCCCTTGCCATGCTTGGTAGTGATGATGACGACACCGTTGGCGGCTCGCGATCCGTAGATTGAGGCGGAGGCTGCATCTTTCAATACCTGCATCGTCTCGATGTCGGAGGGGTTGATCATGTTGATGTTGTCGGTCGGGACACCATCAATAATATAGAGGGGGTCATTGGAGGAATTGGCCGTTGACATACCACGGACGCGTATCGAACCCGTACCACCGGGAGCGGCATCAGGAACGACATTGACGCCGGGCATACGACCTGCCATGGAGCTCATGACGTTTCCGGAGTTTTCCGAAAGGGGTTGCTTCATGTTCATGACTGCGACTGAACCGGTCAGGTCGGCCTTGCGGACAGTCTGATAACCGACAACGACAACATCGTCGAGAATCTGCGAGTCGGAAGTCAGGCGAACCGTCATGCTCGCTTCAGCGGGAAGCTCGGCGGTCTGATAGCCTATATATGAGAATTTCAGTGTCGTTCCTTCCGGAACTTCGATGGTGAAGGCGCCGTCAAGGTCAGTGGCAACGCCAAGGGAGGGATTGTGGAGCGCTGCTACCGTCGCTCCGATCAGCGGCTCGCCGTCTGAGGCGTCAAGCACGCTTCCCTGAACTTTGATTGTCTGGGCCTGCACTGCCACTCCAAGGGTCAGCAGCATCAGCCACACAAGGAATTTTTTCATGTTATAGGTTGTTGAAAATGATTTTACAAATCCTTGCGCCGTTCCTCTCTAAAAGGATCATCTCCGTGGAGAAGACACCTCCGATACCGAGTCCGGCTTTCGACTGCAAAATTAGTCTTCATTAACAGCCTTTAATAAAAAAATCCTTACTTCTGATGTAAAAATCTGTTCAATGTAACGTCTGAAGCATACCTTGTAACAGGAATAACATTTACTGCATCAATACGTTAACGTTCTTTATTTTCCTGAATATCAATCTTATCATCATCTTCCCGACCCCGTTTCGGAGATTATCAGGAGATTCGCGAGGTTCTTCCCTGCCAATCGGAGGGAAGTTCCCCAAACTGCTCGCGGAAACATTTGGAGAAATAGCTCGGAGAAGAGAAACCGACCTGATAAGCGACCTCGGCAACCGTCAGGGCGTCGCTGGAGGCAAGTATCTCCTTTGCGCGTCGGAGCCGGAAAAGGCGCAGGAGATCGGCAGGGGAATAATTTGTCAAGGCTTTCATCTTCCGGTAGAGTTGCACGCGGCTCATCCCCATACGCGAGGCCATCTCCTCGACACTCAGTTCGGGGTCGCCCATATCCTTCTCCACCATAGCGACGAAATCCCTGTAGAACCGCGAATCAAGTTCAGAGAATGGATCGGCACTGACCCGTTTCTCCGGTGCGGCGCCTTTCTTCCCTTTGCCGCTCTCGGATGCAGTGGCGACCTCGCGGAAACGTTCCTCTATCCGACGACGGTTCGCCAGAAGAGATTCAACCCGGGAGAGCAGAACACGACGGTCGAACGGTTTCGGAAGATAGGCGTCGGCGCCAGATTCATAACCGTCGGCCCGTTGCTCGTCAAGAGCGCAGGCCGTCAGCAGAAGAATGGGTATATGGTTCGTTATACTGTCGGATTTGAGTCTTCGCGTGACCTCCAGTCCATCTATACCGGGCATCATGACATCGCAGAGGATGCAGTCGGGGACATAACGGTTGGCAAGGCGTATGGCACTCTCCCCGTCAGGAGCGGTCAGCACCTGCCATCTGTCAGACAGCAACCCGCGCAACAGCAGACGCATATCCTCATTGTCATCAACGACAAGCAAGGTCGGTTTTGTCGCGTCAGGCTCCTCTTCCGGCGGCAGTTCGACACTTGAGGTCTCGATTTTCACCTCCTTTTCAAGTTCTTCATTGCCGGAAACAACCTCTTCCCTGAACGGTTCGCCACAGACACGCGGTATCTCAAAGCTGAACACCGCTCCCCTCCCCTCTGAAGATTCGACACCGACGCTTCCCCCGTGAAGTTCAACAAAGGATTTGACCACGGCAAGACCTATGCCGCTTCCTCCGGCCTTCCCTTCCCGGCCCTGGAAAAAGCGCTCGAACAGATGAGGAACCATATCGGCAGGAATCCCCTTTCCTGTATCGGCGATGGATAGGTGGATGTTGTCCGGATTGGTAAGATCGAGACGTATGGTTATCCCTCCGTTGGGGGGAGTGAACCGGAAAGCATTGCTCATCAGATTGAAGAAGACACGTTCGAGTTTCTCGCGGTCGGCCGTCACCGGGAGGTTCTCTCCTTCCATCTGCTGCGGGATTATTTCAAGAGTAAGCCTGATATCCTTCTGGCGCGCCGGACTGCGGAACGAATCAGCCCATTCCCTGACAGCCCCGATTATATCGAAGCGGCTGAGTTCCAGGCGTAATTTACCGCTGTCGAATTTCTGAAAATCAAGTATCTGGTTTATGAGCCGCTTGAGAATACGGATATTTTTGGCAGCTATGTCAAGAAGAGCCTTTTCGTTGACGGTCAGTGAAGATGATTCCTTCAATGCCTCCACAGGGGCCGAGATAAGGGTCAGGGGGGTCCGCAGGTCATGGGAGACATTGGTGAAGAATGTCAGCTTCGATGTGGTCGCCTCATTCAGCTGGCTGTTCAGATTCCGTAGCTCCTCAGTCTGCGATTTAAGCTTGTCATTGAGATGCGAAAGATCATCTTTCTGACGACGTAACTCCTCGTTGCTTGCGGCAAGCTGGGCCTGGCTGCGCTGTCTGGCCCAATAAAGGCGCAGGATAAGGAAGAGGACTCCGGCAGCTATGACAAGAAGTCCGAAACCGACCCAGAGCAAAGTCTGCATCAGATTCTTCGACCGTGAAAATGAAGCTATTCGGCTCGACAACCCTTTCGCCTGTTCGACAGACTCGCTGAGAGCCTCCGAGGAGAAGCGCATCAGACGGACATTAGTGGAATCGACCGGCATGACGGTCTGCGAAATCTGACGCCGGGGATAGCTCTCCCCTCTTGCCATCCCTATAGCCTGACGCAACAGCTTCCCTCCTTCGGTAGGGTAGAGAAAAGTGGCGTCCAGTTGTCCGGATTCCACTCCCGCCAGACCTATGGAGGGAGCGGCATCTATTCCTATTATGAATATATCCCGGCGCCCGAGTTTGTCGGCGGCTTTGCGAGCCGCCAGACCCATTCGGTCATTATGGGCATAGATCGTGTTAATCTCCGGATAAAGTCGCAATACTGAATCGACCATTCGCTCAGTCGGTCCGTCTGTCCAGTCCGACGATATGCTTGCGACGAGATGTATATCCGTGTCTCCGCCCAATTCCTCCATAAATCCGGAATGGCGTCCACGAGTGGGAGTCGATTCGTCGAGTCCACGGACCTCCAGGATTTCAAGAGGAGCGAGGGAGCCGCGTTCCTGACGCCTTTTTTTCAGATAACGGGCAACTCCCATTCCGATAGCATGGTTGTCTGCGCCGTAGAAGTTATCGTAGCTTTCTCCGACAGTCTCCCGGTCAAATGTCAGGACCTTGATTCCTTTCTTGCGGGCCTCCGCAATGACCGGGGTGATAGCCTCCGCCTCGCGTGGAGAGACTATCAGGACATCGACGTCGCTATCTATGAAATGGCGTATATCCGCTATCTGTTTCTCATTGCTGTCTTCGGCCGACAGTATCTCCGCCTCCACTTCCGGATGCTGACTGAGTTCGAGAAGCAACTCATCGTTCATTTTCGAACGCCAGTCGTCGGAACTGCATTGCGAAATCCCTATGCTGACCTCCTTTCGGTCATCACAGGCTGTCACCGTCATCAAAATTATCAAACATAGGAGGAGATGCCGGAAGAAGGGCTTGATGGAGGCAGAGAGCGGTTGATTATGGAGTTTTTCATGGAAATCGGTAAAAGGATATTGCAGAGGTACTCCGATTGTCAAGTCGGATTGCAGGATGCAAATATAACGGTTTTTGGATTATTCGCCAACCATACCCCGATTTTTAATCCAAATCCATGCGAATTTTGTTTCTATTTCATTGATTCAGGGATTATTGTTACCTGTGTTGCATTCTCTGTAACCGCTGTGCTACCTCCGTTTCCTTTCAACAACGTATCTTTGCGATGCCTTCCGAGCGCAGAGAATCCCTCCGGCGCCGGAAAGTAGCTTTAAAATCCATTTCTTGTTGGACAGGGTAATAACTCCTTGAAATCAATTAAAACCGTACATGAAGATATTTGATTCACTCCTGACAACCGCGCTGATTTCCCTTGCGCCAGCCTCCATGATGGCAGAGAACTCTCCGGGAATAGAGATTCTGAATCTCGCCCCGAATAATATAATGGTCAAGATTCCTGATGTGGAATCCAATTTCCTCCTCATTCCCGTTGAAGAGTCGCAACCTGTCAGCCATATCCGGGTGGTTGCCGACAATAATCTGGAAGACTATATCAACATCGCGCTTGCCGCCGGAAAGGCAGATTATTATGTGCCGCTGGACCTACGCCGTTTCAAGGGGAAGGATCTTTTACTCGATGTGCGGACGACCAATGACCGATATACCCTCCGCGACGGGGATGAAGCGACTTGGGCAAATAAGCTGACCCTCGCTGACGATTTCGATACAACCAACACCGAATATTGGCGCCCTTCTTATCATCATACTCCAGCCTACGGATGGATGAATGACCCGAACGGTATGTTCTACCAGGATGGGCTTTGGCATCTCTATTATCAGTATAATCCCTACGGGTCCAAATGGGAGAATATGACATGGGGCCACTCTACATCTCCGGACCTTATCAACTGGGACGCTCAACCGATCGCTATTCGTCCGACTGCATTAGGCACAATATTTTCCGGTTCGGCTGTCGTTGACAAGGATAATACCGCCGGATTCGGCAAGGATGCCATCGTCGCCATCTTCACTACCGCAGGCGCATCCCAGACCCAGTCTATGGCATATTCGACAGATGGAGGAAAAACTTTCACGCAATATGCCGCCAATCCGGTTATAGCATACGAACGCGAAAGCCGCGACCCTAATTTCTTCTGGGACGCCAGACATAATCAGTGGGTACTGACTCTGGTCTCTGCCCTTGACCATGAGATTCTGATATATACTTCTCCCAATCTCAAGGACTGGACCTTAGCCTCCAAGTTCGGGCATGGTTTCGGCTCGCAGGCCGGGGTCTGGGAATGTCCTGACCTTATGGAGGTCCCTGTCGAGGGTTCTGATGAAAAGAAATGGGTTCTGATCATCAATATCAACCCGGGAGGTCCTTTCGGAGGCTCCGCAGCGCAATATTTCGTCGGCGATTTCGACGGGAAAACTTTCACTTGCGACACTCCCCCGGAGGTCACCCGCTGGATGGACTACGGCAAGGATCACTACGCCACGGTCTCCTTCTCCAACGCGCCTGACGACCGCAAGACGGTCATCGCCTGGATGAGCAACTGGCAGTATGCTAATGAAGTGCCTACAAAGCAATATCGTTCCGCCAACAGTTTGCCGCGCGACCTCTCCCTTTTCAAGGCTCCCGACGGACAATATTACCTGACCTCGGCACCTTCGCCTGAAGTTGACGCCTTACGCGGTTCCCTCAAGAAGTTCGGGAGCGCTACCATCTCTTCCAAAGGTAAATCCTTCCAGCTCCCCTCTTCCGAAACCGGAGGCTATGAGATTCAGTTCGAGGCAACTGTGGCCGACAACCAGAAGCTGAGCATCGTTCTCTCCAATGCTGACGGCGAGGAGGTGGTTATGAAGCTCGACGGTGCTGACCGACGTTTCTCGATGGACCGCTCGAAGAGTGGGGAGGTTTCGTTCAGCGATAATTTCTCCGGCGTTACCTTCGCTGAAGTGCCCGGAAACTCGACCTCTTTCAGCTTCCGCTTCTTCATCGACCGCTCAAGCATCGAGGCCTTCATCGACGGTGGTCATCTGGCTATGACCAACCTCCTTTTCCCGCGTAAACCCTATACGACACTTACCCTGCGCTCCGAAGGTCCCGGGGTGAAAGTGCAACCGGTTTCGGTCTGGACTATCTCCCCCAAACGTGTCCCGCAAGGAGTAAAATAATTATTTCACCATGAATAACACTACCACCTCCGCTCCCAAAAGCAGTTCGCTGGCCCAGTTGATTCCGGTCATGCTCTGCTTCTTCGTGATGGGATTTGTTGACCTGGTTGGCGTCGGATCCAATTTCGTTCAGAAAGACCTCAACCTCTCCGACTCTCAGGCGAACCTCTTCCCCTCCCTCGTTTTCTTCTGGTTCCTCATTTTCTCGGTTCCGACCGGACTGCTGATGAACCGCATCGGACGCAAGAAGACAGTCATCATCTCGATGGTTGTCACCCTGGCCTCCCTCATCGTTCCCATTTTCGGAAGTAGCTATGGTGTCATGCTGGTCGCCTTTTCTTTCTCGGAATCGGCAACGCTCTGATGCAGACATCGCTCAATCCTCTTGTTTCGAATCTTATCGCGCCTCAGCGTCTCGCCTCGACATTGACCTTCGGTCAGTTCGTCAAAGCGATTGCCTCATTCCTGGCTCCCTATATTATGACCTGGGGTGCTACTCTGGTCATTCCGGAGTTCGGACTGGGTTGGAGAGTGCTCTTCCCCATCTACGCCATCATCTGCGTCTTCGCTATCGCTATCCTCGGAGGGACTCCGATTCCGGAGGATAAGCCCGACAAGGCGTCAAGTTTCGGCAGTTCATTCGCTTTGCTTGGAAAGCCGTTCGTGCTTCTCTGCTTCCTCGGAATTATGTGTCATGTCGGCATTGATGTCGGTACCAACACCACCGCTCCGCGTATCCTTATGGAACGCCACGAACTGACTATCGAGGATGCAGCTTTCGCAACAAGCCTTTACTTCATCTTCCGTACTCTCGGTTGTCTCGCGGGCTCCTGGATTCTTGCCCATTTCCCGGCACGCCGCTTCTTCGCTGTCAGCGTTGTCTGTATGCTCGCGGCAATGATATGCCTCTTCCTCGACGTGCAGCATGTCTCGGTAATCTACATTGCCATAGCGCTTATAGGTTTCGGTAATTCCAATATCTTCTCAATGGTCTTCGCCCAGGCGCTCAATCACGTCCCCAACGAGAAGAACGAGGTTTCGGGCCTTATGATCATGGGTCTCTTCGGAGGCACTATCTTCCCTATCCTCATGGGATTCTGCTCCGACGCCGTCAATTCGCAGAATGGCGCGGTAGCGGTTATGGCCGTCGGCGTCCTTTATCTTCTCTTCTATAATTTCAAGATGAAGAAAGCCTGAACATTTTCAGAAAGCTGAAAAATTTTCGGTAATTCCTAACTAAATGACGTTATACTTTCAACAGGTCCCCGGCGCAGACTTCAAATCCCTGCGCCGGGGGTTCAAAAAACCTAATGACACTAAACAGTTAATACCATTATGAAAGAGAAAATGATAGTCGGTATGGGGGAAGCCCTCTGGGATGTTCTGCCTGAAGGAAAGAAAATCGGAGGCGCTCCCGCCAATTTCGCATACCATGTCGGCCAGTTCGGTCTCCCCTCCATCGCGGTCTCAGCTATCGGAGAAGACAAGCTCGGACAGGAGCTGGTAGAGCAGTTCAATGAGAAGAAACTTAATTTCAATCTGGCGTCGGTTCCCTATCCGACCGGTACCGTTCAGGTTGAACTTGACTCCGATGGCGTTCCGCAGTATGAGATCAAGGAGAATGTGGCTTGGGACAATATCCCGCTGACTCCGGACCTGATAGAGCTTGCCAAGAATACACGCGCCGTCTGCTTCGGCTCTCTTGCGCAACGCAATATTGTCTCGCGCGAGACCATCAATGCGTTCCTCGATGCTATTCCGGAAGAGAACGATGCGCTGAAGGTCTTCGATATCAATCTGCGTCAGAATTTCTATACCAAGGATATTCTGACCGACTCGATGAAGCATTGCAATATCCTCAAGATCAATGACGAGGAGCTTGTGACGATCTCGCGTCTGTTCGGCTATCCGGGGATTGACCTCCAGGACAAGTGCTGGATTCTGCTCGGGAAGTATAATCTGAAGATGCTTATTCTTACCTGCGGCATCAACGGCAGCTATGTCTTCCAGCCGGGGAGTGTCTCCTTCGTCGAGACTCCGAAAGTTGAGGTCGCCGACACTGTCGGCGCGGGTGATTCCTTCACGGCCGCTTTCATTTCCTGTCTGCTGAAAGGGAAGAGTGTTGTGGAAGCCCACCGTACGGCTGTCGATGTCTCCGCCTACGTCTGCACTCAGAACGGCGCCATGCCTCTCCTCCCTGCCGACCTCACCCGCTAAATAACCATAAGCCCCGCCGGAGCCTGTGAAGACATCCGGCGGGGCCACATATTTCCCGGATTATTCCTCTATAAAAAGTCATAAAACCCCGGATTATTACTCTATAAAAAGTCATAAAAACACCCTATTATTCCTCTATATTTTCTAAAATATTCACCTAACTATTTGGTTATATGGGATTTATTCATTAACTTAGCACCCTATCATCAATGCGACCGAGAAATGAAGTATCTAAGACGAAAAATAGACGCTCAACTGCTGAAATGGAAGGAGTCCCCACGGCGGAAACCCTTACTCCTGCGCGGAGCGCGACAAGTCGGTAAATCTTATTCCGTAAGACATTTAGGGGAATCATTTGACAGTTTTCTGGAAGTGAATTTCGAAGAGGTCCCGGAAGCGCGCAGACTGTTCGAGATGAATCTGGAAATCGAGGAAATATGCAATCGTCTCGGTATTCTCTTCGGCCAGACGATAGTAGAGGGAAAGACACTGCTGTTTCTGGACGAAGTGCAGGTCTGTCCTGCAGCCATTCATGCGCTATGGTTCTTTAAGGAGCGGTTACCCGGACTTCACGTCATAGCCGCAGGTTCATTGCTTGAATTCGCAATCAAGAAGATGCCCTCCTACGGTGTCGGCAGAATCACCTCGATGTATATGTACCCTATGGATTACGAGGAATATCTATGGGCTGAGCAGAAAGACGCATGGACGACCGCTATATGTGAGGCCTCCCCCGACTCACCGCTTTTCGAGCCGCTCCACTCTCAATTGGTAAACAGCTACCGCATGTTCCTGATTGTCGGAGGAATGCCCGCAAGCGTCAACGCGTGGGTAGAGACTCGCGATTTCAACGTATGCATCGATGAACTGACGGACATCCAGGAGTCATATTACGATGACTTCAACAAATATGCCAAATCGGTGGATATCACGTTACTTAACAACACTTTGCAAAGTGTCATCCGACAAGTAGGTCGTAAATTCATGTATAGCAACGTCGCAGGAGGCTACCATGAAAACGACGTGAAGCAAGCCCTGACTATGCTTAAAGATGCAGGGTTGATACATCTTGTGGAGTATTCCACCGCCAACGGTCTTCCTTTGGGAGCTGAAGTCAATCCTAAATTTTTCAAGTACCTTTATTTGGATACCGGTCTGTTGATGCGGGCCATGTCGTTTGACCAGGCCGGGCAGAACGAGCTCACCGAACTGATCCTGACGGGATCTGCCGCCGACTTGGTCAATAAGGGAGCAATGGCTGAATTGTCCGTGGGCTTGGAATTATTGAAGAATTCCGACTCTCGAAGGCGTTGTTTCATGTATTATTGGCAGAACATAGCATCCGGTACATCCTCGGAAGTGGATTATATTCTCGGTAATCAAGGGAAGGTATTGCCTTTGGAGGTAAAAGCCGGAACGAGCGGCAAGATGAAAAGCCTGCGCCTGTTCATGGAAAAGAAAAATCTGACGACCGGCCTACGATGCTCTCTGGAGAATTTCGGACGACTGGAAATCTCGAACGGGAATTCCCCTGCCGAGATCCTCATCATTCCTGCATACGCCATCTCCCGCTACGGCACCGCCGACAGGTAAATAAATTGACCGACTACGTCGGTCGCTTCGCCATTGGACTCACGCCAGCTCTTCATCATCGCCGCCAACGACACTGAACTCTCCCTCCGATAGTAAATACAACGTTTTAAATAACCACACTCTCGTAGCCCTGCACCAAAAGTAAGCGAAAGTTATGTCGGATGGTTGGCAACCGTCAAATTATTTTGGACTAAGAATCAGAGTCCCATTATCGTCTATTAGAACCAAAAGAATTCATATAAAGTAAGGCTGTCCTCTCTTGGACAGCCTTACTTTCAAAATATCATAAACTTGAATCTTCGCGAATCAACTTCTAATATCATCAATCCCTTCTGGCTAATTTCGATTGTATCTGCCGAACCAGCATACAAGCACTCTCCTGCAACAGAGAATAGTTTTGCCGAATTAAAATTACCAAATATCTTAATAATGTTACAGTCAATTCCAATTCTTATATCAGAAACTCTCTTTTGAACGATCGAAGAGTCTCCTATCTCTTCGTAAATTACCTGAATACAAGTATCCTCATTAATAGACTCTAGTTGAAGGGAGACATACTCACCTGATAATCTATCCATCTCATCTCCATTTACAGACACGGAATGAATAACATAACCATCGGCTGCCTTAAATTCGAGAGTTTTGGATTCTCCGCTCCTAACATTCTCTCTTATTAAACTTCCATTATCAAATAGGCATGACAATGATACTACATTAGGATAAGGCGAGGAGACACCGTCTAATGAAAGTATATCTCCGAATTCCTTCCATGTTTCAGCCTCTTTATATTCCCTTACAGCTTCAGATGGAACTCTCAGCCTTATACTCTTAGATCGTTTTCCGAATGCAGTTCCGGAAGCAAGCGGAGGAACAGTAGCATGACAGAGTACTACGCTAATATTTTCTTCCCAACCTCGATAACTACTACCGAAGGCATAGGAGCCTATTTCTTCTAAACATGATGGCAATATAACATCCTGCAGACTTGAATTATCACTAAAGGCATAATTGTCAATTTTTACCACATGCTCAGGTATAGTTAAACTAGTTATAGATAACGCATTTATAAACGAGAATTCGCCAATTTCAATTATATTGGGACTAAATACTAATTCTTTAATTGTCCGAGAACAACCACGGAAAAGATAACTGGGTATTTTAGTAACATAATCTGACATCACAACCTTTTCAATATAACCGAAAGGACCGTAGGGCCAACCGGGATTGTAATTGTCCCGACGCCATATCTCAAAGGATACATTCCGTCCTAAATATAATTCTTTTATCGATACTCCTAGCTCATGATGAGAAAGAGTACCCAATGCCAGTTCATCCGGGGAATCTTGAATAATTAATTTTTTAAGACTCCAAATATTATCACCAAATACTGGATTTTTTAATACCTTTAATGTAGGAGGAATTGTAAGAGAAGTGAGTTTGCCTACCTCATGCCCTTCATAAGGATCATAAGAAGATTCGAAAGCTCTTGCGTTCACTTGATACACTCTGTAGACTTCACCGTCGTATTCGATAGATTCCGGAATTATGAAATCACCCTGATATGGTTGCTTGTCATTATACTCAAGTGCGCATAATCTCTCTAAATTAGAGATTATTGAAAAGGCGTATTCTCCTTGGTAAAGAATTTCTGCTTTGAGAGTTAACGGATAGCTGATCAAACTCAGAATTAAAACAATCAGGAGAACTACCCGACTCTGCCACACCTTGCCACTGTTGTGGAATGCCACAGAAGCCCAATAGGACTCGGTTGATTCTGGATAGACTGCCGAAGACCCATTAGGATCTAATAGCCCAGACTTCTCGGAAACTAAGTCCCTCGGGCCTTTTACGAAAGAATCCGCATGACACGTGAAAAATTTTATATACATATTATTAAAATCTATAAATTTGACAACTTTATTATTTAGCAAACGGTCATGAACAAGAATTTCTCGTTCTCGGCATCAACATAACCATCCTCATAATTTGGTAAGTAGCTCTAAAAAATTAATCGATATTATGGAATTACCTTTATCTTGAACTATAAAACTTGCTCTCGCTTGCCGTTCGGCCTTGTCGTTCAGTTGCTTATCCCGATAAGCTCCTTCGCTCCGCGGCCGAACGGTCGGTGCGATAACTACGTTTTATATTCTCCTTAATTTCCGAGAGCTACTTATTAGAGTAATTATCATAAAAACTTCTCGCCTTCCCTTCTGCCTCTTCAAGCATCAAACAACAAATTTGAAGAATTTTGTATAATGCAGTGTCAGAATGAATCTGTACTACACCTTCTACGCTTACTATATCTGTGAATCCTGCTTTCCCCATTGCAGCAACAGCGGCAGTCGCTCTACCTAAATCATTTCCACTATGGGTACAGTGATTACGCAATTCTCTAATTGCTGTATGTACCATGAAGGCCGCATTCGAAGAATTTTGGGTATTATAATCAACTCCGAGTGAAAATAAGAAATCACTCAGATAATAATAGCGTTTAGCTTTATTTTGTGGCGAGAAGAGTAATGGCACTACGTATTGTGTGCATATTTCAGCAAGCGATTGTTCGGTTATGGAATAAACTATAATTACTAGCTTATTTCTTGCTATATATCTTTGGTGTACCATTTCATCCAATTCCTCATAAAGCTGTTTAGTCAGGGTAACCGACTCGTCATAGGAGTTCGTTTCTTCTTCAATTTGGCTGATATGAGTTCGAAGAGATTCAATGGAAGTGTGATAGTATGTTTCTACTACTTCTATCATCTTTTTCAATAAATACTCTTGCTGCTCGAATTCCGCTCGTGTACAGCTACGACCTTTTGAAACTGGCATTCAATTGTTTAGTTGCCGCGGTCATCCCCTCGTTGGCGTTAGGTTGTTAGACGAAAAAAGCGCGGGAATCTGTATCTGTCACCGTCCTACAGTCTGAGGCTTCTCGCATTGCCTAATCGAAGTCGGACGGCAACGCAGAAGCCCACGCTCGTATATGCAATCAATGCTCACGGCTATCTTTCTCGCGAAAGATAGGCCGAAGGCAGGATGACACATACCACGGGCATCTACCGTTGCTCGAACCTTGACTTCGATTTTGAAATTTTGCGAGAATTTCAGACTGTCAAGAATCAGCGCGGATAAACGCTTTCTATGTATTTATGGCGGTCATTGCCGACGTATTGACGCCGCCATGACCGATACATCCCGCGCCGCTCTACCCCAGACCGGGGCTTCTGCGTGGCGGTCTGCACCCGCAAAAGTAATAAAATTTTTCCATCCAGCAAGCTCTTCACTCGTCTTTAACAGAAGAATCACCTGCATCTCCCAATTTACGCTATAGGGTTAGTACCGAAATAAATGAAAAGTTTCCTCGACTAGGCTTTCCAGTGACCATATTCCGTAATATTCGGGAACTAGAATCCGAAGAGTTCCCTGAGTGGCGTCCTTACAGAGAAGGAAATAGAAAAGTTCCGCGTTCGTTCCGTTAAGTTCCATTCTACGCGATGACCAGGCGTCAGCCAAAAGTTCCGCGAGATAATCCTTTCCCTCGATTCGTCGGGGTATGGTTTGCGGAAAGGATGCCGTGGCAACCCGCTTGGAAAGCGGGGGCTCCGTGTGGTCGCTCGCCTGTCTTGCCCCGTGTGAACCCTGTGAAAAATACGTGTGATGTTCAGTTCGCGCGAAAGGTGGGCATCACTCCGATGGGCACCGATTGTCACCGCTTTGCGTTTAGCGGATTGATGAGGGTTCGGTGTAGATCGGTGGCGCATGGTGTGAGGTCCGCTTGGCCGAGAGGAGGGCGGTCGACACGTCGTCGCGAAAGAAGTATTACCCCGATCGGCACCGATGGACACCGTGCTGACGCGCCTAAGGAATCCTCTCACCGGGGTTTCACCGGCATATCACAGTGCTGACGCGAATAGGATTTTGAATTGACGCGAATTTGTGTTATCTTCGCGGTATGATGAATGAAGAGCTTAAGTATCCGGTCGGAATCCAGACCTTTTCCAAACTTATAGAGGGTGGATTCGCATACGTCGACAAGACTCAGTACATCAAGCCTATCGTTGACAACGAAGGCTATTATTTCCTGAGCCGTCCACGCCGGTTCGGTAAAAGCCTCCTCCTTTCAACTCTTCACTCCTTCTTCGATGGAAAGCGCGAGCTCTTCAAAGGACTTGCTATCGACTCGATGGATGTTGACTGGACACCCGCCCCGGTTCTTCATTTCGACTTTAATTCCTCCGATTACAGGAAAGAGGACGGTCTTGAGGCTATGCTCAGTCAACAGCTCGATGAGATGGAAGAGGTGTACGGTTGCGAAACAAAGTATTCGGATACGGTTCAGAGATTCCGCCAGTTGATTCGGGCAGCATACGAGAAGACAGGGCGCAAAGTGGTTATCCTTATCGATGAGTACGACAAGCCTCTTCTAAGTCTGGATGAAAAGGAACCCCTTTACGAGCTTTATCAGTCAACACTTAAGGGATTCTTCGGTAACTTAAAGTCGATGGACCGTTTTATCCGCCTGGCGTTCCTTACGGGGGTCGCACGCTTCAACCGTGTCAGCATCTTCAGCGATCTCAATAATCTTAAGGATATATCGCTTGTGGATAGGTTCGCAGATATCTGCGGATGGACTGAAGAAGAGATGTTGCGTACATTCAGATCCGGTATCGAGAATCTCGCCCGCAAACGCAAAGAGGATTTCGAGACTACCCTCCGCGAATTGCGAAATTACTACGATGGATATCTTTTCACATCCGAGGGTTCACGCCTTTACAACCCGTATAGCGTCCTGCTCGCACTTGATAACCAAAAAATCAACTCTTACTGGTTTGCGACAGGCACTCCGACTTTCTTAGCGAAGCGCATCAAAAAAGCAGGCACTTTCCCGCTTGACCTGAACGGCAGGAAATGTACACCGGAAGACCTGACCGCTGTTGGTCTTAATGACAGGAATCCCATTCCACTAATGTTCCAGACAGGTTATCTCACCATTTGGAAGTATAGTCCCGAAGCTAATTTATACGAACTGAGGTTTCCCAATCATGAAGTAGAGAGCGGTTTTTACCGAGAACTGTTGCAGGTTTACGCGCCGCTTGTCTATGATGTCAACAGTCCTTTTCAGTTCGGTGACTTCAAGATGGATCTGTATGAAGGAAATATTGATGATTTCATGCACCGCCTGGAGGCTCTGTTCAAGGATCTCCCGGGAGAGGACCACAATGAATCAGCATACCGCGCAATTACTTACCTGCTCACCGTCCTCAGCGGTACCCGCGCTGTTGCTGAGCATCACGGATACTTGGGACGCAGCGACATTGAAGTGCAGACTTCTCGCTTCATCTACGTGTTCGAATTCAAGTACAACCACAGCGTTCGAGAAGCTATCGACCAATTACTTTCACGCGATTATGGCGGACGCTTCGCCATGGACACCCGCCAAATCTTTATAATTGGAGCAAATTATACAGACAGTAGATCCGATCGCGCACTCCGATACGAAATCCGAAAAATCAGATGATAAAAGTAAAAACGGCCCTGCTGACTATCGAAAGTCAGCAGGGCCGTTTTTATTTTGGTGTGTTATTGTGCGGCTGTTGCCGGCTTTATCAGCGACGATAGAGCTCTTTGGTGACGGTAGCACCGCGACGGACTATGACGGGCTGACCCTCTGCGGGAGTCGCGATACGTACACCCTGAAGCGTGTAATACTCCGGAGCGACATCACTGCCGACCATCATGTCCTCGACACCTGCTTCTTCAAGAAGATCGGCGATGGTGAAGCGATCCTCTGCCTGCGGGGTCATGGGATAAGAGCAGGCGTTGATGACTAAGCCTGTCTTCCGGTCAATAAGGAAAGCGACCATGACGACGTTGTCAAGATTGATCGCCGGAGAAACAGCTGTCGAAGGATCGCCGGGTGTAAGCTCGATGTAAGTGTCAGGCACCTCCAGCTCGTAAGTGAAGACCTGATCCTGATCCATCGGCATCAGGGTCGGGAGCGAATTGTTGATACCGTTGAAGCCCCAGATGCCACGAGCGACATCCTGGTAACGGACATTGCGCACCTTTGAAGGAAGCTCCGTCCAGCCTCCCATATTCCCTGCGATCTGCTCGCCGGAAGCGTAATTGGCCTGAGCCCAATCAGTGCCGCGATAGTGGACGTTATTCTCCGTCATCACGATACCGACAGCATACTCTCCCTCCATATCGATTGCCGGACGAACCTTGACCTCACAATTCATCTTCTGAGGTTCAACAGCCGCATCGGAATAAGACGCTGTCATGGAGATCTCGGCCGGAACGACCTTTTCGGATATCAAACGCAGACGACCTGCGGCAGTGTTGGGATTCGACGGATCATAAGTCTTGTCAAGATTGCCGAAGCCGAGGACCTGATTCTCACGCTCGGTGCGGGTCGTCGGGGCCGCAGTAAGACCTAACTGAGCAGCGTATGACTCGCAGATCATATAGTCCGTGCTGGAACCGGGGATATGGACAGAGACAGGTATGACACGCTCCTTCATGTCGGGATCCGACATCATGGACTCGATGGTAAAAGCGCCGAGCGGACAGTTGCCACACCATACTCCGGTCGCCTCCTCATAGAAGACACGATGCTCAGGAAGGAAGGAGAGACCGGTGACGACACCTGAAGCGGGAATCGGAGGAACACCGTCGGATTCCAAGGTGACCGTATATCCATTCTCCTTGCCGGCCAGAGCGTTGCCGGTGAAATTGAAGCTGAACTCCTCGCCGACACCCAGCGACGAACCGGTCTTCACATCAGTCTTGCCGTTGCCGTCGTCGAAAGTCAGCGTCCAGGCGCCAAGTCCGGGAGCCTCAGTGCCGCGGATTGTTGCAGAGACTTCATATTCCCCCTGCACCACATATCCCTCAGGTCCGGAGATATTGACCTCCGCGACATCCAGACGACGGATAAGGACATCATCGATAGCCAGGATATCGGAAAACTCGTTTAGATTGGCGAAGTTGACATAGATAGTCTTTCCGACCCAGGGATCGAGGCTAAGGTCGTAATAGGTGAAATCCCCTTCGATGTTTTCCTTCGATTTTCCCTCGCTCACATTCTCGATGAGCATCGTCGGGACAGTCGGCAGATTATCGGCCGAAAGGGGTTCTTCGGTGATGAAGAGCCAGAGGTTGCTCAGTCTGTCACCGGAGAACATAACGTAAGACTGAGCGCCGAACGAAAGGACGAATCCTTCGGTAGGGATAGTGATCGCGCGGCTACCGATCCAGTCGTTGGATGCTCCCTCATACTGATAGGCTGCGTGGGAGCAGAGGAAACGATCCTCAGCGTTGGAGGAATCCTTGAGCGGCCACCACGGCTGGGCTACCCCCTGTTCGTTGGTGAAAAGAGGACCGACGCTTGAAGCCGGGGGAAGATGGTCAAGTTCGAGAGTGATGGGAAAGTCTACGGTATAATCACCGTTGAAGTTCTGATTAAGGAGATCCGTATGGGCAGAGGCGGCAAAAGTGGCGGCCAGAGCCATAGAGAGTGTAACTGTGTATTTCATCTGTAAAAAGTTATTCATTTAATAATCTTAAAGTTATTCATTTCATAACCTTAAGGGAGCCTATACCCTCGGACGTCGTCAGAGTAACGATCATCAGACCCTGAGCGTCCGGAAGGGGAACCACTGTCTCGCCACGCCCCTCTCCGCTGCGTCTCGAAAGAATACGCCCCGCAGGATCGGAGACCGTCATTTCATAACGGCTGACTCCATCCGGAAGGGTAAACAGGAGATTCCGGTCCCTTACCATCAACCGGATCCCCTCCTTGACTGAAGGAGCGGTCACACCAAGGGTCGGGTTGTAATACTCTTTCTGAAGAGGGAATGTCGTGGCGTTCAACACCGTTCCATCCTCCGTATCGATGACAAAGGCTACCAGGCTTATATCCTCCGGCAATACAGTATCCTCATCGATTTCAAAATCTTCACCCGGATCGATAAATATCTCTCCGAAATTAAAAGTCATGCGATAAGGGGAGTAAGGTTCGAGAGCGGCGCCCTCAGCAATCTCTATCGGATTCGGATCGAACGCATATTCGCAATCAAGCGAGACATGGTCATAAAAGGACAGAGTCGCAGGTATAACGGTCGGTAGAAAATAATATTGTTCCGACGAGGGAGTCGTCAGGATATTATTCTGCATCCATTGCTTGCCGGAGCGATGGTCGCGATAGGATGAGGTCAGGACATAACCGATTCCGTAACGTCCGGACTCAGTCACTTCATGGTCGAACATGACTTCCAGAGTAGCCTTTACATTCTCATCGCCATCCTCATGGGTGGAAGCTTCGACAACACTGATAGATGCTGTCGTCGGCTCGTTGTAATAGGCTCCGAAGCGGGAGGTGTCTCCTCCGGCTGTCTCGCGCTGACGATTGAGCATCATGTAGGGAACGGCATAGAAACCGAGATGGCTCCAATATTCGTCGTTGGCGAGAATATCGTTGACATGAGTGCAGACAGCGGCTATCTGCCCCGGATAGCTCCGTTCAAGAGAGGCTATGTCGAGGATGCCGCGCGTGCAGTTGTTACACCATATTCCGGTTCCCTCGTCAATAAGGAGTGTGCGGGCGAAGCCGGAACGGGTCACGTCAGAGCTCAACACCTTGATCTCCGTTCCGTCAGGGAGGAGAGCGACCAGATCGTAAGAGGTCGTTTCGTTATCAGGGAAAGGTGCCGGGATGTTGAACTCCAGTGAACCGCCGGAAGGGACAGTTTCGCTGATGACAACACTTCCGTAGAGTTCCTCGCCGGATATGACTTTCAGCTCCGTTCCGCCCGGCATGGGGGCTCCGGCATTGAAGATTTCTCCGGTGATTCTATACTCCACATTACGCGGGGAGGCATTCTCGGCAAACCGTCGGCTGCTGTTGACAGCCGTCAGCAAGGGGCTTCCCGGAATACCGACATATATACCTCCTATGGCGAGCATATATCTGTTGACGCTGATGCAGGCGAAGCTTATCTCCACTTCTTGTCCGGCATAATCATCCAGCAGGATGGCGCGGGTCCTCATCTGATTTTCCTCCTCCTCAACCCTGTAAATGGTCACCCATCCCTCCTGTCCGGGGCGACGGACACGTATCTCGTAGCTTTCCGGAAGTTCCGGAAGGATGGAGCGGGCGCTCCAGCGGAGAAGAACCCCCTCGGCCTCTTCCGGGATGGAGATAGCGGGGAGAGTCAGTATATTCTCGACTGGATTCTCGGAAAGAGTCGAGGTCGGGGAGACGGCGCAATAGACGCGTCCTAAAGCGCTCACGCCCCAGCCGTCGTCACTCCACCCATTTTTATAACGGTCTTTGATTGCGGTCTGTCCCTGGGCTGAGGCTGTCATACCGGTCGGAAAGCGTCCGTTATTGAAATCGGTCTGCCACAAATCTATCGACGCCGATGTGGAAGCCCACACCGGCGCGGATAGCATGAGCAGCGACGCTATGGTCAGTTGCTTCATTTCTTGTTCTTATGATGGTATTTCAAAAGTTTGTCGGAAGAAGGCGAATTTACTTCACCATTACCTTGCGGCTCTCCTGACCACACTTCACGACATAGAAACCGGCGGGAACAGCGACGGAGGAACCGGCGCCTACCTTACGGCCTTCCATATCATAGACCTCACCCTCGGCGCCTGCGAAGTCAACGCGACCTGCGGAAAGAACGATGACACTCCCTTCCTCAGCCGGAATGACCTCTACGCCGAGACCTACGGGAGCCTCTACGAGGGGCTCGTCAAGGACAACGATGAAGGGATAGTACAACATCTCGCCGTTTGCAGGATTAACTTCCTGACGGCTTCCTCCGATAATACGTCCGTCTGCGGAGGCGGAGAGAACCGCGGTCATTTGCGAAGCGTTGGTGAAGCCGAAGGTTCCGGAGATGCTCTTCACCTCTTCGGTGTCACCCTCGGAAACGAGCATACGGTCGCCGTTGCAGAAGATATATTTGCTGTCCTGGCCCAGACCGGTGCTGAAACTGGAGATACCGCCTCCCTGGGGATAGTCGGTGAACTCGTCGGCCATGATGTTGTAGACGCAGGCATATTTGCTGAGCTGGTAATCCTCGCCATCCTCGCTCGCCCAGTCGACGATTGTGCGGAAGCCGTAGAAGTTACCCCAGGCGTCAGCGCCGGTGAACTCGCCGATGACGTATTCACCCTTGCAGCCATCCTTCATTCCGTCGATATAGTAGTTCTCGTAATAACCGATGACCTGACCTTTGTATTCAAAGGGTTCGATCTTGGTTTCAAGTTCATTCCAGTAGATGAGCTCGCCATCCTTATACAGCGCGGGGATTTCAGAGCCTGCGGCGCAGTAGAGGCGGCCGCCGAGGGCGCTTCCGTCCGGGCTGATGCAGTTGGTGATGAATCCCTGATGTTCGGGGAGAGCCAGTTCGGGATCGAGTTCGAGATCATACTCACCCTGGTCGTTGAGACGCCAGAAGCAGGGGCGGTAGCGCATTCCGACTTCCGATTCGGGATCGCGATAGGCGATATATCCTCCGATGACCTTGCCGTCGGCGGTCACGCAACGGGCGAAGTTGTTGTTCATCGCCATAGGAGTGCTGGGGAGATCCTTGATTTCGCCATTGACGACGATGCAGGGCTGGAACTTGCTGTCGCCGACATAATATCCGCCGACTGCCATGCCGTCGTCAGTGACTCCGTAAAGCTCGATCTTATTGTTGTTCGGAGCCTGGACGAGTACGAACTCCGCAGGTTTCTCTACATTCCAGATGTAGCTGAGGTTCATGTCGGTAGCGGCGGTGACGGCATAACGGCCGTTGGGAGAGATGCTGACGACATCGCTCAGATTATCCATAGTGTAGTAAGCGGTCTCGGCAGCGGCAGTCAGGGCGGCGCCGAAAGCGAGGGAAAGGAGTAGAAGATTTTTCATCTTGAACTGATTTGCTGTATGGGATTATTTGAGTTAGTTTTGAGACAGCCCGGAATCCATCGGCATTTCCCGGCCTCAGAAGTTCCGGACTGTCTTTTAATTTTATGTTATCGTTTATTTCTTGACGATGACTTTCTGACCATTGACAACGAATATGCCGGCTCCGGCCTCGCGGAGGGAGTTGGCGACACGGACGCCGTTCAGGTCATAGACGGGAGCCTCAAGGGTTTCGGCATTGACAACTTCGATCGATGTCGGAACGCCGCCGGAAAGGGTCCATTTCAGGACAACCTCAGCATTGGCATGGCCGTAGGCATGGTTGGCGATCCAGGAGGCGTCACCGAAGGAACCTTCGGGGATAACGAGGATATAGTCGCCGTCGTAGGTCGGCTCGTTGAAGAACGCGAGGTAGCCGGTGTAGCTGCTGGTGAAATTCAGCTCTATGTCACCCTGCTCCTGAGGAGCGGTCATGGTGAGAGTGAATTTATCCTCGGCGAAGGCGCATCCATCCTCAAGCTTGATGGTCACGCTGTCGAAGGCTTTCGACCCCAGGTCGAGAGTGCCGGCAGCGGGGGTGACGGTGGCGACATTCAGGTCATAGACAACGGGAGTGCCGGCGGGAAGACCGTTGACACAGGTGTAGACAAGGGTGGTCTCGGCATTGGCGTGGCCACTCTTACCCTCAGTCTCGATATACTCGGCGTCGACGATGGTGGCGGCAGGGATGACAACGGTGTAAGTGCCATCCTTGGTCACTGCGTCAATGGGTGCGTAGTAGTAGTTTGCGTAGGGCATGCGGAAGGTGCCGGTCGATGCGTAGCCGTTGTCAGCGGTGATTGTCACGCTTGCGCCATTGTTCAGCTTAAGACCATCTCCGGAGGTCCACATCTTGAAGTTGTCGAACTGGAACATATCCAGGTCAACCTCCCCTTCGGCAGGATTGAACTTGGTGAACTCTATATCATAGATGACCTCACCGGTGAGAGGAGCCTTGATGGTGTATGCGAGTTTGATGGCTTCGGTGTTGTAGCTGTCGTTATACTCGGCGTCATAGTAAGTCACTCCGCCGGGTTCGATGACAACCTCATATTCTCCGGGTTCGGTCGCGGGTGTGTTGAGGGTGCAGGTGAAATCGAAATCATAGCCGCTCTTCTTGATGTCTGAGAAGAAAGCGCCATCCTTCATGACGGAGACGGAGCTGGATTCGAGTTCGATGCTCTCATATCCCTCGCGGTTGAAGCTGATGGAGAATTTGGTCAGCTCATCGACTACTCCGGGTTCGGGATCGACAGTGTAGCCTCCCTGGGTTGCAGCTCCCCCCTCTATGGTGTATGAGAAGGTAACGGGTTCGGTGGAGGTGACGTCGGTCGCATAATCATCTGACCAATAAGTAATTCCTCCGGCTGCAATCACGACTTCATACTCTCCGGCCTCGGTAGCGGGAGTGTTGAGGGTGCAGGTGTAGGAGAAGCCATATCCTTTTTTCTTGACGTCGGAGAAGAAAGCGCCATCTTTGCGGACTTCGATGGAATAGGTATCGAGTTCGACCTCATCGAGACCTGTCTCGTCAAAGTTGATCTGGAACTGGGTCAGCTCCTCGACGACTCCGGGAGCGGGAACGACAGTGTAGTCGCCCATTGCGGCCTGCGCCATGAACGGAAAGCTCAGGGCGGTAGCGGCAATCATCTTGTTGAGATGTTTCATGCTGTTATGGGTATTATTAAGTGAATTTTCGCGTTTGTCTGCTGATTGTTGTTCTCGCAAAGAAACCGCCGCCTCCCGAAATCGAGTATTGTCAGCTTCTATTTGGCTGAAACAGGTGGCTATAAATTCAAATTATGCTGTAAAACATAAATTATTTATTCCGTTGGCGTTTCAGTAGCTTTACGGATGCAAATATACATAAATTATTCTAACCTCAAACACGAATATCCTAATTTGACCACAAAAATTTGAAAACAGAGATAAAATCATTCTGTTTTGACTAAATTTATATCCCTATTAGACAAATAACCTGAAGAGTTAGCCCTGTTACGAATACCAATTTGTCAAAAAAAACGGGCACACCAATAAGGTGTGCCCGTCGTGGGTATTTGCAATCTTTTACTGTCTTATACTCCGTTTCAAAGGATATATTTCTTTCCTGCGATGATATAGAGACCGCGTGAAAGTTCCAGTTCGTTGCGTCCGATATGGAGCGGAAGCATGACGACTGTTCCGTCGACGCGACAGACAGGGAGAACGGTGGATTTCGGAGTTGTGACGACGAGGAGTCCCTTATGGGCTTCGATCGTCATCTCTGAAAGGAGTTCATTTACGTTGACCTCACCGAGGACGTTGCCGGTGAAGCCGGAGGCCGTGTAGACTCCGCCGTTGACAAATTCGAGGTCAGAGGTCTGAGTGCCGCTGCCGTTGTTGAAGATAATCATCATCTTCGGGTTGGCATCCTCGACCGTGCAGCTGAATTTATAATAGCCGGTTGTGGCGTCAAGGCTGATCGACTGTCCGGGCCAGTTTCCGCCGGTGTAGTTCTTGTTGGAGTTCTCATCCCATACCCAGACCTTGACCTCACCCCAGTTGGTGGAGCTGTTGTCGAAATATGCCGTCCAGGAAGTGGGTTCGACGGGAATGATGGGGTCATCCTCGATTTCGCCGGCTCCTTCGATTGTGCGCTGGTAACCTGCCGAGGTGTAGTATCCGCCGTTGACAAATCCCCAGCCATCTTTGGATACCTGATCGTTGCCGTTGTTGCTGAAGATAACCTTGGCGTCGGCCGGAATCTTACCGCTGCCGGTATAGGTCCATTTATAGACGTTGTTGCCGAGATAGGTCAGGTTCTCGCCGGGCCAGGATCCGCCGGTGTAGTTGGTGCTGTTGCTCCATACCCATGCTGTCACGGGGTTCCAGGATTCATGCTCGAAGAAGATTGCCTGCTCCCCTTCTGACATCGAGGGTTCGACAACGGGGTCGGGCTCGACGCGGTCTCCGCCGACGTTGCCGCCACCGCCGCCTCCCTGGGGCTTGACGGTCCAGGTCTCGGCGGGCATAGTCTCATCGGGCCAGGTCTGCCAGTCGCCGGCAACTGAGGTCGTAGCGTAGAGGTATTTGCCATCCTCGCCTACTTTCCCCGGAGCTTTCGTCTTCTCGGTGTCGAGGACATAGACGCGAAGATTACCCTTGCCGGAGCATTTGGCGGTCAGTTTGCCGTCGGTGACATTCTGGACATCGCCGGTAATGGCATCGACATAACGGCCGTTGAGTATACCGGTGAAGGTAGCGTCGCCGCTGATGGTTACCAGTGCGTAGCTGTCGGTCTTGGAATCGGTGTAACGGCGCTTGAAGGCCATCTTGCCTGTGATTCCGTCGTTGCTGTACTGCCCTTTTCTGAGAGCCGGGACAGCGGCGCGGATCTTGTTGAGGCGCTGGATATGAAGGGCGAGAGGATAGCTGAGTGTGGAGGCCAGGTTGCCGGTGGCGCCGCTGTATTCAGCGAAGTCGCTGACATTGAGGTCTCCTTCGATATATCCGCCGAAATAGGCGCGACCTGTCTCCTTGAGAGCGAGAATAGCACCCTTGTCGATATCCTTTCCTTTCTGGAACTCTACCTCGGAGCCGTAATAGATACAGGGGATTCCGCGGAAGGTGAACATCAGCGAGAGGTTCTCGGCCCAGGTGTCCTGAGTGCCGGAGAAACGGTAGTTGGAGTCGGGGGCATAGTCGTGGGAGTCTACATAGACGACGTTATAGGTGGCGTCGTTGTATAGATAGTCCTGATTGCGGACTCCATACGCGCCCTGGGCGGAATTGAAGTTCCAGTGCATGGCGAAGTCGATGACGCTCAGCCCGGAATAATCCGTATAGTCGGGGGTATGGTATTCGTTTCCGTTGAGCTTGGCGTTATTGCTCTTGCGGAGGATGGCGTCGGAATGCCCCTTGTCATCGAGAGCCGACTGCTGGACTGACTCCCAGTTGGTGTGGCCGGAGACGGTGAAATAGTCCTGCGAGCCCTCGGTCTGGGTGGGGATGGCGACGACGCTGTCCCAGGATTCGGGATTCATGTCCCAGGGGTAATCCTTATTCTCTTTCCAGGTGTAATAGCAGGGGGAGCAGTTGTAGTTGTCGCCGCGGTATATGACCTCCATCGAGCGGGCGCAGACCTCGCCATACATAAAGAAAGGTGTGTCGCCGCGTTTTGCCTTAGCCTCCGGAGATTCAGCGGCGGCCAGGAACTGGGGGAGGAACATCTTGTTGAAGGCGAGACGGGGGATATGCCCTGCGGTGTCGATACGGAATCCGTCGACACCCATCTTGATGAAGCGGGAGTAACAGTCGACGAGATAGTTGGTGACGGCGGGATGCTCCGTGTTGAGGTCAACGCAGTCGCCGGCGATCTGTCCCCACCAGCGGGAGGGGTCGTCCCAGTCGAACCATGCTTTGTGGTGCCAGTAGTTATGGATATCGCGGTTGGTGAAGTCGCTGTTCTTCATCATGGCCAGACGGGTTCCATACTGGTCGGCGGGTTTCATCGAGGGGTAGTTGGAGGGAAGCATTCCTCCCTCGGATTGAGGAACGACTATCATCGAGGCGTCGATATCGGCGAGATCCTTGGTGTAGTCCTTGCGGAACATGCGGCAGAGGTTCTCCTCGCCGAAGTTGCCGGTGTGCTGGAGGACAATGTCGAGGATGAGCTTCATCCCGCGTTTGTGGACTTCATCGATGAGTTCCTGAAAAGCGACATCGGCGCCTGCGGCATCGGCATCCTTGGAGACATAGCGGTGGTCTACCTTGGAGAAGTCCATAGCGTGGTATCCGTGATAGTCGAGTCCGGAGCCGTTCTCGACAACGGGGGTAATCCAGACGGCGGTGAATCCGAGGGCTTTGATGTAATCAAGTTTCTGGATAAGTCCTTTGAAGTCGCCGCGCCATTCGGGGTCCTGGATGTTGTTGACTCCATCCCAGCAATAGACGTTGTTCGCGGGATCGCCGTCATAGAAACGGGTGGTCATCGCGAAGTAGATTGTCTCGTCGCGGAAGTCGGTGCGGTCGCCGACAAAGGTAGCCGCGGAAGAGGCGAAAGCGGTCGTGGCGACAACCGAGGCGCAGAGCGCCCTGTTGAGAATTTTCATGCGATTAGGTATTTATTTAGTTAAGCTCTAAATACCCGGCAGTTGACCAATTGTCAGGTCAACTGCCGGACTTATAAAGGCAAAATTAATTATTTTTTTACAATCCCGAAAATCAATTTCAAAAAAATACCATCACGCACAAGATATAGGACAGATATAGGGACTTCAGCGGTCTACATGCCAACCGGCGGGACGCAGTCGTTCGACATCCCAATGGATGAAGTCGAAGGACATTGGGATAGGTCCTTCGGTCGACATCTGATACCATTCTCCGGTATATCCGAAATAATCGGCGTTCGGGCCCCATGTCAGCTGGGGGAATTTGGAGGTATGGGTCATCTCGGATTCTGTGATTTCAATCGCACTGGGCCAGTTACCTCCGCTTCCTTTAAGATAGTAGTTGCCGTAATGGTCGAAGGTGGTGGCTCCGGGATGGGTGCCGACTATGGCGTTTCCGTGGCTCACTTTTCCCCGGTTCCAGTTGCGGTGGATATAATTGAATGAGGTCGCGCATCCGAGGATTCCTCCTGTATCTGATTTCTGGTCTCCCGGTATGGAACCCCAGTTGACACATCCGGAGACAATCCCGGCTCCTCCATACATCAGGTGTCCGACGACGCCGCCGAGCTTCGTCGAGCTTTTGTCGCAGGTGATGGTGCCGAGGTTGGTGCATCCTGTCACATGTACATCATTCTGTGCTATCTGGTCACGTCCTATCTTGCCGACGACGCCTCCGATGACGAACTGCACATTCCGGCTTCCGACATCCGAATAGTTGGCGCTCCATTCGACGATTGCTTTGTCGCTGTCAAGGTCGCCGATGATACCGCCGACTGAGTGGTCGCCGTCGCCGGCCGCCATTATGGTGCCATAGTTCTCGCATTCCCGGATGCGGAAATCACATCCTCCGTTGTGCTGACCTCCATACCCGACGATGCCACCGACTGTTTTTCCCTCACTCAGATTTCCGATGTTATAGCAGTTGGTGTAATAGTTGCCCCAGTCAAAGTCAAAGACCTTTGTGGGATTGCTGTAACCGCAGATTCCCCCCTGGTAGCGTCCTCCCTCTATGTCGGAATAATTGACACATCGGTAAACATCTACCCTACCCTGGCCCTTTCCTATGACACCGCCGATAAGTGCATCTGAGCGTCCTTTGACTTTTCCGATGAATACACAATCGGCCATCTCTCCCATATACCATCCGGCGACTCCTCCGACAATCTCACCGGTTGCCGCCACATCTGCTCCGCTGACAATGCCGCTGATTTTGCCCCGATCCAGTACGGGATCTCCCCACTCTGTCATTTCTCCATATCCGACAATTCCTCCGACATAGTTGCCTCCGCGGACGGTGAGGGATGCGTGAGGTTTATAAGAAGTGGGCTGGGGTAATTGTTTCTTTATGTTGATGGAGTTCCCGGCAGAGAGATATACTCCCTCCATGCGCCCTACCATTCCTCCGACGCAATCACCTTCTGACTCGACAATGGCTTTTTCGTATGCGAGGTTGACTTTATGAACCTTTATATGTCCGGTCCGGGCGAGTCCGACAACTCCTCCGGCATTCCCTTGTGAGGCATGGAGAGCGACATTGAGGTTCATGACGTGGGAATCCAGAAGAAGATACTCTTTGGCGTTGAGATCGACCATTCCGACATATCCTCCGACATTGGAGACGCCTTCGATGGAGTAGACAGGGTTGCCAACGCCGTCAAAGAGGCAGTCCGATGTCATCTCAAGCATACATTTGTCCATCATTCCTACGAATCCGCCGACATTCTCCGTTCCTTTTATATGCGTCCGGAGTGTCACCCCTCCTATCTTGGGTGCTTTGGTGCCTTTAAGGAGTCCGATGAGACCACCGGTGTAACGGGTGCCGCTGACCTCTCCCCTAACCTCAACATCATTAAATTCCGAGACGCCTGTTCCTTCATGGGAGAAAGCGCCGACAACTCCTCCGGTTCTGTCTCCTCCCTTGACGTTCATGTCTATGCGGATTCCGAAGAGGTGAAGCTCCCCTTCGACGACTCCGATAAGTCCTCCTGTGTTGAGCTCTCCTTCGATATTGCCGTCAATACTGACGTTACGGAGCGTCACCTTTCCTTTTGTCTCACCCGCTAAGGCGCCTCCGCCGGCGTGGAGTCCGGAGAGTTCCACGTTGCTGAGTAAGAGGTCTGTTATCTCGGCGTTGAATAATCTGGAGAATAAGCCGCTTACGGCGGACGCAGGGTTTTTGAGTCCGTCATAGCGAAGGGCGCTGACGCGGTGATTGTTGCCGTTGAGGGTGCCTTGAAAACGGGCTCCTGTCAGCCGGGGGTTATCTGTGTAGGAGGGAAGCGCGATATCCTCGGTCAGCTCAAAATATTGGCCATATCCGCTGTTAGGATCCTGATTGAGGGATGCTATGAAATATTCAAAGTCAGTGCTGTCTGATATGCGGTATGGATTCTCTTTTGAACCTTCTCCCTGGAGTTGGGAATAGGTGTAGACCGCTCCTTTATCGGGCGAGATGCTGTTGTCGAGAACGGAGACATAGAAGGGGCCGAAATGCTCTTCTCCTCCAATGAGGATTCTGACAAAGTAATGGCCGTCAGGGAGTCGTTTCTCGCCGAGAAGCATGTCGCATTCCAAGGCGTCGGTCTGACCTTCGACAATCTGGTTGCCGACGCTTCTGACTTTTCCCGNGAAGGTGAGCATTCTCTCCTCTGCAGGGTCTACGAACGTGAACTCNNCTTCCGTGTCGCCATTCAGGGTAGAGCTGGTGAGGTTGGAGAGGTAGAANCGGATGACCGCTCCCTCCTCTGTNTAGATAAGTCCTCCGTTGGGCTTGACAACCTCCGGTTCGTCATCCTTACACGAAGTAAGACCTCCCGTCAGAAGGGAGGCCGCACAGATTAGATATAATATTTTTTTCATGTCAACTCTTTTTTGACTTTTCCCTCCGGATATGTTCGGAGATCATGCGGTAAATTTCNGGAGNGAGACCTGTCTGNTTGCAGAAAGCNGCTATNAATGTCGCCTCGGAACGATANCCGACTTTGCGTCCGATCTCCTCCGGNGTGAGAANAGGAGCGTCAGACTGCTGACTCAAAAGTTTCTGAGCCTCACGGATGCGGTAGTCGTTGATGAAACTACGGAAATTTTTNCCNAAACATTCTCCGAGAATACGGTTGATTTCCTTGCTATCCAAGCCGGTCAGTTGCGCGAGGCGGGCNGGNGTGAAATCGGGNTCGCGCCATGAGTGGTTCCNTTCTACGGNGGAGAGTATCATGTTGCGCATCCGCGCATCCTCTTCCGTTTCATCTTCATGATCTTTCTCCTGCATTATCTCCCNGTTTTTCTCATAAAGNCGGATGTANGCCTCCCGNACTCTNCTTCTCTGGAAGAAGTAGACACACGCGGCGACAGCNACGACCANCANNAGGGAGCCAAGCAGGAAGAGAATAACCTGNAGACGGCTGAACGACAGACGAANTGACGGATGCTCGTCATCGGGTAACTCCGCGGCNNGAGANTCATATTTGCCCGATATCAGGCNNAGATTGCCGTGGTTCATCAGAGAATCGCGCAAATCTATATATTCNTTCTGNTATTCGAGTGCTTTGGCNGTTTCCCCCTTTTGGGTGTATATCCTCATATAAAGACGCTTGCAGTCGGTCATCATGTCGAGGACGTTNTATCTGCGCGCCAACTGTTCNTATTCCGTAAGGTATTTCAGCGCGGAATCGGGACGGTTGCTCTCCTCATACATNTCNGTAATCTCCGAAAGGGGGGATGTGCGGGCACGGTCGCCNAGCTNTATCGAGTCTATAGTCTGGAGCANNCCTTTCATCTTCGCGATAGAGCGNTCCCGATCGCCGAAGATACGCTCGATATAGGCATCAGCGATGATGGTCGAATAGATTTGTGCGTTCCGGTCGTCNACTTCGGCGGCGCGTGCGCGTTCCAGATATTCGCGGGCTTTCTGTTCGTCGCCGAGATGGCAGTAAGTGATGGAGAGATTGCCGCATATATTGAGCTTCATCCNCTCCATACCGTTTTTTTCGGCAAGAGCGAGNGCATCNAGGTANTATTTCTCGGCTGCCGTGTAGTCGCCGAAGCCTATATGGATACGGCTGAGCAGGAAATATGCGCGGACAAGATCGGAGCTNTTGACATTTTTTCCGCTTTTTCCGTAGCGNCGCAGATAGGTATGGAGTCCATCCAGGGATTCGAGCCAGTTGCCGTTCTCATAGTTGGAATAAGAGGCCTCCAGNATCTCTTTTCCGGAATTGCGGGACTGTATTCCCTCGATACTCCCTCCTGCCAAGGATGGGAAGGTTGAAGAGAGAAGGATAAGAAGAAGCGTCACGANTTTGAGCGCACCCTGTCGCAGGGAGCACTCAGCTGATTGGCGGTAATTATTAGACCTATTCATCAGTCCTNCAGNTTTCACAAGTATAGGCTATNAGCCCCCTCCCACAAGAGATTTCAATCTACGGATCGCTCGTTTCTGCAATACCGGGTNTTTTGCAAAAATAATAAATTCCACTTAAATCCCAAGCTTCCGAAACACTGTTTTTCAACAGTCCTCACGTTGCATTGTATTTTTCAATGGTCCTCCACCCCTATCCTGNAAATAAAAACCCCCGCGCAGTGTNGNTGCGCGGGGGAAGGNTGGGGAGAATTTNTNACTTAGAAGTCTTAGAAGTTCTGNAGGATATATATCTGTCGNGGGCCGAAGCTNANNTCTTTGGCNATNTCGACNTCCTCGCCGGTNAGCAGGTCGCGTTGGCGTGTNCCGAGAGGAAGGATTTCGAGTGTGCGCTCGGTGGATATTGTCAGGGGGGTATCGTTGCCGTTCATCATTACCGTGACGCTCTTGTCGCCAAGGCGCCGCTGGTATGTATAGACGCCGTTCTGAGGCATGAAATGTTTCAGCGTTCCTTTGGCGATCACTTCATTGGCCTCGCCNCGCCGCCAGTTGAGAAGAGCGGAGAGGTAGTCCCAGGCTTCGTTCTGTATGTCGGTGCGCCCTGCGCGGGTGAAGGCATCGGTGGTGTCGCCGGGGAAGCCTCCGGGGAAGTCGAGACGNACATATCCGTCGGAACCCTCTTTGGAGCCGTTCATGAGGAGTTCCGTGCCGTAATAAAGTTGCGGTATGCCGCGCGTNGTCANCAGAAAGGTTACGGCCTGTTTCCAACTCCCTAAGTCTTCGGGAATCTCCGCCAGGAAGCGGTCTGTGTCGTGATTGTCCAGGAAGGTCAGTATTTTCTGCGGATCCGGGTANAGGAAGTCGTANGCGAGGTGGTCGTAGACGTTGTTGAGTCCGTTCCAGGGATCGGTCTGGTCTGAGAAGGCTTTGCGTCCGTTGAGTATGAACCAGAAGTCCATGACCGTCGGCAGATGGGTTTCCTGCGGGTTGAGACGGCTNCCNGACTGCCAGAAGGCGGGNCCCGCTTCGTTGGAATACCAGCATTCGCCGACGATGTTGAAGTTCGGATACTCTTTCAGCACATCNGCGGCCCAGTCGGACATCCCTTTCATGTCGGCGTAGGGATAGGTGTCCATGCGTATGCCGTCTACNTTCGAACTTTCNACCCACCAGATGGAGTTCTGCGTCAGATAGCGCATGAGATGGGGATTGCGNTGGTTGAGGTCCGGCATNCTGGGAACAAACCATGCGTTGACGGTGTGGTCGCGATCATAGTCGGAGGCGTAGGGGTCGTGGACTGTGGTCAGCCGGTAGTTGGTCATCTCGGTTCCTTCGGGATGGTTGAACCAGTCNGCCGAGGGTGAGTCCTGCATCCAGGGGTGNCCGGAGCCGCAATGGTTGAAGATCATGTCCATGACAACCTTCATACCGCGTTTGTGAGCTTCGGCTATGAGGTTCTCCCATTCTTCGTTGGTTCCGAANCGGGGGTCGATGCGGTAATAGTCCGTNGTGGCNTATCCNTGGTAGGATCCGCCGCGCATATCGTTTTCAAGTACGGGACAGACCCAGATGGCGGTGACTCCNANGGAGTCGAGGTAATCGAGATGTTCGACNATTCCGTTGACATCGCCGCCGTGGCGTCCGTTGGGATTCGTNCGGTCAGGAAGAACGGGGTTNTTGAGACCTTCGACNCGTTTCTTTTCGGTNTTGGCATCGGTAGCTGACCCCTTGGCGAATCGGTCGGGCATGAGGAGATAGAGNACGTCGGAGGAATCGAATCCCTTATACTCTTCCGGTTTGCGGTCGCGGGCGCGGAGGGTGTAGTTGATTTTCTGACTCTTCTTGCCGGATGTGGCGGTCAGCTGCATATCTCCGGGGCGTGTCTCAGGTGAGAGNAGTAGATAGAGGAATTTGTAGTTNTCGCTGTCGAGACGCGTCTGCTCCAGGAGACGGACTCCGGGATAGGANACTGNGAAGTCGGCGGTCGCCACGCCGGGTCCGCTGACCATCAGCTGTANGGTGTCGTTCTGCATTCCGACCCACCAGTAAGGGGGTTCTATCCTGTCGACGAGCCCCGACTTTCCGGCTGCCGACATNCCGACGACTCCGGCGAGGGCCGCGAGTCCCATTGACAATATCTTTTTCATATTTAAGACNTGNGTATTTAAGACNTGNNTATTTAAGACCTGAGNTCCTCTTCCCTATTNCCGTCTGCAAAGATAATAAACTTTTTGCTCTTCCCATATCCTTTTCCTGCTGAGCAGCTACTTATCAATGAACCTTTAAGCTGTTTAATATGTTTAACCCCAAAGCCATACGGAGTGCTATGCTTCTTTAGGATTCCTCTTTCTTTAATAATGTATAAGATGCATATTCCAAATTGGCCAACTCCTCAATAATCAAGTTTTATTGACAAAGTAGAAAAAAGAATAATATGAAAAAATCATTCTATGTGGCAGCTGCGGCTGCCTTCGCCCTTACGGGGCTCGCTTCCTGTGGGGGTAATAAGTCCTGCAACAATAATTGTGGCTCCAAGCAGGATAAGATAGAAATCTATACAGGCGTCCTGCCCGCCGCTGACTGCGATGGGATTCGCTATACCCTTCATCTGGATTACGATGAGGACGATAATTTCATGAAGGGTGACTACGATCTGACCGAGACTTACCTGGTCTCCGACTCCACCTCTGTCGGAGGAGTGAGCGACAATAAGAGTTTCCGCTCGGAAGGTGATTTCACAGTCAATAATAAGGCGGGCAAGAAATATCTGAGACTGGTACAGGATAGAAAGGATTCCCAGCAGGGAAGTGCCGAAGGTCCTATCTATTTCCTCGTGGAGAATGACTCGACTCTGACTCTTGTCAACGATGATCTTCAGCTCCCCGATGCTCCGGGTCTCAACTATTCATTGAAGCTCTCGAAATAAGTATCTCATTCCGCAAGAAATGTCAACGTTTCTCAGCGAATGAAATCAACATAAAATCGGGGCGCATCCCAGCCGGGACGCGCCCCGATTTTTATTGCCGCATATTTGCATAATCCCGTCTCTTTCATTAACTTTACAAATCAAGTTAAAGAGGCTCTATCTGAATGGATAAAACTGCAATCATACCCTGCAATGTATTATAATCCGAGAAGGAAGAGCAACGGACGCCAAAGACGTCGTGCCCAGGCGTTCTCCTCGTGAGCCGCCCCCTCATCAACATACGACGCCAGACTCCTCTCGTCATACCCTTTCTGTCGAACCATCTCAAGCACCCGCTCCTCGTAAGGACCATAATCAGCATCAATAGTGGTTGTGCCATGATCGAAGTAGAGCTTGCGACGATAACCCTCTCCCGTAGGCATAGGGATATACGCCGATGCGTAGTCATACAAAGCTCCTGCAAACAGATCCTTGATAGCAGGCGAACCGGACCAATGTGTCGATAGACAAAGTGCGTTACCGAAAGTCTCCGGATATTCACAAAGGGCATACAGCGACATCAAGCCCCCCATACTCGATCCGGCCACCGTCGTAGACACGGGCGACGGATCCGTATTATAACGGGCATCGACGTATGGCTTCAATGTCTTGACAAGAAAGGCGGCGTATTCATCTCCGTAAGGGGGAACACCTTTTAATTTCACTTCGTTGAGCAACGAATCGAGCCCGGCGTTGACGACCGCCTTCGTCGGCATCAACTCCGCGACACGCTTCCCCGAGTCGGAATGTACACCGACAACAATCGCAGGCCGGGCCATCCCGCTCCCGACAAGACGCTCCATCATCCTGTCTACCTCCCACGACTGTCCGTTCCAGGTTGTGGTCGCGTCAAACAGGTTCTGCCCGTCATGCATATAGATGACCGGTAACTTCGCCAGTGAAGTGGCGGCGGTAGCAGAGGGTCCGGCAAGATAAGCCGAGTCAGGCACCCAGATATCGACCGTCACCTCCTCCTGCATCTCCGGCGACCATACTTTCACTCTGTCGATGGCACCCCATTCCGCTTGCTGCAACGGAGGCTCGCCCCCCTGCATCACACCGGCAACCCCCAACCCCATGACAAATGTTGCTATTAAATTTTTCATACCTTTTTAGCCCCCTTCCCACGATCCCTTTACGACTGTATATCTTTGAACTACTTATGACGATAGCTAATTATGACGGTAGCAAATTATCGAGGTGGGAAGGTGGTGAACCGGCGCACACCTAATTTCTCAAGCATCTCCATGTTGAGATTCACACCTCTTTCATATTGAGGAAGGAGGAGACGAGGATAATCCGATCCCTCAGGGTGTATGATAACGGCCTCGTTGATTTCAGCGGATGCAACGAGCAGTTCCATGAAGTTCTCCGTCTCTTTATCTATATCGCGACGTCGCTCCGTTGTCAATGGTATGGCATAAAGCGGATGTTCCTCCGAAACGTTAAGCTCGAAAAGGGGGGTGTTAATATCAATATCTCCGCAATCCCATATATAATGGAATCTCTCCCCTTTCTCAATCTTCATCATACACCGCCGGGGACGCCAGTCATAAATATAGATATATTTCCTGTCCCTCCCTACGAAGGCGTTCACACCATCCGGAACAACATCGCGCAACCATCCGGGATTACTCTCCAATCCGGGTGTATACATCCGTTGCAATAGCTTGATAAAGCGGCTATAACGCGGGTCATCAGCAGAGAGACGATCCCACTCCCGCCAATCAAGCCATCCGGGAAAGTTGCCGAAAACATCTTTAAGACTCACCGACGTAATCTCACCCAGTCTCTTATCAAACTTTGTCAGCATCCCTCCTTGGGCCATCTCCTCCTTCAATATGGGGGATTCCCAAGAAAAGAGGAAAGGACGGTTCCCTTTCGGAGTTATGAGTGTGAATACCTCAATATATTCCGCATCATCAATTTCATGAACTATAAAAGAGTATGGCCGAAGTTCCCACTCCTCCCCTACCTGACAATAGCAGAAAGCAGAAAGCGACTCTTCGGGAAAGATCCAGAACCGGGTGCGCCCTTCGTCGGCGTCGTCTATCCATATCCCGCGCATGTATAATCTCCTAGGCTGTGGGATGCGCTCAATCATCTTATTGGGAATGATAAGGGAGTGGTAGCCCATAATAATAATCCTCAGGAACTTCATGAATACAACAGGAGTCATTATGCTAAGATAACACTCCAGTTCTTCTGCATCTTCGCCATCTTCTTCAAGCAAATTCAATATTATATTATGAAATACTTTGGATTTATCCTCTTCTGTATCTTCTCCAAGAAAGCGCAATATGGGTTCAAATAAGGAGGATGTATCACATGACCCGAGTTGCGGCATATCCTTCTTCAGTTGCGCGACAAGCTGACGCATCTTATCAATTTTCGTCAGCGTGTCCTTATCTTTCCGGTCGTGCCAGCGCGACGCGCCTCCCGACCAGGGACGGAGGATATCATACGCGAAGAGCAGGAGGAAGAGAATATCGGTCTGCGGATGACCGCTCAATCCCTCCGGGAAAACCAATTTCAGCAATCTGTCGGCATCCTCTTCGTTACTCTTAAATTTCATTATCTCATCAACAGAGAGCTCGCGCCCGGCGGTGGCATAGAGACGAAACAGCAACCGACAGAACAGCTTCCGCGAACCTTTCTGTTTCAGTCGGCCCCAGTCAATCGACTGATAGAACTCGGAGGCGTCAGTATAACGCCCGACAAGTTCCTTCAGAGAAAGATTGCTCTCCTTTCTCGATTTTTCGTCCAATGTGCGGTAATATCCCCTTACCTCCGAGAGGGAGTCGCTATTCTTGCGTATTGTCTCAAACGACACTCCCAGCAGATCGAGATACTCCTCCTCGGTATGGAACAACAGACGGGCGCGACAAGCTACCGTCACCAGCTCGTATAACTCCTTGACTTCTTCCATTATCTTTTTTGGGGTATGGTTAGTCCCCACCCCACAAAGATAATAAAATCCTTCATAAGGACGAAAAAAACTACCTTAATCGCTTTTTTCAAAATCTCCTCCCTGAATCTCTTGACATCATGCCGCATCCCGACTACCTTTGCAACCAATGAGACATTCAATTGATATAACCCGAACGCTCCGCGCTCCCCGCGGAGGATTGATAGCAGGGATTTTGCTCTCAATATCCCTAATGGTCACTGCCTGCAACAACAGGGAATCTTCGACATCCGCAAACTATAATGAGTTATCCTCTACCGAGGCGCCGGATTACGAGGAAACGGTTCCTCCCGCGGAGGAAGCGACCTTCGTCGAAACATCGGCTGACGATAATTCCTCGCAACTCAACGAGTCGCCTGCCGAACGGCGTTACCGCGAAAAGTATGAGGAGGTCGATATTGCCGATATCCGCAAGCTGAAAGCCGACGGACGCCGGATTTGGTATAATCCCCTGGACTCCGAAACAGGTTTCTCCAACCGTCTCTATCTCTACGATAGCGAGACGGATACGGAGAAGTTGGTGATTCTCAACAAGACGTCGCTCGACGACGACGATATGCACGTCACCGACCTCGAATTGCGTGGCGACGTACTGACGGTGCTAATGGAAGAGATGCGGAACAGCAACGGATGGATCGAAGGATCATACGCCTGCCAGTACAACTGCGCCACAGGGCGCTGGAAACCGCTCGCGCGCGAAGTGGCCAACGTGAAGTTCAACGACAGCCGCGACGCCGTCAAGGTTACACGCGCTTCCATCCTCAATCCTGAGGCGCCGACCTGCGACCAGGAATATTCCTACACCTACCAGACAATTCCACTCTGAAAAATTGGAATAAACTGCCCCGGAAAGATAGGCATTTCAGAAAAATTGTCTATCTTTGCATCATCCGGCGGAGGAGAAATACCGCCGGGAAAGAGAAGAGTCAGACTCTCGCTCACAGTTGGAACGAACCGCCAATTCAACAACAGACTGGGATAGCGTGAGATTAGACTTACTTTCTGTATTTGTCATAACTACCTGCGGCCGATGCCGTAGCGTAAACCCATAGGCAAACTCAGAGGGGCAGTTTATTCCACCCTCATATATATCATCCAGTCTGTAGGTCTTGGCGGACCTGTTCCAACTATGATAGAGGTATGATAAATTCCCCTCTTTTCTTATACCCATAACTAACCGCCGAATTAGGGAATCAGGAGGCCCCATCACCAACATAACCCCTTACCCGCACATAAGGAGCCCCCGCATTCCAAGCGGGGCGCCGTAAAGCCCAACCAGCGATCTACCCGTGCGAAATAGGGGTCAGAGGGCTTCCAGCCCTCGCAAGCGACCTCCACAATCCTCACCCAGCTTCCGTTCAGCGCCCATCGGAGTGGCGCCACGACCGAACCGCAGGAAAAGGCTATCTCGCGGAACTTTCCGGCTGGCGCCTCTTCGTCACGCAAGTCGGAGCTCAGTTTGGTTCCCCAGTACTCCCGTGCTCCTATCTTCACATTTCAGACAAATTATGACCCGACAGATACTCAGACCCATCATCCTCCTGCTGCTCGCCCTGCTCGCCGCCTCCCCGCCGGCAAAGGCCGAGAAACTCTATGCCGACGAGATATTCGCCATACTTCAAGAGAAACAGAACAGGATAGATTATATCCGGCAAGGCATATCCGAAGCCTGGCAATACCTCGACCTTGACAACGTCAAAGAGTACGCCCAGTACGATGATTTTCCACAGCGGTTCCTCGATCTACAGCTTGCCAGATTCAACCGGATCATGAGCAAAATGAACTTCGCTGCCGCTGCTATCGCAGATGACGCAGCGAAGTTACTGATCGATCACCAGTCAGACGGCACACTCAGTCCCATTGTGATGGAGGAAGGAATCGCAAAATACACCTCCATGCGCGACTTCTTCGAAGAGTATGCCAACAACACCGTCACCGAATTCTGCGAGCTATGGTATCGCTACCATCCCGCCAATGAGTTCCCCGCTAACGACCTCTACATCTTCGATGACGACAACCTCTTCATGATGTATTACGGCGTCTCCGCCGCCGACTGGCCGGATCTACCGCGCTGACCCAAGGCGGGGAACGCCCAAGCCCTCATTCAATAGTTCCCCGCTTCCCAAGTGAGCTGGCCCATACAAAAATCAAAACCCTCTGAAAAATGGAATAAACTGCCCCGAGAGATAGAAAATTCAAAATAATTATCTATCTTTGCATTATCCGGCGGAGGAGAAATACCGCCGGAGAAGAGAAGAGTCAAGCTCTCTTTCTCAGCTAAACGAACCGCCAATTCTTTTATCAACCTGAGAAAAAGTGAGTAAACTCGCTCTGCATTGAGTATCATCCGACGTCCCGCGCACGGAACGCCGACCGCATACCCAATTCAGAGGGGCAGTTTATTCCACCCTCAGAAATCATTCAGGTTGAGGCCTTGGCGGGCCTGTTTAGCTATGATGGAGGCGAGATAAATTCCCCTCTTTTCTTATACCCCATAACTAACCGCCGAATTAGGGAATCAGGAGGCGACAAAAACAAGTTATCATGAGAAGAAAATATGATGACGACGAACCCGAGTTCGATGCAGACGACATGCTCGACATCATGTTCGATCGAGACGAAGATTTTGACGACGAGACTGACGGCTGTGGATCATTCATGGGATAGTATAGAAGTACATAATCCCAGATTCTAAAACCTCCTAATTAGTCTATAGATCAAGTCCATACTTCCCCATTCTCAGTATGATGATAGAAACAATTCTTTCCGCGATAAAAGAGAGGTTTTATTTAATATTCTCCTCTACGAAAGATGACAAAAGACTATCATCGCACTATCAACTCATTTAATATTCAATGGTTCGGAAAAATTTAAGTTAGAATTTTTCCGAACCATTAAAAAAAATTAAAGGCATGCAATAAGTCACTTATAGGATGAATCATATTTTACTAATATGTCCATCCCAACGACAATATCTATTTAACAGTAATCAACAGAACTTATATCTAATATTAATATGTATGAGAGGGAAAGTAAAATATGTGACCCGAAGTGTTTGGTACAGAGAAAATGAATCGTCTCAACACAGTTCTGACTGGCATGCTGTGCGTTATACCTGTACCTATGCTGTATTATACAATGGAGATGAAGTAGAGATCGATGAAGATGACATCCGTGATTACTACGATCGTACAAATATCACACGCGAACTCATCAGTGAACTTAGCGATGAGCTACACAATGAGTGGATAGAGTATTATGAAGATGATGATGGAGACTATTGTATGGATGGTGAATTATCCGACTATATTTAAATTCAATAGACTGGTAAAATTTAACACTTCCACCGATATCTATTAAACAGTATCAATCCCTTGGACATACAACGGGACCCCGCAATAGGAGAAATATAAGACCTGCTTTTGTTGTCTGCCATACTTGAACTAAATAACTGACATTTTTGATAGATTCAATCATAAGGTTTCAATGAAATAAAAGGTCCGAATGGAATGGATACTCAAAAACCGACTTGGAAATATGGAACCCATACTATTTTCATAAACAAGTTACCGCATACAACGCAGAGGTGAATGACCGTGTCAATGTTGGCTTCGGCCTCCGAGATAGCGAAATAAAAGTGGAGGAAGCCATGAAAAAGATGCCATCCACCGCTTTTATACTTGGATGGGAAAGCACATAAATTCGGGGAATCCTTATATATGGAGGAGTCGCCAAAGAAGATACAGTCCGGAAATAGTTAGCTTGTTTGCGGAAGAATGCACAAAATGTACGGGTATATTGGTGGTAAGTCTCAAATAAGGCCGAAAAAATCTGCCCTAAATCCCACTTTCAATTCTCGAAACAAATAGTTGTTGGAATTTTCGATTATAGGCAGTACCTTTGCAATCAAGAAAGGGGAAATATAATAAATTTTTTCAAACATGAAAAAGAAGACAAAAAAGATGCTTCTTATAGCATCCTCTGTCGCAGGAGCGGCAGTCATCGGAACAGTGTTTGCTCTAACTCGCAAACCCACAGTCGTGGAGAATCCCTGTTGGAGAACTTTTCACAGGGCGGATGGTACCCCTAAGAAGCCTTTCGATACAGCCTTTGATGCCAATCTGCAGTCTCTCAAGCAACTGGTTAAACATGGTGAAATCTGTAATCCGTACCAGGCAAATGGAAAGTTCTTTACCGGACACAGCAATACGGCCCTCGTCAGATCAATCAATCCTATTAAACTTCTTCAGAAAGGTGCTTGATCCTATGTCAAGAACCGACCTACGGATTTAAAGGATTGGAAGACCCAACCCTCCTTATATCATTCATGTCTCAGTATTCATACAGAGACATGAATGATATAATCAGACAGTAAGAGAACAATAACAACCGACAGCTTTATATTGTGCAAAATTTCACTATTTTTGCGCTATAAAGCCTGCTCCTATCTACATCAAAGATGCTTAGCCCCGCGAGTATATATGAAAATTTATAACACAAATGACACGCGAAGAATTTATACAGCGCCGTAAGGCTCTAAATCCTGATTATCATCCTTCTTCACAAATGAAGACAGGCTCGATATCGATTTCGCCTGAACAGAAAGAGCGTATCTCGAAGCTTAAAGAAGAATCTACTTCTTTCTTTCTTGAAACTGACGCTCATGCAAAGGAAGAACACAGGGTAATTACAGTCCTTCATAATGCACCTATCATCCTTGACAAACTTGATAAAAATTTTGAAGAGCGTACGTCTTTGACCAAAACTGATTGGATTCTTCTATTGGTTGCAACTGGCCTTCAACTTCTTAGAATCTATATGCTCCCAAATCTTAAAGAAAAGTTCATGGATGAAGACCGCATCGAGCACAATAATGAGGAGATGAAGGAGATGATAAAGGAGGAGCGAAAACAATATAAACAAGACAAGATAGAGAAGGGGTGGGAATCCAAAATAAGTAAGAGACACCGCAGTTGGCAACAGATTCTTTGGGAAAAAGTGCCTTATGATGCAACAATCGGTTCTACGGCCCAAGGTATCTGCATGCATGGAGGACAACATCGCGAAAAAACTCTCGGCCACGATCCTTGGCTCGGTTGGATTTTCGGTGTATGCAACATTATGTCAGACACCATCACAATATGTCCGGAATATAAACTTGGAGAAAAGAAGATAAGAATTCCGTATATTAAAACATACGGAGTTCAAATGAAAGGTCCATTTGTATGGACAGATCCTACTCCCACGTTTAAAATCTTCACTGAATCCTATGATAGCTTCAGAGAAGATAAACATAGGCTCTATGCCGCAATTTTTGCTCAGGGGGTACATCTCACATCTGATGCGTATTCCAAATGGGGATTACCAATTCCTTTCTTATCTCTGATTGACCAGGATAAGGCATACGAGATATACAAGAATGGTTATGACTGGTTGGATTTCAAATATGATGTCCAACTTCCCTTAAAGACTGTATCGTCGGCGATGTTGTCTATATTGATTAATAAAATCATCGGTGGCATCCATACCTTTTTCTACAATCCCGAAAAAGAGCCCGACTTTGACCTTTACGCTGTAAGAACCCGAAAAATTATCATGTATTCTGATGTGATTGCTACGTCTTCGGACATAATTCAAACAGCTATTAGAGCCTCTAATGGCGATGAGACGGCACTTAAGAATATGGATTTCGGGGGATTAATGGTAACCATCTATCGTCTTATCTCGGATATATCCTTTATACAGAAAGTTAAGTCTGAGTTCCTGTCTAAAGAATGGGATAAGGTTTTCTGGAATGATAATCCTCTAATTGAAGTTAATAAAAACAAAATTAAATATGGCATTAATCGATAATTTACTTGGACAGCTATGTAAAGCCGTCGCGCCAGTAGCAAAAGAAGCTGTGAATGTTGCGGGGCAACATTTTGCTAAACACGGGAGTAAATATTTAAAGGCTGCAGGGGGAACATGCTTGGTTGCAGGCAGTTATTTGGGTGGCAAAGCCATAGAATATAACAAAGGTAAAAAGGCCGGAATCGCCGAGCAAGCAAAGAGAGATGAAGAGAAGTTTCGGCTACAAAATCAGGAACACGAAAAAGACCGAGAGCACTGGAAAAACCAAATAAAGGGATATGAAGATACTCTCAATGAAATAGAAAGAAACCAATATGGCACTTAAACGATTATTCAAAAAGACTCTCTATGGAGGAGGTAGTCTGATAAAAGGTCATATTGCCGATGCCTTACTTAAGAAAAAAGAGACAGGCAGAAGCTTTAGAGAATGTCTCCAGGAATCAATCAATGAGACATTCCAAGAAGACCTTCCCGGCACCAGTCACATTTATCAAGCTGGTAAAGCTAAAGGAGTCAAGGAGGGTATCAGTATACAAGCTCATCTGGATGAAGAAAAATTCAGAAAACAAGCTCAGACGCATGACCAAGACAGAGATAAGTGGAATAACCAAAAGCAAGCCTATGAGGACTTACTTGATGGTATTGAAAACAACGAAAAGATAAATATGACATATAACAGTAATAATTCCAAAATGAGGTTAATCGGGTTTTATACCAAGATTAACCAAACGATGAAGGCTGAGAAATATGCCGTAAGTGAAGCAGAAGGTTTAGCAGCGCTACTGCATAAGTCTTTCCTATCACTCATTCACAATCCTAAAGTTGATGAAAATTTTCGGTCTTCTCTTACTGGTAAAGCCGTATTTATTCTCAAGAATGAAGAGGGTCACCTTTTCGCATATTCACCCTCTATGAAAATTGCCAGAATAAATGGTGTTAAGTACACAAAGCCGGATGTTATTCCTGTTCCACTTGAATATAAAGGATGGTTTTTTCCGGGGGATTTTATTCCACTTATCAAAACCGATAATTCAAATTTGAAGAATGAGACTACGAAGATTTCGACTCCTTTTCCGACCGACTACATAAAGCAACTTATTTTAGACTGGAACTCCCAAGTTTGCAACGGTGATCGTTATGGAGTGAATCGATCCTCCATCACTAAAGCTATCTCAATAGCACAACAGGAATGTGGCCGAACACAAGCAGAAATTATTGCTTTCCTTTGCGCTCTTAATTTGCTAAACGCTGCCATTAAAATACCCGCTTATAAACATTGCACGAACTATGGTTTTATTAAAGGACAGGCAACCAAAACAATTGATATGATTGATCAGCTTGAAGAATCATCCTTTTCGTATTATTACAATGAAGAGGAACGATGCCTCTACTTTGATATAAATTCGATTATCTTCTCTTTCCATGAAGTTCCTTCCACACCCTCGGTTCAGAGAGCCGCTATTCAACCTGAGATACGTTGGAGTGGAATTCGACTTCAAAAAATTGCATTACCTTTATTTAAGACGATTCTCAACATGATCTAAACAGGATAGACACCATACCAGAAGAAATTTGCACACCCGTATCGCAAAAACAAGCGAGGTTGGAATTACTGGATATGAAGATGCACGCGCTAACGACAAGTCTCAGTGAATCGAACACGGAAGACTGGAGGAGGCGCAGATGCTCTTCACGGACCTCCTTTATGATCCGAGAAGCAAAGACCTCGCACTTCAGGAACTTGAGTATATNGANAGTCTAAAAGAANAANGGTGATTACAGTCTGGAAGGCTAAAGTGTGNCTNAACTCCATTNTTTCAGCCATGACAACTTGAGCGGTTCGCAGTATGAAATTTTTCACTATATTTGCAACCTGTCTCATCCCTCATTATAAGACACTCAGATATTTTCTGACTCTGACTATCTACAAATATATGAGGNAATAAAAACATAATTATGGACAACGGGATTATTCTTAATAAGTTTCGGGAGAATCTGAAGAAGTATTCGGAGGATTTCTCTTCNGGGAAGCTTTGGGAGAAGCTGAAGGAATCGGCTTCCAAGTTGGGGGTGAAGGTGGTCTACACCGCTCTGCAACTATATTATCTGACGCTGGATCCNAAGGNGTCGCTGGCCGACAAGGCTATCATCACGGCGGCTTTGGGGTATCTNATTCTGCCGTTGGACCTGGTGCCGGATTTCATGCCGGCNGGTTTTCTGGATGACGGTATAATCCTGGCATGGGCGCTGAAGCAGATGAACGCNGCCATCTCGGACGANACACGCGCNCAGGCGCTCGCGAAGNTGCGCGAATGGTTCCCGAACGCAGACCTNTCGGTTATCGAAGAGAGCAACGCGCCNGNNATCGAAGTGAGCAAGGCTACCGGTATCGAATTGAGCAAGGCTACCGACATNGAAGNGAGCAANGCNNCCGAAATAAAAGAGNCTCGGANAGCACCGGCTCATGAAGCTGTCACGCATGGANTAAAAGATAAATATTTAAATAAAAATGGTATGACTATTTACCTTTCTTTCGATGAACTCAGCGAGTACATCAAGTCGCACCACGACACNACGCTCCGNTTCGCCCGCAATGGGGAGAAAGAGCTGAAAATCGAATATGAAAAGAAGGTGCTGATAAAGACGGTCAGCATACCTGTCAATCTGACTATCGACAAGGTTTTGNCGGCCTCTGTCACGATCGCCTACAACGGCAACACGGCCATTGACCTNCTTATCGGAGGGGTCATGAAGTTCTTAACCAAGGCTATGCCGGCNCTGGCGGGCGCCATCAGCACGAAGGATGGACANCGNATTATCATTGACCTCAAGCGTCTTCCGCAGACGCAAGCNATGGTAGAGACGATGGANCTGCGCGACATCGACATNCTCGAAGACGCCATCCGAATCACNGCCTCCCTCAAATAAGATTNCCCCCTGCCACAANTTAATTTTCGCCCCTGTCACAAGTTAATTTGCGACAGGGGCGAAATGTATCAGAAGAGGTGGTCCCAGGAGGGGAGGGAAATGGGCTGCTGCTCCATCGCCTTGAGAATCTTCGGGGTGACATACTGCTTCTCGACAACGAGCCGGAAGAGGTATTCATCCATCCAGTCATCAGTNGCGATCAGATACCCGTCATGNCCCGTTTTGCCCCAGCTGTTCTCGATCAGCCATTTCTTCGGGTTCCCCTTCTCGTCNAGATCGACGCCCGCAAGGGTCATCGCATGGGCCGAAGCACTGTCCCAGGTCGAGATGCGCTCNGCCTTATCCATGCCGAAGGTGGTNCCGAACAGGGATTCATAGTCGTAGTTTTCNGGATCAAGGGTCCCGAGTTCCTTGTCGAGATATTTGCCGACATCACAGGAGAAATACATNGCCTTGCTGTCTTTCAACGACTTGACNGCNGCATCCTTCAGGTCTTCCATCGGGACATTGAGAAATGTCCAGTCCATNCCGTCGTAGGAATGGCGGTCATAATCGATGCTGTAGACTTTCCAATATTCGCGGGAAGGATCATTCATCAGCAATACATANCCGTTCTTGAGATCATTACCCAGATACTCTTTATAGAAGCTTAGAGGAGTGTAGCTCTTCGTGTCTACAATCTTGCCATCCTTATCCTTTCGTGTCCAGGTGAACTCCGTCGGGGGCTCACCGAGAGCGAGCGCGAGCATNCGGTAGACCTCAGCCAACTGCTCCTTCTTCATCGCCTGCAACGCTTCCGCATCCGCGCCCGACTCTTTCGACCGGCGCAACCGCAANCCGTCNTCGCGCANCTTGCGGGCCAGCAGACGGCTGAATGTGGAGGTATTGTTGGCTATCTCGGTCTCTGCCATAACNCCGCTCGGGACAACACCATATTTGGAGATGAGATCCACGGCNCCGCAGAAGGTACCGCCGTCGGAGATGGGATTCTGAAAGAGCCATTCGACCTGGCGATCCTCCATCGGACGATCGGAGGTATCGANGACGGCCTGGAGGAAAAGGTTTGACTTCTCAAGCTGGTCAAAGAAGAAGTTGTAGTTCTGGGAGAAGGTCAGCTCAGGCATTCCATGTTCCGACATGGCCTGCGCACGCAACAGGTTGAGGCTGGTGAAGAGCCAGCAGCGTCCGGAGGATTTCTGGTCTGTTATCCCCTGGGTCTCTACCTTATGCGAGAAGTTATCATCGAATTTATTGCGCACCTTCTCGTTGAAGGCGAGCTTGTTNATNCCGGCCGCGTTGAGCGCGTTATGGATAGCGCGGTTAGCGCCATTGTTCTGATATGATGCCTTGAAATCGGAGAGCATCTCCGGAGAAATGGNTCCGGGAGTGTCAGCGGCTCCCGCCAAGGNGGCGCCGAGCGCTGTCGCTATAATTAGTTGGCGTAACATGGTGTAGGTTTTCAATGTAGGTTTTCANTATAGGTTTTCAATGTAAGTTTTCAGATTTAAGTTCCCTTCCCCCGGCAAATTTAACTATTAGAAATCGTCCCTACAAGGATTTCAACTCCGATTTTATTAATTTTGCACTCTCNNCCCACTCNATCCTCNCACCTCNCTCCTCACTAATCGAAATTTTCTCTTCAACCCTTCTCCATGTTTTTCGACAGATTCAAAGGTTATCTACTCGCNGCCCTCGCGGCGGCNGCCTACGGCACTAANCCNGCTTTCGCGATCCCTCTCTACGAGCAGGGGATGAATCCGAACTCGGTGCTTNTATTCCGCTATATCATGGGTATCCCTATCCTGGCGGCGATNATGACAGCGCGCCGAATCCCTTTCCGTCTCTCCCGTGAGGAGATAGGTCCGGTTGCCATCCTGGGGATATTGATGGCGCTCTCTTCGCTGACGCTCTTCGAGAGCTACCGTTTCATGAACTCGGGTATCGCCTCNACCCTTCTCTTCGTATATCCGGTCATGGTCGCGGTCATGATGATTTTCTTCTTCCATGAGAAGTTCAAGCCGTCGGTGGCCTGCTGTCTGATTGTCATGAGCGGCGGCCTGNTGCTGCTCATGAAGCCNCAGGGGGGTAATTCGGTGAGCTTGGTGGGGATTCTTCTGGTCATGCTCTCGGCGTTGACNTACGCGTTGTATATCATCTTCACCAATGTNTCGAAAANTATCCGCGACATTCCGACAACGAAGCTGCTNCTATACGTGCTTTGCTGGGGGAGTCTTCTCTTNCTGCTCCTNATACCNGTCGGTTTCGANCTGANGTTTCCCGCGCGAGGCGAAGGGTGGTTATCACTCGTAGCNCTGGCCATAATNCCGACTGTTCTCTCNCTGGCCTGCACAACNCGCGCCATACAGCTGATCGGCTCGACNCCTACAGCCATCTTCGGNGCTCTGGAACCTATCTCGGCCGTAATCCTGAGCGTCACTTTCCTCGGCCAGTCGCTGACACAGCGNGACATCGCGGGGGGACTCCTTATACTGGCCGCCACGATGATGGTCATTGCCGAAAAACCTGTAGACTCNCTTATCCTCCACGTCCGNAAGATGTTTCCGCGCCATCCGCGCCATTAAGACCCCGTCCAAGTAGCAAAATTCGCNATGATATGAAATATGATGAGTTGCCTATAGCTGAAATAGCCGACGAGGTTTGCGCGTCNCTGAAGGAACACCCGCGCCTGGTGGTCACCGCGCCNCCGGGGGCGGGTAAGTCCACACTNCTGCCGCTCGTTCTGCTCGACACTCTGCCGNATGGTAAGATACTGATGCTGGAACCGCGCAGAATAGCNGCAAGGCAGGTNGCCGAACGGATGGCGACGATGCTTGGAGAGAGGGTGGGACAAAGGGTCGGATACCGCGTGCGCTTCGATTCCAAAGTCTCCTCCTCGACGCGTATAGAGGTGATAACGGAGGGTATTCTGGAACGTATGCTGATTGACGACCCGACTCTCGACGGTGTCNCACTCCTTATCTTCGATGAGTTCCACGAAAGGAGTCTCAGNTCCGATCTCTCCCTCGCTCTTACGCGCGAGATCCAGAATGTCATACGTCCGGACCTGCGTATTCTTATCATGTCGGCGACTATCGACGCCGAACCGCTATGNCGCGAGCTNGACGCGCGCCATATCCATAGTCCGGGTAAATGTCATGATGTGACGATTATCCACGGNGTGGATTTCGATTTCAAGGATTGCGCTTCGNCCGTAGCACGNGCGGTCAGAGGGTGTCTGAGGGAGCACGAGGGTAATNTCCTGGCTTTNCTTCCGGGCGAGGGGGAGATTATGAGATGCCGGGAATTGCTGGAGGAATCGACGGAAGGGGTTGAGATTCTGACCCTTTACGGGATGATGNCGGCTGAGGAGCAGAGGTATGCGCTGACTCCTGCNAAGGGGGGANGNAGACGGGTTGTGCTGGCGTCTCCTATCGCGGAGACTTCTCTGACGATTGAGGGGATTACGGCGGTTGTCGATTCCGGTCTCTACCGCACTCCTGTCTTCGAGCCTTCGACGGGGCTCAGTCGGCTGACAACTGCCCGAATTTCGCTCGATATGGCGAACCAGAGAAGCGGGCGCGCCGGGCGTCTGTCGGCGGGAATATGTTACCGGCTTTGGACAAAGGCGACGGAATCGCGGATGAGGGTGTGCCGTCAGCCTGAAATAGTGTGTTCCGATCTGGCATCGATGATGCTGACTATTGCGGCCTGGGGGGAGAGCGACCCGAAGCGCCTCCCGTGGGTGACCCCTCCCCCATCGGGTAATCTTGCCAATGCGGCGGAGTTGTTGCAAATGCTGAAAGCGGTTGACGGGGAGGGTCGTTTGACTGCAAAGGGTAAACGGATAGCGCAGTTGCCATGCCATCCGCGTATAGCCTCCATGCTGACGGAAGCGGAGGAGATGAAGGGGTTGGCCTGCGACATCGCGGCGTTGCTGGAGGAGAGAGACCCGTTGCATGACGAGACGGACGCCGATATTTCGACGCGTGTCGCTATGCTGAGGCAATACCGGAATGGAAAGCTTCCTTCAGCTTGGAAGAGGATTGACAATATAGCGGGTCAATACCGCAGACTTGTCAGAGGGGCTGCCGAGAAGGGTAATGCGGAGCCGGAGATGATCGGGCGTCTGGTGGCGTCGGCTTATCCGGAGAGGATAGCTATGCGCTGCGGGGCGGGATGCTACCGGCTGGCCGCAACCGGTAATCAGGTTTCCCTGCATGCGGCCGATGATCTGGAGCGCCACGAGTTTCTGGCTATTGCCTCGATGGGCTCGCGTATTTTCCTGGCGGCGCCGATCGACAGGGAGTTCCTTGTGTCGCGTGCGGAATGGATGGAGAATGTGATGTGGGACAGCCGCGAGGGGAAAGCGGTGGCGAGGGAGGAGCTGCGACTGGGAATGCTTATGTTGGGGTCGCGGCAGCTGAAGGGGGAAAAGGGGAGCTTGATTGCGGGGGCGGTGGCGGCAGCCGCTCCTAAGGAGGGGTTGTCGATGTTCGATTTCAACGAGGAGGTGCAGGGGTTGCAGTTGCGGATTGGGGTTGCGGCCTCCTGGCATCCGGAACTGGATTTGCCGGATATCTCCACTTCGCGTCTTCTATCTACTGTCGCCGATTGGCTTCCGCTTTATATCGGGGAGGCTACGACGGCCCAGGAGCTGCGCAAGATTGATATGCGGAACGTGATTATCGGATTGCTAACCTACGAGCAGCAACAGGCGCTGGATCGGATAGCTCCGACTCATATCAGACTCCCGTCAGGACGAAACGCGCGTGTCCTCTACCGCAAGGGGGCGGAAGCGCCGGTCGTCAGCGCGCGCCTCCAGGACTGTTTCGGTCTGGCGACGACGCCGCGGGTCGATGATGGGCGTCGGCCGGTCCTTATGGAGCTGTTGTCGCCGGGTTTCAAACCTGTACAGCTGACGCAGGATATGGAGGGGTTTTGGAAGAAGACTTATTTCGAGGTGCGCAAGGAGTTGCGGCGCCGCTATCCGAAGCACAGCTGGCCCGAACAGCCCCTCTAAACTTATCTTCCTCTCTGACCTTATCTTAAAGACTTCATCTCAAAAAAATAAAAATTTATGGGGTGCGGAGTGTTATATAGATAAAACAATTAATGTTGCTATGGCTGAACAAAAAGAGGTGCCGGTCCTTCTGCTGACCGGTTATCTGGGCAGCGGAAAGACTACGTTGCTCAATCATATTCTGAATAATAAAAAGGGTGTGCGTTTCGCGGTGATTGTGAACGACATCGGCGAGGTCAATATTGACGCGGATCTTATCCAGAAGGGGGGTGTGGTCGGTCAGGATGATTCGGGTGATCTTGTGGCTCTTCAGAACGGATGTATTTGCTGCACTCTGAAGATGGATCTGGTCAAACAGATAAGTGATCTCCTTGTCTCCGGGATGTTTGATTACATCGTTATCGAGGCTTCAGGAGTTTGCGAACCGGCTCCAATCGCACAGACTATCTGCTCTATGGAGCAGATGATCAGTCCGTCGGGGGCGCCCGAGGAGCGTCCGCGCCTGGATGCGATTGTGACGGTCGTAGACGCGTTGCGGCTGAAAAGCGAGTTCGGTTGCGGAGACAGTCTGCAGAAGGAGAATATTGATGAGGAGGATATTGAGAATCTGATAATCGAACAGATTGAGTTCTGCAATATTATCCTGCTCAATAAAATTTCGGAAGTGACGCCGGAGGAAGCGGGGCAGATCAGGAGTGTCATTCGCGCTTTGCAGCCGAAGGCCCGCATAATAGAATGCGATTACTGCAATGTGCCCCTTGATGAGATTATCGATACCCACCTTTTTGATTTCGAGGATGTCGCGACTTCGGCCACTTGGGTGCAGAGAATCGAGGGACCGGCTGACGAGCAGTTGGAGGAATCTCATCACCACGGCGAGTCCGGGCATCATTGTGACGGAGATTGCCATCACCATCACCACCATCATCATGGGGAGGGTGAAGCGGAAGAGTACGGAATCGGGACGTTTGTATATTTCCGGCGCCGCCCATTCGATTTCAATAAGTTTGACAGGTTTGTCAACCTATACTGGCCCGCGAATGTGATCAGATGCAAAGGTGTGATGTATTTCAGTCACCATCGGGATATGTCATTGCTTTTCGAGTCTGCAGGAGTGCAGAAGAATCTCAAGGAGGCGGGCTATTGGTTTGCGACGGCTCCGAAGGAGGAGCTGGAGGTCATGATGAGTCGCGATCCGGCGTTGCGTCGGGATTGGGACGAGGAATATGGCGATAGAATGGTGAAGCTCGTATTCATTGGCCGTGATCTTGACCGCGAGAAACTTTCGGCCGAATTGGACGCCTGTCTGGCATAACCCGCTAATTATAAGACCCGGGCACTTCTTGCGTCCGGGTCTTCTCATACTCAAGATAATCAGTTGTTTAAAAATAAATGAGCGTACAAAATGCAGCTATCGCGCCGGACACTCGGATGCGGAGGGATTATACAGATCTGTCGGTGGCGCAGTTAAACGGCTCTAAACTAAAGTGAGTGTAGAGCCGAAGTATTTAACTATTGCCTACTCTTATAATACTCATAGAACCAAGGATAATCTGAAAAGACACACCATGATTTTTTGTCTTCAAGAAAAAACCATTGACCTGTCGGATCATCGGTAAACACATCATCGATAATGTCTAATCTTAATGTTTCATCATCCTCAGCATTAACGATATCAGTGACATCATATTCAGAATCGGAAATTTCTTTCCAAAACAGCCTTACCTTATTCAAGAACGGACACATGATGTTGACGCCATTCTCTCCCAGATATGGAATAAATTCTTCCCGACATTGCACATGCCCCCTATTATCATAAGACACTTCGGAGGAAATGTCTGCATGGAAATATAATGGTTCTACATAACGGTTGCCTCTTTTATTATTGCAACAATGCTGAGATATTTCCTCTCCGATTTCGTTCAAGGTCTGACCGTCGCATGAAGCCACCAAGTTATCATAAGCTATGAAATGAGGAAAAGGTGGCATCTCGCATTCTATTGATGCATTATTGAGCATCCCGCCATAACACACTGCAATATGGTTTTCTTTCAATAAAGGAAACATCCGGTACCCATCCCTATCCCGGAGCCATTCCTGCTCCCTGATCTTATGGGGAATCACATGCTCAAGGGTAGTGTTCTTTCTATGATTACCTTCTGCCTTAACATGTAAATTACGCATACAATAACAGCAAAGTCCATCCTGCTCACCAACTATATGCGATATAATGCTCGTCTTATCGACATCATCATAATTAAGGCCACTGTAACTACGAGCACTTTCATTCCAACAAAGCTCAAGTATCTGACGATTTATAGCCAATCCTTTTATGCGGTTTTCGACTTTTGACTTATCTATAAACCTCATACTTTCACCCCTTCCTTAAGTCAGATTCAAGTTGACTGAATAAAAGCGGGAAGTCAGCCTCACCTACAAGTTTTCGCAATTGATTCAATACCTCCTCAGCTTCTTTGACCTTCTCCCTGCGCTTTAATCGAATATAACGTTCCGAGAGTGAATCGAGTATGAAATTACGCGGAGAAGTCTGCATGATTTCATAAAGCGTATAAGCATAATCATGCACGAAAAGATTGCCTACTGCTGAGTGAGAATAGTCCTTTCCATTACGCTCCATTCTGACTACCTTGTTGTCTTCATCCTGACGAAGGTTTGTGATCACGAGCGGCGAGTGAGTAGTGACAATAAACTGAACTTCAGGAAATGTCTTTGTAAGCCTTAGCAAAACATCCTGCTGAAGAGATGGATGTAAATGCAGATCTACCTCATCAATGAGGACAATTCCATTAGGAACACTCATCCCTCTATTAAGGACATAACTCCTATATGCCATATCAAATACAATGGAAAACAAGCGTTCCAATCCGGCTGGAAGCTCATCCCATGCTCTCTGAATGCCATCCGAGAAAGTAAATTTTATATAAAAATCAGTAGCGCCGTCGACACTTATGGAGCTTATCTTAAAATCACCGTTACGATCAGACAATCCTTCAATATTACTGTCTGTAAAAGACTTCAGAAAGCCAACTACATACTCTATCTCTTTTACGATATTCCTTTTTTGCTGCAGCAATGTATCACGGGCTCCTCCATCTTCTGTTTCGTTAAGTGAACGATCTATGTGCATCAATTGATTTGAAATACGTATAAAACGCCTTTGCCAGATTTCAGTGCATGATGAGAATTCATTCCAGTGGTAATACCCCCATGTCCGACCGATATCCTCATCTTCATTAAGCATGGCTTTAGCATTAGCACCGAGATTAGTGTTTATATGCGGATATCGATCTGAATAATAGACCAGCAGTGGATAACGGTCATTCTGTCCTATAATATTACGAAACTTGATATAGGCATCCTTGTAGAGGCTACTTTGAAGAGTGGATTTTTCATAAGAATTCCTACGGATATCCCATTTAAGCATAACATCCTCATCATCTCGAGAGTGTGGTATGTTTGATGCCGACATTGTTGCGACTCCCTTTATCGAAACATAATCCGCTATTTTACCATTATGATAAATTTCACGGACATTGATTCTTTCCACTCCCAAATCCGACACTTCATTTGCAAGCGAAGAATAGCCCCACGAGTTATTGCTCTTATTGAAAATAAAACTCAGTGCATTGCATATCGCTTTGATAAGTGAAGATTTACCTGTTCCGTTTTTACCGATGAATACTGTAGTCTGCCGGGCAAAATCAAATTCAGTCTCTCTGAAACAATGGAAGTTCTCTATTTTCAGGTGTGTAATCTTCATTATGCACGTTTTTAGAGTATAAACTTTCTTATAAAACTATCCACACCCAATTTTACTACCCAAGATTGGGTGTAAAATTGGGTGTGGATAGTTTTATAACTTGATTATCAAGCTTTATTGGCGGAAAGACAGGGAACCTATCGCATTGCAAAAGTGTATTGATTATCAAATCATTAACTCTACAATTTTGAAATGGTTAGCGGCTAGGTAGCGCATTTCGATCAAGGATTCAAATCTCTTGATAGAATTGGATTTACCAACTTCTTTCCCTATCAAATATCGAATATAATTGATGGAACATAATTTTTCACAAGGATACCGACTGTTCCAGAATTATAGTCAAAAACACCCTGATTTTCAATAAGAAAACTCGGACAATTTTTAATGAGTAACAAAAGGTTAACAAATACATTGATAACCAAATTGCCGCCCGCCTCTGCGAGCATTATCCGCAGTGCAAAGTTAATAAATTTTGTTCGATTCCACAATAGAGAAAATGTTAAAATCAGAAAATGCTGAACCTCTCTTAATCAGTTCTTTCTGTACCAAAGCGGAAAGAGAATGGGCGGTCTTGGTTGGTTTCGGCGTGATGCCGTATGAGGCGTTTGGAACGAGTCCGGCACTACCTCATACCGCTTCCCGCCTATCTGCAACGGCGGAACACCGAGCGAAGCCAACGCCTCGGAGTGGCGCGACGGAGACGTCGCTGTGCCACAGTCCAAGACTTATTGGCTGCGCTCCGTGTTCTTTTCGCCGTTGCTAAGAGTGGACTTTTCGACCGCTCATTCACTTTCCACTTGTATAGTAGTCCACGGGGCGAGACAGTGATAAGCGGCCTTCGTTCCTTGTCAGCTTATCACAGACTCGCCTTTCCGGGACCGGACAATGTTTATTAGTTATAGTGATAGATGAAGAATTGGATAAGGTCGTCCTGCTTCATCTGTATCATCACGACCAATTATTCTAAACCCTCTTGCTTGATAGAAATTCAAGGCAGATGCGTTCTGCTCATTCACATCTACTTTTGTTGCGCCCTGTTTCAATGCAAAGTCTATAAGGGCAGAGCCATAACCTTTACCTCGGCAGCTGTCATCAATAAATAGCATCTCAATCAAGTTTGATGATAAACCTATGAATCCTGTCATTCTCTCACTATCCGAGAGGGCATAGAGTTTTACATTCGGAAAATAATACGGAATAAGAGCCTTCTTTATTTTGTTGAGATCTTCATTTGAGAGAAAGGCATGTGTCGCCTTAACAGAACG
>JAAVDN010000005.1 GCA_014801785.1 Bacteroides sp. | reverse complement strand
CAAACGCGTGCACATAATAAGAGATAATAAAAAACTAATTAGTAATCAGACGCTTGAAGTGGTTACGTCCCTCTCTCATAATCAGGGAGTCCTTGGTTCAAGCCCAAGTGGGACCACAAACTATAAATCCGTATTCGAAAGAATTCGGATTTTTTTATTCTGAGCACCATACTCTCCGTGTCCAGAATCCCTACCTCCAAAGTCAATCGCCCCGGCCAATGCTATGCATCAGTCGGGGCGATTGGCTATTTCTTGAATAGTTCGGAATGTGAGCCAAGACGAAACAATGCAATCGTATTATTCACCTCATCATACCATACTAATAGGAAATCTCCATCAATATGACATTCAAGGCATCCGGCATAGTTACCTTGCAATGTGTGTTGCCGATATCTTTCCGGAAGAGGCGTCTCATTTCTCAACATCTCAAGGACATCATTCAATGCCTTCAATTTTTTCGGTTGATTGAGGAATCGTTTCAAATCCTTCTTGAACTGGCTGGTATACCTCAGCTCTTTCATAATCCCATTGATTTAAGCATGGCCTCTACACTTGAAGTATCAATAGGCCCTTCAAGTTTACCGGCTTTAGCCTCTTCAAAAGCAGCTTTTGTAATCTCATTGGGTTCATGGTACACAGCATCCAAAAGTATGCCTTCGACATAGTTGTTAAGACTCCTGCGATCTTTAGCAGCAAGTTCCTTCAGTCTATCGAGCAAATATGTCGGTAGGCGGAACACATGTGCTTTCTTTTCTAATGTTAAATCCATAATGATATCATTTAGACTACAAAGTTAGTACAATATATAATCAAAACAAATTTCTTGACCAAAAGTTATCGCCCCAGCCTATGCAGAAGCTTCGATCAGGGCGATTTGCCATTTAATGGAATGGAAGAAGATAGTGTCTTTGGAGGAAAGCTTCAACATCAGTGTCAGCATAAAGAATTTTTCCGGGGAGATTATAGTATCCCAAGCTACCTTTAGCCCTGTAACTAGCAAGTGTTCGCTTGCAGATATTAAGAGTGTCGTACAAATGTACGACACTCTTAATTGTCTCATATTTTGATACAACATTGATTTTCCAAACCATAATATTTAGCCACTCTTTCAGCTAACCATAGTGGGTTTTGCCGAGCCAAATCCTGATAAGTTATCGGCTTGGGATTAATCTCTATCACTTTATTGTTCGTTGTATTACACCATTCACGTATATCTTCGAGAATAGCATTGCCATGATCACCTATAACCTTTGAGTAAAGCCTGCTGAAATTCGTATATTCACTGGCTTGATTGTCCAGAATCGTTGACACATCATAAAGAATAGGAGAATATATAAGCCGATGAGCATTTTTATACACATCGATATAAGCTGATTGATCAACATCTTCCTGCGGCCCTTTGACCAGCCCGATGAGATGGCTGATGGTTTGTTTGATTCCTTCAAGATATTGCGGATCTGAATGAAGAACAAGGTCTGAGACACTGTCATCAATTGTAATTCCATTTTCATTAAGCGCCCTTTGGATACCTTTCCTTTCGTACAATGGTTTGTAGCTTGAACCATACTCTTTACAATTCGTCGTATCCTCAAACATTTCAGTTAGCTTGGATTCCAGAAAAAGAATAGTACACCCTTTTTGAGCGTCCTGAGACACCAGTGCCACATCGACACAAGAAGGAAATCCAACTACTTTATTCCTTACCTCAAAAAAGGCTCTGTTGAACGTAATCGTTTCGCTGGCAATATTAAGAGTGATGGTATTGCCTTTCTTAGGAAGATATAACTTATAGAATACCAGTAATGGGAGGAGTGCGGATGAAACGACTGAATTAATCTTGGAAATTTCACCTCCTACTCCTTCAGTTACATCACGAAAGGCAGCATTAAAAGCATCTTTATTTTCAGATGTAATTCCAAATCGCTCTCTGAATAATGCAGTGAATAGATCACTGTCAAAAAGAAGTTCGGAACCGGTCTTTGAAGAAACTTTTGGAAATCCCANTGGANTNTCNAAANNTTTCTGCTACTTTTTGAATTTTGTCATTGTTACTCATATTTGAAATTTTTTATAAGGAAAAACATATANCCGATTGACCATAACGGTATCTCCCATCTCTCCCCATTCATTCTTCAGACTGACAAGAGGCCGGATAATTACCGAATCCCGATTCCAATCNGTCCATTGTTCCACAGCCTCGTCTGCTGATGAATAGCCGATCTGCATATCTTCATCAGTATNGTACAGATTCCGAAGATATTCCTCCGTAACTGGACCGACAACAATCCCGGGAAAGACGGCATCATAGCCTTCAAACATCAGACATAACACCTTGTCGCCGGGCTTAAATCGGCATTCTTTCTGAAAATTATCTTTTCCGNNACCAGTATCTCCATATTGATAATGAGCATTTTCCGAACCATCCGCATTATAAGTTTTTATGTAAAACGGCTCGAAATCACATTCGCTATCAATTTCAAATCCCAGAGTCGAGGANGNNGCTATGATTTTTCTCAATTTCTCCTCTGCCTCTTTAAAAANAGAGAATCTTCCGTGAGAAATTGATTGCAATGAATAGGCNANCTCNTCCTTTTCAGAAAAGGNTACATTTTTCTGATTAATTGGTTTTAGCGTGAATTCTATGAGTTCCGGATCTTCAATCATAATTACAAATTTACTAACTTCTAGTATTTTTACAAAACAATGCGTTATAATTTNCCACACCGAGAATATATTTGAGTTCATCTTCTGCAATGAACTTGCCGGTGTCTCCGCCACAGGTGTTCCATCTTGAAGTAATTGAAACTATTTTGTTTTCAGGACTGACTTCAACCGCGATAAGAGAATAACCGAAACGGTCCCGGGGAAAACTCATGCCGGGAATGCATGGAACATTCCACCACTCGCCGTTTCCACAGAAGTAGAAACGGTTGCCATTGGCTGTGTAAGCATTGAAAGATACCTCAGAAATAACGATACACCAAGANGTCATATCGAGGTATTGACGAGCCTCNGCATAATTTCCTATATAATCGACTGTATAGTTGAATTCGATTGTCGGCTCCTCAGCTGAAGCCATAGGAGACATCCCTATCATTTCGCATACAGTATCAGGATCACACTCATTGAAAGTGTTGTCGAAAAAGTCGAATCCCGGAGTTTGGTCAATGACTCTTAAAATAAGCCNTACACGACCTACATCATCAGGATCNTTGATGTCGATAAGCCNCGAAAGATTCCATTTCAAAATGCCGATAGCAAATTTTGACANTCGGCCATCAAGTTCAGGAAATTTTGCGAGATAGTTGTCAACCTCAATATCTGAACCAACCTCGGCCAACCAGCAGGTTATTTCTTTTCTATATTGTTCTTCCATAATCATGATGCAACGTTTGTAATTTGGCGTNCCATTTTTCGAGANACCTTCTATGACGTTTGATAGAAAGCTGCGAATAATTTGGCGAAANCGTCAACTCCTTTTGCTCCACCGGAGATTGCCATCTGAATNTCATNGGGATTAATTTTGTCGAACAGGANTTTTTCCCACTCCTGATAGGTCACACCCGGATTTCGAGTGCCAACGATTGCTAATTTCATAATTTTCATTTAAGTAGCTGATAAAAATACATGAGCATATAAAACGCGGCTATCGTGCCGGCCAATCGGATGCGGAGAGAAGGAACTTAGCGGGCTAAGCGACTGAACGACAAGTCCGATTGGACAAGCGAGAGCAAGTTTTATTGCTCAAGATTCAAAATCAACATATATCGCTTTATTTTTAGCAGCTACTTTAGTGTTGGTACTCTCCTTTAATACGATGACAGATTCAAATCAATTGTAAACGTCTGTTAAATTAAGCCTTATTTTAATGTTTTCGGCATTCATCAAACCGTGTTATAACCTATATTTCAGACATTTACAAGTTAATATTATTTAACATAATGACCCGTCCTGAAAAATGTTGACTACGATTTGTATTGGTAAATGTTAATATATGTTCATAGTCCGGAGTGGTTTTGAGGAGTGCAGGTATGATCCGGAAGTTCCGTGATGGATTTGGGGTACAGTGCAATCACCTTTCGACCTAATGAAATTTGGAGTACGCAAATGTACTGATATTTCTTGACTCACGCACTATCTTTAAGATAATATTTCTTCCAGAGCTTTCTGCCGGGTACTTCTCCGTTATGTACCTGTTCCGGGGTCAGCATTCCAAGCGAAAGATGTGGGCGTCTGGTGTGATAAATTCCAATAACACGGGACAGAGCCTCCTTTATATTGTCAGCTTCTATGTCCTCATATTTAAGAAACTCCTCCTTTAGTATTCCATTGACACGCTCGGCAATGCCATTGTTGCGTGGATCATAGCCCTCTGTCATGCTGATTGGCATCTTACGACGGTTCAGAATAGCTACGTAAGCTTTTGCACAATATTGTAATCCCTTGTCGGAGTGATGTATGGGACAGTCTCCCTTACGACACTGTTCTAATGCCATACGAAGTGCGGCAACGGCATTCTCATGTCGCATGTTGTCAGCAACTGACCAGCCTACTGTTTTTTTTGAGTAAGCGTCAGTGATGAGAAACAGATAATGGAATCCTTCTTCTTTTCCAAGCCATATATAGGTGATGTCGGCCACCCAAAGCTGGTTGATTCCTGTCGGTTCGAAGTCTTTACGCAAATCCGGATAAACTTTCAGTCCATGGTCCGAGAATGTGGTACGTGTACGGTGCATTCGTACTTTTATCAGTAGATTCTGTTCCCGCAAAAGTGAGAACAGAGAGTCCCTGCCTATGTCTATTCCGTAATCACGTTTTAGCACTACCTGTAACTTTCGGCCTCCTATACCGGGCATCTCAATTCGGATCTGATGAATGCATTCCAGAATACGNTCTTTGTCAACAGCCTCCTCGAAAGANCTCTGATGATATGAATACCACGCCTGTTTAGTCACGCCAAGTAGCTCGCACGCGCCGGACACTCCTATGTCATGACGCATACGCAAGCGGTCAGATACTTGGTATTCGATTTTTTTGACTGTGACGGTTTTACAAGCTTGCGATATTCAATAAGTTGTTCCTCAAGGAATTCCCTCCTTATGGTATCCTTTTTCTGAAGTGCTTCAAGGCGGGCAACTTTCCTGATGGCTTCATCAAGTTCTCGACGAAGCTGTTGCTCGATATTGTCTTTGTCACTTTTGTTGGGAGAGGTTTTCTTTGACATGAGGCGCTTTTTCTTCTTTGGTTTAGCCGGAGTAGGTGTTGCTGCTCCAATACTGCGTAACCACTTGCCTATACTGCAGCGTGTACCACGATAANTCGGTATTGCATTGACTAATTTAAACAACGTCCCGGAAGGTAATTTTATTTCCTTCTCAATCTGATCGAATCCTTTTGTACTTTCGTACCAGGTGCGGACTGCGGCAATCTCGCCTTCGTCCCAGTTTCTTTTGATTTCTTCACGCATTGTCCGTTAAAATCTTTAACTTTTTAGTCAAGATTTTTCAGGACTAGACACTGAAGCGAGGCGACCGCAACATCTTCAAGTCCTACACCTCCCACTGCCGCTACAAAGGCAAATGGCATAAAGGATTATATAATAGAAGATTGACGGAGCTTGCCGGCTTATTCGTTCCTTAATAAAAAGACATCGCTCATTAAGTTTATGACTTTATGTAGCGGTGTCTTTCCTATTTTATAGTCGTTCTCTCAATCCCCGTATCTGTGACCAAAGAAGTTCGCTCACTTCATCTGTAGAATNTGGCATCAAACACTCTGCTGTTTTCACGAGATTTTCACATCGCGTAAAGTCAGACTGATTAAATGCTTGATGTGCCTGCTCCAAAAGATCTATGATAGACATGTAGAGCGAATTATTGTTGCTTTTGGTGTCTGTCTCTTGAATAGCTTTATCGGGAGTCCACTTGCGCAGTTCCGAGAGTCTGTTGGTTAGTTCCTTTTTCTTTGCAGATATACCTTTGCCTTTATAATGACTTAGCAGCTCAGAGATTTCTTTATATAGACGATTGTGTTCATCTATATCATTGTCCTGCTGTGCTTGAACTAATTTAGAGAACAGACTGTTTGCTTTCTCAACAAACTCTTTGTTGAGCATATAGTTTATAGACCATTCATGGTTAGAAAGGTCATCTTTGCTTAAAAACAACTTGCGAGTATCGCTGTCTATGTCATATTCGTCAATAATATCAAATGTGCCCTGTAAGGCTTTAACCTTGAATCGGATTCTGTCAATTCTTGGAGAAACGATACTTTGTTTGCGGGCGCGGTCTTCGATGATTGAAAAATCAAGTACGATGTCTTTGTAAAGACTAAGTGCGTCGCTGAGATTTGTCAGGAATAGCTGCCTCAGGCATTTCTGTAAAAGACTATGAATGGAGACGAGCATTTCTGAAAGTTTCTGTCCTTCTGGATTTAGAGGAATTTTCTTACTATTAAGAGACCGAATCTGATGCCAAGTATGTTTATCTCGTCTATCATTTGCCTCAGCCTTACCTTCGTCTTCTACACTTGTAACGTGCCATCCACAGCAAAATGAGCAATAATAGCTTCTTGTTGGTACTTTTTCAGACGATGATGCTATTTCATCACGATTGAACTTGATGAAATTATCTGCCTTTGTCTGAGTCTCAAAGAGCATTTTCGGATGTTTGCATCCTATGCAAAATACTCGGTTATTTGTCGGTTTCATTATTTAAGAATCGTTTTCCAAAGTTCAATTTTATCCTCTATTGTAAAATGAGTGTTTGTAGAGCTTGAACTTGGGAGTGAAACGACACGGATATTTTCGGGTAGATTATGAGCCCCTATGTATGTGTTAAAATAAGACTCTGCATCTCTTCCGTTTAGTCCTATGACGCGAAGTTTCGGATGCTTTGATATGAATCCTAATATGTCATTTGCAATGGGATTTTTTATATCAGAATCGAGGCTACTCTCTCGATTTGCTGATTTTAGAACGTCCCACAAAGCTATATGATGCCGTTTAAGAACATTTAAACGTTCTTCATAAGAATCTGACATAGTGTCATTAAATATGCGTGAAATAATCTTCCAAAATTGATTTGTACGATTAGCATAATACTGTTGAGTTTGCAATGACACCTTTCCCGGCAATGTTCCTAAAATTAATATTTGCGCGTCTGAATCAGCAACTGGTTCAAGACCATCTGTAAGAGCTGCCGATGATGTTTCTTTAATGAAAGAACTTTGCTTCAATTTTTGTATCTGCTTAGAGACAACTGCGCTTTTACTATTTGAGTGCCTGATATACCATGAAGTACCCTTGCCTCCCACCTGCTCTGCATTAGGTATTCTACCCTCGCGTAAAAGTTTGCGCAATGATTGTCCCTTTGTTGAGTGGCTTAACACTCCATTCTTCTCCAGATAGATGGATATTTCGTTGGCTTCCACACGATTGAGTCCCGTTGATTCGAGATATTTATCAATCAATGCAATAATTCTGGTTATATCTGCCATAGTTATTTTATTCCGAGAAATTTCTTCATTACTTCGTCTTCCTCCTCAAAGAGATCAAGTAGGCTCTTTGTGTTTTCAATCTCGCTTCCAGGTAGTGTTTCACTGAGTGTGTCTGAGGCGAGTTCACACAAGCCTGTAGACCTCAGATGACGGTACAAATTTAATATTTATTTCTCGTTATTTCGTTATACGAAGTAAAAATTGTAATTTTGGAGTGCAGCCGGACGAGGAAACGGGCTCTGCTGAGGAGCAACCCGCCAGCAACATGGTTACGCCAAGACTGGAGACAGTTGAATACTGAAGCCGTTCCTTATGGGGCGGCTTCAACTTCACCAGGATGGCCATTCCGCTAAGAAAACCTTTACCGTCTGTTCGGAAACAGTGTTTTGTCGACAGTTATGTTTGGGAGAGCCCTGTCAAAGGCCTTGNGATCCATTGCCACACTGCCTATAAGAGTAAGCACAGATTCCTCGTTNGGCATGGCGGTTCTCATTCGTGTCACCCTNCGGAAGTCTCTGTTGAGGCGTTCAATCCAGTTGGTGGTGTATATCATGGCCTGTATCTCGGGAGCATAATTGAGATATGTCATATATGCCTTATAATCANCATTATTGCGAAGTAACTTTATNGCNCGGTAATCCTTGCCCCATCTGTCNCACATCTCCTGCCACNTTGTCCATGCCATNTCNANGGTGTAGTCGCGTTGNCCNGTGCGGAANATATCNCNNANNTCNGNTGCNAGAGCNGCCTTNTCNCCATGNCGNACCTTNGCAAACATNTTGCGTTTCAGATGNGTGACACANCGTTGTANNGGNGTNCCCGGNAATTTCTNNCCGATNACNGNNTCNAGACCCTTGATTCCGTCNGCCACCATAAGNCCNNCACGTTGNAANCCTCTGTCTTTCATCCTNTCNAATATNTCACCCCAGCCGGTNGCGCTTTCCTGNGGCATGTTGAAGATNCCNAGAACCTCGCGTGTNCCNTCTTCTGTNACNGCCAANGCCACATAGAACGCCTCGGTAGCCACGGAACGCTTACGGTGTATCTTGATGTGCACACAGTCCACAAATACTACAGGATAGTACTCTTCAAGACCTCTTTCAAGCCATTCATTTACTTGCGTGCGTACACATTCAACCATACGGCTGATGCTGGCCTTAGAATAATGCTGACCGTATATCTGATCGAAGACATCACTAACCTGTTCCTGCGTTAGTCCCTTGGTATAAAGGACTCCTGCCAGCCTGTCACATTCCTCTTCCTGATCACGCAAGATAGCGAGTATCTGTGGGTGGAAGTTGCCGTATCGGTCGCGCGGTATGCGGAATTCCAGTTTTCGACCTTGTCCATAGGTAGAGCCGGGACGGTAGCCGTTACCTTTATTCCCAGGGTTATCTGCCAGAAACTCACTGCGTTCGGCAACCATCATACTCTCCAGCATGATCTCCATCAGATCGTGAAGACCATTTCCTTTGGCTGCATGCTTGTGTATCAGCTCGGAAAGTTGTAATTTTGTCAAATCCATTAGTTTGTATTTTAAGTTGACACTGTTTCTTTGAGTGTGTCTGAAGCTTGCCACAAAAAAAAGGCATATAGGTCAATTTGCAGGCTAAAGTCGTTGTAACCAACTATATTACTGTTTCTTATAGCACATCAAAGCAATTGAAGCCGTTTTGAGTCAGAGTAAATGCCGCTATAGGTCAT
>JAAVDN010000004.1 GCA_014801785.1 Bacteroides sp. | reverse complement strand
GCGATAAGCCAAAGCTATTCACCGGTTGGAAAGTCAAGGTCGAGTATGAGGCTAAGACTGCCGACGGCAAACCGTATCATTCCGAATACTGGTTCATACTTGACAAGAACGCCGACTGTGTTATCAAGTCTTTTGAAATCCCTCTTTTATAAACCATTCAACCACTGACTTCAATGAAAGAACTTTTAGAAGAAATCTCCGCACAAATGGAGACATTCCGTGAAAATGCCAAGTCTCAGCTCGACAAGGGCAACAAGTCTGCCGGACTCCGTGCCCGTCGTGCCTCGCTCGATCTCGAACCGTTGCTCAAACGCTTCCGCAAGCTGTCGCTGGAGGCATCAAATCCCAACCTCGCTCACTGATCCGTATATGAAAACGATACCACTTCAGGAGACGGTGAGGCGTCTTGACAGAACCCTCACTCAAAAGGATAAGGAGGTTGCTGTGTGGGTAATCGACAATGCGCGTCCTCATATCGCTATAAGGCAGAATAATCTGGTGACGGTATGTTTCTGTTGCGGCAACACTATGGTGTATGCCGGAAAGGATAGATATGTCAAGTGTGTTGACTGTGGACGTACCGTGGAGATTATCGAGGAGCAGGACTGGCTTGAATCCAAGCGTATGATGTCACGATACTTTGCCTCTCTTGAAGTGGTCGATGGAATACAGCTCATGCGGACTTACGAGGTGATTCTGCGATACTCGGCTATAAACCGGCTGAAGGATGCTTCGGCGCGTGAGGTATGCCGTCACTGGATAACCTCCGATGGACGATGTGCCGTGACCTCTCTCCGAAAATTCACAGGATTTCTGATACCGAAAGCAACGTCGATGAAACTCCGGAAGGACTTGACAGAGACAGAAGATCATATCGCTAACCATGCGGTTATTCTTCCCGGTGTTAAGCTATTGCCTGAGTTGAAGATGAAACTTGCCACTGTCGAAAGGCTTATGCCGGGGAATACACTGACAAATATCAGGAACCTTCTTGAACCTGACTACTCGATCATCTAACTTACTGCTTTTCTTACTGCCATAGTAATAAGACAGCTTTTCTCATTGCCATCTAAAACGTGACAGCCCTGACTCGTGAGAGCCGGGGCATGTCTTTTCTGATTGTCCCCTTGAATCGAAGGCTATTCGCGTCCGTGAGTTTTTCGCCACAAAATTACGGAGGCGGATGCCGACGGCAAGGTACAACCGTCCGCGATAGCAGGTACACTCTAAAAAAGATAGCCGTCCAGGTATTGGGCGGCTATTTTTGTGCGGGTTTCCAGCGATCGGGAAGCAAGTCGCGGTATTTTTCTATCGGGTTTTCGGAGGCCATGCGGCACATCGGTCTATAATGTCGCAGAAGTAGTCGAAGACGTTGACGCCGCAGCGATGGCAGGTGATCGCAAGAGAGTGGTACAGGGCAGCAGCCTCGGCTCCGGAGTGGGAGCCGATTGTCAGCCGGCGGCGGGTCAGGGATATGTAACGGTTGATGCGCTCGACCTCGTTGTTGTCGAGTTTATAGGTGGGCGAGGCAAAGATACTCGGTATTTCGTCCCATTGCCGTAGCGCATGTTCGGTGGCGGCAAGCAGCGGGTCATCGGGTGGAACGCCGATACGGGCTTTGATGTCCATCAGCCTCATGTGGATTTTCTTGAGCATCACTTTTGAGTATCGTTGTCTCCACTCAAGGTGCTTTTCTGCCGTCCATCCGTCTTTGCCTATGCGGTGCTTATGCTCGAAGTGGTAAAGGAGTCCGAAGAGTTTTGCTATCTCCTGTGCCTGTGGATTGTCTTTGAGATCGAGGAACTTCCGCTTGATGTGTTGCAGGCAGGGCAAGCGTTTTATCCCGCACAACTCACCGATTCCGATATGCCGGTATCCCGAGTAAAAGTCGCACTGGAAGGCGCCGTTGAAGCCTTTGATGTGCTGTTCGAAGACTTCGGCCGAGCGGGAACCGTCGTCATAGAAGAAGTATACAAGTCCGGTTGTCATGCCGACGAACACCCAGATGTAGCCTTTCTTGATTTTTCGTCCAGAGGGTGTTGCCACCTGCAACCGCACTTTCTGATAGGTCCCATTATCAGAACGTGCCGAAAGGATGGGTATCTACAAACCTCAATGATATTGCTTGGTTTGGGGGTGGTAAAACACCTGCGACTGATAATAACTTATTTTGGGAAAATGGCTCTATAAATTGGATAACGTCTAAAGACATGAAGGAGCCTGTTATTTATAAGTCAAAGGTACAATTATCCCTTCTGGGAGCATCTCAAAATACATTATATCCCGCGGGTACACTTGTGATGGTAACAAGAAGTGGAATTTTGCGCAGAACGCTTCCACTCGCAATCTTAGGCCATGAATCAACTGTTAATCAGGATATAAAAGCGATTTGTACACCGTACTATGAAATTACTGAATACCTATATTGGTATTTTACTGCTTTAGAAACAGATATTTTAGAAAAATATCAAAAAGATGGCACAACGGTTGAAAGTATTGATTTTGAAAAGTTTCAACAAATAGAAATTATACTTCCTCCGTTTAACGAACTTAAGCGAATTATTGGGCAGTTGCAATCATTATTGCATTTAGTTGAGCTTATAACTACAAACTCAGATGAAATAGTAGCAACCATTGAGAAAACAAAGTCGAAGATTCTTGAACTTGCGATGCAGGGGAAGCTTGTGCCACAAGATCCGACGGACGAACCTGCCGCAGAGATGCTTAAACGCATCAATCCGAAGGCGAAGATTATAACTGATAACCCACATTATCCGCAATTGCCAGATAATTGGGTTCTGACAGACATTAAATCTGTAAGTGAGTATGGTGGCGGTGCAACTATTTCAATAGACAACATTTGTGATGAGGATTGGATTTTGGAATTAGAGGATATTGAAAAGGACTCCGGTATAATATTGGAGAAGAAGCAAAAAAGAGATCGAGAGGTTAAAGGTGTAAGGCATAGGTTTGATAATGGCAATATCCTCTATTCAAAATTGCGCACCTATCTCAATAAAGTTCTTATTGCGCCCACTGGAGGATATTGTTCTACCGAAATAGTTCCAATTAAATGTCATAAGTGTGTCTTCCCTGACTATCTGTGTGCATGGCTACGCTCATCTTACTTCCTAGCCTATACACAGTCTTGTGGGTATGGAGTTAAAATGCCAAGACTAAGTACATCTGATGCAAAGAATGGAATTGTTCCATTACCACCACTGAAAGAACAGCGGCGAATAATGGAGCAAGTCACTTCTCTATTCGGACTTTTGGACTCAATTTCTAATTCTGCAAACTGAGGTGAATTTCATCAAGTTGCGAAAACCATTTATGAACACACTCAACAATCTTCTTTTGAATCGGTTTTGGAGGAACAGGGACTATTATTTCTTCAACAATATTCTTTCCAACTCGCTGTTGTCCTACTACGCCATTGAAAGTTCCAGTACAACATCTGATAAAATAATCTGATTTGAAATATAGCAATGAAAATTCTGGTATAAGAATTTCACTTCTAAATATCAACAACTCTGTTGTGCCAGCACCGATTCCATTTGGTAGATTTCGCAGAATCATAGATTTTCTATTTTCAAGACACGGTGAGATTTTTGCTACTGCAACATCTCCATCTGCAAAATGAGTAAATCCCGATTTTATACTTACCCAAGGGCGTTCTTCATAAATAAAGCTATTTGAGAAGCCCTCTTGAATTGCATTCATTGGAATGAATGCCGCCAATGTCTCATCAGAAACTTTATTTTTAGGATTGATTTTGAATGTATCTTTGATTGTTGCCAGTACCCAATTATCCGGCAATTGCGGATAATGTGGGTTGCGTTATTATATAATCATGTTCAACTCTAATTGAATATGATATGATAACAAAGTACAAATCATTTCTTTCGCACCAAGATCTGGCTGCGAATACTGTCCGATCATATATGTGGACAGTGACACACTTCCTTGAAAAATATAAGGAAGTAACTCGAGAGAATCTACTCGCCTACAAAGGCTATCTTGTGGAACACTACAAGCCACAGACCGTCAATCTCCGACTTCAAGCAATCAACAAGTATCTGGAGTTTATCAAAAAGGAGAAACTTAAAATGCGCTTCGTGAAAGTGCAACAGAAAAATTTCCTTGAAAACGTTATCAGCGATGCTGATTACAAGTTTCTCAAAACGAAACTCAAGAAAGACAATCACACCTCATGGTATTTCGTAGTCTGGTTCCTGACTGCTACCGGTGCTCGTGTTAGCGAACTGCTTCAAATCAAAGCAGAGCATGTCCAGCAGGGCTATCTCGACATCTACTCAAAAGGAGGCAAGTTACGTCGTCTTTATATCCCTAAGAATTTGCGTTCTGAGGCCATTCAATGGCTAAAAGAGCGCAACCTTGAATCAGGTTATATCTTCCTCAATCGGTTTGGAGAAAGAATCACGGCACGAGGAATTGCACAGCAACTTAAACTCTTCGCCAGAAAATACGGCTTAAGTGAGGCCGTTGTATATCCTCACTCATTTCGCCATCGTTTTGCCAAGAACTTCCTCGATAGGTTCAACGATCTTGCACTTCTTGCCGACCTAATGGGTCATGAAAGTATCGAAACTACCCGAATCTATCTTCGACGCACAGCCACAGAACAGCAAGCCATAGTTGACAAGATTGTTAACTGGTAAACTATCCAACAAGCATCTTTGCAATCCAGATAATCAAGATTGCAAGGATGCTCCTATTTTATCAAGCACAGAATACAGCTTCTCAATCTTAGCCACAATCCGCTTTTGCTCATTTTTAGGAATACATGGAACGACCAATTTATGCAATGTGTTAGAAGAAAAGCCTTGTAAGGCAATTCCCTTTCCACCAATCAATTCTTTTTCTTTATATAGTCTGAATAGGTATAGATATAATGAGGCAAGAATACCATCTGAGATAGGACGCAGTCTATGAAGATGGTTTTGAATCATAATCGGAAAATCCATATTCCAAATTGCCGATCTTCCTACATCGCCTCCTTCACATACAAGCAAATCCCCTTTTACTACCTTGCATTTGTCAATTTCAGAATCCTTATAGAACATTTTTTTAAGGGAGTCAAGTTCAAATCTATCCCAATAGACATTTGATGTAGTAATATATTCATATTCCTGCCCATCTTGGTTTGACGAATTAAGAGCCTTACCAGTATTATGATTAAACAAATCTCCGAGTTGACACCAACACCAAGTTTCAGGAATATTCCAAGAATGTGGGTTATCCGTTATAATATTCGCCTTGGGATTGATGCGTTTGAGCATCTCATCAGCAGGTTCATCAGCCGGATCTTGTGGCACAAGCTTCCCCTGCATCGCAAGTTCAAGAATCTTTGACTTTGTTGTCAAAGTATTCCTAATAAGCGTTTCTTTGTTATGTTCAATGAGTTCAACAAAATGAAAATAACGCTTAATTTCTGTTGTAATCCGTTTTTGTTCGGCTATTGGTGGAACCGGAATAACTAATGACGTAAAAATCTCCTTATTAACACGTTGTTGTCCTACAACACCTGTAAAATCCTTAGTCCCTTCTGTAATATACCAAATTGACTGAAACAAAAATAGATAGAATTCTGCATCAACAACGATGGGTCTGAGAATAGTTAATTCAGTTGTACCAGCTCCTATTCCATTAGGTAATCCATAAAAAATAGTAGATTTCCTATTCTCAAAGCATGGTGAAATTTTAGCAATTCCAATATCTCCATTTTGAAAATGAGAATATCCTTTTTTTACATCACGCCACACTCTGCGTTCATACGAATGCGAAAATCCAAAGCCATCTTGAACTAATGCCATAGGAATAAATCCACATAAAGACGTATCAGATACAGAGTTTTTAGGATTTAGTTCAAATATATCTTCTACATGACACCATTCCCACGAGTCAGGAATTTCGAACGGCGGCTCGAACTGCTGATAATGGGACCTATCAGAAAGTGCGGTTGCAGGTGGCAACACCCTCTGGACGAAAAATCAAGAAAGGCTACATCTGGGTGTTCGTCGGCATGACAACCGGACTTGTATACTTCTTCTATGATGACGGTTCCCGCTCGGCCGAAGTCTTCGAGCAGCACATCAAAGGCTTCAACGGCGCCTTCCAGTGCGACTTTTACTCGGGATACCGGCATATCGGAATCGGTGAGTTGTGCGGGATAAAACGCTTGCCCTGCCTGCAACACATCAAGCGGAAGTTCCTCGATCTCAAAGACAATCCACAGGCACAGGAGATAGCAAAACTCTTCGGACTCCTTTACCACTTCGAGCATAAGCACCGCATAGGCAAAGACGGATGGACGGCAGAAAAGCACCTTGAGTGGAGACAACGATACTCAAAAGCGATGCTCAAGAAAATCCACATGAGGCTGATGGACATCAAAGCCCGTATCGGCGTTCCACCCGATGACCCGCTGCTTGCCGCCACCGAACATGCGCTACGGCAATGGGACGAAATACCGAGTATCTTTGCCTCGCCCACCTATAAACTCGACAACAACGAGGTCGAGCGCATCAACCGTTACATATCCCTGACCCGCCGCCGGCTGACAATCGGCTCCCACTCCGGAGCCGAGGCTGCTGCCTGTACCACTCTCTTGCGATCACCTGCCATCGCTGCGGCGTCAACGTCTTCGACTACTTCTGCGACATTATAGACCGATGTGCCGCATGGCCTCCGAAAACCCCGATAGAAAAATACCGCGACTTGCTTCCCGATCGCTGGAAACCCTCACAAAAATAGCCGCCCAATACCTGGACGGCTATCTTTTTTAGAGTGTACCTGCTATCGCGGACGGTTGTACAAAAGACGGGAACAGCCTCCGCAAAATTTTTAAACAGCTACTTAGCGGTATTTTAACGCATTGTTTTGGTGTAACGCACGTTGCCGTTTGACAGTCGATCGACCCGGATTAAAGGTGTGCCGTGTGCAGGAACCTGTATTCTATTGCCTGTAAGATCAAACCACTCTGTCGAAAGGATTGCGACATCCTCTTCGAGTTCTCCGACAGATGACAGGTCATTATCCACCGCTCCGGATTTGCGGCTGTTAACTACAGCGCCGGTCGCATTGTCAATAAGGAGTGCCACGGCACGAAGTTTACATTCAGGAGTGAGGAACGGATTCCCTGCAAGATTGACTATCTCATTGATATTGAATTCGACACTGCAAACCGGATGCGTATCAAGAGATATTTCTGCCGGAACACTGCCCGGGATACCATGCAGATTATCAAATTTCACCACCACATCGTTGAATGTCAATCCCCCCACACGGCTGCCGCCATTGATGAACGGAGCCCACAGATCGCCGGGATATTGTTCCGAAGATTCTCCGGAGAAATAATTTGATTGCTTCCACTGGTCGTTCTTAAGCCCATCCGCAGCCAATCCGATCGCCATGCTGAAGTCTGCATCGGAGTATTCTCTTACAAAATCGAGAGAGGCTGTAGCTACAAGCACTCCCGGATTATTCTCCGACCATTCAATGCCGACATTCAATTCCGCAGGAACTGTGATGGAGGCGAAATCATTCCATAACGGAGGGACTTCGGATGGATCCAGCCCATTCCCGCGATTGATTGTCGCATATGGGAAGCCGAGCACATCGACAGGAAAACCGCTATTCGCGATTGTTTCCATGGCATTCGATTCATAGGTCTGCGTATGGTAAGCGATTCCAACAAATCTGTCACCGAAGTCCTCTGTCATCTGCTCCATTGCAACATATCCGCGCGGACAATAACCGCAACGCAGACCGGTGTATTCCTCAACTAACGGACGGTTGACCGGACGGAAAGGCATGACGTAAAGCTTGGCCGTCGAGGTCTTGCGAGGATCTCCGTTAGGCTGACCGTTAAATGACTCGGCCGTTACGCTTAGCGTATGTGTCCCGACCTTTGCACAAGGTCCTATCTCAATCGGCAGAGTCGCGCGCGCCCCGGGTTGAAGCGGAGAGGGAAGTGTCACAGTGCCTCCGCCGTTGTCATCACCGTCGGTCCAAGTGTAGTCAACGGTATTGAGTGGGACCTTACCATAGTTTACGAGTGTGATCGCCACATTCTCCTTTTCATTCTTCAGGATATAAGAATCAGCTGGCAACGCCACTGACACATCATAATCGCCGCTTTCAGTCTGAAGGGTAATCACCATTGCCGACACGAAGCCGGAGGTGGTGGATTCGTCGGTCCATTTCAGGCGTGTACGGCTTGAATGAAGATAGAGACCCCCCGCTGCATCACCCTCTGTCACGGCGACTGGACTTGTGCTGTAATCACCGAGTTCGTCAACGGTAAATGAATAACCCACATACACACCCTCATCCGTCAATACGTATGGTTCGGAAAACGTTGCGGTTATCATCCTGTCAGCCATCGAGGCTTCTACCGACGTGATATCCGGAACATTGAGTTTATTCTCAAGTTTCAAATCAGATGAGAGCCACGCCGTTATATCGCTGATCCAACTATTCTCAGCCGGAATACCCACGCGGATACCCACGATAGTGCAACCTGTAAGGGTAGGATCCGCAAGATGTATGGCTACATCATAATGCTCTTTTTTACCAAACCCATATCCCAAATATTCGGTGCCCGCCGGGTTAGGACCATACGTGAACTCAGTCTCCGCACCATAGGAAGGTAGCAGCGCAGCGACCAGTACAATCGACGGTAGGATTCTTCTTATATTGAATATGCTGTTCATAATTATCTTATCATCTCTTTAGATACGACAGAAGTTCCATCCTCCATCACGGAACGCTTGATCCAAAGTCCTTTGCCGGGATTAGCGACACGACGCCCCGAAAGGTCATACCATTCCGTGCGCACTGCCCCTGAGAGACCGACATTGTCAATGCCACTGTCGCCGCCGATTACATTAACGATTTTGGATTCATAAACCTTCTCGCCATCACGATAAAGGGTCTGAATATCCAGAGTCTCATATCCGGTGAATGTGAACCAGAAGAAGTGAGTCACATCGCCGGTTCCGTAGTAGCCGAGATTATTCATGTTGGAGAATGTGAAGGGTATCTCTTCCGTATCCTCCTTAAGTCCCTCATATTCATCGGTATAAAATGTCATCAGCTCACCATCCACATAAACGCGGTAATAGAGATTCGATACATCGAGGAGCTGACCTTCATTATTGATAGAGGGGAAGGTGAAATACACCGATCCGGCATACTCTCCGGGCTCGGTAAAGTATCCGGGGACAGGATTGGCAGGAATGAAGTCCGTCACTTCGCCCTGCACACGCAGTCTCGGAGATGTGAAAGAATCAAGTATCGAGAGTTCGGTGTCACCCTTATTTACAACCACTGTTCCCTCGGTCGTCATCGTAGACTGATCGGCGTCGTATTCAAACACAAGATTATCGCCAAGTGTAATCTCCATATATGTGAAGTCCCACTCCTCGTTATAGACCTCCTCTTCGGTTGCACCGAAGAAATATCCGAAGGCATTGTTCATCTCGTCCGCACCAAGATATTGATGCGAGGGGAATGTCACCTTGCCATCCTTAAGACTACCCTTTATCCAGGCTTCAGGGAACATTGTGGAAAAGCCCTGCATATATACTTCGTCATCCGTAAATCCTAAGTTTACAAATTTTCCTGCTACATAGTCGCCCTCCACAGGGATATTCATCACCCATTCCACTGTCTTGAGGTCAGCCGGGGGTGTCACGGTTTCGCCGGAGAATGGAGAGAGTTTGATGTCCCAATCGGAATACGCACACCATAAACCGTCGTCAGCGGCTACAAGCCCCATGATCAGCGGATGATCGTTGACTTCTTCACGCTGCATCACCCATGAATCTCCATCTTTTTTGAATGTGATCTTGGTCTCGCCCTCTTCTGAGTAATAGAGTCCCTCACCGGTCTCAGGATCGGAAGTCTCGAAATGGCATAGTTGCGCTACATAGACATAATCATTCTCTCCATCCGAATCGGCATATATCGCCTGCGGCAGATTGATGGTCATCTCATCCCCGGCGATTGTCGCTTTCAGCCATGATTTGCTGTCAAGCGCGGCAAAGGGATTGTAGATATAAATCTCGCCGTTATCACCCTCGACGATACGGCAGGGCATTCCATCGGAGCTTCCCTCTCCAATGCCGAAAAGCGACACACTATAGTAGTTGCACGCCTTCGACCAGAGGCTGCTCTCTCCGGCAGGAGTGTCATATATGATATCTGATGTGGAGACATCAAATTTCATCCCGGCGCGTGTGTAGGCACCGCGCATTTTTTTTACGGAGGAAAGCGACGAACCATCTTCGCGCACGAGATTCCGCGCCATACCGTCGACAGGGGCGCCCACTGCCGAAAAGGCAAGAGTAGCCGCAGAAACAAGTAGTAACGATTTCTTCATGATAGATTTTTTTGGTTATGAGATTTGCCTGCAAAATTAACCAATTCTTTATTTAAATCACACGTTAACAGCGGTTAACGGTTCTCTATTAATGAAAACGAACCAAAAAAAACCATTAAACGGATCTTCTTATGCCGGCATATATCGTTTGGCGGCCTTACGGTATTCGGTAGGTGTCAGCCCGGTGACATTTTTAAAGGCCACTGAAAAGGCCGACCTGCTTTTGAAGCCTACCTCAAGACAAATGGCCTCGATGGTGAGAGTGGAGTTGGCGACCGGATCATCCAGCCGGCGGCAGGCCTCGCGCACACGCCTCTCGGCAAGCACATTCTTGAATGGTTTGCCGTAATGATGATTTATCGCTTGCGAAACGTAGGTAGTGTTGCTCCCGACCATAGTGCATAGAGTGACAAGCTGGAAATCATTGTTTAATGGCTCCGATCCATTATCAAGCACTGCGGTGATGGCCTCTATCAGTGCCGGATCCGGAACGGATGCTTCATTGGAACAAGCGGAGTCAGGAGAATCATCGACGGTTTCCGATGACTGACACGGAGCGCTCTCAGCTCTTGTAAGGAGATTCTTCTCATAAAGGCGCATTATGTATTGCCTCCTTTTTTTTGCATGATAGAGGAGGAAACAGAGTAACAGAATCACCATAAACGCGATTGTCCCACCCGAAATGAGAATCAACCGGACCCGGCCCCGTTCTTCAGCAGCTTGTTCGAGTTCCCGGCGATATGTCGATATGGTGTGCTGCATATCATATTCATCCGTGGAAAGACTGCTACCCTCCTCTTCGGCAAGTTTTTCCCGCATTCGGTAATAAGCGAGGAGGTGGGTATCCGCCCGTCCGGAATCGTTCTGACGAAGATAAAACAGATTGAGGTTGCCATGCATCCACATCTCCCATTCCGCATCCTCCTGTTTACGGGTGCTATCGAGCAATGAGAGCTGAAGTTGCTCCGAATATCGGATATTACCCTCTCCTTCATAAGCCAATGCATCATAGAAGAGGGCAAGTGCGTCAAGCTGTTGCTTGGGATATTTCTTATTTACATCGGTGGCGACAGCTTTCTGAAATGCAGAGTGTGCTTCACTATAATTTTTATTCAGCAAACCCTTCACTCCCTGACAGAGGAAACGGGCATACTGCTGTATTCCTGTGGTATCGTTGATTTCAGTAGTCAGGTATTTATCGATATATCTGCCTATCGACCGGCTATCCTCCACATCATATTCCGCAATCATATTGATAATGGAGAATGCCGTCACCTCATGATTTTTCGAGCCGATCGCGTAACTGAAGGCTTTTTCGAGATAAGTATCTTCTGATTTATGATCAGTCGTGGGGTTCGATGCCGCGCTCAGTGTCGAATTTATGGAGAGTACAGAAGACAGCGAGAGATAGATGTGGCAAAGCACATCATTGAAACCATAATCCGTGCATATCTGCTCGGCACGCTTGAGATTGTTATACGCTTCGTAGTTGTTGTGAAAGCGTGTACGGTAAATATATGCTATATTGATATATGATTTCGCTATATCGCACATCTCCTTCGGATGTTTACCATACTCATCGGAAAGACTGGTTGCCGTCACATAACAAAGCATCGCTTTGTTGACTCCCTCCGGCGAATTAAGATTCTGGTCGTCACCAAGTCGGAAAAGAGCCGAAGGAGAAAGGGTGGCGATTTGTTTCCGGAAGTCCTCCTCTACCCTTTCGAGTGAGGCCGCGGAGTAGCTTGGTAAGGAAAGAGAGTCAGTGGGCGGATGGTCTGTCTCAGCATATATCCGCATAGATAACGAAAGCAGCATCACCACCATCCATAGGAATATCGCGGTGAAACGGCCTGTCACTGAAGTATCTGAAATGTATGCGATTGATTTCACGATTGTAAAATTAATGAATTAATTTTACTCCCGCAATAAACGGCAAAAAAAGGGACGCCTCCCCTACCGCTTTTTCAATTAAGTCCCCGTCCGACAAGAAATATGTCGGACAGCTGCTAACCTTTCTTGTGGAAAAGGGTCTAGGAGACAGTGGCAGGATGAAAGTGTAGAAGAATTGATTAAAGTCCATGGGTATATGCAAATATCCCATTCAAATTTGGTCAGTGGAGGAAATTTTATTAATTTTGTCACCGCGGTAATAATTACGACGGTAATAAAGTATGAAATTCTATAACCGGACAAAGGAAATAGAGGAGCTGAGACGAATCCAAGGACGTGCGTTTGACTCCCGGTCAAGAATGACTGTCATAACAGGTCGTCGACGCATCGGCAAGACTTCGCTTGCTCTGCGCGCTACGCAAGGCGAACAGCCTACAGTATACCTTTTCGTCAGTAGAAAAAATGAGGCGGCATTGTGTGAGGAGTTTGCCGGGCTGATCTCATCTGCTCTCGATTGTTATGTACCGTCTGAGATTAAGTCTTTCAAATCATTGTTCCAGATGTTGATGGAGCTTGCGGAGACTTGCAAGTTCAACCTGATTATTGATGAATTTCAGGAATTCTTCAATATCAATCCGTCGGTTTATAGCGACATGCAGAATATCTGGGATTCTTACAGAAACGATACTCACGTCAATTTGCTTCTCATGGGTTCGGTATATTCGATGATGCACAAGATCTTTGAAAATTACCACGAGCCACTCTTTGGCAGAGCTGATGCGATGATACGTCTCTCAGGATTCGGTACAGAGACTATGAAGGAAATCATGCAGGATTTCCGCCCGGACTACACCAACGATGAATTGCTGGCATTATATACCATCACTGGAGGAGTGCCGAAATATATAGAACTGCTATGTGACGACACGGATCTGTCTATTGAGGGAATGTTTGATTATGTTGTCCGGGAAAATTCCCTATTCGTAAACGAAGGACGTAACCTGTTGATTGAGGAATTCAGCAAGGATTACGGATTATATTTCTCGGTATTGAGCTGTATAGCATCCGGCATCAACACTCAGGGAGCGATTGAAAGCGCATTAGGAGGTGTGACTGTTGCCGGCCATTTGAAACGTCTGATCGAGGATTATTCGCTCATCAAGCGAGTGCGTCCGATTCTGTCAAAGCCCCGATCACAGAATGTTCAATATGAGATTAACGATAATTTCTTGCGGTTCTGGTTTAACTATTTTGACCGGAACCAGACATTGGTAGAGCTTAATAACTTTGAGTACCTACGTCCGATCGTCCTCTCAGATTATCCGACATTCTCCGGCCTTACTCTTGAAAAATGGTTCCGTCTGAAGATGATGGAAAGCCATAAGTATTCCGACATCGGCTCATGGTGGGAACGCAAGAAGGGAAAGGAAGCCAACGAGATAGATATTTTAGCCCTATCAGTAGATGGGAAAACAGCACTTGTAGCCGAGGTAAAACGTCAGCAACGTAACTACGACCACAAAGCCTTTATGGAGAAAGTAGACTGCATCAAAACAAGCATCCTCACGAAATATAAGATAGAAACATGTCTGTTTACTTTAGAGGATATGTAACACTTTTACTAAGAAACTGTTTAAATATTGTTTAAATTTATGCACCAATGATTTTGAGATGATTTTTGTGTAATGAAGAGGGAGCGACGCGGGCATCGCGACTGATGAAATGATGCAAAAATCCCACCGAAATCTCTCTTTGTAATAAAATCAAGAATAGCCAGTTCTACTTAGATTAGTTATAATTCGGTTTAAATCCACACACTTAGCAGCTACTTACTTTATTGCGTTTAATGTAAGCCCTCTTGTCATTGCTTTTCTGACGAATAAGGTCGAGTTCTTCCATTGTGTCGAACTTGGGAGCAGAAAACAGATCCTTTATCTCGGAAGTATATCCTAGTGCCATAGCAAGTTTGATCAACGATTCAAATGCAATAAGACCTTTCTGTTCAAAGCGTGCAACAGTAGATAGGGGTACTCCTGACAGCTCGGCAATGCGCTGTCGGGTAATATTTTTCTCAACTCTACGCTTGCGGAAATTCTCCGCAACCTGCATCATGATATCGTCAGGATTATCAAGCGCAAAGTTATCTAATACAGATAATATATTATTACTATTATCAACTATATTCATAATACTGCTAATATTATACTACAAAGATAGCAAACTAATCTGATATTACAAAGTGGTCAGAACTATATAAACCCCATCATTCAATTTCTTTACAAGGCCCTGTCCCCACAAGAAATGTTAACAGGCGGCTCGCAGAAACGAGCGAGTTTGACCTTGCAGGCAAAGGAGCTTTGCACACTAAGCTTTCCAGCCTCTCCCCCACTCAAAGCAATATCTCCTCAACCGAATGGTCCGAATAAAACCTTGCAAGATCCACCGGTTTAAAAGGTTCAACCTCAATTTCTGTAAGTAATTGAATTGAAAACCATTGTCCTTATATTTTCCCAAAGACTGTCTCAGCCTCCATTTTCAAGCCACTCATGCGTTGCTGCTTTCGATTACAAAACTAGCAAAATCGACGACATACACAACGACTGTGGAAGGATTAATTCTTCATTTATGTTTTATAAAAGCTAATTGTTTTTTTCTCTTAGGTAAATCTACTTAACAAATAATCGGCTGAAAGTTGCTAATATTAGAAACTTTTATTAATTTCGCTTTTACTAATAAGAATAATTATGGCAGATAGATTTGATGAAATAGGAAATCTTTTCCTCAAACGGAGAAAGGAACTTGGACTGACCCAAGAACAATTGGGGGAGAAAGTCGGTGTGACTAAATCTGAGATTTCGAAAATTGAGAACGGTAGAGGTATCACTTTCTCCACAATCAATAAGTTGTCAGAAGCGTTAGGAGTATCGGCACGTGTAGAATTAAAACCAACTGAATCTGTTTCGTCAGATGTAATTCATTATATTGTGATGAGCCTGGGTTTATTTGCTCGGAAATACAAATTGACAAAAAAGGAGGCTTGTAATTATCTGTCACGGTTCAAGGGTCTTGACTTTTCAATCCGTAATTATGAAGCAGAGCATCAGCTCTCACTTCAAGAGTGTGTAGAGGATATGGCTGCAATCTGTCAAAGAAATGGAGGTGCGGTGTCATGATTCTATATCATGGTTCAAATCAGCCTATAGACAACATTGATTTGTCGCAAGGCAAGAAATTCAAGGATTTCGGTCAAGGTTTCTATACTGCCCATTTAAAAGATCAGGCCTTTTATTGGTCGAGAAGAATAGCAGATCGCTTCGGTGGAGTTCCTACGGTGACAGAATTTGAGTTTAATCTCGATGCTGCCATTGCCGCTGGATTGAATGTGAAGTTATTCGATAAACCAGATAAGGAGTGGGCATTGTTTGTGATGGCAAACCGTAGGCAGGAGAGAGAAGAATTTCATCATGACTACGACATTGTCATCGGTCCTGTAGCCAATGACAACATGGCTCGTCTCTTCGGACTCTATGATATGGAAATAATTGACCTTGATGCTGTTGTAACCGGGCTGATTTACAAAGATCTCGATTCTCAATATTTCTTTGCCACAGAAGAATCGCTTAAATATATAAGAAGGATATGAAGCAGCCAAACAATAATTTTGATTTCCTTGTGGAATACATCACCACTCGGGTCGTGGAGTGGATTATGCGTGACCAAGCTCTTGGTCTTGAAGAAGCGTTACTGCTGTTTCATAATTCAGAGACTTTCGACAAACTATGCGAGAAGCACACCGACCTCTATATAGAGAGCCCGGCATATATATATGAATTGTTAACTGAGGAACTTCGCCGTGGAACTCTGCGTGGATTAAGCGAATAAATATTACCTTCTAACTCGGATTGGGAGGAATTCACGCATTCTGGGGTTGATTATGACCGCAATATAATTGATTAAGTGTCCCGACATCGGCTCATGGTGGGAACGTCAACAGCCGGCTCACAGAAACGAGCGAGTTTGACCTTGCAGGCAAAGGAGCTTAGCAGGCTAAGCTTTCCAGCCTCTCCCCCACTCAAAGCAATATCTCCTCAACCGAATGCTTACGAAAGAACAGTCAACCGTTGGAAGACCTCCTTCCGAGTGAGTATGCCAAACGGCCCGATACTAAACCATGGAATCTACCCGACCCTGACTGACTAAAACGGCAACAAACATCCGCAAAATAGCACGAAGAAGCCCGAACATCCGCAACGTTCGGGCTTCTTCGTGCTATTTTGCCAAACTGTGCAATACGTGCTTTACCATATGCTTACATTGATTTGGAGTGGGACTCATATATGAAGAATATCAGCTTTTATTAGATAATGGATTTCTAAATCAACCCTGTAAAACATAATATTAGGACTCAGCCCATTCCGTCAGTTTGGCGAAGATGTTGCGGCGTTTAGGCTGATTAGCCAAAAAGACTCGGGGCGTACGGTACCAGACAATGCCATTTCTGACTACATATCGCTCCCAATAAGTCTGATAGATAATGTTGCGTGTTCCGGTCAGCGTCTCCCCATCAACCACAAGCGGCGAGCTGAATGGAGTGGAATATCCATTCTCCGCATTAATCCAGCCGAAATTAAATCGATTGCGCACGAAAAAGTCCTGCCAGGTCATATCCATAAAACGGACAGTCATTATGTAAAGCAGATAAAGCTGCCGTTTGGGAGAGTTTACGGATGTGAGGAGACCATTATATTCTGACAGCATTTTTTTGATAAATTTCTTTTCCCGGATTTCTAATGTCAACTCAACATCACCGCTATTATCGGCTATCTCACGGGCGAGCCTTAACAGAACGGGGTGAATCTCGTAATTGGAATAATTGTCATATTCATCGTCACACCAGCATACATATTCATTGAACTTGTAGAGGCGTGTATTCAGCAAATCTCCCCAAATGCCATTAAAATCATCACAGGAAGCGTAAGTGCGCATATTTTCGTAGGCCTCGAACAATTTATTCAACCGCTGAATATCCACGTCTTTAGGATCGATGCTATTCAGCGACAAATTAAACCTGTCGGTTGGAGCGGTTTCCTGACACTCTATGATTATATTTCCAAGACGTCCGCGGAGCGCGGGATTATCATCCATTTTGCAGATAAGCCCGTAAGCATCGGGATGAACTTCGATTATTTTAGCCTTGAAAACCTCAATGTCGCGCTGCTCACTACGGAATCCCTTGAGAGAAAGTTCCGGATTTCGCAAAACAGAGTATACATCGGGAGAAACCAATTTGCGGATAGATTGTATGAGAGTTGGCCATTCACGGATACTCTTATCCGCGGTATTTCGTATGAGGTTTCGGACCACACGCAAAAAATCACCGATGCCGTCTGTCGCGTCCTGTTGGTCAAGAAAGATAAGGGCCGCCATCACTCCGAGCTGTTTCATAACATCAGTGTTGTTTTCATTCTCAGAAAACGAAAACTGAGTGAGAATCCATCTGACCGGTTCGGTCAAACCTATGTTTTCATTCCATTCCATACTAAAGTCAACGGGGGCGTCAACAAGCTTGGGGATGGTGTCAAGAGAATGTATGAGGAAACGCAGATTTTCCTCCGAGCTATATATTTCTGACAGAATTTTGTCAGAAATATAATCAATTTCACCCTTGGGTTTACCCTTTTCTATAACATAAAGAATCTGAGTAATGTAACCCAGCCACTTAATAAACGGAATGTCGGTCAAATAACTGTTTTTCGGCCGAAAGGACCATAGGTTTTCTACCCATGAATACTCAATTTTGTCGGCAACAATCTTCTTTTGCGGCGAATCATTGATAATTTTAAATAGCCTGGATTTTACTTTTTCAAAATCAGTCAGCACTTTGCCTCGCGCATTCATGCGTGTGTATATTTCTTCTCCAAGACCGAATTTTTCGAGTGGAAGGAAATAAAATGTCACACAATTATTTCCGGTCAGATTTGCTAACATCTCTTTCGGATTCCGGTCTTTCAAAGCATTGTGAGCTGCAATAGACTCCAGAACAGTGATAGCCCCCATTATGGAGGGATCAAGCTTCCAAGCCTCGTCAAACCATGGCGCATCATTGATTATTGAGTCCCGGAGATTCTCGCCGGCAGCGACAGGCTCTGTACAAAGACACTCAAGAAAGCGCTTGCTCGATGGCCGGGTTTCGTATGTAAATTTTCTAAGCAGTCTTACGGTTTCTCCATTTTTATCGTCAAGCAAACCTGCGTTCTTGGCAAGATACCAATGAATGAGCCACAATGTTGTGAGGCGCTGCTGCCCGTCTATGGGAACAAAGGCAACTTTTTCATCTTCGCCCCTGCCATAAGTGCGTTCAATCCCATAAATAAAGTCAAGCTCCTCATTTCGTTTATCAGGTATGGCCTCAAGTATATGATTGAGTATTCCGTCGCGGACAGCTTTAGCAGTTTTTCGGCCTTGGGCATAATCACGCTGGATTATCGGGATTTCAATGCGGTCATATTTTTTCAACAACGACCACAGAGTTTGCGGTGTCCCTAATGATTCGTTATTCATGATTTTTTGCTTTTAAAATTATTTATGACTTCATTTATAGTATTAAAATAGGCCTTTTGATCGTCGGGCCCCCAGTAGAACGGCTGCGAATCAGCAGGGCTGTAGAACTTCAGAAAGGCGTTGCGGGTGCACGGCGGGATGAAGCGTCCTTTTTTCTCCAATTCGATTATAAGATTGCGTTTCACCGGGAAAATGGAGTTGTTGAGTGCCGAATTATCCTTTGCCGAAAGAAGCGCGAGGTTTGACAAATCATGTATCGCGGCGGTGCCAAAGAGATCATTAACCGTGACCCTAATGTCGTTGAACTCTTCTAAATCAATCTCCTTATCAGGAAAAGTTTCCATCTCACGAAGGCGCTCCTTAAGGGAGACGATAGAGACACGTTCTTCTCTGGCAATATTCTCTTCTTCATCATTCCGCATGAGCACATCCCGATATATGAAGTCGATATTTTCTATTGCCTGAAGCGTTTGATGAATCCAGCTTTTGATTGCTTTAGGATCCTTCATTGGATCTTTAGAGTTCTGAGCAAATATGTGTTCTAAACTCCATCCGGCTGCACCTTTCCGTTCTTTCTCAATTGAGTTGTAACGGTCGAAGGGAAAGCGGTTGTAAATGCCCTCCGCTATTTTTTCGCATGTCAAGACATTGAAGAGCAGAAGCACGTTTTTAATATCGGACTTATTGCCCTCTTCATAGTTTAAATCCTCAAGAATTATCGGCCTTATGTATTCAATTATCCGCTTGCGCAACTCTTGGATAAACATTGATTTGCCATTGGATCTTGAAACCGCATACAATTCGCGGAGCTTGCTCATGCGAGTGGCAAGAAGATAGCCGACATAATGATATATAGTCGGGGCCGTATCAGGAGTAGCGTCACAGAACCATGAATTTACGCAGGCAAAGGCATGTTTTATTCTTTGCCACAACTTCAAAGCTTCCTCAGCTTGAAGTTCAGGTGTGTTTCCGACAGAAAGCACCTGCTTTTCAAACCACAGATAAGTCGAATAATTCCTGGACTCGTCATTTTCGGCAAGCAGATTAAATATGAGGTCAAGATGCGATTCAAAGTCTTGCGGGGAATTGGCTGTCAGAAATTCCCATTTCTGAGGTTTCTGCAATTCAATTTCCATGCGGTGCCATTCATTGCTTATCTCCGACTGGCGCAAAGCAAGCTCCTGCCCGCTATAGAGCCCTTTGATTTTACTTAGGATAAGGGCTTTTACGAGCTCAGCATCTGTCAACGCAATCTTTCCTACGTTCAGTCTGTTAAATGCACTAATATTAGCCTTTCTGTCTGATGACTCAATATCATACCATATTACATACACATTGTCAAGCAGCGTCGCGGCATATTTTAGTTTCTGCTTTTTATGTTCTCCAATCCAACGGTTGATTTTACGCCATGCCTCACTCATATAATGAAAGTCGGGGCGACTGTGATCCTCCTCGTTGTCTTCTATTAACTTCCTTAGAAAGTCATTTGTGAGGGTTCGGGTCTCAAATTCAATGTTAAAAGTATCAAGGTCAAGAGCTTTGAGCAAAAAATAAAGAGTTGTCAGACGTTGCTGGCCGTCTATAACTTCCCAAGCATCTTTCCTTACTGTTGACAATGAAACCACTATAGGCTGAAGGCAATAACGGTCATCAGTCTTGCGGCTCATATTCATGAAATCAAGCACATCATTTAGGAGAGCCTCGATGTGAATATCCGCTTCCCATCGATAACCCCTTTGATAGTCTGGAATTATAAAAGTTTCCTCTTCAATATGATCACGACTATCCTCAGTATAAATTGAGGTAAGTTTCGACAATTCAGAAATTGGTATAGTGCAGATTCTACTCATTATAATAATCCTGATAAAGCATTTGGTTAAATTATTTACATTCCGAGTATGGCAGCCGGGGCTATGCCGAGAATAAGGCATATAGCTCTGGCAATACGCAAAGTCGGTTCGGCTCGTCCGGAAATATAGTCGCTGACTCTTGAAGGACTTACCCCCAGCTCCTTTGCAAGCTGTTTTTGAGTCATTCCTTTTTCTTCGATGGAAAGACTGATCAACTCTCCGATAGTGGGCTTCGCTATCGGATAATGAATTTTCTCGTAGGCTTCAACTAC
>JAAVDN010000003.1 GCA_014801785.1 Bacteroides sp. | reverse complement strand
TCTGACGATGCCTCAGCTCCGACAATTCCAGATCCTGCCTGAGTCTCCCGTTCAGCTCGACTATTCCTTCGAGAGTGGCAACACTCCGCTGCAGACGTTTCCTATGGAGAAAACGGATCAAACAGATAGCGCCCCCCATAAGGACGAGAAGAAGTCCTAACAGCGCCCACAGCATGACGTTGCGCATACGGCTCTCGCGCAGCTCCGCCTGCTGAAGCATGGCCGAGACCTCGAAATAATCCGCAAGCGCGCTCGAAACCTTCTGACTCCTCGCCTCATCTATCTGAGCCTGGATGGCGCCGTCGAAACTGAGAAGTCGGGAGAAGGCCTCCGATTGATTCCCCTTAAACCTGGCGATCTTCATATAAAGCATACGTCTCATGGGACTGCCGTCATCGCTGATTTCGCCTAAGAACCGCTCCCCTTCCTCAATGCGCCCCAGTCCGAGCAACGTCTGACAGCGACGCAAGGAGTCGAGGGTAGTGGCGTACTGATACTCCATACGGGAATCCCACAGAGGCAAAGCTTCCGCATATTTGCTTTCATCCAGGAGGCACAGGGCTTTAAGATATTTTGAATTAGCCTGGACGCGCACCTCGCCGCGCGCTTCTTTTTCAAGCTGATCCGCTATCTTTGTTGCCTCCACCAGGTTACCGGTGTTATAATAAGCGCGCCCGAGATCGTTCAGGACATCCAGCTCATAGTCTTTCCGGCCGCTTTTCTTCATATACACGTAGGCCTTTTTCGCATATTCCAACTCATCCTCGGAACAAAGCAGATAGTAATATACGTAGGCTATGTTCCGACAGGCCATTCCGGCCCTGAAGTTATCGCCGGTACGGTCTGCCAGCACCTTCGACTGCGTGAAGTCGACCATGGCTTCACGATAATCCTTGGCATCGTAACCGGCACGTCCCCGATAGTAGTAGGCCATGGCCGACCGCCGCTCGTCTCCATTACTGCTGTAAAAGTCAACCGCCTCATTGATTATGGTATCACCGGCCAAATCAATATAGTTCTTGTCGCGGGCCTGCGTCAGCAACAGGGCGTAGAGGGCGCGGTCGGCGCCGCGAAGGCGCGAGGCATCGATGGAGTCGAGAATCTGCAATGACGAATCGGGACGCGCATCCATCAGGGTCTCAGCCAACTCAAGCTGCGGGCGTGCCGTTGCGCCACCGCACGAACACAATAGCGACAGAAGAAGAAAAGTCAGGATAAAGAATATATTAGGGAGAATAAGAACGCTCTTTCGGTTCATCCGGCAAAGATAGATATTTGATCTTAAAAAGTAACGGCGGATCGTCCTGAGGGACTGTCCGCCGTTAGAGTGAACCGGTTGGGATTCGAACCCAAGACCCACAGCTTAGAAGGCTGTTGCTCTATCCAGCTGAGCTACCGGTCCGCTTTCAGTTTACAAAGTTACGATTTTTTTCGGTTTATACAATGAAGTTGTTTAAACTTTTTACGGGAAACCGCACGAGCACATCAGATTGGTCCACTTTTCCCCTCTTCCACCATCTCTTCCAAAAACAGCTCAATCAACCCCGCATCTCCCATCATGGACTCAATCGATCGGTATTCCCGGAAATGGGAATACCCTAAAGTTCAGATTCTGCGAAAAGAAATCCCGGTCTTCGCGGGTCTGAGGACTGCGAAGACCGGGGATAGGTTGCTGTGACCTCGCACGACGGAGTAGTGCCGATCACTTTTGGTAGAGTCTTAATTATTTGACTTCCCACGTCTCGGAGGTACGGAGAATCATGTCGCGNAGGGAGGAGAAACCTTTCTTGGCTTTCACACTCTCTACCTGCGCCTCCACGTCGGTCTCATAGCTGGGAGCGGCGACGTCGCGGATGATGCCGATAGCCAGAGGGAGGTCATGGCCATCCATCATGGCAAGCTGCTGATGGAGGAAGTTGGAGGAGGTGTGGGAATCATGGACCAGCACATCGTCAAGCGTGTAGCCATCTTCTCCGANAACNACAGCCTTAAGNCCGAAACCATCCTGAACGAGACCCTTCTCCAGATTCTTGCCGAAGAGCATCTTCTCTCCCTGACGCAGATGGATTGTATGGTCATCGCGGTATTCCTTGTCAGACATGAAGGAATGGATTCCGTTGTTGAAGATGACGCAGTTCTGCATGATTTCNACNACGGAAGCCCCCTTATGGCGTGCGGCGGCGACCATCACCTCCTTGGAGGTGTCAAGCGCGATGTCGAAACTGCGGGCGAAGAAGTTGCCGCGTGCGCCGAAGCACAGCTCGGCAGGGATGAAGGGATCCTCGGTNGTTCCGTAGGGGGAGGACTTGGTGACNGCCCCGCGGTCGGAGGTCGGGGAATACTGACCCTTTGTCAGACCGTATATCTTATTGTTGAACAGGAGGATATTGATATCTATATTTCGGCGCACGGCATGAATGAAATGGTTTCCGCCGATGGCGAGACCGTCGCCGTCGCCCGANATCTGCCACACCGTCAGGTCGGGACGGGCCGTCTTGACGCCCGTAGCGATGGCGGCTGCGCGGCCGTGGATGGTGTGCATCCCGTAGGTGTTCATNTAATAAGGGAGGCGGGAGCTGCATCCGATACCGGAGACGACAGCCGTATCCTTGGGGGCGACCCCAATCTCGGCCATAGCCTTATGGAGCACGTTCAAAATGGCGTGGTCACCGCATCCGGGACACCAGCGGACGCTCTGACTGCTCTTATAGTCGCCCGCAACGAACTGTTTCTTTTCGTTTTCCATGACTTTGCTTAAGCTTTAGAAATGAGGTTGCGGACGCCGTCGGTGATCTCCTTGACCAGGAAGGGCTGTCCTTCGATCTTGTTGATACGCTTGATCTCTACGCCGGGGAGGTGCATCTGCAGATAATCGGCGAACATACCGGTGTTGAGCTCGGCGACGATGATGTTCTTATACTTGCGAAGTTCCTCAAGGGCATTCTTAGGAAGCGGGTTTATATAACGGAACTGGGCGAAGGCCACGGGAACGCCGGAGGCGTTGAGTTCCTCGCAGGCTGTGAAGAGATGTCCGTAGGTGCCACCCCAACCGACGAGGATGGTGTCGGCATCCGTGGCGCCCCCGATTTGAAGCTCGGGGATATCGTCGGCAATGCGAGCGATCTTTTCGCGGCGTATATTGACCATCTTTTCATGGTTGGGACCGTCAGTGGAGATAGCTCCGGTCTTGATATCCTTCTCCAGACCGCCGACGCGGTGCATACCCCCTTCGAGTCCGGGAACGGCCCAGAAACGGACGAGGCTCTCCTCATCACGCTCGAAGGGTTTCCAGCCACGCTCGATCATCTCGGAGGTGACGTAATGGGGATGGATTTCAGGGAAATCCTTCTCTTCGGGGATTCGCCATGCGGAGGAACCGTTGGCGATGAAAGCGTCGGTCAGCAGGATGACGGGGGTCATGTGCTCGACAGCTATGCGTGCGGCCTCGAAAGCCATAGTGAAGCAGTCTGTCGGGCTTGCGGCGGCGACGACGCAGAGGGGGCTTTCGCCGTTACGGCCGTAGAGGGCCTGCATGAGGTCAGTCTGTTCGGTCTTTGTCGGCAGACCGGTCGAGGGGCCGCCGCGCTGGACGTCGACGACGACGAGCGGCAGCTCCATCATGACAGCAAGACCTATACCCTCGCTCTTAAGGGCCAGACCGGGTCCGGAGGTTGTGGTGACGGCAAGATGTCCTGCGTATGAGGCACCGATGGCGGAGCATACGCCGGCGATCTCATCCTCCATCTGGCAGGCCTTGACTCCAAGATCCTTGCGCTTTGCCAGCTCATGCAGAATGTCGGTTGCCGGAGTGATAGGATAAGAGCCTAAGAAGAGGGGGCGTCCGCTCTTCTCGGAAGCCATGATGAGGCCCCAGGCGGTCGCGGTGTTGCCGTTGATGTCGGTGTATGTGCCGGGCTGGGTAGCGGCGGTTTCGATGCGATAGGTCGGCATCGAGGAATGGGTGTTGTGGCCATAATCCCAACCGGCCTGGATGACCTTGGCGTTTGCTTCGTAGACAGCGGGCTTCTTGGCGAACTTAGCCTGAAGTTTGCGCAGCACGCTCTCTACGGGACGGTCGAAGAGCCAGCAGATGAGACCGAGGGCAAGCATATTCTTGCATTTCATGATGGACTTGGGGTCCATGCCGCTGTCTGCGAGGGTATGCTGGAGAAGGGTAGTCATCGGCACGCCGAGGACACGCTTCGGATCTATTCCGAGTTCGGCAATAGGGTCGTCAGTCTCGTAGAGCGCCTTCTTGAGGTCGGCGGGGCGGAAAGTGTCGGTATCGCAGATGATGATTCCGTCGGGTTTGAGATACTGAAGGTTGGTCTTCAGCGCCGCCGGATTCATAGCCAGGAGGACATCCGCCTGGTCGCCGGGAGTGTGGACACCGCGTCCGATATGGACCTGGAAACCGCTGACGCCGCTCAGGCTCCCTTGCGGGGCGCGGATTTCAGCCGGATAGTCGGGGAAGGTCGAAATCTCGTTTCCTTCTCCTGCCGACACGTTGGAGAATATGTTTCCCGCGAGCTGCATGCCGTCGCCGCTGTCGCCGGAAAATCTGATGACAACACGATCAAGTGTTTTCACATTAGTTGTCTGCAACATAATGTCAGATTCAATGCTGGTTATTAGAGTAAGGTCTATTTTTCTCTGTTGATTCCCCCTCGTTTCCCCGGTTTGCCGGAAAGAATCCGGGGGTGGATTCTTTCCGGGTGCTAAATTAATACTTTTTTCCGTGCCGGACCTCCTTATTCCTGTTTTTTTGTGGAAATCGGAGTCTTTTCAACACCCGGCAGCGGGGTCGGGGCGTCAACGGATGACAACCTTGCGGCCGTTGCAGATATATATTCCGGGGAGTATGCGCTCCGGGTCCACACGGCGTCCGCAGAGGTCATACCAGATTTCCTCCTCCGCATCCGGATAGCGGATTTCATCGGCTCCGGTCGAGGGCGCGAGGCGGTAGAGGCAGACGGGCTGCTGGTTGGAGGTGTAGGGGACGAAGCGGGGATTGGAGGCGTTATACTGCAGTGTGCCGACCGTTTCTCCGAACTCTATGAGGGTCTTTTCCTCGGTCGGGGTTATGGTGACGGTCGTGCCGGCTCCTGTCGAGGAAGCGAAGTTCATCGACTTGGCGGTTGTTGCATTGAGATACCCTTTCGAGACTCCGGCGGTGTCGTAGACATGGATTGCCCAGCCGTCACCCTGCTCTTCGAGGCGGAGGACAGCGATGTCTGAGGGTATCGAGGAGATGGTGTTCTCATCGGATATTGAAATCATTCCGGCAGTCGCTGCAACATACTTGCCGCTGACCGAAGAGCTCATGGCATAAAGGCGGTTGGGAGTCACGAGGATGTAGTCGCGCTCCTCGGCGAGCATTGAAGCGTCAGCGACATATTCCCACAGCCCATTCAGATCCGTATCACCCGGCTCTACAGGGTCAGGCGTTCCGGTCTCAGGCTCGGGATAGATTCCATAGTCAGGGTCAGCCGGCGACTGTTCGGAGGCGAGGAAGGGGGTGTCGGTACGGTTGCCCCATATATATTCGGCCAGTTCGGGGAAGTCGATGAAGGGATTGCGGTTATGCTGGATTCCGTAGATAGCTTCATTTCTTTCCGTCTCCTTGCGGTCAACAGGGTCGAGACGGCTCCATTCGAGAAGCATCTCGTAGGCCCAGGGGCGCAGGGCGGGATAACTGGAGCCGTCAAACATGAAGTTGCGGTCTGTCTGCTCCATCGCCCAGGAGATGTCGTCATAGATGGTGAAAAGATAGAAGAAGGCGCGGGCGAAATCCCCTTTGTAGCAGTCTATGGGTTCGTAGACATTGGTCGCTCCTCCGCAGGTTCCGGCCTTCGGTTTGCCGACAAATGTCACGCCGTTCTCCCAGCTCACTCTGTCGACGATGCCGAGAGGGAAATTGGATTTACGGTTGTTCGCTGTCGCGTCGGCGGGATTGAGATGATGGATATCCTTGTAGGCGTCATTCTTTATGCCTCCCCACCAGGAGTTGGCGATTGAATGCTCGATATTCATTCCGGAATGTCCGCGTTCGACATAGACGACATTGTTGGAATACATATCCCACCATATTTGCTCGCCGTCGAGGAGACGGACGTCGGTGACTGAGAAAGCTTCCCAGGTATCATCGCCGTAAGCGATGGCGGTGTGTTCGCGGGCGGCCTGTTTGACGGCCTCCTTGAGTTGTTCGCGGGTCTTTCCTTCCAGGCCATTGTAATATCCTTCGGGAATGGCTGCGGAAGCGACCAGGAGGGTCGAGATGGCGGCCGAGGCCATTATGGTTCGCAGGTTTGATGTCATGGATAGCAGGGTTTGTGAATTGGATAACAGAAATTGTGTGTGTATCGGAAACACACTCTTAGAGTTTGACGGGGTGTCGGAGGCCTGTCGCCTCGACGATGATGAAGGTAGCCTCGGGTATGGGTATTATGTCGCCGTCGCGGGCTTCGCGGTCATCCAGGAGACGTCCTCCGGCGTCATGGATACGCACGCGGATACGTTCCCGTGCCGTGACGACGCGCAGGCCCGAGGGTTCGCGGACGAGATGGGTCGCCGCCGGAAGTTCTTCGCCGGCTATACCGGTGTCGGAAGCTACGAGGATGCTGTTCGAGGGTTCCGAACGATAGCCGAGACGGACGCTCATGACACTGTAGCTCTCCGCTACGGAGGGGTCGCGTCCTGTCACTTCCAGGCTGTTGGTGTCTGATTCGAGGAGGTCACCCTCCTCGCTGTCCCCCTCCGCTCCGTCGAGATAGCGGACGCGGCTGAGGATATAATAATCCACGACCTCGGGAGCGGCGCTCCAGGAAGCGAGGTAGGAACCGGAGGTTATATCGGTCGCCTCGTAGGCGGTAAGGGTGGATAACTGCGGAACAGGACACCCTTCTCCGCGCAGGGAGACGGCGACTGTGGCGCCATCGGGGAGACCGCCGTCGTAGATGACGAGGGATGCTTCATGCTGACCCTGTGTCGTCGGGGTGTAGAAGACTGTCAGACGATACAGACCGGTAGCGTTCAGCTGTCCGGAGGTGATATTGGGTACGGCGACGCGGAACATGGAGCGGTCGCGGCCGCTGATAGAGAGGGAGAGCGGGGCTGTCAGGTTTCCTCCGCGTATCTCCAGGATGCGGCTTATCGTAGAGCCCTCAGCCGCCTCTCCGAAGTCGAGGGCCTCGCCGCTGACAGGAGCGGTAATCTCGGGGTCTCCCTCGATAGGGGGCGTTATCTGCCCTCCCTGTTCGGCAATGAGGAAGGTCTCCTGCATACGGGTTCCCCATATATATTCGGCAAGTTCGGGGAAGTCGATGAAGGGGTTGCGGTTCCCCTGCTGCGACTCGACGGCATCGTTGCGGTCTATCTCCTTCTGGCTCACCGGATCGCGGCGCGACCACTGCAACAGGGTCTCGACGGCCCAACTGCGGAGGGTCGGATAGGTGGAGTTGGCGGTGAACATATAGTTGATGGCCCAGGGGAGGTCATCATAGACGGTCGCCATATAGAATATTGTCCGGGCGAAGTCTCCTTTGTATTCATCGGCGGGTTCGAAGACCATTCCGCAACCGCCCCCCTGTCCGCTGACGGGAGGTCCGACGCGGGTGACGCCATTGGTGTATTCAACCGAACGGCAGACACCGAAGGGATAGTTGCTCTTGGCCTGGTTGGCCGCGCCATCGGAGGGATAGAGGTTCCAGAGATCGGTATAGGCGGGGGTGTATTCTACATCCCCGTTTCGTTTCCACCAGGATTTGGGCACTGAATGCTCGCGCTGCATCCTGTTGGCTGAGAAACTTGAGTTAGGAGTCTGTCCGGGGCGGATGAGGTACGGCTCGTCGCTATACATCTCCCACCACCTCTGCATACCGTCGTAGAGTTCGGGATAGACGTCGGTATATATCCAGTTGGCGGGCAACCCGTAATAGTCGAGGCGCTGATGGTTGGAGACGCAGGTTTTGGCGGCATTCTTCAGCGTCTCTTTCTTCTTTCCGTCAAGCCGGTCATAATATCCCTCGGGCCAGGAGGCCGCCCCCTGCAGCCCGCTCCCCAGCAGGGGGAGCAGGAGCAGGAAGAGGCGCCCGGCGCGGGATAAGGATCGAGGGTCTGAGGAGGGTTTCATTCGGCGCTGTAATTGCTGATTGTTACGATAGCGGCGCGGTCATACTGGAGGCCGAAGGTTCCTTCGACACGCAGATAGGTTCCGAAGAGTTCGGGATGGCGTTTGAGNCCGAGTTCGGTTCGTTTGGCGGAGGTGTTGACTACTACGCAAAGCTCCTTGTCGGTGCATCCCGGTTCGGGGCCGAGGACGAGGTTCTGGTTGTTGTAGTCAGCTTCGGCATCCGGACACTCGAAGCGGACGCCTGTCTCATAGTCGCTGCCGACGACATAACCGACGACATAGCCGCCGACCCACGCGGAGGCNCCGCTGTCATGGTTGGCTATGAGATAGTTGCATGAGAAGGGATCCTCCCGGGTTCCGAGACCGTCGGGATTCTCGATGACGAGACCGGAGATGCTGAAGTCGGAGAAGTTGCCGGGGCAATCCGTCANGCCGCTGACGCCGAGATAGGACTCGAAGGATGCGAGCAGGGTCAGCTTCTTNCCGATGCGTTCGGGATTGTCGAGCAGGTTGGCGTATTCGCGCAGACGTGTTCCCTGGGGGAGCTGGACNACGAGACATTCCTTGTAGTCGGCAGTNTCCGGAGAGGCCGCGAGCAGGATTGCTCCGGGATGTATGTCGCCGTCGGCTCCGAATATGACATCATCGTTGGAGGNGATGCGGCTGATTCCGAGACGCGGGGCTCCNACGATATATCCTTCAGCCCAGGCGTTCTGGCCGTTGTTCTCGAAAGCCAAGACCTCGGAGACGCTGTACGGATCCTCGCGCTTTCCTTTGTCGGAGAAGATGACATCATCCTCAGANCGCAGAAGAAGCTGCCAGGGGGAGTCGCCGTTATAATAGCTGAGGATGCCGCGGACCGTTCCCTCTCCTTCCGGNAGGATATTCTGCCAGAAGTTGGAATATCCTGAGTTGCGGACACTTATCTTGTTTCCTTTCTGGTCGACGAGGGTGCGGTTGACGGTTTCCTGGTAAGGAGCGTAGGTCTCCTCGCCTCCTCCTTCGAAATGGACATTATGGAACTCGACGAGCTGACACATCATGTTGTTAAGCTCTTCCCCGGCCGAGGGGAGTTCGTCGAAGGTGGTGACGATGCAATACGGGGTGTCTTCGGGGAAATCCTGTCCGGGTTTGACGTAACGGACGCGTGTTGTCGGGAGGCCGTTGAGCTGCGACTGGTTTGCGAACTTGGGATAGGGCATACGACCCGGCTGGGGGGTGCCTCCCGACTCATAGTAGTCTCCGACCTGCTGCATACCGCCATATTTGCCGACATACATCCCGGTGAGGTTGACCACCACCTCCTGCCCGAGGGGATAGATGGTGTAGAGGGATGCGCGCGCGAGGGAGAAGTTTAGGGCGGCGCTTCCATCCTGTATTACGAGGCTCTGATATATGTTTCCCGTAGCGTCGCAGGATATGACGCGACCTTTGACGATATAGGGTTCGCCGCTGTCGCGGGTTCCTATCTGGCCGACCGTCTCGTAGGAATCGAAAGCCTGTTTGAAGTCGGCTATGGTGGTGTTAGCCTGGAGNGTGGCCTCGGGGATATTGAGTCCGGGGGCATCGATATCCGCCTGGCATCCTGCTGCGAGAAGACTCACGGCGGCCAGGGCGCCCAGGGTCATTTTCTTTATTTTCATTGTCTGGAATTGCTTGGTTGTTGTTTTCCCTCNCCGGGAAAGCTTCNGNCCCGCAGNAGCTCCGCNGNNCTGCGNAGCNGGGGAACTAACTTTCCCGGAGAGAGGATAAGAAAACTTACTTATCTACACGCACATACAGCTGCGGGACAATAGCTCCGGCGGCTGGGGCATAGACGTTGAAGGATGCGTATTGGGCGTTCCACTGCAGATTCTTGCCGTTCAGGCGGCTGACGATGTCGAAACGTCCGTCAGCGGTCGGGACAACGTTGAAATAGCATCCGGGTTGGTCGGGATTGTCGGTGATGTGCATCGCCGGGTCGGTAGCATCGATGAGGAAATATGTTCCGTCGTTCTGGCGGATGCGGATTCCGTCGTCGGTGTTCTCGAAATAGAAGGAGTTGGCGATAGAGGCGAGCGAGATGGTGTTGTTGGAGATGGTGACCTCGGAGGTGTAGAGGTATCCGCGTCCATCGTTGTTGGGCACCACGAGCTTGACGATATTCTTATCCTGGGCGATAAGNTATTCCTTATCGGCGACGAATTCATCTGTGAGGCGGAAAACTCCCGGAATTTTGGGAGCNACTTCATGTCCCTGCGCTCCCCATTCGTATTCGCTGGTGAATTTCATGGCATAGACGGTGAAATACTTTACATTCGTCTGGCCATAGATAGAAACCTGGCGACCGAGAGCGGTCGGGTTGTCACCGAGGTTGAGTGCGGGGCGNGGNGTNGTGTCATAGACGAGCTGGACGGGGACNCAGTGTTCCCAGCGCGTATCCTCGCGGAGGAGGGTCTGGGCCGGNCCGGTCACCTGGCTTGTCAGCAGGTCAGCNGGAAGGCGTCCTTCGGCCTGCAGACGGGCGATGGCGGTGACATCCAGTTCCTGACCGTCATATTCGGAACCGGTCAGGGAGATACGGTATTGGGCGGCATAGAGCTCGGCGAATCTCTCCGGGGGATAGTCGGCCAGAAGGACATTGGATTTGACGGAAGCGGGGACGGAGAATGTTGCGGTCTGCTCGTTGAGCACGGCGCTCTCCGAGGAGTTGACCCATCCAACGATATATCCGGTCATCCAGGTCTCATACATTCCGGAGGGGAGGGTGCCGATGCTGACCTGCCATACGGTCAGGGGGGATTGCCAGGTGCCGTCGCCTATAATGACCTCGCCGGCTTCGTTGACAGGACCGCCGGGAGCGGGCACGGGGGGTTGGGATAGATCTTCGTCGCAGGCGCCGAGCAGAGTCATTGCTCCGAGACCGGCGGCGAGGATTCCTTTCTTTATGTATTCTATTATCGGTTTCATGTTTGGAGTCTCTTATGGTTATCGCCCGAACATCGGGGGTTCAGGCGTCTACGCGCGAATGGTTAGCGAGGCGCGCCTCAGAATCGGATGCCGAGATTGAGGAAGACGCGGATACCCTGGGCGTAGGTGTATTTGTTGGGATATTTGTTGACGTCGAAGTTGGTGTAGTCGATTTTACCTTCCTGATAGCCGCTCATCTGTATGTTGCGGTTGTTGAGGAAGTTATTGAGGCTCAGGTTGAGATTTACGGAACCGAAGCGAGTGTACCACATCTTTCCGACCGAAGCATTCATGACGAATGCGTTCTTGAGCTTGTCCTGATGGGTAAATTCGGCACGACGTTCGAGATACTCCTCCATCGAGGTCGCGAGTTTCCAGAGTTCCTGAAGAGCTTCGTGGCGTGTGTAGGCGATATCGACGTAGTTGTCGAGCATCCAGTTGGCGTTGACCTCGAAGAACCACATACTGATGTTGTATTTGAGGGCGAGGCTGTAGGCCTGCTGCGGCGTGCATCCGATACGGTAGTTCTTGATGTATGTACGGCGGACGATATCGGCCTCGGCTCCATTCTCGTAGTTACGGGTGCCGAGAGGGTTGTTCTTGTAGCGGGCGCTGGAGAGGACAGCGGCGCCGGATACGGAGAGGCCGTTGAGAATCTTATATTCGAGACCGAGTTCGATTCCTTTCTGCTCTGTCTCCAGGCCTGAGATAGTATAGTTCATCATCGCCTGCTGCTCGTAGTCATAAAAACCGGTGTGGCGCATGGCGTCCCAGATATGGGAGAAATAACCGGTTATGGAGCCGCGGAAACGGGAGTAGTTCCAGGTGTACGACAGATCGGCTCCGACATAGCGTTCGTTCTTGAGACCGGGGGCCACGTCATCCTTGGTGCGGGATGAGACGTAGGAGTCGTAAGGGCGCGGAGAGCGGGTTCCATACTGCGCGTGGGCCGTCAGATAGTTGCGGCCGTTGATTTTGAATGTTGCTCCGGCCTTTAGGGCGAAGTTGCCGAAGGTGTGACGTTTGCCGTCGCCGTATGAGTTCTCGGGTGCGCGTCCGTTCTGCATATTGCCGTGGCGCAGGAAGCTGTTGACTTCTCCTTCGATTCCATAGTTGACATTCCAGCGCGCGGTGACGATTTCGTTCTGAACCCATAGGCGGGCGGAGGTGTGGCGGATGTTGTAGTCGTAACCGAAGACATCACCCTCCGTCACCTTGCGGTCGGGACGACGCATATCGTTCTGCAGGATATCCTTGTTTCCGGCGAAGTCACGCTCGGAGAAGTTATCGACGTCGCGCCAGAAGAGACCTCCGAGCAGGTCGCGGACAGTCTTGTAGTAATGAGCGTCGGAATGGTTGAAGGAGACACCTCCCTGGAGGGTCATCATTTCTGAGAAACGATGGTTAAGGGTGGAATTGAAGATATATGAGGCGGTGTTGCTGCGGCGGTTCTCAAGCATGTAGGTCGATTGACCGACAAGGGAGGGATCGCGGTCATAGTTGACGCGGTTCAGCAGGTTGGTCTGATACATCTGGTCCCACTGTATCTGGCGGAACTCAGGGTCTCTCCACTGTTCGACCATATACTCATACTGGGCGAGCTGGGCGTCATAGAGCGCCGTTCCCTCGGCAGCCGTCGGACGGTAATAGGAGGGGAGGTTACGGTAGTAGTCAGGGCGCGGATCGTAGGCCTGATACCAGTTGAGAGCCGTGCGGTTATACATATTGTATCTGAAAGCGAGTCCGGTGTTGAGCGTCGTTCCGGGAGCGATCTTGAAAATCCAGCTCAGGACGGCGGAGGGGTCGAAGCTTTCTGTCACACGGTCGGAGAGTTTCTTTCCGTTGAGCCAACCCCATGAGGGGTTATAGAGGTTGGAGCCGGCCATCTGATATGCCTCCTCGGTGGTAGCCTTTGAGGTGGCGCGCTGGGTCGGAGCGCCCCAGGTCGAGAGGTTGAGGCTATGGCGGTTGTTGAAGACTTTCTGCAACGAAAGGGCGTAACCCACGGAGTTATAGAAAGTTCCGTCAATGACACCTTCGGGAGCGTAACGACCGATGACGGAGGCGGAGAAGGCCCATCCGCGGGAGTTGAGTCCCGTGTTATATTGCGCCGTGAGACGCATCATGTAGTTGGAGTTGGTGTAGCTCAGGTTTCCGCGGAAGCCGGGAGCATATTCGGAAGCGTAGGTCGTGATGTTAGTCGTTCCGCCCAGAGATCCGAAGCCATATCCGGAGGCATCCATGCCGAGGGTCGTCTCCTTGGCGCGGAAGGCGGTGGAGGTCATGCCTCCCAAGGAGCTGTAGGAGAACTGGCCGCGCATCGGGTCGTTGAAGTTGACACCGTCGATATAAGCTGTCTGCCAGCTGTTGTCCAGACCGCGATATTTATAGTAGACGGAGGAGAAGTTATAGTTCGACATCTGATAGAAGATATCGTCGGTGGCGCCCTGGATGGTGCCGACGTTCTGGGTCAGACCTTCATCCTCCATTATCTGCTCCTCATCGAAGATAAATTCATCGGAGTTGAGAAGGTCGGCGTCATAGGCCGAGACAGTCATGGAGATTGTCCCCAGGTCAAGATCCTGACCGGGCTGGATGATGATATCCTTATAGACATCCTCGAAGCCGAAGGCTACTATATGGAGCATGTCGGGTCCGGGCGCGCAGTCTGCGATTTCGAAGACGCCCCGGGAATCGGTCATCGTGAAGATGGCCTGGTCGGAAATCAGGACGTTGGCGTTGGCGACAGGCTTGGAATTGCCGGCGCTGACGACTACACCTCTGATTCCTGTGGCAGCCGCCGGCAATATGCCTGACAGCCCCACGAACATGAGAGCGAACAGTTTATTCATTTTTGTTAAGTGTCTTGCTTGCTTGTTTCAAAGGCGATACCGGAATCAAATATGATAGAGCTTCTTAAGTGCTGCTTATCAATCGTAATGACGGCATCTGAATGAACAGGGGAAGGTTTCCACCACTCATTCCACTATCTTCTTGAGGAATATCTCGGTCGGGAAATGGTCGGAATATCCGTTTGTCCAGGCGCCCCCGGAGAAGGTGCGCAAGGGATACCCTTTATATTGCCCGTTGGGCTGCTTAAGAAATTCAAAGTTCAGGACTTTCGCCTCCATGAATGTCAGTCCGCTGGCGCCGTCGACAAGGTTGGAGTTGATGATAATCTGGTCGAAGAGGTCCCAGGCGCCGCGATATATATAGGAGCCGATACCTTCTTCCAGCTTTTGCCAGAAGGGGTTGTAGAAACCGCCGGGCTTGATCTCTTCCTTCTTCCTGACACCTCCCAGGACTTCGGCGCAACTTTTATCCGAGGGGTCGTCGTTAAGGTCTCCCATGACGATGATTCCCATTTTGGGGTCGATTGCGAGGAGGGAATCGGCGATATGGCGGCTGAGAGCGGCGGCAGCCTCACGCAGATAGCTGCTCTGCTCGGTTCCTCCGCGACGGGAGGGCCAGTGGTTGACAATCACGCCGACACGTGAGCCGGCCAGGAGACCGACGACACACATCTGGTCACGAGTCCGGAAATTGGGAAGGGTCGGTATGCTGAGCAGATGGTTGGTGACGTTGATGGGTTTGAACATACGTGGATTGTAAAGGAGTCCGACGTCAACGCCTCGGCGGTCCGGAGAGTCATGGTGGACTATCTGAAGATTCAGATCCTTTATCTGTTCATTGGCGACGAGGTCCTGGAGGACGGTGATATTCTCGATTTCGCTGACACCTATGATGGCCGGCCCCAGAGGTGTGGTGCGGGTCTTCATATTGGAGATGGCGAAAGCCATATTGTTGATTTTCGACCAGTATTTTCGGCCGTCCCATTTATGGCTTCCGGCCGGGGAGAACTCCAGGTCATACTTGCCGTTGTTGTTGATGGTGTCGAAAAGGTTCTCAAGGTTGTAGAAGGCGACGCCGAGGGTCATGGCGCGCTTTTTCTCCTGCGCCTGTGCTCCGGAAATGGATCCGAGGGCAAGAAGGGCACACAGGAGGGAGAAGACACCTGTTCTCAGTCTTTTCATGTCGGTCAGTTTTCTTTGGTATGGAAATGCTGTTGGTGTATGTGTGTGTAGAAATAACGAAACGTCCCGCCGGGGAAGAATCCGGGGGATTCCTTCTCCGGGCGGGACGCGGCGGTTCAGAAGAATTTGACGGGTTCGCCGACCATGTCGCTGAGTATAGCGTTAGCCAGACCGCTGGCTCCGATGCGGAACAGGTCATGGTTCAGCCATTCGTCGCCGAGAACCTCCTTGACGATGGCGTAATATTTGAGGGCGTCTTCGGTGGTGCGTATTCCGCCGGAACATTTGAAGCCTACCTTGCGTCCGGTCTTGGCGTAATATTCCTTTATGCACTGACACATCACCCAGGCAGCCTCCAGCGAGGCGCCGGGATATTCCTTGCCTGTTGAGGTTTTGAGGAAATCAGCGTCGCTGTATAGGGAGAGAACGGAGGCGCGTTTGATATCCTCGGCGCTCTTGAGGGCGCCGGTCTCCAGAATGACCTTGAGTTTGGCGCCGCGGGCGGCGTGCTTCATCTCGACAATCTCATCTGTCAGATCCTCGAAGTTCCCTTCAAGATACATTCCGACGGGGAAGACGATATCGACCTCGTCGGCGCCGGCCTCGACGGCCAGGGCCACATCGGCGATCTTGACAGGGAGGAAGGTCTGGGCGGAGGGGAAACAGCCGGCGACGACTGCGATATCGACTCCGGGAACGTCAAGGGTCGTCTTGACAACTTCGGCAAAGTTGGAGTAGACGCAGATGGCGGCTACATTCCCGAACTGGGGATAAGCATCGTCAAAGTCATTGACGCGTTCTGTAAAGGCTGTCACGCTCTTGACGTTGTCAAGGGTGCTGAGCGTGGTCAGGTCTATGGATGAGAAAAGAAACTGATAGGTTTCCGCGTTGGCGTAATCAGATGCTTTCTCTACTATTTTCCGTACCTCTTCGGCAACGGCCGCGTCGTTGCTCAAAACAGTGCTCGATGCGAGTGCTTCCTGATATTTATCCATATCTTTTTATGTTCGTTATTTTGTTTTTTTCCTTAGTGTTTTTTCCGTTTGCCGTTTATCCGGAGGAAAGGATAGGCTCCTTTTATGGGGATAAGCAACTGCAAAAATATAACGATATACGCTGATCTATTTTTACAGGCTATTTATGGTCTTAGACCTGCTTCCTTCGTGGAGTTTCTCCGTTGATGAAAGCAGGTATGGCATGGGGTTTATTTCCGTATCACAAAGATACGACAACGCGCCCGCAATTTCAAATGATAAACTGATAAATTTTTATTAAGCGACCTCTTTTTTTCTATTCTCGGTCAGGACAGGATAGGCAGACCGTGGCGCGACTTCCTTTCTGCGGGTGTAAGGGTCAGGATACCCTCTCCCGGAAAGGGGGCGGGTTACCGTGGACGGAAGGTAGAGTTCAGGAGTCTGGGAAGAGGGATAGTTTACAAGCTTATCCCTGACATGAGTTTACATTTTTTCGGAGATTGAATTACATTCTCTTTCTTCGGAATAAAATCCAATAATATGGTCCTCTTCCACACGAGATGTCAGTCCCGGCCCACAAGAGATGTCAACGTCTGACGATTCGGTCGGGGTTCTGACGCAGGAAGTCGGCCCAGGATTTCGGTCCTTTGGCAATCTGCGGTTTTCCGGTTTCGTAAAAATGAGCGAGGGCGGCTGCGAGGGCGTCGGTTGCGTCAGGGAGTTCGGGCATACTTGATTCAGGGATGGAGAGGAGGCGTTTGAGCATATTGGCGACCTGCTCCTTGGAGGCCTGTCCGTTACCTGTGACACTCTGCTTGATGCTCAGCGGCGGATATTCGGTGATGGGAACATCACGGGCGAGAGCGGCCGCCATAGCTACTCCCTGGGCGCGTCCGAGCTTCAGCATCGACTGGACGTTCTTACCGAAGAAGGGGGCTTCGATGGCAAGTTCGTCGGGGAGGTATTGTTCGACGAGCTGCAGGACCCGCTCGTATATTCGGCGCAATCGCAGATAGTGGGTCTCGAAGCGGCTGAGCTTTATGACTCCCATGACTATGAGTTCGGGTTTCTTTCCGCGTATGCCGAGAAGCCCGTAACCCATGACGTTCGTGCCGGGGTCTATTCCCATTATGATACGGTCGTAGCCGTCAATCTCCGCTTTGGTTGCGGAGTCGGTCGGAGGATTATTGTTCATAGTTCTATTCCTCTGCGGAGAATTGTTCCGAAAGGCATGACGCTTTCTCCGAAACGCTCGAAGGCCATACCGCGCAGGGGAGCTATTATTCTGTCTCCCCAGGCTATCGCCTCCTCGCGGGATGGGAAGTGGAACTGGATTGCGAGGTTCAGGGCTTCCTCGGCGAATCCGGGCTGCCCGTCTACTTCCACCACCTCCACTATGTCAGCCGGGACGGGAGATTCGGAATAGGAAGCTATGAAAGGGAGAGCGGTCTGACGGAGCCACTCCTTGAGTTGAGCCTCATGGAGACGTTCTGTTATGAATGCGAGATTGTATATTGTCATATAAAAAATAACTTTATAAGCAGCTGCCAAGGAGCTGCCAAAAATAAAACGATATATGTTGATGGTGAATCCTGAGCAATNAANCTTGCTCATTTATTTTTANCAGCTACTTACCAACTACTTAGCCTCACAACTATTTTTNCTAACTGCNTAGCCCCCTCAANCCACAATGGATGTGAACGGTCGGNGATAAAAAGAAAAACGGCATGCTTATCACTAAACACGCCGCCAAAACAAAATTATGAAAAACATTCAACACTTATGCTGCAAGCAGCATAGATATCTTGAGCCTCTTGTCGGATTCGAACCAACGACCCCGAGATTACAAATCACGTGCTCTGGCCAACTGAGCTAAAGAGGCAATCGGGCAAGCGACCTACATCGCACCGCACTCACATCTCCTGCTGCTCCGATCAAGGCCTGACAGATTAGAAGGGTGCAAGTCGTGGAGGACTTACCCACTGCAAAGTTAGAAACTTTTTCTCATTCCACCAAATTTATTTGGTTATTTTTTTTCTTTTCCTTTGTTCCGGCCTCCGCGACGGCGGTCGCGAGGGGTGTTTCGCCCGTGGTTTTTGTTCTTCTGCGCAAGAGGTTTGTTNGGATTTCCTTTGTCGTCGATGAGGGCGAAGTCGAGTTGCTTGCGGTCGAGGTCGGCGCGCGCTACCTGAACCTTGACTTCGTCGCCAAGGGTGTAGCGGTTATGATGACGNCGACCGATGAGACAGAAGTTCTTCTCGTCGTAGTCATAATAGTCGTCGGCAAGNTCGCGNACCGGTACGAGACCTTCACACATGTTGTCGTTCAATTCAACNTAGAGGCCCCATTCGGTCACTCCGCAGATGACGCCGTCGTAGANCTCTCCGAGCTTGTCTTTCATGAACTCGATCTGTTTGTAACGGATCGAGGAGCGCTCGGCGTTGGCNGCGACCTGTTCCATATCGGAGGAATGACGACATTGATCCTCAAGCTTGACTGCATCGACGGAGCGTCCGCCNTTGGCATAACGTTCCAACAGGCGATGGACCATCATGTCGGGGTAACGGCGTATGGGNGACGTGAAGTGGGTATAGTAGTCCTCGGCCAGTCCGTAGTGGCCTAAGTTGTCGGTCGAATAGGCTGCCTTGGCCATTGAGCGGATAGCAAGCATGGAGAGCATGTTGCCTTCTCCTTTCCCCTTGACATCCTTAATCAATCGGTTGAGGCTCTTGTTGACCTCGCGNGGGCGTCCGTCNGCCTTGATCTTATATCCGAAGCGGGAGGCGATGCTNCTGAGGTTGCTGAGTTTCTCGGCGTCNGGATTGTCATGGACGCGATANACGAAGGATTTNGCTTTCTTACCTTTCGGAACCATNCCTACAGATTTGGCGACGGCAACGTTGGCCAGAAGCATGAACTCCTCGATGAGTTTGTTGGAATCCTTGGCCTCCTTGAAATAGACGCTGACNGGACGTCCCTGCTCGTCGATTTCGAATCGGACCTCGGCGCGNTCAAATTCCAGTGCGCCGGCTTCATAACGACGACGGCGTATCTCTTTTGCAAGACGGTTNAGNACATTNATTTCCTCGGCATAATCACCTTTNCCTGTCTCGATGCGCTCCTGAGCCTCTTCATAGGTGAAGCGGCGGTCTGACTTGATGACGGTGCGTCCGATNCGGCTGTTGACGATCTCGGCCTTGTCGTTGAGTTCGAATATGGCGGAGAAGGTCAGTTTCTCTTCATCGGGACGCAGGGAGCAGATNCCGTTGCTGAGATGCTCGGGGAGCATCGGGATGGTGCGGTCTACGAGATAGACACTCGTNGCGCGCTTCTGCGCCTCTTTGTCGATTATCGAGCCGGGACGGACATAGTGNGTGACATCGGCGATATGAACGCCGACCTCCCAGTTGCCGTTGGCGAGCTGACGGATCGAGAGGGCGTCGTCGAAGTCCTTCGCGTCGCGGGGGTCGATGGTGAAAGTGGTGACATGACGGAAGTCCTCGCGCTTGGCGATCTCTTCGGGCGTGATGTCGGCAGTGATTTTGTTGGCTGCCTTCTCCACATTCTCGGGATATTTGTACGGAAGNCCATACTCGGCCAGGATAGCGTGCATCTCGGCGGTGTTCTCCCCTTTGCGTCCGAGGATATCGACTATCTCNCCGCGAGGATTCATCTCCTCGTCCGGCCAATGNGTGATTCGGGCAATCGCTTTGTCGCCAGTCTTTCCNCCCTTGAGTTTCGANCGGGGAATTATTATGTCGGCGGCAAGGAATTTGGAGTCGGTGACGAGCGAGGCGTAGTTCTTATCCACCTTCAGCGTGCCGATGAAGACCTGATCCTTTGTCTCAAGGATTTCGAGAACCTGAGCCTCGGGTTCCCTGTCTTTGCGGGCGGCGGAGACCATGACGCGGACCTTGTCGCCGTTGAGGGCGTGCAGGGAGTTGCGCTCGGCAACCATAATCTGTTCGTCGTCGATGATAACAGCGTTCTTNCCATTGGAGCGGCGCACGAATATACCTTCGTTCTCACTTCCCCGGTTGGCGTTGGCGCGATAGCGTCCGAGNCTGACCTCCGTNATGGCATCGGCGGCCGCCAGTTCTTCAAGGACGTTTATGACGTCGTTGCGGTTTGACGGATGGAGGGCATCGATAGCGAAAGCTATCTGTTTATAATTGAAGGCCTGTTTTTTCTGGGCCTGAAGGAAGTCTATTATCTTCTGTTCTATATCCCGTTTACGCAGACGGGGAGCTGTATTCTTTTCTTTATTGTCTTTCATAGTTCCTGATGTGTATTGTTGTTTGATGTCTATTGNTGACTTGAATTTTNTTGACTTGAATTTTATTGACTTGAAATCAGTCGCCGGGAATCAGAGGGCTTAGGCGTGTACGGAAGAGACCGTCTGCCTTTCGCCAACCTTTCGCCAACCTTTGATGATATATCCTTTCCCTTTATAATAACAACGTTTTCTATAAAAAAGGTCAGTCCTGCCCGAAGCCTTCCGGCGTAGGAGCAGGACCTGATGATGGTTGAGAACAGGATCTGCGGTCAGAGTCCGCGGGCTTCTCGCTGACGGAGTTCGAGCATACGCTTATGCAGTTGCTCCTCGCCGTCATACTCGTTGGTGTAGTTGCGGAACCATTCGATATCCCGTTCGGTCAGGAGAAAGACGCGGCTGTCGCGGGAATCGCGATGACGGGAGAAATGACGGTCGATTTCGTCAAGAGCGCGGTAACGGGCGGCGACCGCAATCGATTCGACTACATCCGCTCCTGTCGGAGGACCCGCCTGCAGCGCTTTGACGCGGCACCCCTCTTTCCATTTCTGAAGGAATATCCAACCGCGTGCAAATTCCCGCTGATAGTTGTCCAGGGTCTTCTCCCAATCCGATAAGTAACGGGTCAGGAAGCGTTCTCCCCTTTCGGATTCATCGCTATTTTCCGCAGGCGCCGGAGCCGACTTCTCATATTGTTCCAGCAGACGGAGGAAACAGTCGAGGGTGACACGGGTATCATAATCGGCGCCGTGAGCCAGGTTTTCAGAGAACGGGACTCCCAGTTCCTCTGCAGTCGTCTGCAATCCTTTGCGGGAGTTGAGCGCTACTCCCTGACTGAGAGTGTTGACCATCCAGTGAAAGTCACGGACATCCACCACACGTTTCTCTTCAAGTCCTGTCACACCTTCCTGTGCCAAAGCGCCTATATCATTCCCTATATCAAATCCGACGATAAAATCGGCTTCATCCAGCAGTTTCTGGACCGTAGCGCGCCATCGCGAGAAATAGGGCTTGTCAGCCACCATCTGAGGCGATATATGATGAACCCTCTGGGAGCCGGGCCACCGACGGCAGGTGCGGGGCTTCACATATTGATGAAATACCTGCCGGCGTTCCTTCCAATTCTCGCCCGAAGCTTCCCAGATGGAGAGTTCGAGAATCTCCTGATGGTCCGCGAACTCGGCGTCAAAACACAATAGTTTCATATAGTTCTTTCTGTCTCTGTTTTCTCTTCTTTCTGACCTGCGAGGGCTTCCTGCGGCTCCTCGGCATGAAAATATTCATACAGGAGCTTCCCCTTGCTCTTTCCGACTGCCTCTTCCAGGGCTTCCCTGGACGCGAGTTTCATCTGTCGCAGACTGCGAAAACGTTTCATCAGAAGCTCGCGGGTCGCGGGTCCTATCCCCTTTATTTCGTCCAGCTCGCTACGCACCTGCCCTTTCGAGCGGCGCAGCCGATGATGTGTGATTCCGAATCGGTGAGCTTCGTCGCGCATTGCCTGAATAACGCGCAGACTGGGCGATTTCTTATCTATGTATAGCGGAAAGCTGTCTCCGGGGAAATAGATTTCCTCCAGTCTCTTGGCGATTCCGATCAAGGCTACTTCTCCGCGTATACCCATCTCCTCGAAGGCTTCGACCGCCGCGCTGAGCTGTCCTTTTCCGCCATCGACGACAACCATATCGGGAAGGGGTTCCCCTTCTGCCATCATGCGGGTGTAACGCCTGTGGAGCACCTCCTTCATCGATGCGAAATCATCCGCGCCGACAACGGTCTTGATGCAGAAATGACGATAGTCCCGCTTTGCGGGTTTACCGTCGCGGAAGACAACACAGGAGGCCACCGGATTTGTGCCCTGAATATTGGAGTTATCGAAACACTCCAGATGATGCGGCAACTTGGTGAGCCTGAAATCACTCTTCATCCGTTCGAGCAACCGCTCGACGCTTCGTTCCGGATTCAACGCCTCCGCCTGTTTCTCCCGGTCCTTCCTATATTGCATGGCGTTCTTCATCCCGACATCGAGAATCTTCTTCTTCTCCCCTCTCTGAGGAACCGTGAATGTCGCGCCCTCGAACTCTACGTCCGGCAGAAAAGGGACGATAACCTCGGAGAAAGTCCGTTCAAATCTGCGTCCTATCTCCGCTATGGCATAAGAGAGAATCTCCTCCTTTGATTCTGCGAGACGCCGCTTAAATTCCATATTAAGACTCTGGACAACGGCTCCATTATGAAGATGCATGAAGTTGACGTATGCTTCATCTCCGTTCTCATCGTAGGCAAACATATCTATATCGGCGCTTTCAGTGCGGGCAATCACGCTCTTGGCATTATAGCGCTTTACGGCCTCATATTTCTCCTTCACGACCTGCGCCTCCTCAAACTTCCACTCCGCGCTCAGACGTTCCATCTCCTCCTGCAGATGTCTTTCAAGCTGAAGAGTCTCTCCGTTGAGTATCTGGCGGACCTCCCCGATCATTGAATTATAATCCTCCTGATTGACCCACCCACGGCAGGGAGCCCCGCATTTCCCGATATGATAATCGAGACATACTCGGTATTTACCTTTCGCCACCCCTTTTTCATCGAGNAAATGACGACATGAGCGAATCGGNAATATCTCGCGNATCAGTTCCAGCACNACCTTAGCGGACTGCGTATTACTGTAAGGNCCGTAATATTTTCCNCCGANNCCTTTTTCTCTTGTCATGAAAACACGAGGAAACGGCTCTTTTGTNACTACTATCCAGGGGTATGATTTATCATCTTTGAGCAGAACATTATATCGCGGCTGATACTCNTTTATCATCGCATTCTCCAGATGAAGAGCATCCTCTTCNGAGGCCACGACGATAAACCGCATATCGACGATATTACGNACAAGCAGATTTGTCCGCACCGAGTCGTGGCGTCTGTTAAAATAAGAGGAGACACGCCGCTTGAGNCTTTTCGCCTTTCCGACATATATGACTTTTCCCTGGCGGTCAAGATACATATAGACACCCGGTTCTTCGGGAAGAGCGAGTATTTTCTTTCGCAACTGTTCTCCGGGTCGGTTATCACGAAGATCTTCGGAGGTTCGATCCGGAGTGATTTCCAGATTAAACCCTCCGGTCTCATCAATATCCCGTCCGATTGCTGCAATAATTTCAGTGTCCTTCATAACTTCATTCCCCTCCCATTCTATCCCTTTTCTCTCCCTAATTTCTTCACCCCTTTCCTTGACCTCTCTATACAGAAACAAAATACGGTAATAAAAAATCCTTCCGCCCTACCCTCTTATTGTCAAAATTTCTCCGGTCAGAACGCGATGACTACGCGTCCTGACCGGAGAATAAGAGTGCGTTTTTTCTTTTCCGGAATCACCTCGAAAGTTCCGAAAAATAAGGTTTCGCCATTGGCAAACTCATTTCACCAAGACCACCTCATTCCATCAATACTGAAGCAAAGAGGTAATCTCGCAATCAGCAGGAAGATTCTTCCGACCATCAAGAGCCGTAAGTTCCACGATGAAATTGATATAAATTTTCTTCGGATTCATCGACTGCACCAGCTTGTAGCAGGCGTTCATCGTCCCTCCGGTAGCGAGCAAATCGTCATGTATAACGACAACATCCTCACTCGTGATAGCATCGCTATGGAGTTCGATAGTATCAACCCCATACTCTTTAGCGTAAGCCATCTTGACAGTCACCGAAGGCAGCTTACCAGGTTTGCGAGCCGGAACGAACCCGGCGCCCAGACGGTCTGCCAATATACTTCCCCCGATAAAACCGCGACTTTCTATCCCCACAACCTTAGTCACTCCCTTGTCGCGATACAGCTCTTCGAGAGCATCGCCGACAGTGTGCAGTGCGACACCATTCTTAATAAGAGTGGTCAGATCGCGGAAGACAATCCCCTTTGACGGAAAATCGGGAACATCGCGAATCTCACTCTTCAGTTCTTCAAGTTTCTGATTCATGTCAGTAAGTATTACAAAGATTATATTTCCTACAAAACGTTTAAACCGTATTATGCGAAATCGCCGACAATAAATTGTTCCACGTGGAACAATTTCGACTCATCTATTAAACTTTCAGCAAGTTAGATTAATTCCCTCCGAAAGTTCCACTATCCGCGCAACAACAAAATCAGTACATTCACATCTGCGGGAGACACACCGGGAATACGACTCGCCTGACCGATAGTCAGAGGTTTATGAGCCGACAATTTCTGCCGGGCCTCCGTAGAGAGTGCCTTGACCTGAGAATAGTCGAAGTCCGGATTAAGTTTGAGATATTCCAGCCGACCGGCACGGTCAGCCGTCTCGCGCTCCCTCGCTATATAGCCCTCATACTTGATGAGTATTTCAGCTGACTCTATTATCTCTTCCCGACGCTTCTCCTCAACTTCATCCAAACGTGCGGACAACTCCGGAAGGACAGAAGAAAGCGAACGAAAATCAAGTTGCGGACGACGAAGCAAATCAATAAGCCTGACTCCCCCGACCAGCGGACTGCTCCCCCGCTCTTTCAGAAATTCCTGCATCCGCTCATCAGCACGGACAGTAAATTCACGCGTCCATGCTATCAGAGAATCCCGTTCGGCTATCTTCGATTTTAATGCCGCGACGCGCTCGGCAGACGCCAGCCCGATACGTTCGCCGATTGGAGTCAGACGATCGTCTGCATTATCCTGACGTAGCAGAATACGATATTCCGCCCGGGAGGTAAACATACGGTAAGGCTCATCGACACCCTTTGTCACCAAATCATCGATAAGCACACCGATATACGCTTCATCCCTGCCAAGCACCAGTGGTTCGGAATCTGGTGAAAGCGAGGCGCGCGCAGCGTTTATTCCTGCCATAAGACCCTGGGCGGCGGCTTCCTCGTAGCCGGTCGTGCCGTTAATCTGTCCTGCGAAATAAAGTCCTTTGACAAGCCGGGTCTGAAGATCATGACGCAGACAGGTCGGAAGAAAAAAATCATACTCTATCGCATATCCGGGACGCAGAAACTGAACATCCCTGAGAGCCGGAATATATTGGAGAGCCCGCAACTGAACCTCCCAGGGCAAAGAAGAGGAGAAACCATTGATATAAAACTCACGGGTATCNACCCCCTCCGGCTCAAGAAAGAGCTGATGACTATCCTTATCGGCGAAAGTCACGATTTTCGTCTCTATACTCGGACAGTATCGCGGCCCTATGCTCTGAATCTGACCATTGTAAAGAGGCGATTCGTCAAGATGGGAACGCAATTCCTCATGAACCGAAGGATTGGTATGGACAATATAGCAATCTCGCGGCTCAAGACGACGCCCGACATCCGGAAGAAAGGAGAATTTATGAAAATCCCGCTTATCAGTTGTATCATCGCCGGCCTGCGGCGCAACCATCGAGAAGTCTATCGATTCCGAATCGATNCGCGCCGGAGTGCCGGTCTTCATCCGACCCACAGGAAAGCCCATTTCGCGAAGTTGCTCACTGATTCCGTGNCTGGCAGGCTCCGATATACGCCCTCCCTCTATCTGCATCGATCCAAAGTGCATGAGGCCGTTAAGAAACGTTCCATTGGTCAACACAACACTTTTACCGCGAAATTCAAACCCTAATGAGGTTTTCACCCCCTCTATCCGCGAATTTTCACCGGATGAATCGATTAAAAGAGAGACAACCTGGTCTTGAAACAGATGAAGATTAGGGGTCGAATCAAGAACCCGACGCCACTCATTGCTGAACAGCAGACGATCAGATTGCACACGCGGAGACCAGACAGCCGGCCCTTTAGACCGGTTCAGCATCCGGAACTGAATAGCCGTATGGTCAGCAATGACTCCCGTCATTCCTCCCAACGCATCAATCTCGCGAACAAGCTGACCCTTGGCTATACCCCCCACAGCCGGATTACAAGACATCCAGGCAACTTTCGCCAAATCCGCCGTCAGCAACAGCGTCGAAGCGCCTAAACGCGCGGCCGCCACAGCGGCCTCACACCCGGCATGACCACCCCCGACAACCACTACATCATAATCAAAACGCATATATTATACTATTGATTTTAAATACTTTAGCCTTAAACACCAACCGACAAAAAAAACATTAACACCCCGGCGGCATATTCTTATGGCAATCACTATCCTTGCTCATCACACGGAAGTGGCATCAGCCCCGGAACGACATTCTCAGACTTCCGCATATAGAGCGAGCGCTGCGTTTTCAGCACGCTCCATGATTTCACGCTCTCCGGGACCCTTATCGTCGATACCGCAAAGATGAAGAACTCCGTGAATAATCACGCGAAGCAATTCATCCTCGTATTCGACCCCAAGCCCCTCGGCATTAGATCTAACCGTGTCAAGCGATATCAGCATATCGCCCGCTATCTTGTCGCCGACCGTATAATCAAAAGTAATGATATCCGTAAAATAGTCATGTCCTAAAAAATTCCGGTTCTGCTCAAGGATATATTCATCATTACAGAACATATAGGTCAGATTCCCTACCCTTCTCGAATGAGAAGCAGCGACCGCGTTTATCCAGCGAGAAATCCTGGCGATATCCATCAGAGGCATCGCGACACCCTCTACTTGAAAATCAATCATAAGCAGCTGTTCAAAATTTGAAAAGAAAACAATCCACCCTCCCGACAAGACCCGGAAGCGAGTCTGCCTAGCCGGCTGTCAACTTCTCTTACGGAATGAGTCAGCACCCCCGATAAGCCCCTGCCGCCAACATCAACGTGGAGCAAGGTCTAACTGACAAATATAATGAAAATAATCGGGTTATACAAATATAGAAATAATTCTTAAGCGTTAACCCTTCGTGAGTGAAATATTTCCTGTGAGGAGGCCGAAAAACTACTAATATTCTATTCTCAAAGCCTTAAATACCAAGTTGCAAACANTTATCTTTCTATATAACAATCAGTTATACCAATAATCAGTACATCTTCATCTAAAACCATTCCGGAAAGCCCCCAAAGCTTCTACAAGGCAAATCAGGGAATAATATTGTTATAAATAAAAGGGAGCCTCCATCCCGACAAACAGACAAAGCAAATATAGCCCAAAGATATATGAGAATAGGATATGACGGCAAACGAGCTGTCAGAAACATGACAGGACTGGGAAACTACTCGCGACTCGTCATCGAAGAGATGGCAGCAAAATACAAAAGCGATGAATTTCTCGTCTATACCCCTTCATGGACACGCAAAGACTCTGAGAATCCAAGACTTAAGCGAATAAACGAATTACCGAATGTAGAATACCGTTACCCATACGGTCTTGGTCCACTTTCACAAGGCACCCTATGGCGCAGTTTCGGAATCACACGTCATTTCCAGGCAGACAAGCTCGACCTCTACCACGGACTGAGCAACGAACTCCCACTCAATATAAAAGAAGCCGGAGTAGCCAGCGTCGTCACCATCCACGACCTCATATACCGACGTCTCCCCTACTGCTATCCACCTCTGGACCGCAAGATATACGACTACAAATACAGTCGCTCAGCACGCGCGGCAACGCGTGTCATAGCTATCAGCGAACGCACCAAACAAGACCTCGTCGAACTTCACCATGTGGACCCGGAACGCATCGATGTCATATACCAGGGATGCGATCCCAGCTTCCGGCGCGTATGGACAGAACAGGAACTTCTGAATCTACGCCAAAGATTGAACTTGCCGGACCACTATCTGCTGCAGGTAGGAACGATTGAACGCCGGAAGAACCTCGAACTTTCAGTCCGCGCCCTCCCGCAGATTGACAAGAACATAAAGCTCGTTGCCGTCGGACGCGACAACCTGTACCTTCCATATATAAAGAAACTGGCACGGGAAGTAGGTGTGGAAGACCGGATAATCCATCTCCAGGGACTCCCCTTTGCCGACCTGCCCGGACTAAATCAAGGAGCCGAAATCATCCTCTACCCTTCCCGTTACGAAGGATTCGGCATCCCGGTCCTGGAAGGTCTCGAAAGCCGCAGACCGGTCATTGCTGCGACGGGTAGTTGCCTTGAGGAGGCAGGAGGTGATGCTGCCATATATGTCGAGCCTGAATCACCGCGCATGATGGCCGAAGCTATCAACACCCTTCTCGCAGACACCGGGCAACAGCAACAACGAATCGCACGAGGACTCGAATGGGCACGCAGGTTCAATCCCGAAGATATGACCTCCCGGATAATGGAGACATACCAAAAGGCAATCGAACAATACGAGCGCGAAAAAAAATGAAAATATACCCCAAATGATATTTATTCCGGACATGACTCTGAATATTACACTTTTTCAATAATAAATATTTACCCCTCATATCCGGATTATATTTTTCATTATTTTCTATTATAGTTTAATTTTTATCATTTAGNAAAATTTAAACTATCTAATTCAATCAACAATTCAAAAATAAATTAAGTTTAAATTATATTTTATGAAATAATTAAATTATATTTTATACTCCACAAACAACACAGTAAAAAATTTTATTTATTTCAAAATATAATTTAAATCTTTAATTACATAAAATAAAATTAATTTATCATTTGTAATGATTTAAACAAACAGAACAATAATCATTACATTTGATATTTAAACTACCATTAAAGAAAAAGTTCTCAAATATTATATATTCATCAAATCAAAAATAAAAACATAACCGAGCATCTCTTCATCTTCAACGGGGACACAACGTAACCTTTAAATAAAAAAGCAGGAGAGCATGCAGTTATAAAAATTATAAATAATGGAACAGCCATATCATATACCGGCCCTACTCAAAGAGAGCATCGAAGGACTCGTCACCAACCCCGACGGGGTGTACGTAGACGCCACCATGGGAGGCGCCGGACACACACGCGCCATCCTCAAGGCCCTTAGCCCCAAAGGACGCCTCCTCGGATTCGATCANGATCTCGACGCCATAGCCAATGCTCCCGAAGATGAACGATTCACCTTCGTCAGATCCAACTTCCGCTATATGCGCAANTTCCTGCGCTTCCACGGAATAGATAAAGTNGACGGNATCCTCGCCGACATCGGCGTCTCATTCCATCACTTCGANGACAGCGAACGNGGCTTCTCATTCCGCGAGGAGGCCCCNCTGGACATGAGNATGAACCGGAAAGCGACAATGACAGCGGCCGACTGGCTCGCCGACAGCAACGANGAGACCATCGCCCGACAGCTGAAACTATACACCGATCTCAAACGAACCAAAGAAATCGCCAGGGCNATCGTCGAAAGCCGGCAGAAAACGCCACTGCAGACAACAGCAGACCTNCAACAAAGNGTTCAGAGGGTTCTGAACCCCAAAAACATGAAGAAAGACCTCGCGCAGGTCTTCCAGGCGATACGCATTGCCGTCAACGCCGAACTTGACGTGCTTGCAGAACTCCTGACAAGCTCCACACAACTCCTTCGTCCCGGGGGACGCATCGCAATCCTATCATATCATTCCGTCGAAGACCGGATGGTCAAGAACTACTTCAAGACAGGATACCTTGATGANTCAGAGATACCGGACCGCTTCCGTTACCTCGGACAGGCGCCGACCCCNTGGAAAGTCATCACCCGTTCCCCTCTGACTCCAAGCCAGGAAGAGATTGAAGCCAATCCNCGGTCGCGCTCGGCCAAACTGCGNATAGCAGAGCGCAACGACACCCCCTGGCCTCCGAAGGAATAACCTCTCGCCTATCCATCGCGCTCCTGCGCGTCCCGGTGCGTCCACACACCGCCCCCGGACGCTCCCGTACTTTTCCGACCTACGCTCCCACACCATCCACACTCTCATATGTAGTATAAAAGAGTCGGGACTGGCGTGGGAGCGCTGTATATCCCACCTTGTAAAAACCACAAAAAAAAGAGACTGCACAATAAAAACAAGTGCTTGGTTGTTTAATAGAAAAACTGTAAAAAGATGGCAAAAAAGAGTACATTGGCAAAAGGTAAGGAGAAGCAGAAAAAAGGGTCGTCAACCCCACATAGCCACAACTCCGGCTGGGTCAGCGACCTGCGCTACGGACGCTCGGTATCTCTCGACACATTTCGCAAGAACGTATGGCTCCTTGTTCCTCTGATTGCCGTCATATTAGCACTGATGGGGCTCAGATACAAGACAAAATCCAGAATGGAGCAGATTCGGACGCTCACAACGGAACTTAAGCGCGCGGAAAGTTCAAAACTTCAGGAAAAAGCGCAATACATGAGTCTGATTCGCGAAACAGAAATGCTCCGTCTGGTAGAAGAAAACCACCTCGGACTTGTATTTCGGGAAGACCCTCCCGTTGAGATTCCTGTCGCTAAATAATTTTTTTCATATTTTATATAGACTTACGCTTACACTTTCAAGAAATTTATGTAATTTTACATTCGGGTTCGCAGACTCTTCCCTGCGGATCCGAATTTTTCATGAAGCAGGACAATAAACACAACATATTATTCAGGTATGCCATTATCTCGGCAGGGTTCTTTCTGCTGGCTGTCATTGTGGTTGTCAAGCTGTTCTTCAATACCGTCATCGAAGCCCCTGCCTGGAACGCCCGGGCCCATAAGGAGCTCTCAAAGATAGACACCATAGCTCCCGAGCGGGGAAAGATTCTTGCCTCCAACGGAAATATACTGGCGTGCAATCTGAAAGTCTACGACCTCAAGCTCGACCTGCGCCACGAGAAGATACAGAAACTGAACCCCATCCCCTGGGCGGCCATCGACTCCCTCGCCGACTCTCTCGACTATTACTATCCGAGAGTCCGAAACCTCCGGGCTCATCCCGATACCTTCCGCAAGTATTCCTGGCGCGCACGTCTCTATAAGGAATTCGAAAAAGAGGAAGGAAAAAGGACCCGCGCCCTCCGCCTGGCCCGAAACAAGACCAAAGAGGACTTCGAACGCATAAAGCAATGGCCACTCCTGAACCGGTTCAAAGGGAAAGGATTCCGACATCCTCTATATGCCGACGGCCACAACATCCGGATGTATCCATACGGAAAGATGGCTCACCGAAGCATCGGACGCGTCAACGAATCGCAAGTGACCGGCGAGATTCACGGATATTCAGGGCTGGAGAAAGACCTCGACACCCTTCTCTACGGCTATCCGGGATTTGCTAAAAAGGTAGCCCTCAACAAAGGTATGGGAAACTGGGTGACCAGACCGGCCCGACGAGGGCTCGACCTGCAGACAACAATCGATATCGATATGCAGGATATGCTGGAGCAGGAACTACACAATATCTGCGCCGAAGCAGGAGCAGAATGGGGAACAGCCCTCCTGATCGAGGTCGCCACAGGCGAGATAAAGGCTATCTCCAATATCGAACGCCTTAACGATGGAACATACGGAGAAGCCCTAAACCGCGCAGTCATGGCTTTCGAGCCGGGATCGGTCATGAAACCTATCTCCCTGATGATCGCTTTCGAGGATGGTCTGGTCAAAAGCGTCAACGAGACAGTGGACTGCCGCCCTTTCCAGCGCACCTCCGACCCACATGCTCCGAGCGTCAAATCGATGAAGCAGGTCATTGAGATGTCAAGCAACACCGGTATCGCACGCGTCATATTCCGAAAATATGCCGCCGACCCNGCAGCCTTCTGGGACCGTCTCAACTCTATCGGATTCTTCGAGCCAATGAGGACCGGAATTGCCGGAGAGTGCACACNGCGAATACGCAAGCTACTCCCCCAGAACTCCCGGGGAGACAATATCACCATGACGTCCCGTCATCTTGACCTCGCACGCCAGGCATACGGCTATAATACCGAAATTCCGCCNCTTTACACACTTTCGATATACAACGCCATAGCCAATGGAGGACGATATGTCCGACCTCATCTCGTCCGCGCGTTCCGCGATGAGGATGGTCGCGATTCCATTCTCCCCATAACATATATACGAGACAGGATATGCTCCGAACAGACCGCCCGAAAAGTCGGCGAATGTCTCGAACAGGTCGTCTGGGGTGAACATGGAACAGCACGCGCTGTCCGCGACGACAGAGTCCATATTGTCGGCAAGACCGGAACAGCCTATCCTGCCGACAAAGGGGGATACGACAAGACAAAACGAAGATATGCCTTCGCCGGATATTTTCCGTATGAGGAACCGAAATACTCCTGCATGGCGCTAATTCTCGCCCCGGCAGGAAACAGTGCCAACAGAACTTCCGGCCAGGTAGTCAAGAACATAGCTCTCAAGCTGTATGCCCGAGGGATGCTCGACACCGACCGATACCTCGACGGACCAATAGATCCGGGCAAACCCCTCGTGGCCGCCACGACACAGACCTCGGCACAGGAGGTCGGCAAACGCATCGGCTCAAGCGTCAAGCGTCTGAAGGCCGATCCGGCCGTCGGCGTCGAGACGGTCCCGAACGTCGTCGGATATGATGTCGCCTCAGCTGTCAGAATGCTTGAGGAACGCGGCCTGAGCGTCAACCTGACGGGAACCGGTAGGGTCGTCGGACAATCCCTCAAACCCGGAACCATTATCCAGCCCGGATCCAGGATTCTCCTCCACCTCCGCATCTGATCTCACCCTCTCTCCTCTCACCCTCTCTCCCGGCCTCTCCGGACAACACCCCGTAAGATTCCTTACGGCGCTCAGACGGAGAGACGACACAATTTCATAAATAACTGAACATCAAACTCGAACAAATAAAACCGACATAATATGACCATCAAGCTCTCGACCCTCCTGGAGGCTATCAAACCTCTGGAGACAGTAGGTCCGACAGACCGTAACATAGTGAATATCGCCTCCGACTCCCGGCAGGCGAAGAAAGAAGGTCTGTTCGTTGCAGTCCGCGGAACAAACACCGACGGCCATAAATATATCCCCGTCGTCTCCTCAGTCCATGTCTCCGCAATCGTATGCGAAGAGCTCCCCCAGGCGCTTGACCCCGGGGTGACATATATCCGTGTCGCCAATTCAGCCGAAGCCCTCGGCCATCTCGCCTCAGCCTGGTATGGCAACCCTTCGGCGAAGCTGAAACTTGTCGGCGTCACCGGCACCAACGGAAAGACAACGACCGCCACCCTCCTCTACGAGATGGCGAAGCTCGAAGGATACCGCGCCGGTCTCCTCTCGACGGTATGCAACTATATCGGGGAGACTGCCGTCCCCTCTACCCATACAACCCCCGACCCGCTGAGCCTCAACGAATTACTTTCCCGCATGGTCGCGGAAGGTTGCGAATATGCCTTCATGGAAGTCTCCTCCCATGCCGCCGCACAGCACCGCATCGCCGGCCTCACTTTCAAAGGGGGTGTCTTCTCCAACCTCACCCGCGATCACCTCGACTACCACGGGACGGTCGAGAACTACCTGCGCGCCAAAAAAGCCTTCTTCGATATGCTTCCCCCCGAGGCGTTCGCCCTGGTCAATATCGACGATAAGGTCGGCCGCGTGATGGTACAGAACACCAAGGCTAAAGTCTATACATATTCGTTGCGTTCCGACGCCGATTTCCGCGGACGCGTCCTCGAAAGTCGCCTCGACGGAACCCTCATGACCCTCAACAACCAGGAGGTAGAGGTCCGTTTCACCGGTCGATTCAACGCATATAACCTGACAGCCGTCTACGGCGCCGCCATCCTGACAGGATTCAACCCCGAAGAGGTCCTCGTCAACATGAGCCGTCTCGTCCCGGTCGCCGGACGTTTCCAGTCTTTCCGTTCACGCAACGGAGTGACTGCAATCGTAGACTATGCCCACACTCCCGACGCTCTTGTCAACGTCCTCGACACCATCCGCGATATCGTCGGAAGCAAGGGAGGAATCATAACCGTTGTCGGAGCCGGCGGCAACCGCGACCACGGCAAACGCCCGATGATGGCCCAGGAGGCAGCCTGCCGCAGCGACCGCCTCATTCTTACCTCCGACAACCCGCGCGACGAGGATCCCGACGCTATCATCGCCGAGATGCGGCAGGGACTGAGCGCTGAGGAAGCGCGTCGCACCCTCTGCATCGCTGACCGCCGCGAAGCTATACGCACCGCCGTATCCCTCGCCGCTCCCGGAGAAGTTATCCTCATCGCCGGAAAAGGTCACGAACCCTATCAGGAGATTAAGGGAGTGCGTCATCATTTCGATGACCGCGAGGAAGTCAGCGCCGCTCTCGCTGAAATCGACTGACAGACAGGCAACCGACATCGCTCCGACCGACGACTCGATGCTCTAAACAACTAAGACCCTATTCCACAATGCTATACGCACTATTCCAATATCTCGCAGACTTCGACTTCCCGGGGCATAGACTGATGGATTACATCACATTCCGCGCCGGGATAGCCTTCACCCTGTCGCTGCTCATAGCCCTCCTTTTCGGCCGGACAATCATTTATCGGTTGCAGAAGCTCCAGGTCGGGGAAGTGGTCCGCGACCTGGGTCTGGAAGGACAGATGAAGAAGACCGGGACTCCGACAATGGGCGGAACCCTCATTATCCTGGCTATCCTCATCCCCTGCCTGCTCATCGGAGACCTGACGAACGTCTATATGATACTGATGCTGCTGGCGACCGTCTGGATGGGCGCTATCGGATTCCTAGACGACTACCGGAAGCTGAAATATCATAACAAAGATGGTCTGCAGGGAAAATACAAGGTCATCGGACAGGTAGGACTCGGACTGGTCGTCGGTCTGACGATGTGGCTCTCCCCCGACATTGTCATGAGCCAGAACATGGAGGTGCAGGTCGCCGGACAGGAACCGGAGATTGTCCATTCCGTCGAGTTCCTCAAGAGTCCGCAGACAACCATTCCGTTCATCAAGAACCATGATTTCAACTACGAATGGCTGACCTCCTGGATTTCCGACACCCACGCGGCCGAAACCCTCGGATGGATTATATTCGTGTTGGTGGTCATTATCGTCGTCACCGCCGTTTCTAACGGCGCCAACCTGACCGACGGACTTGACGGACTCTGCGCCGGCACCTCCGCGATTATCGGAGTCGCCCTCGCTATCATGGCATACCTCGGCTCGAACGTCATATACTCCGGATACCTCAACATAATGTATATTCCGGGTTCTGAGGAACTTGCCATCTTCGCCGGAGCCTTCATAGGCTCGCTGGTCGGATTCCTATGGTATAACGCCTTCCCGGCGCAGGTCTTCATGGGAGACACCGGTTCGCTGACCATCGGAGGTATTCTGGCCGTCTTCGCGATCCTCATCCGCAAGGAGCTGCTGATTCCGCTCCTTTGCCTCATATTCTTCATCGAGGACCTCTCGGTCATCCTTCAGGTCTCCTATTTCAAGGCGACAAAGAAGAAATATGGCGCCGGGCGACGAATATTCAAAATGACCCCTCTCCACCATCATTTCCAGAAGGCCGGAGACCCGTCGGTCAAATGTCTGGTCAATTTCCCGAAAGGGCCGATACCGGAATCGAAGATTGTCGTCAGATTCTGGATTGTCGGAATCCTGCTGGCCGCCCTGACATTCGTAACCCTCAAAATACGCTGATTCACACAGTGAAACAACATATCATTTCCTTCCGGCGGAAAACCGTTTCAGCCGGAAAGGGAAAAGAAAACTGAAAAGAAACTATCGGAAAATGAAAGACATAAAAGAGATGGAAGGCAGACGTCTGGTTGTTCTCGGATGCGGCGAAAGCGGCGTCGGAGCAGCCATCCTGGGGCGCAAACTCGGCATGGAGGTGCTGGTCTCGGACTTCGGCCATCCTGACCCCAAATATATATCCCAGCTCGATGAGCGCGGAATCGCGCATGAGGAGGGAGGGCACACACGCTCCGCCCTCCTCGGCGCCGACTATATCATCAAGAGTCCCGGCATCCCTCCGACCGCACCTCTGGTGGTCGAATGCGCCGCTGCCGGAATACCTATCCTCTCCGAGATAGAATTTGCAGGATGGTTCACTGACTCCAAGATGATATGTATCACAGGCTCCAACGGCAAGACGACCACTACCCTGCTGACCTACCACATACTGCGTGACGGTGGACTCGATGTCGGTCTGGCCGGAAATGTCGGGTTCTCACTCGCCCGCCAGGTAGCCGAGGAACCGCACGACATATACGTCATCGAACTTTCAAGCTTCCAGCTGGAGAATATGTATGAGTTCAAGGCCAACGTCGCCGTCATCCTCAACATCACTCCCGACCATATGGACCGCTACGACCATAAGATGGAACTATATGCCGCCGCGAAATTCCGCATCCTGCAGAACCAGACTCCCGACGACTATTTCATCTATTGGATGGACGACCCCCTGATTGCAGAACAGATCCGGAACATTCAGTCCGAAGCCCGTATGCTCCCGTTCGCCGACCATCCGGCCGAAGGGGCCGCTTCGTGGCTCGATGAGCGCGATATCGTCCATTTCGACCTTCCGGGTTTCGTATGGGATATCCCACGCGACAAACTCTCGCTCAAAGGTCGTCATAACCTCTACAACTCGATGGCCGCCGGGCTCTCGGCCTCCCTCTTCGACCTGCGAAAAGAGCAGATACGCGCCTCGCTCGAAGATTTCGAAGCCGTAGAACACCGTCTCGAATATGCAGGAACCATCCGAGGAGCCAAATATATCAACGACTCCAAGGCGACCAATGTCAACTCCACATGGTATGCCCTCGACAGCATGACAACACCGACAATCCTCATCCTCGGCGGAAAAGACAAAGGGAACGATTATTCCGAAATCGAACCCCTGGTCCGCGAGAAAGTGAAGGCTATTGTCTGCATGGGAGTCGACAACAACAAGCTCCTCGACTTCTTCACGACAAAAGTTCCGCAAATCCGCGACTGCCACTCCATTGAGGAAGCAATGGACGCCTGCGAGGAACTGGCCGAGGAAGGAGACACCGTCCTCCTCTCCCCCTGTTGCGCGAGCTTCGACCTCTTCACCTCCTACGAAGACCGCGGACGCCGCTTCAAGGAGAGTGTCCGCCGCCGCAGCGGCGACTGACCCCTCCCTGCCCGACACGAAAAACAAAACATTCATCACCCTGATATCCAACACCTATCGACATGGACAACAAGATCCTGATTCGCGAAACCATTGACGGCAAACCGGTCGCCGTCAATGCTGCGGCCGCCGCAACCTCGCGAAAAGCAACCTCGTCGAAAACAAAGAAAGAGGCTGCCGTTCTCAAGGCCGACCCTTACATCTGGGGTATATACATATCCCTGCTCATCTTCTCGATTATCGAACTCTTCTCGGCCTCATCGTCGGAAGTGGTCGGCAATAACGTCTACGCCCCCTTGATACGCCACTGCATCTTCCTGGCCCTCGGTCTCGCAATGGTCCTATGGCTCCAGAAGCTCCATTACAAATATTTCTCCCATTATGCCCTGGCCCTGGCTGTCGGCTCCCTTGTCCTGCTGATAGCCTCCAGTTATTTCGGTATTGAAATCAATGGAGCCCAGAGAGCGATCCGCGTAGCCGGAATGACCATCCAGCCCGCCGAGATAGTCAAGCTGACAGTCATCATCTGGCTCGCCAAGATTCTGAGCCGCAACCAGAGACCCGGAGGGGTGGCGACCAAAGGAGTTGTCTATGCCGCCTTTGTCGTGCTTGCCTTCGGCGGATGTCTTTGGAAGAATGGTCTGACCAACACTCTGTTGCTCATGGGAGTCAGCTTCGCCATGTTCCTCATCGGTGGCATACCGATGAAAAAGCTTGGAATCGTCGCCCTCTGCTATGTTGTCGGCGCCGCAGGTCTATACAGCGTCAAATATGCTGGTGGAGAACACGAGAAAGCGGCGACGGAGTTCCAGCAGATAAGCCAGGGATCGACTGCCGTAGCGCAGGAAAAAGATGGAGGCGGACGCGCCGAGACCCATAAGAACCGTGTCTCCCGCTTCTTCGAGGGTGTCCATCCCGACGATCCTATCAACGACATCAACCGTCAGGTCATCATGGCCAACTTTTCCCAGGCCAACGGGGGTCTCTTCGGACAAGGCCCGGGCAACTCGCGCGAAAGCGCCCGTCTCCCTCTCGCCTTCTCGGATTATATCTACAGCATCATCGTCGAGGACACCGGATTTGTCGGAGGTGTTATCCTTCTCATTCTATACCTGTGGCTGATGGCGAGAGCCGGAAGCATTGCCTATAAATGCTCCCGCGCCCTACCCGCCTTCCTGATTCTGGGATGCGCCGTGCTCATTGTCCTGCAGGCGCTCGCCCACATGTGTATCGTCACCGGCGTCGTCCCCGTCTCGGGTCAACCCCTGCCGCTCATATCCAAAGGCGGTACCTCGGTCCTTGTCATGAGCGCCGCCATAGGTATCATGCTCTCGGTCAGCCGATATGCCGCCGCTAACGGAAATCGCAAACATGAGCAGGCCGAAATCAACGAACTTCCAGAGGAACTGGCCGCCGCCAATATGGCCTCCAACACCACTCCGCATAACTGACGGCAAAGGAGAATCTTCTCCTGGCAAAGGAATTATTCTCTGACCGCGAAAAAGACAGAATAACCAAAATGGCAAAAAGAAAATACCGCATACTGATTTCCGGAGGAGGAACCGGAGGACATATCTTCCCGGCCCTATCGATCGCAAACGCCATGAAACGCCGTGCCGACTGCGAGATTCTCTTTGTCGGCGCTGACAACCGCATGGAGATGGAGAAAGTCCCGGCCGCCGGATACCAGATAATCGGGCTCCCGGTCGCAGGGTTCGTCAGAAAGAATCTGTTGAAGAATGTGCCTGTTCTCTTCAAGCTCTGGAAATCGATGCGCATGGCCCGCAAGATTGTCCGCGACTTCCGCCCCGACATAGCTATCGGGGTCGGAGGCTACTGCGCCGGACCGACCCTCAAGGCGGCCCAGAAAGCAGGCGTCCCGACGCTGCTGCAGGAACAGAACTCCTACGCGGGGGTGACGAACAAACTTCTCGCGCGCCAGGCGGAGGCCATCTGTGTCGCCTATAACGGCATGGAACGCTTTTTCCCGGCCGACAAGATAGTTCTGACCGGCAATCCGGTGCGCAAGGATCTGACCGAGACCAAAATGACCCCGAAAGAGGCTCGCGCAAGCTTCGGGCTGAATCCCGACAAAGCCACTGTCCTTGTCGTCGGAGGTTCCTTAGGTGCGCTGACGCTCAACGAGAGCATGGAACGCAGTATACGCCATCTTTCCGACATGGGTATCCAGGTCATCTGGCAGACCGGGAAGAGCTATGCCGACAAAGGGGCGCTCGTCGCCAAAGGGCTCCCGGGAGTGGTCGTAACTCCCTTCATTCCCGACATGGCCGCCGCCTATATGGCCGCTACACTCGTTGTCTCGCGTGCCGGTGCCTGCGCGATAAGCGAAATCGAACTCCTGGGTAAACCTGCGATTCTGGTGCCCAGTCCGAATGTCGCCGAAGACCATCAGACCAAGAACGCCCTCGCCCTCGCTGACCGAGGGGCGGCCGTGATGGTCACAGACGCCGAGGCTCGCGAAAAACTCGGTGACACCATCGTCAGCCTCCTCTCCGATCCCCGGAAACTCAAAGAGATAGGACAACACGCCCGTTCGATGGCGCTCCTGAACTCCGACGAGAAGATTGCCGACAGGATAATCTCAATTCTGGAGAAAAAGGAAAGGAACTGATACTCAATCTCAAAAGAAACCAAGACCGAAAAGAAAGAGACAAAAAATGAAGAGGATATACTTCATCGGGGCCGGAGGTATCGGAATGGCCAATCTGGAGCGTTACGCTATCTCGCGCGGACTGGAAGTCGCCGGGTACGACCGCACATCCAGTCCGCTGACAGACGCTCTTCAAAAAGAGGGCGCGGAGTTAGTGTTCGACGATGATCCGTCGCTCATTCCGGAGCGTTACCTGAATCCGGAAACAACGCTTGTCGTCCGCACTCCCGCCGTTGACGACAGCAACGCCATACTGACCGAATTTAGGCGTCGCGGCCACGAAATCGTCAAACGCGCCGCCCTGCTCGGCCGAATCACGGCTGACAGAGAGGCGATATGCGTCGCCGGGTCTCACGGCAAGACGACAACCTCCTCGATGCTCGCATATATCCTCAGCCTGACCCCGGAAGGAACCAATGCTTTCCTCGGGGGAATCCTGCGCAACACCGGCTCCAACCTTATGGTCAGTCCCGCTTCGCAACGAGCCGTCGTGGAGGCCGATGAATATGACCGCTCATTCCATCACCTCTCCCCCTCGCTCGCCATCATTACCTCCACAGACCCGGATCACCTCGACATCTACGGCGATGAGGAGGGATACCTCGAAGGGTTCGCACGTTTCACGGAACTCATACGCCCCGGAGGTCTCCTTCTGGAACACACCGGTCTGAAACTTCAACCCCGTATTGGTGCCGACGTCCGTCACGAACGCTATTGCGGACCCAACGCCTCCGAACAGGAGCGCCGCGAAGCCGACTGGCGTCCCTCGCGACTGCGTTACGAGCCGGGTCGCCTCTTCTTCGACCTCGAAGGGCCCGACGGGTTGGTGATACGGAATCTGGAGCTGGGGGTTCCCGTGGAGATAAACGTTGACAACGCAGTCGCAGCGGCAGCCGCAGCGCTCCATCTCGGAGCGACCGAGGAGGAGGTGCGACGCGGACTCAAAGAGTTCATGGGAGCCGAACGCCGCTTCCAGATATGGATGCGCGGAGAGGCCGATGACCCCTCGAAACCGGTCCTCATCGACGACTACGCCCATTCCCCGGCCGAAGTCAAAGCTTCGATCGAGTCAGTCCGAAAACTATACCCCGGACGCCATCTGACCGTCATCTTCCAGCCCCACCTCTACACACGCACCCGCGATTTCGCCCCCGGATTCGCCGAGGCTCTTTCCGGAGCCGACCGCGTTCTGCTGGCCGAAATATATCCGGCGCGCGAGGAACCTATTCCCGGCGTCAGCAGCGAGCTGATTCTTAAAGACCTGCAGTCGAAAGAAAAAATGCTCTGTCTGCGAAAAGATTTGCCGGATTTGTTGAAAAAAAGTAATTTTGAAGTTGTTATGACATTGGGAGCGGCCGACATCAATCTGTTGTTGCCCGAATTTCAGGAGATACTGCGCTCGAAGAAATGAGAAAGACGCTGTTCAAATGGATTCTGCTTCTGCTGCTTGCAGCCTACGTCGCCGGAATGTCTATCTGGGCCTCCGGTGAAGCGGAGCGCCATGTCTGCCGCGGAATAGAAATCGAAATCAAGGCTTCGCGCGGCTCCGCTGACCAGCTTGCCGCAAAAGGGCTTGAGACCGAACTGCGCAAGTTTCCGCAAAAGATTGTCGGAGCGAGGGTCAACAGCATCAATACGCTCGCTATCGAGCGATACCTCTCCAAGTTCAACAATTTCGAGACAGTAAGATGTCTGATGACCCCGGACAACATCCTGAAGGTCGTCGCCACTCCCCTCATCCCCGAAATTCGCGTCTTCGACAGCCGCGGAGGAAGCTACTACGTCAATAAGGACGGGAAACGGATAGACGCACTCGCCAAATTTTTCGTTGATGTCCCTATTGTTCAGGGAGATTTCTCGAAAAGTTTTCCGGAAACGAAACTGCTCCCTATGGTGCGCTTCCTGACGACAGACCCGGACCTGAAAGTCCTGACAGCATCGGTCAAGGTTGACGGGCCGGACAACATTCTGTTGATTCCGCGCATCGGAGGCCATGTTGTCAACTTCGGCGACACCACACGCCTGGCCGAGAAACGCGATGCTCTTCTGACCGCCTACAAAAGCATCCTCCCGCGACGTGGCTGGGACACCTACGACACCATCTCGGTCAAATTCCGCGACCAGATTGTCTGCACACGCCGCGACCGCTCACGTCCGCAAGGGTATGCCGCTGACGCCGAGGAGGTCGATCTTGAGGAAGCGACCCTCTCAGGTCTCGATGCCAACGAGGAATGAGAACAAAACGGCGCAACAGCCGGCCCATGAGGGAGCGACTGAAGGAAGGGGGAGAACATACCGATTCATAATTCATTGGTAATCATTGGTAATCACTGATTATGAATTATGAATTATGAATTATGAATTGATAAAAAGCGATGAATAAAGAGAAATATATAGCTGCGCTTGATATCAGCAGCTCCAAAATAACAGGGGTTGTCGGCATCCTCCATCCCGGAGGTCATGTCGACATCATCGCAGCCGAGCAGGAACGGCATCTCGAAAGCGTCCGTTACGGCCATATCCAGAACCTTGAAGACACATCGCGGCGCGTAGCCCGCGTCATCGAGAGTCTGGAGCGGAATCCGGCTGTGGCGCCCCGTAAGATTACCGGTGTCTTCGTCGGTCTGAACGGGATGTCGCTGCGCTCTCTGACCACAAAGGTATCCCTGCAGCTCCCCGACGAAACGGAAATAGACCAGGATATCCTCGACCGCCTGCGCCGCCAGGCTCTCGACACAGCCCTTGACAACACTCTCGAAGTCATTGATGCCGTTGACCGAAACTATACGGTCGGAACCATCGAGACCACAAATCCGAAGGGGGCGACCGGCAACCGCATATCGGCTGTCTACGACCTGGTCATAGCCCGGCCGGGACTTCGCCGCAATATCCAGCGAACCCTCGCCGACAAGCTTCATCTCGACGTCCGATATATGGTGACAGCTCTCGCCTGCGGACTGGTCGTTCTCCCCAAAGAGGAGAAACGACTGGGATGTATGCTCGTCGATATGGGCGCCGAAACGACGACTATCACCATATACCGACGCGGTTTCCTCAACTATCTGGCAACTATACCCCTGGGCGCCAGAAACATAACCCGCGACCTGACGCAACTGAACCTTCTCGAAGAGCGAGCCGAGGAAATCAAGATTACCTCCGGAAGCGCTATCCCGAGCTCCAGCCAGTCGAATCTCAACCTCAGCGGCGTGCGCCTCTCCGACGTCGCCCAGATTGTCGTCGCCCGCGCCGAGGAGATTGTCGCAAATATCGTTGAACATATAACATACGCCGGAATAACCGAGAAAGACCTTCCTGCCGGAATAATCTGCATCGGCGGAGGAGCCAAACTCTCCGGAATGACCGAACTGCTGAACAAACAGACAGGACTCCCCGTCCGTCAGGGACGTCTCCCGGTCTATGTCCGTATAGACTCCCCTCAGATTCCGGCATACGAGCTAATACAGGCCGTCAGCGTACTCTACGCCGGCGCAGACCTCTCGGACGTCGTCTGCCTCGAAGAACCGAAAGCCCCGGAACTCCCCCAGAACGGTGAGGCCGAAACCGAGGTGCAAAACGAACGGGAGAGGAAACGCCCCGAAAAGGAACGCAAGAAATCAGGTGGTTGGGGAGCACGCATCCGTCGCGGCCTGACAAATATCTTCGTCCCCGGCGGAGATGACGACGACAACGATCTCTTCTGACAATAAGGGTAGATAATCCCCGCCAACGTCAGAACCAAACAGAAAAGAGTCAATAAAGTGGACGACCAGCATACATATAACCTTCCTCCAGAGATAGAGGACACCTCATATTTCTCCGACGACAAAGCCCCTTCGATAATAAAGGTCATAGGGGTCGGCGGAGGCGGCGGAAACGCCGTCAACTACATGTTCAAGCAGAACATCCCCTACGTCAACTTCGTGTTGTGCAACACCGATGCGCAACACCTTGAGAAATCTCCGGTCCCGACGAAAATAATCCTCGGGCCCGAGATAACGAAAGGTCTCGGAGCCGGAAACCGGCCGGAGGTCGGACGCGAGTGCGCAGAAGCCTCCGCCGAGGATATCCGCGCCCTCTTCAACGACAATACGGAGATGGTCTTCATAACGGCAGGCATGGGTGGCGGAACCGGAACGGGTGCCGCTCCGGTCGTCGCCCGCATCGCCAAAGAGGCCGGAATGCTGACAATCGGCATCGTGACAGTCCCCTTCTTCTTCGAGGGTGACAAAAAAATCATCAAGGCTCTCGAAGGAGCCGAAGAGATGAAGAAACATGTAGACTCGCTGCTGGTCATCAACAATGAGAACCTCATCGAGCTATACAAGGACCTGAATCTCTTCAACGCCTTCGAGAAAGCCGACGACACCCTGGCCAACGCCGCGCGCTCCATCTCCGAGATTATCAGCGAGAACTGCTATATCAACGTTGACTTCCAGGACGTCAAGACAACACTCAAGGAATCCGGAACGGCTATCATAGCGACCGCATTCGGCGAAGGCCCCAATCGCGTCTCGATGGCAATCAACGGCGCCCTCCATTCGCCCCTCCTCAAGGCCCACGACCTCAAGACCTCCAAACGTCTCCTCTTCAAAATCGTCTGCTCGCGCGAGAACGATAATGCAATCAGCATGAAGGAGATGAACGAAATCCGCGAATTTACCGACACTCTTCCCGATTCTATCGACGTCAAATGGGGTGTCGGAGATGATCCGGCGATGGGAGAGAAGGTGAAGATAACGGTGCTGGCNTCCGGTTTCGACGTCACCCTCGGAAGCACCCGCAAGGATNCCCCGGAGGGAGGAAGCAAGAAGATTGTCCTCTCCAGCGANGCCGCCGACACNCCNCANGAGAGCGGNCGCGACGCAGAGATGCCCGACAAGATAGGAAACCGCAACGCCAAGGAGATGATGGCCGAGGTCTACGGAACGGAAAAGATGACACGCCAGATGCGCGACGCCGCNAAGGTCAAATATGTCGTCCTCGCCCAGTCCGAACTGGACAACCACGACATCATAGACCTCCTGGANCGCGTCCCGGCCCTACACCGCGACCAGCGCTTCAACGAGGAGCTGAGAGCAATACGCCTCAAGAACAGCACGAACCTCGCTCATACTCCCCCTCGCCCGGATTCATCCGACGACTCTCCCGCTCCCTCCTCCTCCAAACGCATCGTCTTCTGATAAGTANCTGTTCAAAATAAAACGATATATATGTTTATNTTTGAACAGCTACTTAGACCCCANCCCACAAAAAATTCATAAACAAGGATTCAAGCAATGGAAAAATATGCAATGGTCGCCAAGACCTTCCAGGGACTCGAAGAGGTCCTGGCTCAGGAACTGATCCGTCTGGGAGCCGGGAAGATCGAAATCGGCCAGCGTATGGTCTCTTTTGAAGGAGACCTCAAGTTGATGTATCAGGCCAACCTATGCCTCCGGACCGCCCTGCGGGTCCTGAAACCGATTGCCAAATTCAGCGCCGAGGACACCGACGAACTGTATGACCGCCTACGCGACATCGACTGGAGAGAATATTTCCTTTCCCCTGACCGCACNTTCGTTGTTGACGCGACCGTCAACAGCTCCCGGTTCACTCATTCCCAGTTTGTCGCCTACCGCGTCAAAGACGCCATCGTCGACTTTTTCCAGGAGAAGGTAGGGCGCCGACCCTCCGTCAGCGTCGATAACGCCGATATATATATCAATATNCATATCCAGGAGAACCGCGTGACTATCTCGCTCGATTCCAGCGGCGAACCTCTCAGCCGTCGNGGCTACAAGGTCGAGCAGACCGAAGCNCCCATAAACGAGGTACTCGCCGCCGGAATCCTGCTGACCGCAGGATGGAACGGTGACGTGGATTTCCTCGACCCGATGTGCGGCTCCGGAACATTCCTGACCGAAGCCGCCATGATCGCCGCCAACATCAATCCCGGCATCTACCGCAAGCACTTCGCTTTCGAGAACTGGGATGACTTCGACCAGGAACTCTTCGAAGACCTNTACAACGATGATTCCGCCGAACGCGAAGTCAATGTCCGCATAATGGGAGGCGACAAGGATTCAAAGGCCGTAGCAATCGCCAAACGCAATATCCGAAGCGCGAAGCTCGAAAATATCGTCAGCGTCGAATGGAAACCCATGGAGGAATGGACCGACAATCCCCCGGAGGGTCTCCTNGTCACCAATCCCCCTTACGGACAGCGTCTCCGTCCGGGAAACATGGATTCTCTNTGGAAAATGATNGGGACCTGTCTNAAATTCAATTTCCAGGGATGGCACGCATGGATAATCGGAATGACCGACGAGCAGTTTGCCGAGATAGGGCTGAAACCCTCGAAGAAGGTNCCGCTCCACAATGGTTCGCTGGAATGCTCCCTGCGCGAATATATCCTCTTTGCAGGACGTTACAACGATATGCGAGCCTCCGGAGGCTCGATCGGCCACTCCGCTAACCGGGAGGAGAATCTGCGCGGCATAGCCCGCGGACGCCACCTCAGCGACCGCGAATGGAAGGAGGAGACAAANCGCTACGGAGGNTCCAAGCCNCGTCGTTTCCGTGACGACCGCGAGGAGCAGGGACGCGGACGTGGTCCGAAAAAGGGAGGGTTCGACTCCAAGCGCGGGGGTTCCGATTCCAAGCGCGGTGGATTCTCACCAAAACGTAACGGAGAATTTGAATCCCGGCGCGGAGGTTACGATTCCAGGAAAGGGGAGAACTCCTCAAGGCGCGGAAAGGATTCCCGCGACAAAGGGTATCGCGACAAGAGCTATAAAGTCGCTGACAAGGGACCGCAACTGACCGACTTCCAGGAGACGCGTTTCTACGAAAAAGGGATGCGCCCGCGCAAGCGTCCTGCGCGCCCCATCGATATTGACGATGAGGATTGATTCCCGATATAAACCAGCCTCCGACAATCCCCGACACTGATGACTTCATACAGAGGTACCGGCTCGGCCGGATTCACTCTAACCGCTCTGCTTGCCGCCCTCATGATGGGGGCGGCTGCTATTCTTTTGCCTGACATATCCCATACGGCAGACACCGGTATCTGCCTCCCGAGTCCCGACTTATGGCCCCTTGCCGACTGGAGTTCACGCCTAATCAACGGAGTCGCCATAATTCTTCTCGCTCTCTCCTCCTGGTTTCTCAACCGAAACCTCAACATTGTCCGCCACAGCGACTTCACCCTTCCTTCCCTGTCGCTCATATTCATCGCCGCCAATCCGCTGGCCTCCTGCAGTCTCAACGCCTCGACTCTCCTCTGGGGGGTAAACCTCCTATCAATCGCCATTCTATATCCGGCCTATCGCGCCCGTAACGCCGCCCAGGAGGTATTCGCGACAGCGACCTTTTTCGGAATAGGCTCCATGATGGATTATTCCTTCCTCGTCATGACCCCCTTCTGGATTCTGGCTATGGGTATGCTGAAGATTCTGCGTCTGCGCGAGATTCTCGCCTTTCTCATGGGTCTGGCAGTCCCTTACTGGATAGGGATAGGATTCGGCCTCATACGTCTGCAGGATTTCCACTGGCCGCAGTTCTCGACAATGCTGACCGGATTCCTTCCCCCGTCGGATGTGGCGACGATGCTTGTCGGCATCTCCTTGCTGACGCTTGTCGGCGCCCTGATGGCACTCAACACCGCCATACGCCTCTACGCCGGCAATCCGCGCCCGAGAACCTACAACTACATCATCTATCTGATGATTCCATACTGCGCCATAGCAATGGCCTTTGACAGCGGTCATCTGGCCGCATATCTGGCTACTCTCTGCTTCGCCCTGGCCGTCAGTTATTCAAATCTTTTCATCCTCAACAACATTCCCCGCACCAGGCTCTGGCTGTCGCTCATCTATCTGCTGATGATAACCTACTGGTGTCTGATTATATTCGCATGAACAGACCGCAACTGCGCAAGATATGCGCCGATGAGAATATCCCGTACCTCCGCGGACGCCTCGAAAAAGCCGGCGTCGCAGTCGATTACCTTGACCAGAATGCCTTCACTCCGCAGAGCATAGCCGGCGCCGATGCGCTCCTAATACGCACGCGGACACGCATCGCCTCTCCGCTNCTGGAGAATAGCGACGTGCGCCTGGTCGCCACGGCGACCATCGGTATGGATCAGATTGATATCCCATACGCCGAATCGTTGGGAGTGACCGTGCGCAATTCTCCGGGATGCAACGCGCCGGGAGTGGCGCAGTATGTATGGAGCGCCCTTCTGCGACTGGGCTTCGACCCTGCGTCACAGACGCTCGGAGTGGTCGGCAAAGGGAACGTGGGGCGTATCGTCGTCGAATGGGGTCGGCGTCTGGGTGCGCGTGTCATTGTCTGCGATCCTCCGCGCGCGCGCCGGGGAGAGGAGGATGAACAATACCTCCCCCTGGAGGAGCTGATGCGTCAGGCTGACGCCGTGACCTTCCACACGCCGCTGACTCGCGATGGGGAAGACCCTACATGGCATCTCGCGGCTGAACAGGAACTATCCCTGCTGCGCGACGGAGCCATTGTCGTCAATGCCGCCAGAGGTGGGGTAGTCGCCAACGACGCTCTGCGCGAGGAGCTGCGCAAAGGGCGCCTGCGCGCTGTTGTCGATACCTGGGAAGGGGAGCCCCGACTCGACCGCGAACTGCTCGACCTGGTCGATTACGGGACATTCCACATCGCCGGATATTCCCGTCAGGGAAAGGAACGCGCGACCCGAATGATTATGGAAGCCGTCGAGGATTGCTTCGGCGTGGAACTCGACAAGAGCGGACTCTGCGGCCCATACATGGAACCGGAGGAACTGACCCCGAAAAAAATAATCGACTCATACGATCCGGCCCTTGATACAGAGCCGTTGCGCGATGCTCCGGAGGAATTTGATCGTCTCCGCCACGACTACATCTACCGCGAAGAGGTCTGAAGAGTCTTCCTTAACAATTTTACGCAGGGGAGTCGCACCATTGGCGCCTACGGATGTTATAGAAGTATAACATTCAACAATTCCACCAAAACAAAACCCTTATGCGTAAGAATCATCTCTTCCACAACCTTCTGAATCAGAAAAGAGAACGTCATTTTCTCAGANGCCTGTTTCATAAAGATATTGTAGTAAAAGCGACCGCTCCTATTGCCTTGGTCGGATTGATGACGCTACTTTCCTCATGCGGACTCAACAGCGAGGCTCAAACGGAGTCCATACCTCCCATAATTGATACCCATGTAACTGAGGCAGTTCATGAAGAACCCGACTCGGCAGCGAGGGAGGCGGCGCGTAAAGCCGCTCTGCGGGCTGAACTCGAAGCCCAGGGGCTGGACAGACGCATAATCGTTGACAAACCGCATCTCAAGCTTCTTGTCGTTGAAAAGGGTGACACAATTTTCCGCGCCGGAATATGTTGCGGCGCTGCCCGGGGCGACAAGACGAAGAAGGATGACAACAAGACTCCGGAAGGTGACTTCAGAATCGCCATGATTCAAAATTCCAAAGACTGGCTATGGAATCCGGGTGATGGTCGTCCGCTGGTTCCGAACTGCTATGGTCCCTGGTTCCTGCGTCTCGACTCTCCGTTCCATTCCATCGGCATCCACGGCACAGGCGCTCCGCGCTCCATCGGTCACCGCAGCAGCCACGGATGTATCCGTGTGACCAACGAGAATATAAGCCGGCTCAAGGAGCTGGTCGAGGTAGGAACGCGTGTGACCATTATCCCTGACCGCGTCAGCGGGCCGCTGATCGCTAAGGATGACACAAAGCAGGAATCCTCCACTCCGAAGACGACAACGGCGCCCGCGCCTATAGCGGACGCTCACGAGGAGTTAATTTCAGACTCTATTCTCTCGATTCCCTCTGTCGATCCGACCCGGGGGCAGGAGCTTGAACTCGCCTCCAGCCAGGAACCGCAGCAAATCGACGCCGAATAATCGAAAATAACGAGTAATCGAAGATAAAAAGAGCCTTCGCGAAAATTTCGCGAAGGCTCTGACTTTTTTTGTCTCACAACCTCAGAAAGGACGGAGGAGACTGATTTCGTCGATAACCTCCCGTCCGGATAGCGTCCGGCGACGCGCTATGATGCGCGCCAGCGCATCGACGGCAGGATGGACACGCGGATTTCCGAAGATTCGCCGCGAATGAGTCAGCAGACGCCCGTAGATACCCTCTATCTCATCCGCTTCAAGGCCGCAGGTCTCTTCCCCCTCATACAGAATCCCCTGATGAATCTCCTCAAGCAGGTCCGAAGGAACCTCCTGCTTCATCCTGACCATCGCGCGGCTCATGATATTGGCGATTGCCATCGCGGAGGTGATACGGTAATTATGGAGAAGATTCAACCATGTCGACTTCGGAGAAATCGAAGGACTTCCGGAAAAATAATATTCATTCGAGAAGGTGACCATCGGTCCATCCTCATCAAGCGATATACTTGAGATTCGGTCCATAGCATCATAAGCGGCCAACGACAAGGCCATTCCGGCCAGTCCGTAGGCGCGGTCATCCTCGTTGAGATATGTGAGTGTGAGTGGAGTTTCCATAATTTATTGTTCCTATACAATACAAAAACAACATTCGTCAAAGATGGTTGCGATATCTGATTCCTGCTGACGGCACCGGCTTCTGTCGTCCATNTCTCAGCTTCTGCNGNCCNTGTCTCAGAAGAGAAGAGAGAGTGTGGCTGCAGCCGAGAGACCCTCTGCGGGGACGCCGGGGAGAATCAGATTGTCGCGTCCGGTAAGGTTCGATGCTGTCACTCCGGCCGAGAAACGCTCCGAGAAGCGCCAGGAGGCGCGGGCTGAAAGAGAGAACCAGTCGGGGAGCGCGAGGCTCCCTGAATGCGAATAAAGGCGTCTGTCGCCTCTCCAGTCAGCGCCAACCGATAACTCAAGCGCAGAAACAGGTGTCACCATCACCGAGCCGGAGGCGNTCCATTCCGGACGGTCGATTCCCGCGAAGCCGCCATGAGTCGGTGTGCGGGGTGCCCAGAGCCCCTGCAGGTCGATACGCATGACCCCGGGGAGACTCCACGCGAGACGGGCGTTGACCGACATCCCGCTGATAGAGCTTCCTGCTGCATTGTCGAGCAAATCCTCTAACGACCCGCTCCCTCCGGTTTCGAGCAGAGAGGGATACCATCCGATCAGGGGGAGATGATCCAGGGAGCGCCATCGCAGTTCCAGTCCCCCCTCGAAACCTGAAGCCTTGCCCGAAGAGGGTCCGGCATTGAAACCCAACGAAGCGTCGATAGCCGAGAAGAGAGGCGCTGTCGAAAGCTGATAGGGGGATTGCCACTGCGTCAGTTCATACAGGTTCGCAAGGGTCGATAGGCGAGAACCGCCTCCGACACGCAGATACCAGGTGAAGTCCGAAGTCGGAATATAGAAGAGGCATTTCGGGGCGACATGGACAAAAGAATAGGGATCCTCCTTTGTTCCGGCGTTGAGCGTGAACTCAGCCTGCGCCCCGAGACGGACATGAAGGGAATGCCATTTGAAACGGTAGGAGGGTGTCAGCACCAGTTGTCCGTAATCACGGCCATGACCGTTCAGGACAGCGTCTAAAGACGCGTCCAGAGCCGCTCCGCCATTGTAGAGGGATGCTCCGAGATGAAGCGTCGTCTCGCGCGAGGGTCGCAACCCGGCATCTCCAAGACAGAACTCGCGCCAGGAGAAATAAGAGGCCGCGAAATCGAAGTCATAGATGAGCGATGCGGTAGGGGAAGAGGAGAGGGAGGCTTCGGCGCGCAGATGGTTGACAGTCTGCGAAGGAGCTTCGGGAGCGGTGAAATAGTTGAAATAATGCAGATTGTAATCGACCGAGGCCTGAAAACTGCGTCCGTCCGCGAAGGTATGGGCCGTCTGCAGTCCTATCGTCTCGTCGTAGTCGCGGCGAATGGAGAAACGTCGCCCGTCCTCCTCTTTGGGTCGCCATAGTGAGGTTGACTGATGGGAGACCCAGGCTCCCAAGGACCAGGGAGCAGTCGGAGGGAGAATCCAGGCTCCGGCCTGTAGCCGGGAATTGAGCCAAGAGCCGAGGGCCGCATCCAGATAACCGCGCCAGCGCGGGGAGCCGGAGAAAGGGACCGGCATTGGCGAGAAGGTCGGATCGAAGCGCAGATTAGTCGGATCAAGGTCGTAGGAGAGCTCCTCTACCGGCATGGTGGTTTTGAAATGATCCGGATAGGTCGCCAGACGCTCCATTGGAATAACCTCCGCCTCATAGCGCCCTTCGACACTTATCTGCTCCTCCAAAGCCTGCGCCGAGGCGCCGGTATGGGAGAAGAGAAACGCGCCGATGAGTAACGACGGAAGTTTTATATATTCTGATTTCCTCATTTTCAGAGAATTATCAATATTAAAAAGAGTAATAATCCAACTTGTGGATATCGGAGTTTGGAACCCCACTGTTTAGCATAGGCACCGTGTCTCAGCGGGAGAGGCGGGTCGCGATGGCGTCCCGTATATCGGCCTCCTTGCCGGGATAGTTCGCTTTCAGGGAGCGCAGATATTCGTCAGCCAACAGAGACTCGCCGCGGGCGCGACAGGCATCGGAGAGGATGATGAATCCTCGCGCGAGCCAATAGGAATGGGGTGAACCGGCATCGGTGAAGTCCGACATCAGTTTATAGGCGTCCCCGATGCGTTTGTGGTTCATCAGGAACTCTCCCAATTCGACGGCACCCTTTGCGCCCGAAAGTGTCTCGGGACGGGCGGCGAGGCTACGCAGGACACTCTCCCCCTCCTTCTCCGAACCTTTGATGGCCAACAGAGACATACCCTCGTACAGGCGCGCCTCATCGGTAGTCTCCGGGGAGGAGGTTCCGGTCTGCAACAGCAGACGCGCATAGCGAAGGCTCTCCTGCGGATCGAGAGTCGTACGCATGATGCCGGAATAGGCCTCGGGAGAGAAATCGGTTCCTCCGCGCTCTTCGAGCAGACGGTAAGCCTGTAAAGCCTCGGGAAGTCTCGCAGGGATATGCTCTTCAATCACCTCCCCCTTGAGCAACAGCGCCTCGGGAGTACGCGGAGAATCGGGACGGTCTGAAAGGAGCCGGTCCACGTATGAGACAGCCTCCACATAGCGACCGTTCTCACGCCGGGATTCCGCAAGGTCTATCAACGCCTCGGCGACATAGCGTCCGTTCGGGAACTGACGCAGATACTCCTCCAGACGGCGTGTGTCGTCTATATTGTCGGCGTATGCGGATTCGGCAGCCTCGAAGGCAAGCTGTTCGAGCTGGTCTGCGTCAAGAGAGGGAGCGCCGGGAACGGAACGCAGGAAAGCTGCATATTCCTCCAGTTCCCCTTCGCGGGCCGCGAGACGACGGAGATCATTGTTTGCCAGCTCCGCCTCCTCGCTCGAAGGCCAGGAGGAGATGACGCGGCGGTAAGCCTCCATAGCCCCCTGCGCGTCCCCTTTGCGTGTCAGGCTCTGAGCCAGGGCCAGGGTGCCCCGGCGTGCCTGTGCCGAGGCGGGATAACGACGGGAAAGATCGCCGAAGGCTGCCGAAGCCTCCTCGTCGCGCCCGACGGCCGCCAGAGTCTGACCCAATTCGAGCATAGCGTCGGGAAGCCAGCGGGAAGTGGTGTGGTTGCTGACGAAAGAGTTGAGCGCATCTATTTTCTTGCTTTCTCCGCTGACAAGGCCGAGAAGGACGGCGCGGCGGAAAGCGGCGTAATCGGCTCCGTTTCCTCCGGCGGTCACACCCTCCTCATAACCTCTGAGGGCCCGGGCATACTGTCCGGTATAGAAACAGCAGTCAGCGAGGCGCATCCGGGCATCGGCGAGCTGACGCTCATCAAGACCCGCAGGCTCGCGCAGAACCTGTTCGAAACAGAGCGCTCCCTGCCGGAAATCATTGAGATTGAAAAGAGCATAGCCGCAATCATAGAGGGCGAGAGCGCGGTTTTTCCCTTCCAGGCTACGGGCAGCCTCGGCGTAGGCCTTGGCCGCTTCCGAATAGCGGGCCTGTCCGTAATAGGCATCTCCGAGCCATAGATTGGATTCAGAGGCGATACGCTTCGAATAGCGTCCTAAGCGCGTCGCCTCGGCGAGATGAAGGGCAGCCTGACCATAGTCTCCACTCATTACCTCGCGACGTCCGAGTTCGTAGAGAATCTGCTGACGCTCGGCCCTCATCTCATCGTCGGGAGCCGCTATGCGGTCGATAGCCTTAAGAGCTTTAGCATAGTTCCCCTCGCGGAAATACTCGCGGGCGAAACGAAGGGAGAGTTCGCGGTCATGACGTTCATCGCGGTCGGAAACTGTCGAGACATAATGCTCGTAAAGCTCCGCCGGAGAGGAGAAGGGNACCGATGCGCCGCGGGTCGAGGAGACTACATAGTTGTAGAGGGATTTCTCGCCGACGGAGGTGTCATAATTCAGGCGCGCACCCTTTGCGAAAGCGAGTGCCGCACTTTGGTCATTGCCGTTGCGGGCCGAAATCTGACCGAGCAGATAGGCGGAGCCCTGNGCTATGGCNTCCTTTTCGGCGCGGACTGCATTCAGCAGNTCTGCCGCGCGTTCATAATTNCCACGCCTGGATTCNAGNTCNGCCATGACNTANAGNANATCATCNGCNGGAATCCAGTTGTCGGAAGNNGANCNGCCGTNTNTCCCNNNGCCGATTGANNGANNGAGGAATNGGAGAGATATTCNTCGNCGAGGAGGGTNCTCTTCNCGAAATCNCCGAGNCGNTANGAGGCNACNGCGACACAATGAATNAGTTCGGGGCGCANACGNNCNAAGGCNGCNNCNTCNCCNGGAGTNANTCCCNTATTTTNAGAAGAGANNAGNGGTTCNAGGATNTTNAGNGCNTCNCTCCAGTTCCCNTCGGCGAACTCTATCTGTCCGAGATAAGCCTGCGGAAGGAGATTTGCGGGAGACNGGGCGAAGAGTTGGCGTGCGGTCGCGAAATCACGGTCTCGATATGCGAGATATGCGTTCATGAANGTCGCGAGGGGAGCGCCCCCCTTCTGGCGTTCGAGTTCAGCGGTCATACGNCGCGCCTCGTCGAGGAGTCCGCGATGGGCCAGGGCGTTNGCATAACGGAAATAATACCCGGCNCTCATATCGAGCGGGAGACGCCGCGGATTGACATCGGCGAACAGAGGGAGTGCGTCAGCNAAAGCACCGGCCTCATACCTGGCGTCAGCGATTTGCAGACGCCATAAATCCGCATCCGCGCTCTGCGGCTGACGCCCGAGCANGACNGANGGATTCTCTCNTCCGGGNCCGGGCAATCCGGGATGCGGAGCGAAAATGGAGGAGGGGAGAGGATTATAGGGTGTTGCGGCGGCAGCCGTCANNGGNANNGGGAGGAGNAGNAGGAGGGAAAGGGAGAGGGTCTTGAGTATGCGGGCCGGAGATATGGCTTTTAGACACAGATAGTCTCCCCGGCGACAAGGTTTGTTGCCGAAGACAGAACATGGGCGGCATCCTATCTGAACCTGGACGGCGTCCTCCATATTCTGACGCCATCCCATGAAACCGCAGAAAGGATGTGTCGCCCCCCAGATNCTGACGACGCGTGTCGGGGCGAGTGAAGCGAGATGCATATTGGCAGAATCCATTGAGAGCATTGCCTTGCAATGGCTCATTANGGCCATCTCNCCCTTGAAGCCGAGCCGGAGCGGGGCGAGATTGACCAGTTCGGGATATTTACGGCTCCAGAGCTCGGCTCTCTTCTCCTCTTCAGGACCGGCGGCGAAGAGGAAGACCTTGTATCCGGGACGGGAGCAGAGGTCGGCGACCACCTGCTCCATCATTTCGGGAGGGTATATCTTACCCTTGTGTCGCGCAAAGGGAGCTATNGCGACCCANGTCTCATCCGGACGCCGGGGGGGNGTGGCGGCTGCGAAAAGCGACGGGTCCGCTCCCCCGGGGAAGTATCCNTTGAACAACGGTTCGGNACTCAGACCGGCCGCGCGGAAGACATCGGCGTAGCGCTCCACACCNGGTTTGAGCTGGGTCAATAGTTTGAGGTTNCTTCGGGTCAGCCGCTTCTTCTCGGCGCGNCCTTTGTCAATACGGAAGACAGAGGCNCCGCGCATAGCGAGAAAAGCNCTTATCATNCGGGAGCGNATCACGTCATGCAGATCCAGGACCGTCGTGACCCCCCGCTCTCTCATTTCGGANGCGAGACGCCACAGACCGCCGACACCCTTGTAGTTATCCAGGTCCACCCCGATGACCTCCAGATTCTCCGGAGGATTGACGAAGAGACGGGCCGGACCCTTGCGCGTCAGCATGATGAAGCGCGTCTGCGGGTTCGACAGGCAGGCGTCATAAAGGGGAGGAACTGTCATCGCTATATCCCCGAGAGCCGAGAAGCGGATTGCCAGGACCGTGCGCCTCATTTCTTGGAATAAAGGACAGGATTGGTCTCCGGGTCGTTGTAGAGCTTCATCTGACGGTAGACCTTCATATATTTTCTTCCGGCGGCGATATCCTCAAGCAGTGTNTCGATAGCGGCGGTGAGATCCTTGCGCTGTTCGCGGAGCACCTCCAGGCGTGCGGCGGAACGCTGACGCAGCTCTTCGGAGGCGTCGGNGCGCTCGGCCTGCTCCTGCATGTGCCAGAGCTTGAGGGCGAGGATGGAGAGGCGGTCGATAGCCCAGGCNGGAGACTCGGTGTTGATAGTGGCNTCCGGNAGNGGAGANACCGANGCNTAGCGGTCGCGGAAATAGGTGTCTATATCCTCTACCATGTCAGTGCGNACCTGNTTCGAGGCGTCGATACGGCGCTTGAGNGCGAGNGCGGCNACCGGATCTATCTCCGGGTCACGGATAAGATCCTCAAGNTGCCACTGGACGGCATCCACCCAGCATTTGTCATACAGCTTGGCCTCGAAAGAACCGGCCGGATAGGGGTTGACNACAGGAGCGTCAACATTGTCGGNGACATGATAGTCAGCGACACAACGGTCAAATATATCGTTCACTTTATTCTGAATTTTCCGGGTTTTATGTGTTCAACTTCAAAATTAAGCTATTCTGCCGACTAATCAAAATTAAAGAATAAGAAAAGCGCTCCCCGTGAGGGAAGCGCTTTTCTATTCTTGGAGGATTAACCGGAATTAATCTNGATNAATCTCGATTNATCCCGATTAATCGGAATCNATTCTAACCGAAGCGATTNNCGGCTTAACGGACAACGACGCGGGTCGAGACAGTCTCGCCGTTGGAGAGTTTCTGACGGGCGATGTAGAGACCCTTCGCGAGGGAGGCGTTGCGGAGACGTGCGCCGGAAAGGTCATAGACCTCGGAAGCGGCNNCGCCNTTGATGAGGATAGTNCCGTCNACAACGCTGACGTTGACCTGAGCGGAGNCGNTTATCTCNGANACGGAAACANNCTCGGAAGCACCNNCCNGGTCATTGACGGAGAAGACCTTGCAGACGTCNGAGTTGACAACCTTACCGGTAGTGCCGTCAAGAAGAGCGACTACGAAGTGCATGTTCGCGGGATCCTGGATATTTGCAGGAAGCGGAACAAGAGCGTTGGTATAGTAGTTTTCGCCGGCCTTGACCTGCTTGGGAACACGTCCGGATTCACCGTAGAAGCTGTCGCCACGGATGCCGCAGGCTACATTGTTGTAGGTGTAACGGGTCTTCTTAGGCTGACCGGCCCACCATGCGAGCAGAGGATCNGAGGAGCCNACGAAGTAGTTCTCCTGACGTCCGGAGAGGCCATCCTCGACAATGACAGTGAAGATGCTGTAGGAAGCGTTGTCCATGTCGAGAGAGAAGCGNACATTGACGGGGATNTTGAGCTGGCCGTCGGCGGAGAAGTAGACGGCATNTTCNATCTTGATCTCAGCCTCTGTTCTCTTCTCAAGCTGGTTGAGAACCTCGTCCATGAAGGTCTCGTTGCGGTTCGGGGAGGTGTAGGTTGACTNTCCGAGGTCGGGATCGCTGTAGAGGGGCGAGAAGACCTTGTCGCTGCGGTCGATGCGACCTGCGGGGTATCCGCCGGGAGCAGTGAACTTGTCATACTCGTCGAAGACNAGGTCNTCATCATTGTGGATGGAGACGATNGCTACGCTTTCAGGCATGGTCTGCTCNAGNTNTTCNAGAGCNACCTCACCACGCGGNCAGTTACCACACCACATACCGGTNGATTCCTCGATGAGGACACGGCGCTGAACATCGAANGCATGGTTGCGNACCTTNCCGACAAGGTTCTGGGAAGTCTCGTTGACNGTGACGGAAACGTCGAAGTTGTTGACCTTACCCTTTTCGAGGGGAAGCTCCGAGGGGAACTCGAAGAGGTAGGGAGTTCCGGCAGCGATATTGAGGTCAGTAGCCTCGAAANTCANGGGAGCGGAGAGGGTAGAGGAGGTCAGGGTTGCCTTGACNCTCTTGATTGCATCATCATTGTTGGTGGCGACGGAGACCTTGACAGGAACCGAAGCGGCCTCTACGAGATCCTCATCCATGAGGATACCGGCGGTGATATCGCCACGATACTCGACGAAGAAGTCATCGATAAGGATACCNCTCTGAGCCTCATTCTCGTTGACAAGGGCGATATAGATCTTCTTACCTGCGAAATCAGCAAGGGAGAAGGAGAAATCCTGCCAGCTTCCCTCAAGGAGACCCTCGGTCACGGGGGCGGGCATCGGGACGCTCTGGAAGAGCTTGGCCTCAGCCTTGATCTTCTTCATCATCTCCTCATCGAGAGAGGTGATATACTCGTCATACTCCCANACATAGATGCTGAGGANGTCGGCNGCGTTCTGCTTGTAGCGCTGACCCTTGAAAGTCAGGTAATAGTCGGCATTCTGGACATCGCAGAGGCGGGTCATCATCCAGTCGTCAGACTTACCCTTGGGAGAGTAGGTGGAGTGGGACATAGCGCAATAGTCGGAAGAGGCGTCGTCACGGATGGAGAAGTTCCAGGGGGTGTTCTCGTTGTCGAAACCGAATCCCTCCATCTCGGCGTTGGGATAGTTCTTGTCGCCGTCATAGAGAAGAGCGTTTGCGAGAGCATCGCCGGGGCTGGAGAAATCCTCATAGAAGAGATAACCAGGATTGATGGAAGGGATGTATGTTCCGTTGATAGTAAGGGAGATAGCCTCGTTGGGACCGCTCGATCCGAGGTCATAGACAAGACCTGCGGGAATCTCGACGCGATACTTGACACCCTGAGACATCTTGCGGGCGCTTGCGGGATAGACAATCAGGCGGTTGCCGGAAATCTGCGCGGAGAGGGAAGTGAGGGGGGATTCCTGATCCTCCTGGTAGAGATATGCCTTGACAGCGGAGGAGAGGGTCAGCTGAGAGTCGAAGGTGATGGTCAGGGGGCTGTTGAAGCTGAACTCCATCATATCGGCGCCGTCGGCGGGATAGATGTTGGTGACAGCGACAGGAGTGTCGGCGCGGCCGACATAGCTGACAGTGACCTCGACAGAACCCATATCGGTGTCAGGGACCTTGAAGGAACCCTCCGGAATGCGGACGGTATAGGTCTCACCGGCGTTCAGAAGAGTCTCCGGGAAGCGGATGGTGTAGAGGATATTCTGAGCGGAGAAGGGGATGAACTCGGAAGTAGTGACAACAACATTACCTTTGCTGTCGAGGAGTTCAGCCTTTGCACCCTCTGCAGGGACAGCCTCGTAGGGGAAGCGGACCTGGACATTGGTCAGGCGGGAGAAGCTGCAACCGTTGGAAGGAGCGACGGCATACTCGTTGAGGAGCGTGACGCCGAGAGCGGCCTCCGCGAAGTTGACAGGCATCTCAAGACCGAAGGCGCCTCCGCGGAACTCAGCCTGGGAGAGGAGCTTCTTGTCGTCGGAGGAGATGCGGACTGCATAACCGGTTGTCTCCATACCGGTCAGGGCCTGATAGTTGATTCCAAATTTCTGGTCGAAGATCTTGGCGAGGTCAACCCAGACGGAGCCGGAACGGATAACCATGTTGCGGATAGGCTGAGACTCGGGAGTGGTGCCGAAGACGGTTCCGTCATTACCGACAGCGGTGACGAGGATATCGCGGTCAGACATGCCGGTGTAGAGGGTGATCTCCTTGGTGTCGACGTTGTAGAGGTAGGGGGCCAGGACATCCTGGAGTTCGCCGTCAACGATAGCGATATTACCTGCGACCCATTTACCGTTGTCGCTCATGTATGCGCCATCGGTGAAGCTATGTCCGTAAGACTCCGGGGCGAGGATGAAATCGAAGGTATCCTTCTCCAGGTCATAGACTCCGTAGGAGCATCCCCAGTTGGGATAGTTGTGGTCAAGACCTATAAGGATTCTGTTTCCGTCAGCGGAGACATATCGGTAGGAGGTGTTGGGTTCCTTACCTGCATCCTTATGCTCCTGCCATACCCCTTTGTCGATGATGCCCCTTTCGAGCATCTCGTCATATCCGGGAATGTTGTTGAGTGTCAGCAGTTCCTTATCTTTCCATACACCGCCGGAGAAGGAGGTCATGGAGTTGTCGTGCATGAACCAGCCGATCATTACGGAGCCGTCGGCGCTGGAGCCGTAGATTTCGCCGGCCCATACGCGGTTGGCGGTGCGGTCGCCCATCGAGAGATGACGCCAGATGCACTCCTCGGTGTTGAAGATTGCGGGATAGCCGTTCACTGTTCCGTAGACAAGCTTTCCGTCATCGGAGACTCCTTCGAGCATCGAGTAGGAACCTGCCGGGAAATCAAGCTGGACGTCACGGTAGTCATATTGTGCGATAGGAGTATAGGTATGACATTCACCCGTTGTCAGATCGACAATCTTGACATCGAGAGAGGTCGCGGATCCGGCCTGGACCTGGAAAGTAGCCCACCGGCCGTTACGGCTCATACCATTGGCGAAAGCCTCGTTGCCGACATTGAAGGGCACGATCTTTGGCTGCTGGGCAAAAGCCGACATCGAAATGGCCGCGGCGGCCATCAGAAGAATGGATCGGTTCACGATTACAGTAAGATTAAGATGTTATTATTTCTGTTTATTTGCAGCCGGACGGGATTTCACTCCCGCCCGGCTTATTTCAGGCCTCTTCGGGACTCCGGCTCCGGGAGCCGGGGTTCCTCAGGGAAGGGATTACTTGTTGAGCAGCTTGATGGCTACGGTCTTCTCACCCTCGGTGACGGTGATGACGTAGGTCTGAGCGGCGGGAGCCTCGAACTTGAGGGTCTCGGCGTCAGCGACAGTCTGAGTCTCGATCAGGCTACCTGCAACGGAGAAGAGGCGGACGATCTGGCCATCCTTGAGGCCGGAGAGATACATCGCGCCACCCTCGGACCATGCGCGGAGCTCAAGGTCGGTGACGATTTCGTCAGCACCGGTCGGGATGACGACAACGCCGTCAAACGCGAAGGAAGCGACGAAGTGTGCAGCCTCGGAGAGGGCAGGGGAGGTGTAGAGGTTGTTGACTACATCATCCTTGACCTCGGTTCCGTTGAGAGTCAGGGACTCGAGAGTCCAGTTCTCGGCGGGAGTGACGTTGAGGGTGGTGGTGTGACCCTTCTCGACAGCCGGGAGGGCTACTGTGCAGTTACCGTCGGAGAAGTCAACGTTTACGAACTCGCAGACAACGAAGTCGAAGTTCTGTTCAACGCTTCCGTCAGACACAAACTGGTTTCCGAAGTTGATGGCGGTAGCGGGGAAGTGGAGGGTGTACTTACCCGGAGTGGTGATTGCAGGAACCATCTGGAAGCGAAGTTCGAGGGGCTGAGGCTCGGAGCCGGCGCTCCAGATAACGGGTTCGTAGGGATAATCGGTATAGGTCTCGGGATCGTAGTAATAGTTGTTGTTGATCTCGGCGACAGTCTCACCCTTCTCGTTAAGGATGACCGGATAAGCCATATAGGAGCAGTTCAGACCGGCCTTTTCTCCTGTAGCGGAGGAGGTGATGGTGAAGATGTTCAGTTCGGGAACATGGCTGTTGGTCTGACCGATGACGACACGGGGCTGGCAGAGAGTCAGCTCATACGGAATCTGGAAGCAGGAGTTCTCCTCCTCACCATAGTTACCCTCAACAAGGAGGCCATTCTCATCCTCAGCGGCGAAAATCATCTCTACAGCGGGATAGTCCGACATGATATACTCGGGAATGTAAACATACCATACCAGGTCGTATGCCTCGCCATTCTTTGATTCCTTATCAGCGTTCATCGAAGCTCCGAAGCCGAGGTTAGCGGCGCAACGGGTCAGAGTGACAGGGCGCGAGAAGACGAGGGTCAACTTGCGCTGATCCATAGAGGTCAGGACAGTCTTCTTAGCGGTAATGTCGCTGAGATTGAGATTGGTTTCCGGATTGATGGCAGCCAGATAAGCGGGAGAGAACTGGTAAGCCTCGGAAGAACCGGTGAACTCAATCTCAGCACCGTCGCCGAACTCGACTGCAGTGTCGCTGTCAGCGCTGTAAGCGTTGATATGGAAGAGATACTTGCGGTCGTTGAAGAAACGACGGTCGATTGCGGAAGCGAAGAGGAAGGAGCCATCCTCCTGCTTGTACATCGGACCCTGCGCTACCTGCGCGTTGGTAGAGAGGTCAAGGATATAATAGGTCATATATCCGGTCTTCTCGCCGTGGTTGACGGTCATAAGGATACCGGTTCCGGCCTCATTTTTGAGACATGCGGTGAAGTCGGGAACAGCTGTTCCGTTGGTGAACGGAGTCTTGTCGGTTCCGATCCACTCATAGTTAGGACGACCGTTATCAGCCTGACCCAAGAACATAGCCTGACCGATCCAAGCCTCGGTGATCTCCAGCGGAGTGGAGTCTGCGTCGGGAGTGGTCTTGACGTAATTCCAGGTGTAGGTCAGGGTCTCTGCGAGGGCACCGCGATCCAGGTCGATGGAACCTGCGGGAATAGTCAGAGTGTATGTTCCGCTCGGAAGGAGACCGTCACTGTTGAAGGAGAGGGTGATGAAGGGGTTGGGGGCGTATGCCAGCATCGGGTCACCCTGGAGATAGAAACCGCCGATGGAGAAGGGAATCTTCTCGCCGGCCTCGTTGGTGAGGGTCCACTGGGAAGTGAGAGCACCGATCAGACCGTCATCCTCTGCGAAATCGAGACGGATAGTGGTGAACTCAACGTGCGGGTCATCGCTCTGGACGACTTCGGTGCCGGGAGTCGGAGTGACTGTGGTCGGAACGCCGGGCTGGGTGGTGTAGCTCTTTCCTTCTACGATGTAGTAGAACTCGTAAGCGGGGGATGACTGATCGGAGTCGACATTCTCAGGAACATTCACCACATACTCGCCCGGAGTGGAGATGGCGGGAGAGATGGCATAGTCGAAATTATGGAAATCGTTCCAGTCTACATCACCCGTATAGGAGCCGACCAGTTCGCCGGTTGCCTTGTTGGAGATAGTGATGTTGGAAGGCATACCCAGCGTCTCCTCATCGAAGGTTAGGGTAACCTTTGCAATCTGGTCCACGGTAGTGGTAGAGCCGGGGGCCGGAGAGACAAGCTCAAAGGCGGCGGAGGAGGCTATTCCGAAGAATGCGAGCGCGCCTGCGGCTGTCACTTTGGAAAAAAGGTTCATAATAATTGGTATTAAAAGATGAATTATGGAGAGCGGCGGGAAAGATCTGCGGGATCCATCCCGCCGCTTTTTTATCGTATATGCAGGTATGTGTCTTTATCAGCGAACTGCGACCTTGACGCCGTTGACGATATAGATACCCTTGTCTGCCGACAGGAGCGCGCCTTCGCCGGCCTCAAGTTTGACAGAGGATACATGGCGTCCGTCGAGAGCATAAACCTCATAGTTGCCTCCCGCTGCGGAAAGGATGGAGATTGCACCCTCCTGACCGGAAATCATATCCTGACCGAAGAGATCGATAGTCTCCTTGATTCCGACCTCACCGTTGGTGATGAAGATATTCTTCAGGTAGAGGACGGAGAAACCGGCGGTCGTGAAGCGGAACTGGACCTTGCCGCCGCGCAATACGGGGAAGTCGACAGTGACGGGAATCATAGTCGAAGTTCCGTCGATATAATGGTCCGGATCATCGGGAAGGGCCTGCATCGTACCATCATAGCGGGTTGCCTCGTAGAGCTTGTTCTCGGTGCCGTTCACACCTGCGGTGACGGTGAAGGAATGACCGGTGCCGAAAGTACCGGGTTCGCGACCCTCGGGAAGAACGACACTGGGACCGCCGCCACCAATTTCAGGGAGTTCCTTAGAGGTTTCGAGAGACCATTCGAAGTGGAGCTTCAAGTCTGATGCGTTGGCGAAAGTAATCAGCGGGGAGGTCAGCGTCGCGGAGGAGCCGAAGGAGGAGACACCACCCAGAGCAGCCTCATCCTCGTTGGCGCCACGCATACGGGGCACGAAGTCAGCCATGACGCCGGCATCGGTGCAGGTAGAGATGGCGGTCCAGCCGAGAGGCACCTCATAAAGGGTATAGAGGTCAAGTTTCGGATCGTAGGGGAGCGAGGGAGTAGTCACGCCGGTAGCATTGGTATAGGTCTTGGAGACCTGACCGTCGCGGATAGACCAAGCACGGAAGAAGACCTGACGGTTCTCGGGAGCGTCGGTGTAGGAGAAATCGCCGGCAGGACCGACATATATAACCTTACCGCCACCGGGGACCCAGCTTCCGGCCTTCGAGTCGATTGTAGGCTGACCGAAGATACCGGTTATACCCTCTGTCGATGTAGTGACGCGCTCGGTAGTAGCGGCGATAATCACCTCATCAGGACAATAAGTTCTCAGATTGATGGCTCCGCGGGCGGAAGTAGCCAGCATGGAGGTCGGAGCCGGGTGAGAGGAGCGAACCACCATATCAGCGGCCGTAGAGAAGCTGTAGGCCGGGTAACCGTTTACGCCGATAGCCTTCACATAATAGTCGGTCGAAGGCTCTACACCGGAGAATGTGGCGGTCGGAATCTCATCATCGCTGTAATATATCAGAGTCGCATTGCCGAACTTGGTGACATATTCATTCGCGTCGTTCTTCACCGGGTAGGAGACACCCTGCTGCGGAAGGTCATCCTCACCGAAAGGCTCGGTGGAGATGAGAATCATTGTCGCGGGAGCGTCAGCGGGACGACGGCAGGTTATGGTAATATCATCGCCGCGCTGATCGGCGCCTAAATCGGTCGGAGCCTCACAGGTGAAGGTTTCGGAACCTGTCGGAGTGAAGGAGAAATTATAGGAATAAGGGTCAAGATGGTCGTAGCCGAGCTCATCATTGACGAGCCAGGTTATATAGCTGTCCTGATTAAGCATATTATGGACGCGGACGGGAGCGACATCGATAGTCTCGCCGAGACCATATCCGTAAAGGAGCAAATTGTCTTCGTTAGACCATCCGTGAAGACCGCAGAAAAGACCGAGGTTGCCGAAGCTTGCCTCCTCTTCCAGGAAGTTGATATCGACGCGCCCGTCAGCCTCGTGAAGGACAATCTGCTCACTGTAGGCGGCGTTGCCACGCACTCCCGGCTCGCGGAACTGCATGTGGGCGAACTGAATGGTCATCGTGCGGTTGCCGGGTTCCCCTTCAAGCTTGTAGGAGATCTCGCCATCCTTGATGCCATATTTGACCGGCCCCATACCGAGGTAGAACTCATTGGAGGCGTAGAGGGAGGCGTTATTGAACCAAAGGGAGATATATCCACGGGATTCAATCTTATCCTGGCCGAGCATGATGGAGCCATTGTTGTTGATGGCGAACTGATTGAACTCCTTGCCGCCATAACGGAAATTGAAGCCGATGGGGAAGCCCTCGCCGGTGTGGGCGTTGATGTAATAACGGTCTCCGAGGAAAATCAACTCGGGAGCCTCACCGTAAGTAGAGGTGACAGCGGTCGCGCCCTCTAAGAAGCGGAACTCTGCGTCGCTCTTCTTGAACTGGTACTGGGGAATGTTTCCTGCCGCGGCGGTCAGTGCGCCTGCTGCCATTACGGAAGCCAATCCCAGGGAACGGGTAGAGATTTTCATAATGAAAGGGTGGGGATATAAGGATTTTATAATTGGCTTGGTTGGTTATCTCTGGTTATATGTTATCTTCTCCAAAAAAGTCCGTGTTTTTCAACTAAGGTCAATTTTTGTTCCGGATAGTTAAAACTTGGTTAATAAAAACGCGGATTTAGCATATTGCAATCTCCAGCTTGACAAAATCACTGATAAAACCCCTTTTATCTGCAATTCTGCAACAGGAAAGTCTTCTCAGCGCATTTTACTGGTGGTAAAAGTATAAAAAAAACATATTCGATGCAAACAATTTTGGATTTTTTTTGAAAAATAAACTTATAAACAGATTTTTTGAGGATTCTTGATCCTCACTGAAAAATTTTTCGCTACATTTGCAGGTTGGAAGAAATTCGGGACGAAGCGGGGTTTCGCCCCAAGTTTCCATCATCTTCTGAAACAATGGAAAAGAGATACGATTTTCTGGTTATCGGCTCCGGCATCGCCGGAATGAGCTTCGCGCTCAAGACGGCCGCTCCCGACCGCCGTGTAGCAGTCATCTGCAAAAGCACTCTCGAAGAGGCAAACACCAATCTCGCCCAGGGAGGTGTGGCCTCGGTCACCAATCTCGAACTCGACGACTTCGACAAACATATCCATGACACGATGGTCGCCGGCGACTGGCTCTCGGATCCGGAAGCNGTGGGGGCTGTGGTCCGCAACGCTCCGGAACAGATCCGACAGCTCCTCGAATGGGGTGTGGACTTCGACCGCGACGACAAGGGGGGATTCGACCTCCATCGCGAAGGAGGACACTCCGAGTTCCGTATCCTCCATCACGCCGACAACACAGGAGCCGAGATTCAGCGCGCCCTCATCCGCCGACTGCGCGAGAATCCATATATCGACATCTACGAACATCATTTCGCTGTCGAAATCATCACCCAGCATCATCTCGGACGGCGCGTCACGCGTCGCACCCCGGANATCACCTGCTACGGCGCATACGTCCTCGATGAGGAATCGGGACGCATAGACACGTTCCTGGCCCGCGCCACAGTCATGGCGACAGGGGGGGTCGGCGCCGCATACACCACTACCACAAATCCGCTGGTCGCTACCGGCGACGGAATAGCGATGGTCTACCGCGCGAAGGGAACGGTCAGCGACATGGAGTTCATACAGTTCCATCCGACGGCTCTATTCAATCCCGGAGACCGTCCCTCTTTCCTGATAACAGAGGCGATGCGCGGATACGGCGGTGTGCTCCGCAATCTCGACGGCGAAGAGTTCATGGCAAAGTATGACCCGCGCCTGTCGCTCGCGCCCCGCGATATTGTCGCCCGCGCCATCGACTCGGAAATGAAACTCCACGGCACGGACCATGTCTATCTCGACGTGACACATAAGGATCCGGCGGAGACACGCCGCCATTTCCCAAATATATATGAGAAATGCCTCTCGTTAGGAATCGACATCACGAAGGATATGATACCTGTCGCTCCGGCGGCCCACTATCTCTGCGGAGGTATCGAGGTAGACCTCAACGGAGAATCCTCCATCAAGCGTCTATACGCCTTAGGGGAATGCTCGCGCACCGGTCTGCACGGCGGAAACCGTCTGGCTTCCAACTCGCTGATAGAGGCTGTCGTCTATGCCGATGCGGCCTCGCGACACGCAATAGAGATGGCGGAGGGATACGAGTTGCGCGACGATGTTCCGGAATGGAACGATGAAGGGACGACCCATGCCGAGGAGATGGTGCTGATAACTCAATCACTGAAGGAATTGAACCAGATTATGGGTTATTATGTAGGTATAGTCAGGAGCGACCTGCGCCTGACGCGCGCCTGGAACCGCCTCGACCTCCTGTATCAGGAGACTGAGGAACTGTTCAAGAGCTCACGCCCGACTCGCGCCATCTGCGAGTTGCGCAACCTCATCAATGTCGGCTATCTGATAATGCGCAACGCCCTTGACCGCAAGGAGAGCGTAGGTCTGCATTTCACCGTCGATTACCCCCATCCTCCACGCAAGGAGGAAGTAAAAGGGTTCTGAGGGCGTAGTGCCAAAAACAAAACGAAGAATGATGAAAAGAAGAACCATACCGCTGCTGCTCGGTGCCACTCTGCTGCTCGGAATGGCCTGCGCCTCTGCACGCAAGTCAAGCCACGATGCCGCACTGGCCCGCAACCTGAACACTTTCAATGCCCTCGTCAAGAGCCTGGAGGAGAACTATGTAGACACCATCCGCGTCGATGAAGCCTTCGAACAGGCGATAGCCGCGATGCTCTCCACAGTTGACCCTTACACGGAATATTATTCCGCTGACGAGGCGGAACAGCTGATCCGTATGACAACCGGAGAATACGGGGGTATCGGTTCCTATATCCTTGTCCGCGATTCGATGACATATATCTCCGGTCCATACGAGAACTCCCCGGCGGCCGAAGCGGGTCTGCGGGCCGGCGACAAGATTCTTTTCGTCGATTCGACCGATGTCCATTCCAAATTCGTTCCCGATGTCTCGAAGCTTCTGCGCGGTCAGCCCGGAACGACTGTTCGCGTGCAGGTCGCGCGACCTTACGTCGGAGCGGACTCGATTCTCGATTTCAATATCAAGCGCCGCAAACTACAGCAACCATCCGTCACATACTGGGGAATGGTCCGCGACTCGATAGGATATATCAACCTCGATCAGTTTATCGTCAAATCTCCCGAGGAGATGGAGCAGGGGCTCAAGGAACTTCTCGCCCATCCGGAGATGAAAGGGCTGATTCTGGATTTGCGCGGCAACGGAGGGGGTCTGGTGGAGAGCGCCGTGGAGATTCTCGGTCTCTTCCTGCCGAAGGGAACGGAGGTTCTCTCGACCCAGGGTTCCGAATCAAGACCTGTAAAGACCTACAAAACGCGCCGCGACCCGATAGTTCCGTCGGATATGCCTATGGCCGTCCTCATCGACGGGGGTTCAGCCTCGGCCGCCGAGATAACGGCCGGCGCCCTCCAGGACCTGGACCGCGCAGTCATTGTCGGCAGCCGCAGTTTCGGAAAGGGGCTGGTGCAGTCGACACTTCCGCTCCCCTTCGACGGAATGCTGAAGGTCACCGTAGCCAAATACCTACTCCCCTCGGGACGTCTCATCCAGGCACTCGACTATTCGCGCCGCAATCCTGACGGGAGCGTCGCGCGAACGCCTGACAGCCTGACCAATATCTTCCATACCCGCGCCGGACGCGAAGTCAGAGACGGGGGTGGTCTAAAGCCGGATTCTACCGTCGAATGGCCGCGTCCCTCGGCGTTGCTCTATCAGTTGGTCACCGACCAGAAGATTTTCGATTTCGCAAATCAATACAGCGCCACTCATCCGCAGATTACTTCTCCGGCCGAGTTCACGATCACTGACTCCATCTACGCTCAGTTCCGCCGGTCAATCAATCCGGCCTCATTCAAATATACCCCCTCGACCGATGTGTTGCTCAAACAGTTGCGCGAGGCCGCCAAGCTGGAGGGCTACCTGCAGGAAGAGGGTGGAGAAGAGCTTCTGACGCAGGCCGACTCCCTTTTCGCGCCCGATCTGGAGCGCGACCTGACGTTGCGACGCGCCGAAATAGAGCGATACCTCCTTCCTGAGATACTAAACCGCTATTATTACGAGAAAGGAGCGGCCGCCGGACGTCTGCGTAACGATGAGGGGGTCGATGCGGCCGCCGCTATCCTGCGGTCAGGGGACTACAGGAAGATTCTGAGACAAAAACCATAGAAGTAGGGATACGAGGAGAATGACCATACAGGAAGCCGAGAAACTGTTCGCTACTCCGGGGCGCATCTCCGCACTGGAGCAGGGAATCAAGGATAAAAAGATTCGCCGCGCCCTGCTCAAAGGGTTGCGGGGTTCCTCCGTGGGGATGATGCTGGGAGGTATCGACTATAAGAAAGGAGCGCTGATAGCAGTCGCCGATGACCAGGAGAGCGCCGGGTATCTCTATCACGACCTTGTCCAGATTCTCGGGTCGGAAGCTGTGGCGCTCTTTCCGAGCGGCTATCGCCGCGATATCCATTACGGTCAGCCGGACCCGCCGTCGCAGATATTGCGCACAGAAGTGCTCGACGCCTGGAAAAGCTCGCGAAAGTTGCGCTGGGTCGTCACATCTCCCGAAGCGTTGGCCGAGAAGGTGCCTGTTCCCGAAAAACTGGCCGACAACACCATCAGCATAACAGTCAAGGAGAAGCTCGAACCGACCGATCTGGCGACACGCCTGCGTAAGCTTGGATTCCGGGAGGTCGATTATGTCTATGAGCCGGGGCAATTCGCGCGTCGCGGCTCGATTATCGATGTCTTCTCCTTNGCCTCCGAATATCCTTACCGTCTCGATTTCTTCGACGANGANGTGGATTCGCTACGCAGTTTCAGTGTGGAGACCCAGTTGAGCCGGGGAAAGGTGGAGCGCGTCTCCCTCATACCGGCNCCGACAGGGGAGGAGACGACCGACAAAGGGGTCTCGCTTCTGGAATTTATCGGAGGAGAGGGTCCTCTNTTCGTCAGCGATGCGCGCCATCTGCTCCAGAGGGTCGGAGAGATAGCCTCCCGCGAGTTCTCGCAATCGGCTCTCATAGCCGACGAAGGGGACCCGGAGGCAATGAAGAATGTGGTCTCCTTCCCCGATTTCAATTCCCGTCTGGAGAAGATGCGAATCTTCGAGTTCGGGGCTTCGGCGAATGCCACNGGGTTGGAGACAGCCCAGCTCGTNATCAACTACGACACCTCTCTTCAGACCCTCTACCACAAGAACTTTGAACTCATATCGGAATCCTTCTCGCGCCTTATCGGAGAAGGGTTCCGCCTACTTATACTTTCCGATTCGCCGGCCCAGTCGGAGCGTCTGAAAGCTATTTTTGAGGAGCGGGGGGATAATATCCCGTTCACACCTGTAGACCGCACTCTTCACGAAGGTTTCCTTGACAACGAACGCAAAATCTGCTATTTCACCGACCATCAGATTTTCGACCGGTTCCACAAATANTCGCTNCGCTCCGACAGGGCGCGCAGNGGAAAAGTGGCGCTGAGCCTCAAGGAGCTTAACCAGATCGAGACGGGGGATTTCATNGTCCATGTCGACCACGGTATAGGGCGTTTCGGAGGTCTGGTAAAGACGGAGGTCAACGGCAGGCCACAGGAGCTTATAAAGCTTATTTACGCCAACGACGACATCATTCTTGTTTCCATCCACGCTCTCCACAAGTTGTCGAAATATCGTGGGAAGGAGGGGATTCCTCCGAAGGTAAACAAGCTCGGNTCGGGNGCCTGGAACAAGCTTAAGGAGCGGACGAAGGGGAAGATGAAGGATATCGCGCGCGACCTTATCAAGCTTTANGCGGCGCGCCGCGAAGAGAAGGGGTTCGCTTATTCTCCGGACAGCTATATGCAGCATGAGCTGGAGGCGAGCTTCATCTATGAGGACACGCCGGATCAGCTGAAGGCGACAAAGGCTATCAAGGCNGATATGGAGACGCCTCGCCCGATGGANCGTCTGATATGCGGCGACGTNGGNTTCGGCAAGACGGAACTGGCGATACGGGCGGCCTTCAAGGCCGCCGCCGACGGNAAGCAGACAGCGGTGCTGGTCCCGACTACAGTCCTGGCGATGCAGCATTACAGGACCTTCGCAAAGCGGCTGGAGGAGTTTCCGGTGCGCGTCGAGTTCCTTTCCCGCGCACGAAGCGCCAAGGAGACGAAACAGATTCTCGCCGACCTTGAGGCGGGAAAGATAGATATTATCATCGGAACCCACAAGCTTGTCGGGAAGGGGGTGAAATTCAAGGANTTGGGGTTGCTTATCATTGACGAGGAACAGAAATTCGGCGTCTCGGTCAAGGAGAAGCTGAANCAGATGAAGGTCAATGTCGATACCCTTACCCTCTCAGCAACCCCTATTCCGCGGACACTGCAGTTCTCGCTGATGGGAGCCCGCGACCTTTCGTCGCTCAACACGCCTCCGGCCAACCGTCAACCTATCGAGACGGTCGTCTGCGGGCTTGACGANGACCTGCTCTCCGANGCTGTCAATTTCGAGATGAGCCGCAACGGTCAGATTTTCTTTATCTCAAACCGAATCGAGAATCTGGCGGAACTGGAGGGGAGGTTGCGCCGCCTCATTCCGGGAATCAGGATTGTGACCGCCCACGGACAGATGCCCCCNGAGAAGCTGGAAAAGAATATACTGGATTTCGCGGCGGGNGATTATGANGTTCTNCTCTCGACCACTATAGTGGAGAACGGTATAGATATGCCGAATGTCAACACTATCCTGGTTAACAACGCACAGAATTTCGGTCTCTCGGAGCTTCATCAGTTGCGCGGGCGNGTCGGACGCTCCTCGCGGAAGGCGTTCTGCTATCTCTTCGTGCCTCCGGGNCTGCCGTTGACTCCNGTGGCCCGACGNCGTCTGCAAGCGATAGAGAATTTCTCCGACTTGGGATCGGGAATCCATATCGCGATGCAAGACCTGGATATCCGCGGAGCGGGAAATCTGCTNGGNGCGGAACAGAGCGGCTTTATAGCCGACTTGGGNTATGAGACTTATCAGAAGTTGCTCAAGGAGTCTGTGACGGAGCTGAAGACGGAGGAATTCGGAGATACTTTCGCCGATGTCAACGCAGGGAAGGAGGAGGAGTTCACGGCTGACTGCACTGTCGAAAGTGACCTGGAGCTGCGTCTGCCCCCAGATTACGTCCCGCAGGAGTCGGAACGCATCTCGCTATATCAGCAGCTCGACAATATGGAGCATCCGGAGCAGGTCGAGGAGTTCCGGGCTCAGCTGAAAGACCGTTTCGGCGCTATTCCCAAGACTACGGAGGAGCTTATACGTGTCGTTCCGTTGCGTATGGCGGCGCGTCAGTTAGGTATCGAACGTCTGGTGATGAAGAAGGAGACGATGTATCTCTATTTCGTCGGAGACGATAATAAGGCTTATTACAATTCCCCTGCGTTCGGACGGATGCTGGCGTGGCTCCAGAAGTATCCGGTACGCACGAAATTGCGCGATGTGAGGGGAAAGCGCAGTTTCCTGATCGAGAACGTCCCTGACGTCTCCACAGCCCTCTCTATCCTTCGGGAGATTTTGACGCTGACCCCGATATGATCCTAAGACCATATTACCTAAAATAACATCCCCCGCTCCAATCGCAAGGATTGGAGCGGGGGATGATTTTATACAATTATCGGTGTTGGCCGGACTTCCGGCGCAGGTTAGCGGAGACGGATTTTCTCGGTCTTGGAACCGGTGCGACGGATGTAGAGACCCGATTCGGTCGGACGCGGGATGAGACGTCCCTGGAGGTCATACCACTTGCTATCGGCGTTATCAGCCCTCTCAAGTTCTTCCACGCTGCTACCGGCGACATTAATGAAATCGGTATAGAGATAGAGGTCAGGGAAGACGGGGTTCGTCATTACGCACATCAGGTTCTGGAAGGAATCCAGGAAGGTCGTCACTCCATTATCTATCGTGTATTCCACACCCTCCATCAGTTCTTCGCCGATGAGATTATTCTCTTCATCAAACATCGGGGAATCGATGAACCAACGATATGTGGTCTCGCTCGAATCAACATTTGACTGCTCGGAAAGATCGACAACACATCCATCCTCGACGGTCACCGACAGAGGCTGCTGAAGTAAATAGTTGTAGACCTTATATAACGCGGAGGGTTTCGGGAGAGTCATGAAAGTAAGACGGTTACCCAGGAGGTTAAGAGTAGTCAGACCGGGAGCGCCACTGACATCGATAGACTCCAGATTGTTGCCTCCCAGCCAGAGTTGCTGAACTCCGCTCAGGTTGTCAAGAGAGAAGCTTGTCAGCTTATTGCCGGCCAGTCCGAGTTCCCAGATATGCGGGTTGTCGAATTTGGCTACCTCTATCTCGTTGTCGGAGAANTAAACAACTTCCAGNTTCTTTGCCGGNGANAGNTCGATNCTCTTGAGTTTGTTGGAGACCATAGAAAGGAAGGTCAGACCGGGAAGGCGGTTGAGATCGAAATTCTCAAAGTTATTATTGTCGAGTCGCAGTTCGGCAAAAGAGGGAACGGTCGGCCATTTGATATTGGAGGAATCGTCAAGACCGGCATCGGAGAAACCGAGCATAACGACCGACTTCATCTGAGAAGCATCGATGTCGGAGAGTTTNGCNCCGACAACGGAGAAGACTTTGACAGGATCCGTTTCCTCGTAGGAATAGCAACCGACTTCNANNCCGGCCNTAGCATTGGCCGAGAAGAGGGTGTAACTGTCGCGGAGCAGATACTGTTCATAGTCACCGCTGTTGTTCCAGTCGATATAGATTTCGCGGTTGTTTGTGTCAGCGGCGATAGAGAGAGTCACTTCCGCGGTGTCGACAGTCTTAAAGCTGAGGAATTTGTTTGTCGGAGGCTCNGCNGTCAANACGACAGTAGTCGCAAGCNCATTCTCCCCNTCGAAAGCGGGATAAGCNGCGTTGGTCATNGTGCAGTAGATTTCGCCGATGTTAGGATCGGTGAAAAGGAAGCGACCATTCTCAGCCTTGATGCGTCCTTCGGTCTCNACAGGAGTTCCGTCAGCAGCATAGCGCCAGGTGTACTGAGTCTTATTGCCATCAATCTCCAGATTCTGGGAGGANAGATTGATTGAGGGAGCCTTTGTCGGAATCGTTATCTTGTTCTGCGGAGCATAGAGGAATTCCTGAGCGCAACCATTGGAGGGGAGGGTCGGGAAGCTGAAGTTGTTATTGCGGATATCCAGCTTTTCGAGCGGGACATAATCCGGAACAANGAGTTCGGANANCNGNTTTCCGGCGATATTGAANTCTGTCATNGACTCGCAGTCNGAGATNGAGATTTCTTNGANAAGGTTTCCTGAGAGGTCAACAGTTTTNAANTCNACGCCGTGNGTGAGGATAAATTCGGNCAGACGATTGTTCGCCAGATTGATGTTGGCGAGTCCGTAACGGTCAACGATTCTAAAGTCGCTTATCTGGTTATTAGCCGCAGAGATATCTGTCAGGTGGTTTTTGCTGTATCCGATAACATCGTTGGTCAGATCCAGAACCTTAAGCTGGTTTCCGGAGAGATCGATGCGACTAAGGGCCGGGTTCCAGAGCAGGTCGATCTCAGGAAGGGCGCAGTCCGTCAGTTCGAGGTCAGCCAATGCGGAGGCATAGCTCAGATCAATGCCGTTCATGCGGAAGGAATTGGCTCCGAGAGCGGTCATGTCTGTTCCGTCATTGGTGTAGATGATGGTCGTCGCGCCCTTGCGTTCGCCAACGACATTTGGCTCCGCGGGCATGGAGGGGGAGGTGGCGAAGAAAGATTTCAGTTCACCGTCACCGAAGTCGACGAAGAACTCGACGGGATTCTCTTCAGAAGCACCGGCGAAACCTACACGCAGCTTCTGGTCGCGAGCCAGCATCGAGGTCTTAATGGAAACAGCGGGAGAGGGTTTTCCGAAGTCGGAATCATCCTTGACCATGAAATTGGTCGTTGTCAAAATCCAATCCGGGAATGCGTTGCAATAGAAGGCTGCATAGACTGAATCGGGCAACGCACGGTTAAAGGTTATGACACCGTTTTTATAGGAATAGGCGTCGATGTCAAGGGGTGTGATTTCAGATGGATTCAGACGATCGAAGGTATAGAGGATGCAGTCTGTGTCAGCATCGGGACGTATAACGGCCCTCGTAAGATCAAGACTGGAACCTGCCTTGAAACTACGGGCTACCGGGACAGCGCGCTGTTCGTAGTAATAATCGATGTAGTTAGGGTCAGGGAGGGGACAGGTGTTGAAATTCAGGAAGTTATTGTAGATGCTCATTTCGTAAAGGGCATCGCAACCTTCGATATTGAGCGATGTCAACCGATTGTTGTTGGCATATAAGGAGAGAAGCTGCGGACAGTAGGTAACATCCAGTTCAGTCAGCAGGTTACCCGAACAGAATAGACGCTGTAAGCGCGGGTTACCACTCAGGTCGAGTTCGGTCAGCATATATCGCGGGTCGGCGTTGGCCGAACCGTCGTGAGCGCAATAAAGCTCGGTCAGCAACGCGTTCTGCGTCACATCAACCTTAGACACTTTCGTTCCCGAAACATTCAGAATCTGAAGATGCTGGTTAGAGGAGACATCGATATCGGTCAGGTTGGTCGAATCAGCTGAAAGCTGGATAAGGAGAGGAGCCCCCGAGGGAGTCAGATGGGTCAGCGTAGGAGTCGAATAGGCCATGAATGAGCGCAGCTGGGGATAAGTATCGATATCGAAGTCAGGATCGAGCCATTCGATCATCGCCGCGCTTAGAATCATCAGCTCCGGTTTGTCCGCACCAATGATGATGGGATTCTCCTTGCTGCCGGGGTTGTCGGAGATATAGAGAGCGTTGAGCTTTTTCATGTGGGAGAGGTCGATTCCCTGCAGCTGGTTATGCTCCAGATTGAGAATCTCGACATCCGTCATCTGCGGCCATTCGATGGAAGACATATAGATACCCTCGAAATCTATAAAGTCAATCATCTTGGGGTCGCCATATATTTTGACGATACCTTCAGGACCTACTGTGCAACTTATGACAGTGCCTTCGATTTCTCCGGTTTCGTTATTGAATTCGGCGAATCCGATTTCCGACTCCATGCGTCCGTAACCGCAGTCGACGTCCACAAACGTCTTCTGGCGGGCGCCGAGGCTGATAGTGAAGGAATTGGCAGTTCCTGCCAGTTCGTAGAGATTTGTGTGGAAAGTGATAATTGGGGCGGCTTCCTGCGCAGCGACTGTGAAGGCCGAGGCCGCTCCCAACATCAGGGCGGTAAGCCCTTGTTGAATAAATTTCATCATAAGTATTATGGAATTGATGAATGGAGGACATATCCTCGCGCAATTAGATATAGAGTTTGGAAGAGACGCGTCCGTTGGCGCGGACAATGTATAGACCGGCATCGAGACCCGAGAGGTCAAGAATCAGTTCATCGGAGTCAGCGCCGCAACGCGAGACGCATCGTCCGGCGGCGTCATAGAGTTCGACGGCCAGACTCCCTTCTCCGGGGAGAGAAACGCGGACAGCGCTTCCCTGACGGGTAAGCAGAAGGGTCTCCCTCTCTGAAGCGGATACGGAGTTGATGGAACTGGTGCGGGCAAGAACCTCTTTGAGTCCTTCATAAGCACTGAACTTACCGGCGCCCCATTGCACACGGTTCCCTTTCTCTACCTGGGCGTCCACGACAGAGGTTTTGGCGATGATATCCAGAACGTCATCATAACGTAGTGTCGGATCGGCCTCCATCCAGAGTGCTATCGAACCGGCGACTACCGGAGAGGCCATGGAAGTGCCGAGGGACTGATGCCAGGAATAGGTGCGTCCGTTAGCTGTCAATGAGGCCTGGAGCTGGGAGGCGTCTACTCCATATTTGTCAAGATAATACTGATTCGAGGAGGAGATGATAGCCGCGCCGGGAGCGCAGACGGTCGGCATCCGGCGTCCGTCAAGGAGTGTGCCGTAGGAGGAGAAGGCCGAGATCTCTCCTTCGGCGCCGATTGCATCGGGAAGGAGAGCTTTCGAGCCATCGAGACAGGCGTAATTGAGTTTGGAGTTGTAGGAACCGACGGCCACNATGTTGTAGCCGGTGGCAACGTCGGAGATAGAACCGTCCGAGNTTCCATCCATATATCCTTCGAGCCCCATNGAGCCGAGTTCGTTCCATGTGCCGTCGCAATAGACATCNATGCGTTGGCCNGNTTCGCCCGTGACCTGAAATCCAAGAACATACTGTCCGTCNGCGTTCGAGCCTTCCGTGTTGTCGGTGATATAGCAGTCTACGACGGCATAGTAGCGTCCCGAAACCTCGTCATATTCCGCGCCTACACCNACAAAGCCTTCGAAATATCTGGCGAGCATCGAGGAGATGATATCGCTGTCGGAACCCTGATAGTCCGAAGAACTGACCCAATACTGGTCGGCGCCGTTGGTCGGGGGTAGGGGCATCCGCATTACGACGGAGTTGCGTGCCGTGTTAAGGATGACNGCCTGTACGGTAAAGGGAACGTCCGAGTCGCTGTAGATGTAGGTCTGTCCGCGACGGGGATTCTGAACTCCGGGCACCTCGTATGCGGCNAGGATAAGGGAGTTGAGGGAGGTGTCTTCTTCAGTCAGGGTCTTGTTGATGGCAATCGGGAGATCGCCCTCGTTTCCTGCGGAGAGACAGAAGACAACGCGGTCCTGAAGGGAAGCTTGGTCAAGATACTGGCAGATGAGGGAGGTTCCGTCATGGGGTCCGATGTTGGAGCCCATCGAGAGATTGATGACAGAGGGTTTTCCCTGCTCGTAGGCATAGTCGAGGATGGACTCGACTCCTAAGGCGAGGTAATAGTCGGAGAAGGCTCCGGCCGAGACTGCAAGGTCTGCTCCGGTCGCAATTCCGTAGTAGGGATTGGAGAGGGTTTCGAGATAGGCCTCTCCGTTATCAGAAAGGAACGAGGCTTCGACTGTTCCGCGGTAGGAACCGCCCATTATTCCGAGGGTGTGAGTGCCGTGATAGTTTTCATCGCTCTCAGTATCGATGACCGGCATATAGTCGGAGCCATATTTCTCAGTGGCATAACCTCCGGTCTGCAGGGGGCGGAAATATGTGAAATGGGAGATGCGGTTCGTGCCGTCGGCATTGAGGAAGTTGACGTGGTTGGGGTCTATTCCGGAGTCGACGATACCGGCGACCACTCCTTTTCCCGTGAAGGCGCGAGGAAGGTCAACGCCTTGATGAATGAGGTCAGCGCCTACCTGAGAACGGGCCTTATCCATCTTCGGGGCAACCTGCCGCTCGACCGTTATGCGTCCTACCGCCGGAGCCTCCGAAATCTCCTCAAGGGCGGAGAGACGTATACGTCCAAGCGAGATGGCACCGCGTGTTTTAAGAATTTCCACTCCGTCGAGGTTTTTCAAATCGGAAACTGTATATCCCTCAGCGGGAGAGAGGAAGACATTGACATATTCAGGAGCAGTCACTCCTTTAGCACGAAAAGCACGCGGGTCACGCTTTCCGTCGCTCGTTGTCTGAAGTAAAGGAGCGGCCTGCGAGGAATAGCCATAGCTACGGAGACGGGCCCGGCTACCGAGATCTATAGGGGCAGCGAAAACCGAAAGAACTGTCAGTGAAAGAAGAGGTAGAATTATTCGCTTCATTTTATCTAAGTATATGAAGAAGGGCGGACTGGTCTATGTTCAGACACAGTCCGCGCCTATTATTTATGACTTAAGTAGTTTTCAGAAATTAATCTATATAATGTTTTTTTATTTTATATTGAGTGTCAAAGCCTATTGGCCGCCACGATAGCCGCCTTTTTTATACTCTTTAATNTCTGAAAGCTACTTCGAAGGGGAATTTAACGGACATTGACTTTCTTTCCGGCAACGATGTAAACGCCGGCGGGGAGGTTCTCAAGGGAGTCGGCAACNCGGATNCCCTGAAGATTGAAGACAGCCCGGNAAGCGTCCGGCGATTCAACACTTTCGATTNCGGAAGCNACCATTTTGGCAACTACNGAGGTGTGGTCGTTGACAANNAANGAGTAACNTCCATCNTCATCGGCTTCGATGGGCTCGTTGTTAACNAGNACGGAGAGTTTGGTTTCCTCAGCTTTATCGGCGAAGCTCGCAACAGGATAGAGATGAACCTGAGTGCCTTTGAAGACATTGTGGGTGGAGGGATTGTCGATTGTGGTCAAATGGTCATGAACCACTTGAAGGGCGACATTNTCGTCGAACTCGTAGCTCAGTTCGAGCGGAGACTGTTCGGTACCGTAGACCTTGATAGCCTGACCTTGCTGATAGCTGCTCAGAGCAGGGTAGGAGCCATAATTGTTCACCATCACTTCATTATCAAGATACGCGAAAGTGGAGCTGTAATCAGCTTTGTAGGCGTAGATGACGAAGGGAACGTCTGCATCAGAATAATTGATGAGGTTGTAACCTGCNTGGAGAGTGGGCTCACCGGTATAGGGATTGAGGTCATACTGGAGGGTGCGGTTGTAGTCAGACTGTCCGAGNATGAAGGAGAAGGAGCTCCATTCTGTCTCGGGATCTATGTAGAGGACCGCGGTCTTGGTGCGGGAAGCCTGGATATTGTCAACCTCGATTTCGATGGTTCCATCGCCATTGATGTAGATAGAGCCATAGTTGTAGGAGAGGGCTCCGGTGGTCTCGACATTGGNGATAGCATATCCGGCGCGGGTCTTAAGGCTGAGAGAAGTGACAGAGGGAGAGATTTCAAACTCGGTGATTTCTCCTGTCGGGACATAATCTTCCTGTGAGCCGTAACCTTCGGAAAGATAGATAGCTTCCCAATCGTTGGTGATGAGCGTCAACTTGTTNGGAGCTTTGGCGGTAGCGGAGACAAAGATTTCGTAGCCAGCTTCGTCATTGACATTAAGGACAAGGTTAGACCCGTACTGCAGTTCGGCCGGCTCGCCGTTGACCATGACGGAGAGGTTGTCATAACCTATGTTGTCGAAAGTGACACGAAGCTCGGTTCCGATGTTGACGGTGAAGTCGTCAGCGCTCCATTGGCTCTGGTTGTAGGAAGTATCGCCATANACACTCTTGACAACNCCNAGGGAACANCCCTCGGAGAATGAGAAATGAACGGGAACGGGCAGNANGGGGGATTCGGTGTAGACCTTTATCTGATCGCCGTTCGAGGGAGTGAAGTGGTATGAGGTTGTATTGGAGGCAACAACTTCGCCGTTACATTCGATTTTATAGATTCTGCCGTAGTTATAGCCATTAATCGAGAGGGTGAAGGAGTCGCCGGGGATATATTCAATCACTTTCCCGCCCTTATCCTCGTCATCGAAATATAAATTCTGATAGGAGGAGTCATAGAGATAGACCTTGTATGTCTGGGAATCCTCGGAAAANGAGATGGTGAAGTTCTCTTTCTGGACGTTGGAGAGGTCTACCATATCAATGGTCAGGGTGATATCTCCGGTAGGGAGTTCATAGAAATAGAGGGAGGTATAGGTNCCGGAAGAGAGGCTATAGGATTTTCCGTTCTGGTCAGTTATGCTCTTCATCTTAAAGCCCTCTTTGGCATAGATAGTGAAGCTATACGCATAGTCCGAGTTATGCTCGAAGGACCATTCGTCGGAATCGGGATAAAGATCAACGTAGTTGTAGGAGACNTAGTAGCTGTCTTTTGGAGCCTTGATAGTGATTNTGGGCGCGGANGGTGCTACATATTCTGTCNCTATCACTTCCCAGNTCGAACCCTCGCCGCCGGTTGTGATAAAGGCGGCCGCGGGAGCATCGTAGCTTTGGCGTGGAGCGCTGGAGAANTCGAAGAGGGTAGTGCCGGTCGTGGCGTTGACGATCTGAGAGATTGCCCATCCGGAGGTGGCACTGAAGGGGATAGTGGTGTTCTGGTCAGGAACCGTAAATTCTATTGGTTCAGTCCCCAGTTGAAAATATTTATAGGAACCGAAAGTTTCGACAACGGTGACCTTGTCATCTTCGTTAGCCTTGAAAAAGAGCTTTGTCTGTGCTGAGGCGCTGATTCCGCAAAGAACAGTCAAAATGCTCATAAAGAAGATCGAGTAAATCTTTCTCATAAGTCTAAATTTGGTTAATAAATGAAACTTCTGATAGAGTATTACAAAACACTTTTACTAAACTAAAAAACCAAGCAATAAAGCGTTTCTTAAATCTACACAGCGAAATTAAGACAANTTTTTCACTTACACAAAAATTTTNAAAAAAANTTACATACAATGATTCATTTAGATTTCATTCCACAATAAATAATAATAGCCGGCTCGTAGAAACGAGTCGGCTATTATTATTTATTGTGGAATGGNATTTTAAGCAGTTGCTTACCGCTTTTCTATCAGTGTGACAGGTTAGCGGTTAATCAGCGGACGCGTGTCTTGATGATTTTTCCGCCGGTCTTGACGAGATAGATGCCGGGGCCCGGATTGTCGACGCGGACGCCCTGCATGTTGAAGTAGACAGGCTCGTCGTCNTTTGGCTCGACATTCATNACNGTTGTCTGAATACCGGAAACAGTTCCCACACCCTGGCCGGCGCAGTTATATATCCGGTTGTTGACNAACTCCAGGTCAGCAGTCTGCGTACCGCCGTTGTCGTTGAAGATTACCTTCAGGCCGCTCAGCTGAGTGGTGGAAGTGAAGGTATAGCGGTAGAGCTGTTCTCCCTCGACANTCACTTTCTCCATCTCCTTGCCGGGCCATGAGCCGCCGGTGAAGTTGTCGGTAGCATTCCAAATCCAGACATGGGGGTTAGCCCAGTTATTGTTGTTGCGCAGATAGACGGAGTANATGATGTCCGAGGAATGGTCAACCTTGGTGAAGGTAGCGTTTCCGGTGCGTGTCTCCTTGCCGTTGGTGGCGCTCCAGGAGACGACCACACTCTGACCGACAGACATATCACCGCCGATTGTGAACGTAGCGCTGTTGCCCGAGACAGGAATCTGGGCGCCATTGCCGATCTTATACCATCCGGAAGTCGCATTGCTCATGGTCAGGGTGACTTTCTGGGTGTTCTGGAACTCGCCTCCGTTGGGATTGAGCTTGATAGTCGGAACGGGAGTGAGGTTGACCTCGATTTTCTTCGCGCTGCCGTTTCCGTCATACTCGAAGAAGGTGTCCTGGTCGATACCGGTTATGTCAGGGGTCTGACCGCCGCCATNCTNGGTGAAGATGACGTTGACGCTCTCCAGGTCATCGAAAGTGAAGGAATAAAATTCGCGGCCATCGATGGTCTGAGTGTCGGAAAGGGTCTTACCGGGCCATGCTCCGCAAGGCTCGACCTTCTTGCCGTTGNAGTCATTACCCCAGGAATAGAGGGTGGGGTTGGAGGTGCCGGTGACATAGACGGTGATGGATGCGTTGGGATCAACCTTCTTGTAGGTGTAGGAGCCGGTGTATTCAACGCCGTCCTGNCCCTTGACACCCCAGGAGACGGAGATAGTCTGTCCGAAGCTCATTCCGGCGCCGATGGTGAAGGTCTCGGCGGAGGAAGTGGAGAGGTTAACNTTGGATTTNCCNTGAATCTGATACCATCCGGAGACAGCGTTGTCGCTGAGCTGAGCGGTNACGGTCAGGGTCTCGGTGCGGAAGGAACCGCCGGCGGGAGTGAAGGTGACGGAGGGTTGTCCGACAGCGTCATCGTANGTGTAATACTGGGTTGTGCCGGGGTCGGTGCAGGTCGGGTTGCCGCCGTGGGCGACAGGGGAGGTTGCNTAGATGAACTTGCCGTCCGTTCCTACTTTTCCACCCTTCCAGTCCTTGACGAGGACGCGGAGCTGACCCTGGTTGGTCGGGGCGTTGACAGTGATGGAGCCNCCGCCGGTGTANGTCTGACCGGTGACGAGGTCNGTNTATGTTCCNGCGGGNACGTTGCTGAANGTAGCNCCGCCGTTGATTGCGACCAGAGCGTAGGAATCCTTATATGCGCGCTTGAAAGCCCATCCTCCCTTGGCGGAACATCCGTCGAAGGTGTACTGACCCTTACGCAGCGCGGGNACAGCGGCGCGGATCTGGTTGAGGCGGACGATATGCTGTGCGAGGTCGCCGTTNAGGGTCTTGGCTACCTGNCCGNTNGCNGTATAGACACCNTAGTCGGTTGCNTTGACGGTTCCTTCGAGGTAATGGCCGTAGTATGCGCGTCCGGACTCTTTCAGAGCCAGACCGGGACCTTCGTCAATAGTCTTTCCTTTCTGGAACTCGACCTCGGAACCGTAGTAGAGACAGGGGATTCCNCGGAAGGTGAACATCATGGCGAGGTTCTCGGCCCACTGNGCCGTNCCGCCATTGAAGCGGATGCCGTCGTTAGGACCGGGGGAGTAGTCGTGGGAATCGACATAGACAACGTTCCAGGANGCGTCGTTGTAGTAGTGGTCTCCCTCTTTGGCNATGCGGACGGCGTCGCCNGCGGTGTTNTAGCAGTAGTGCATCGGGAAGTCGATGACATTGAAGCCGGAGGCCTGAGAATAGTCGGGCTCGTGCCAGGCGCCGTTCTTGAGGAAGACGTTNGAGGAGTTATGGACTGTACCGGGNTCCTTCTCGCAGGTCAGCATNTTGCCTAAGGGAGCGGCTCCCTCGGGGACAACCTGCTCGGCCCACCAATCGGCAGTGAAGGATTTCCATTCCTCGACAAGCTTCGGATCGGATTTCCAGGTGTAATAGTGGGAAGAGAGGAGGTGCTGGTCGCGATAGACCACACCGCTGTAACGGGCGCANCATTCGCCGAACATATAGAAGGGCATACCCCCGACGCGCTTGTCCTTATATTTNTCGCCCAGCTCNATNAAGCGGGGNATGAANGCNGAGTTGAAGGTCAGCGGAGCGATATGGCCGGTGGTGTCGATACGGAAGCCGTCAACACCCATNTCGATGAATTTGCCGTAACATTCGACGAGGTAATCGACGACAGCCGGATTCTCCGTGTTGAGGTCAACGCAGTCGCCTGCGATCTGTCCCCACCAGCGGGAGGGATAGTCCCAGTTCCAGGAGTTGGCGACGTGGTGCCAGTAGTTTTTGGAGTCATGGTTCTGGCCGTCGGTGTTCTTCATATATTTGAAGCGCTCCGAATACTGAGTCTTNTCCCCTTCGTTGGGAAGATCCCAGTAAGAGGGTCCGCCGAGGANTTGGTCNGGNATGAGGGAAGCCTCGATGTTTGCCTGGTTGCGGATATCCTGTGAACGGTCGAANAGATGGCAGAGGCGGTCCTCGCCNAAGTTACCGGTGTGCTGAAGGACGATATCAAGGATAATCTTTATCCCTTTCTTGTGGGCGGCATCGATGAGGTCCTGGAACTTGACATCTTTCTCGGAGCCCCATTCGGTGCGGGATTCGTAACGGAGGTCAACCTTTGAGAAGTCCATGGCGTGGTAACCGTGATAGTCGAAACCGGAAGCGTTCTGGACAACGGGGGTGATCCATATTGCAGTGAAACCGAGAGCCTTGATGTAGTCGAGCTGCTTGATAAGACCGGCGAAGTCNCCGCGCCAGCAGGGNTCGTTGTTCTTTGTCTGGTTCTCGCGNGCGTCCCAGCACTGGACGTTNTTCATGGGGTCGCCGTCATAGAATCGGGTCGTGATGGCNAAATAGATGGTTTCATCGCGGAAGTCAGTGCGGTCTCCGACGAAAGTAGCGGCGGAGGTCTGCGCGACAGAACCCATCAGCAGGGCAGCCAGAGCGGCCTTTCCTGCCATGCGTTTTAAGGATAACATGAAAGAATTTATTATGTATTATGGACAANAGGGAAGAACGGNAGAGTGAAGCCACNAACAACTCTANCTTCTTCCCCAATTTGGCGTAAAATTATTAAAAATTCTTCATAATACAAAAAAATCCGCTCATAAAAGAGCGGATTCNCAACCCCCGACCCGCAATATCTGTCAATATTTCTTGCGGGACAGNGGTCTATATGGAACANNCTCTATTGGCAGGGATNNNTCAATGAAGCATCGTCTGAAGGTCGTGGANCATCGTCAGGGCCTCCAAGGGGGTCAGACGGTCGATATCTATGTCGAGAAGGCGGTCGCGAAGGTCGTTGAGCAACGGGTCTTCGGGCTGGAAGAGGGAGGTCTGGNNGGCNCGCGCGGCGCTGATCTCNNCAAGNGTCTCTTTGGAGACGCGATGACCNGCNTCGCCATGCTTTCCGGCCTCAAGNTGCTTCAACACTTCCTCGGCGCGTTTTATTGTAGCGGGGGGAAGTCCGNCAAGACGGGCGACATGGATACCGAAGGAGTGTTCCGANCCGCCGGGGCGTAGCTTACGCAGAAAGACCACCTTCCCCTGTATCTCGCGGACTGAGACGTTGAAATTCTTTATTCGNCCNTAACTACCCTCCATCTCGTTGAGCTCATGGTAATGAGTGGCGAANAGGGTGCGGGGACGGGAGCGTCCGTTGTCATGGATATGCTCGACAACGGCCCAGGCTATGGAGATGCCGTCATAAGTCGAAGTTCCGCGTCCGAGCTCATCGAANAGCACAAGCGAGCGNGCNCCCATNTTGTTGAGAATGGAGGCGGCTTCGGTCATCTCTACCATGAAGGTGGATTCGCCGGAGGAGATGTTGTCGGAGGCNCCGACACGGGTAAATATCTTGTCGACAAGACCGATNCGGGCGCTTTCGGCGGGAACGAATGAACCTGTCTGGGCCATAAGCGCTATGAGGGCCGTCTGGCGCAGGAGCGCCGACTTACCGCTCATGTTCGGACCCGTTATCATCATTATCTGGGTCTGCTCCGGATCCAGAAGGACATTGTTGGAGATATANGGTTCTCCGGGGGGAAGCATACGCTCTATGACGGGATGGCGCCCCTCACGGATGTCGAGGATGAAGGAGTCATCGACGACCGGGCGGACATANTTGCATTCCGCGGCGACGACGGCAAGCGCCAGNAGGCAGTCGAGATCGGCTATATGCACGCAGGCCTTCTTGAACTCCGGGATATGGACGATGAGGTCGGNGAGGAGTTTGCTGAANAGTTCATCCTCCAGTTGGCGGATGCGCTCTTCGGCTCCCTGTATCTTTTCTTCNTANGAGCGGAGTTCGGGTGTGACATAACGTTCGGCATTGACCAGGGTCTGCTTGCGCGTCCAGTCGGCGGGGACTTTGTCGCGATGGGTGTTGCGGACTTCGAGGGAGTAACCGAATGTGGTGTTGGTAAGAAGCTTGAGGGATGTGATTCCNGTGCGTTCGCTTTCGCGGCGGCATATCTCTTCGAGTCCCTGTCGGGCATTGGTGTGGAGAGCGCGGAGTTCGTCGAGTTCGAGAGANACTCCCGGGGCGATGACTCCCCCCTTCTCAACGGAGACAGGGGGTTCGGCCGAAAGGGTCGAGCGGATNAGGGAGGCNNACTCGGAGAGGTCAGGGAGGTCTGTTCCTATACGCTTCAACTCNGCTAAGGAGCCGGANGGNTCGGAGGANATATCGAGACTGGAGAGGATTTTCTTTATCCTGACGGCACACTCGGCGGAACGGGCCGCCAAAGCCACGTCGCGCGGGCTGGCCTTCATCTCAGCGATGCGTCCTATATTGCGCGCCAGATCGCCGACATCCGGAAGGATGGTCGCCAGATGTTCCCGCAACTCCGGATCGCGGAAGAACCCTTCGATGCAGTCCTGCCGACGGCGTATCTGTCCGAGGTCAAGCAACGGAAAGGCGAGCCATTGCCTCAGCTGGCGCTCCCCCATAGGGGTGAGGGTTCGGCAAAGGATGTTGAAGAGACTCTTTCCCGATGTATCGAGAGGGTGTAGAATCTCCAGGTTGCGCATGGTGAAGCGGTCGAGACTCATGAACTGCCCTTCGTCGAGATGGGAGAGGGAGGTTATATGGTCAAGGTGGGAATGGGCTGTCTGATCGAGATAATGGAGGAGACTCGCGGCGGCTATGACACCCCCTTCGAGATGGTCAATGCCGAATCCTTTGAGAGTCACGGTNCCGAACTGCGCGGTCAGACGCTGTCGCGCCGCGTCGGAGGTATAGACCCAGTCTTCCAGTTCGTTGACTGCCGAACGATAGTCGATGCGGTGTTCGTAGACTTCGCGGGTTCCGCGCATACGCAGCACCTCGCGGGGGCGTATGGCGTTGAGGAGGCGCGAGGCGGTTGCGGGGGTGGTCTCGGTAGTCAGAAATTCCCCTGTCGTGATATCAAGGAAGGCCAGTCCGACCTTCATCGGGTCGGAGGGGCGACGCTGGATGAAATGAACTCCCGCCAGAAAGTTGTTCTCGCCGGGGTTCAGTGCTCCGGGACGGGTATTGACGCCGGGTGTGATGAGTTCGGTGATTCCCCGCTTGACAAGTTTCTTCGTCAGCTTGGGATCTTCGAGCTGCTCGCAGATGGCAACCCTTTTTCCGGCGCGGACGAGTTTGGGCAGATAGGTGTCGAGGGCGTGATGGGGGAAGCCGGCGAGTTCGACATGCTGTGCCGACCCGTTTGCGCGGCGGGTCAGCGTGATTCCGAGAATACGGGAGGTCTCGACGGCGTCGTCGGAGAAGGTTTCGTAGAAGTCGCCGACGCGAAACAGGAGAATGGCGTCGGGATGTTTACGCTTCATCTCCAGGTATTGTTTCATCAGGGGCGTTTCCGCTATTTTTGCCATAGGTCGGATAGGGTCTTTCGGAGTTGGCTTAGTGAGGATGGAGGCTTATTGGGGAAGGGGGAAGAGACGAATCATTGTTATCGACATGGAGACGTATATCAGCAGACCGACGACGTCGTTGGTAATCTGAATGAAGGGTCCGGTCGCGAGAGCCGGGTTTATCTTCAGTTTCTCCAGGGTCAGGGGGACGAGTGTCCCGAAGACGGTAGCGAAAATGACGACGCAGAAGAGGGAGGCGGCGACAGCGAAGGAGACGGCATACATGTGGGGCTGGGTCAGCAGGACATATATGAGNACCACTCCCGAGATGACGACGGCATTGAGCAGCGACACCAGGAGTTCGCGACCTATCTGTTTCCATGCGTTCTTTATGTCGAGACGTCCGTTGGCGAGACCCTGAACCACTATTGCGGAAGCCTGCACACCGACATTACCACCGGTTCCTCCGATGAGGGGGATGAAGATGGCGAGGGCGGTGACGGCGGCTATCTGAGCCTCGAAACCTGTCAGGATTATGGAGTTGATTATTCCGCCGATGATACCGATAAGGAGCCAGGGGATACGGGCCTTCGTCTGGGCGAGGACGGAGTCGTCGGCATCGACGTCTGACGATATACCGGAGGCGAGCTGATAGTCACGTTCGTTCTGTTCGCGCAACTCGTCCATGATGTCGTCGACCGTTATCTGACCGACCAGGCGTCCGATGCTGTCAACGACGGGCATTGCAACGAGATTATATTTCTCAAAGTCTATGGCAACCTCATCGATCGGGGTCTCGGTCTTGACCGATATCGGGTCTTTCTCCATCACATGCTTTATGCGTGAAACGGAGGGGTGGGTAATCATCTTCTTTAGGGGGAAGATACCTTTGAGTCGATCCTGGTCGTCGGTGACGTAGACGTAATAGAGATTGTCGAGGTCCTCAGCCTGGCGACGCATTTCACGCAGGCATTCGGGCATCGACCAGTTTTCGTTGACCACAACCATCTCCGTTCCCATAAGACCGCCGGCGGTGTCTTCGTCATACTGCAGGAGGTCTACGATGTCTCCGGCCTGCTCGACGTTATCGATATGGGCGATGACCTCTTCGCGATCCTCCTTGTCGAGTTCCTGTATGAGGTCGACGGCATCGTCAGTGTCGAGCAGGTCGATGAAGGCTCCGATCTGTTCGGGGTCCATGTGTTCGAGGAGTTTCTTTCGGTCCTCTTCGTCGAGTTCCATCAACACCTCCGCTTTCTGTTCTTTGTCGGAGATGAGATTGAACATCCATTCGGCCTGACGCAGACTGAGTTGCCGCAACAGCTCCGCTATGTCGGCGGGATGGAGATCCTGAAGTTCGGCACGCACCTGCTCGGCGTTCTGCTCGTCAACGAGCGTCTCTATCCGTTCGATATCTTCTTCGGTAAATTCTTTCATGGCGAATCTTTTTTACCTTAGCGCCTGATCGCTTTCACCTTAGCGCCTGATCGCTGAAAATTACTTGATGCTTTTATCTCAGCCCCTGTCCGGTATCGGAGAGGAACTGAGACTTATTATAGTATGGGGGAGCTTGCGGGCTGGAAGCTCAATATTTGAAGGAGGAGCCTCCGAGAAACTCGCGGAGCAGGGAGGTCGTGGGGACCTGGTCGGCACGCACGGCATGGAAATAGCTCAGCAGNCGCAACAGGCGGTAGGCTTCCGTATATTCGGGCGCGTCATGGGGAACTTCCTGAAGAAGGGGTTCGGCATATTCCTTCATGACGGCTATCTCGAATATGAGCGAGGAATTGAACATCGCGTCGGCATTCTCCTGGAACGGGAAGATCCATTTCTGTTCTCCGCGCCGGACGCTGGGCCAGCGGCGGATAGTGTCGAGAGCCGAGGTATGGCGGTATTTGTAGTCGCGGACAATACGGCGCAACAGACGGGTGTCTGTCGTTGACATCCAGTTATGGTCATCGATTCCGAGCGTTGTCAGCGCCGAGACATATACCTTGAAGACATCCTTGGGGTCAAGCTGGGGAAGAAGGTCGGGATTGAGTCCGTGGATACCCTCGATGAGGAGAACATCATCGGCATCGAGACGCAGAGGGCGATCCTTCTCTATGCGGCGGCCGAACTCGAAGCTGTAGGTCGGTAGATTGATCTCCTCTCCGGCCAGCAGGCGACTCATATCGCTGTTGAGACGTTCGAGATCAAGGGCGTANAGGGACTCGTAGTCGAGTTCGCCATCCTCATCGCGGGGTGTGCGGTCGCGGTTTACGAAATAATCATCCAGAGAGATCATCTTGGGTGTCATCAGATTGGTCATCAGCTGGATGGCGAGGCGCTTTGTGGAGGTCGTCTTTCCGGAGGAGGAGGGACCGGCGATAAGGACAATCTTCGCACCCCCTTCGTGGCGGCGCCGCATGATTTCGTCGGATATGCGCCCGAGGAGTTTGTCGTGCATGGCTTCGGCAACGTTGATGAGGCGNGCTGTCTCCTTTTCGCGGACGGCGCGGTTGAGTTCGCCGACATCCGAGACCTTTATGACGCGGTTGAAGCGCAGATAGTCGGTAAAGGCAGCATACATCTTATCCTGCGTCTTAGGGGTAGCGGGACGCGAAAGGTCCTGCAGGTCCGGACCGAGAAGAAGCATCCCTTCCTTATAGGGTTCGAGACCGAATACGCTGATATGTCCGGTCGAAGGAGCGAGAGGTCCGTAATAGGAGTCTGCGAGTCCGTCAAGTTCGTTGAAGGTGGTGTAGAGGTTATGAAGCCCTTCGAGAAGCATCACCTTCGAGTCGAGTCCCTGGCGGCGGAATATCTCCAGAGCATCTTTGGTCAGACGTTCCTTGGTCAGAATCGGGAGGTCTCTCTCAGCGAGACCGCGCATGAGGGAATGGAGTTCGGAAACCTCTTCGGCGGAGGGGACATATACTTCTCCGTCGCGTCCGAAGAGACGGCAGTAGTTACCTCCGGCGACCGAATGCTCCATGCGGAGACGCGTTCCGGGAAAGCGCAGCTCCACGGCGCGGTAGAGGAGCATACAGAGGGTGCGTATATATACCCGTTGCCCTTCATGACTCTCAGGACGGATATATTCGACCATCTTGGGACTGTAGACGGCGAAGGAGAGGGACTCTGTCTTGTTGTTGACCTTGGCGCAGATAGGGGTGAATCCCAATTCCGACGGAAGGCGGCTCAGAATATCGGCGAGAGTCTCACCGCCGCAGATATCGATATAGCGGGCGTCGTTGACGCAGAATACCTTCAGACTTGACATAAGATATTGTTATTATAGCCCTGACGTCCGACCGGAGCGGGGGAGGCTATAGTGAAACCGTTAGGGAAGGGTGGATAAGTATCTACAAATTTAATAAAAAATACTCCAATCGTTGGTATTTCACCCAATCTTTCTCTTTACAAGACGCGCGGAGAGGGAGACCGCGACGTAAAGCAGGACGAGAAGCAGGACTATAGTTGCCGACGCGGGGACATCGAGCCAATAGGCGGCGAAGAGGCCGCCGACGGAACCGACAAGAGCATAGACAAGAGCCCATAACATTATCCTCATATAACGCCGACTGTGGATTTCGGCCGTCATCTGAGGGAGCGAGAGGAGCGACATCAGGAGCATGATGCCGGCCATGCGGATTGTCAGGACTATGCCGAGCGCGACTATGACCGTCATGCTGACGTTGATGAAGCGGACGGGGAGACGACGGGTCGCGGCGAAGGCCTCATCAAAGGAGACAGCGATAATTATTTCCTTGAATATGAAGAAGAATAGGATTATGGCGAGTGTGTAGGCGCTGAACAGCCAAAGGTCGGGACGGGTTATCGTCAGCACATTGCCGAAGAGGAAGGAGTTTAGGTCGGGAGCATATCCTGACCTGAGAAATATGAAGAGGATTCCCAGAGCCATCCCTGTCGCCCATACAACGGCTATGGCCGTGTCACGGCGCACCCTGCGGTCGCGCGACAGAGCATCGACTCCCAAGGAGCCTCCGATGGCGAAAAGAACGGCCATCCACATTGGGGAGAGGCCGGTCAGATAGCCGAGACCGAGTCCTCCGAAACAGGCGTGGGTGATACCGCCGGAGATGAAGACCTGACGACGCGAAACTATATAGGTCCCGACAATTGCCGATACAACCGACATAATCACCACCCCGACAAGCGCATTGCGGAAAAACTCAAATTCAAACACAATCTTTTATATCTTTTTGGTTATGGGAATCTTCCGTGGTTCCCGGAATCTCTCTTTTGAGGAGGGCGGCATAGCGCGACAGCTCCCGGGCCCCTCCGGGCCAGGATTTGGCGACACATCCCGGATCATCAAGCTCTACATCCCAGCCGTCAAGTTCCATCATCTTCAGTGCCAGCGCTATGCGGTGGTCTCCTGCGGTAGGAACGCAGATTCTCCCCGGAGTCCTCGTCTTCGTGTTCTGCCCGTTCCATCGGAGTTCTCCCTTTCCTACAATCTCCAGAGAATAACCGAAAAGGAGGAACCCTCGCCTCATTGCCTCCAGGCGGTCTGACTCCTTGGAAGGGAGGGTTTCGAGTCCTGTCAGACGGAACGGACGGCGGAGCATCAGGAGTGTCGAGCAGAGGGGCATGGCGAGATCCGGCGCAGAACGAAGGTCATATTCATTCCCTTCCTGAGCCAAAAGGAGAGGGAAGCGGGAATCTCCCTGCAGGGAGTCTGCAGTCAGAAGGTCAGGGAGTTCCGGCGCGGGGGGATTCCAGCCGCGTCGCTGCGCGACATGAAACATCCCACATATAAACGCGGCAGCGCTCCAATCGGCTTCCATACGGGCGGAATTTCTCTCTTCACCATCTCTTTCTCCTATTTCGACAATTCCCTCCTCCATTCTGACTTTCCATCCGCGCTGTCTCATGACTTCGGCCGTCATGGCTATATAGGGACGCGATACTCTCCAGCATCCGTCACGGCTGACGAGGCGAANGGGGAGGGNNGCGAGGGGGGCGGCGAGCATGAGGGCGCTGACAAACTGAGAGCTTGCGGTCGCATCGATATGCAGCTCTTCTGTTTTGCGTTCCGTGCCGAAGATGGTGTAGCGGCGGGTCTGTTCATCGAAAACAATTTCCGCACCGCTACGGCGCAGAACATCGGTCAGTCCGGCAACGGGACGACGTGACAGGCGTTCGCCGACAGTTATCGAAACCTTGCGACCCGGAGTCCAGGAAGCGAGGGCGAGCAGGAACCGTAGTGGCGCGCCACCTTCCTCTATATGTATCGAGGGATTCTTTTCCATCCGAAGCGTCAGAAGGGCCTGACGCAGTTCCTCCACATCGCGGCAACTGCGTTCCGGATCTATTTCGGCAGAAATGACTCCGGAGGAATAATCGAGGGCCAGCTGCCGCAGAAGGAGACTCTTTGAATAGGGAAGGAGAATCTTCATCTCTTGCTGTCGCGGGGATAGAGGAGACAGGCGTCGCCGTAGGATAGGAAGCGGTAGGGTCCGGCGAGGGCATGGGAGTATATCCGGCGCCATTGTTCCTCCCCGTCTGAGGCTCCGTCGCGGTCGAGGAATGAGGAGACAAGAAGGAGCAGTGTGGAAGAGGGCTGATGAAAGTTGGTAATCATCCTGCGGACGATATTCCAGCGGAAGCCTGGGGCTATCATAATCGCTGTGGAGGCCTGTATGCGGTCGCGTCCTTCCTTGACGGCTATCTCCGCGAGAGAGCGNAGGAAAGCCGGAGCCTCATCGGAAGAGATGCTGTTTTCATAGGCCTCCCACTGACCGAGATGAAGATTATCGAGCGACCCTGTTTCCTTGGCCTTGCGTCCGAGATAGGGGAGACTTTCGAGGGTGCGGACGGTAGTCGTTCCGACAGCCGTAATCAGGTATGCGGAATCAGTAGCAGACCGTTCGAGGGCATCGGCGAGTTCACGCAGGAAGGAGGTGCTGACCGAAAAGTTTTCAGTGTGCATCGGATGGTCGCCGATGGTCTCGCTCTTGACGGGTTGGAAAGTTCCGGCTCCTACATGGAGCGTCACCTCCCGCAACGTCTGGCCATGGTTTTCAAGTTCCTCAAGGAGGGAGGGAGTGAAGTGCAGCCCGGCCGTGGGAGCGGCTACTGAGCCTTTTATCTTGGAATAGACTGTCTGGTAGTCCTCCTCATCGGAAGCTTCGGAATCGCGTTTAAGATATGGTGGGATAGGGATATTACCGGCCGACTCTATTATCTCGGCGAAAGTGATATCCGGATTCTGCCAGCGGAAGGTTATCCGGCGGGCGTTACCTCCGGAAGGTTCTCCGAGATGGGCGCTGAGGGTCACTATGCGTCCGTCAGGGAGTGAGATTTCCCGGAAAAGGGCCGGTTCCTTCCATTTCTTGAGGTTTCCCACCATACAGCTCCATTCACATTCCCCGGTGGTCTGGAAAACGAGAAGATGATCAGCGGGCAGCAGGGGTTCGAGCAGGAATATTTCGATGGCGGCTCCGGTCTGCCGGCGGAAAGGGATACGGGCATGAATGACCCGCGTATTGTTGAAGACCAGCATTCCTTCCCCCTCCATCAGGGAGGGGAGTTCTGAGAAAGAACGATCCTGAATCTCACCGTCAGGGAGGGAGAGGAGAAGAAGGCATTTGTCGCGGTCTGCAAGAGGATGACGGGCAATGCGCTCGTCAGGAAGCGGATAATCATAGTCCGCAATTCGTATATCACGGGGGGAAAGAGATTCCATATTAAAACCTGAACAACAGCTACTTGACTAAACAGGCAGCTCCTTAGCAATTACTTATTATATTCCCGGAGCTTATGCGAAACCCATATCGAAGCAGAAGATTTCGACACTCCCGGAAAAAATTTATGCAAAAATAGCAAAAAAAATTTGGAGGAGAGTGGAAAAAGATTTAACTTTGCATTCGCAAATCGGGCGATTAGCTCAGCTGGTTTAGAGCGTCTGCCTTACAAGCAGAGGGTCTGCGGTTCGAATCCGTAATCGCCCACGATTTTGCGGAAGCCCTTCGAGGGCGACCGTTGCGGAGGAAGCGTTGAAAGACGAACCCCGAGCAAACGGGCGATTAGCTCAGCTGGTTTAGAGCGTCTGCCTTACAAGCAGAGGGTCTGCGGTTCGAATCCGTAATCGCCCACCGTACAAGGACAATGAAAATTTCTCCACAAAAGTCTTCCCTTTGTGAAAAGGGAAGACTTTATTTTTCCCTTCTTCCTCCCTTCCTTCCTCCCTCCCTTCCTTCCTCCCTCCCTTCCTTCCTCCCTTCCTTCCTTCCTCCCTCGTTCTCCTTGCCCCTTTTGATATCTCCGCCCTCCTTTTTTCCATTTTGTGTCTGACAAATGTTTGCCCTGACGAGAGCAAATTTGTAAAAGTGAGGCTCGCTTGCGAGCCTTCCCCCAGTGCGAGCCTTCCCNTATTGCGAGCCTTTCCCTATCGCGAGCCTTCATAGCAACCGCCAAATTCTCATCTGCCGCGCAGGATAAGTTCTGCCGCGGTCCGGGAAATATATTCAGCGACAGCATTCATCTTCAAACAGATGNTCCGCGACATAGTCAAGGACGCCTTTGGCGCTATAAGCAATAGACGCCCTTGTTCGCATAGCTCAAACTCATGACCGTAAGGCTTGAACTTCTTACCAAAAGCTTCGTTAACAATCCGGATATGCTTGCCTCCCATCTCTTCCAACTTGTTCCGTATCTCCTTCTCATCCTGCGAAATAAACGGCGAGACAAGAACGCCTCCGTTAGCTGCCAGATGAAACCAGCTATCTGCGTTCCGTTTTCTTTCGGCCTGACTCTCTGCTCTATGAACTACGACTGCGTCCTTGAATGGATTCCGCAATAGCTGAAGATTGCCGTAGGCTTCCCATATCTCATCCTTGATAAATATGTCTCTCACTCGCTGAAAAAAATCGGGACGCTCCCGTCTCACCAATAATCTGCGCGGATTTTCCCTGATATAGTTATATACATCGTTGAGCGAATGGGAGGGGCGAATTATGCGGTCATAGAAGTCTCTCTCAAAGATAGCGCCTTGGTGCCATTCTTTACGGATGGAGGCTTTAAACATGGCTATATAGACTCCTAACGCCTTCTCCAATCGGTCAGACACATATACAAGGAGATGGAGATGGTCCGGCATGATTATATATTGATGGATTTGGATTAGAGGAGAGAATTGTTGGAAATTATGAATCCTGGTTTCTATTATTTGCCCGAGCTTGCTTCGTTCAAGATAGAAATTCGACAGATTTCCGACTAAACAGCTGAAAGGGGCTGCCGACGGGAGTTTGGAGAGAGTCAGATGATAATAGCATCGGCTGCGATAGTCATGAAAATAAGCTCTTGGCATTTTCTTTTCTGGATTTTGGTTATTCTTTGGAAAGAGAGGAGAGGGAAGGAGAAAGAGGGAAGAAGGAGAAGAGAAGGAGAAGAGAAGGAGGAAGGCTCGCAAGCGAGCCTCACTTTTACAAATTCTATCTACTGATTGAGAGAAAGAAAAGAAGAAAGGAGAGAAGAGGAGAAGGGAGAGAGAGAGGGGAGAAGGGAGAGAAGGGAGAGAAGGGAGGGGATCAGGCTTCGAAGCGCTTGCGGTCACGGCGCTCGCGCTTTTCCATGCCGTCGAGGAAGGCTTGGCCGATGTCTACACCGGTCTGGTTGGCGAGGCAAAGCGTTACCATCAGTATGTCGGATAGTTCTTCGCCGAGACTTTTGCGCAGATCTCCCTCTTTGGCGACCTGGTCGCCATAGATGCGTCCTATCAGGCGCGCCAGTTCACCGACTTCCTCGGTCAGCATGACCATATTGGTCAGTTCCGAAAAATAACCTTTTCCCGTTGACCTTATCCAGCGGTCAACCATCGTCTGCGCCCTGCGCAGTCCTTCTGCTGTCTGTTCCATATATTTTCAGTTTATCAACATTATTATCTATTTCTCGTCTTCAACGATATCATATATTTCAGGTCATCAACAAGATATTCGCTACCGCTAATTTACAAAATCTTTCCTCCTCAGCCAATCTACGACCGCTATTTCTTGTGAGCGTAAATCTTATATCTAAGCCAGCGAGAATTGTCAGACCCTAANCTGCAAGAGTTGTCAGACNNCAANCTGCGAGAGTTGTCAGACCTCAAGCTGCGAGAATTGTCAGATTCCCGGTTGGAAGAATTGTAAACAGCCGGGGGGCAGAAACGAGCGGATTTCTTATGGGAGGGGTTCTACGAAATCAGTGAGAAAAATTGGTGGTTTTTCGGAATTTGTCGGTCTAAGGTTTGGTTTTTCGGAATTTATGGATTAATTTTGCATTGCAGACGTCTGCGGGCGTCTGCAATGATTGGCTTATGGTGTAATGGCAGCACTACAGGTTTTGGTTCTGTCTGTTCAGGTTCGAATCCTGATAAGCCAACCCTTTTTTCCATACTAAACAGTTAATGTTTATACTAATGTACAGAAATAGAGCATCGACGTGATGTCGACGCTCTATTTTTTTATGGCTGTATGATCATATCGTTCAGCAGCCTGGTCCCTATATCAGTTGTATGAACGCTATGTTTTTGACTNATATATATAAACCTCCCGGGAGTTTTCCTCGGGAGGTTTTTTGGACGATGTNCCACAAGAATTATGGTGGGGTTCAGACGGTGGTGAAGGCGTATCGTATGTGACGACGATAAGTCTCGCCGGGATTGAGACGCTGCGAGGGGAAGNCGGGGTGGTTGGGTGCGTCAGGGAAACCCTGAGCCTCTATGGCTATACCCTCGAAATTCTCATATCCGCGGCCACTGCGGTTCTCCGGCGATCCGGAAAGCCAGTTGCCGGTGTAAACCTGNACTCCGGGCTGATCACTGCTTACTGTCAGACGACGACCACTGACAAAATCGGTCAGCACTACNTCTTCCTTAATCTTACCCTCCTCCCAGGCATCGACAGCCCAGCAATGGTCATAACCTCCTCCATTTTTAAGGGGGGTATAGTCCGCATGAATGTCGCGTCTGACCTCTTTCTCCCGGCGGAAGTCCATCGGGGTTCCTTCGACCTCTATGAAATTACCGGTAGGAGTCAGATTGGCGTCTGTTTCCAGAAAACGGGAGGCATTGACACGCAGGGTGTGGTCAAGGGCATCACCCTCATCGGCACCCCGAAGATTCCAGTAGGTATGGTTCGTCAGATTGACTATTGTCGGTGCAGTCGTGGTCGCCTCGAACTCTATGGAGAGCACACAATCGTCGCTCCAGCGGTAACGGACACGGACAGTGAGCTCACCGGGATACCCCATATCTCCGTCAGCGGAACGGAGGGTAAAGAGGACTCCATCCTCAGTCACCTCTGTTTCCCATATCCGATTCTGGAACCCTTCCGGTCCTCCATGCAGATGATTGGGGGGAAGATTAACAGGCAGCTGAAACTCCTTACCGTCAAGCTGGAAATGCCCTCCGGCTATGCGATTGGCGTAGCGNCCCGGAGTCTTTCCCATACAGGGGCCGTCGGCCAGATAGGAAGCCGGATCGGCATAGCCCAAGGCAACATTCCGTATGCGGCCATTGCGGTCAGGAACACAAAGGGCGGTCACGCCGGCCCCAAGCGATGAAAGCTCTACCCAGGAGCCTCCGGCATTCTCAAGACGCACAAGCGTTATCTCGCCGGCCGGAGAGGGATGGTTGAATAATTTTTTATACATGGTTTATCGGGATTTATCGAGATTTATCGGGATTAATCGGAATTTCTCTTGCGGTTGAACCAGGGATGACAGCGCAGCAGTTCCTCACGCAGACGTCCACGGTCGAGATGGACATATATCTCTGTAGTAGAGAGAGACTCATGACCGAGCATCTCCTGAATGGCGCGCAAGGAGGCTCCCCCTTCAAGCAGATGGGTCGCGAAGCTGTGGCGCAATGTGTGAGGGGAAACCTTATGGTCTATCCCGGCATCTAAGGCTATCTGACGGATGATATAGAATATCATCACACGGCTCATACGTCCGCCGCGACGGTTGAGGAAAAGGATATCGGCATCCCCCGGTTTGGGTTCCATCATACTTCTTATCGCGAGCCAGTCGCGAGTCAGTTCAATGCTCCGGGGCGAAAGCGGCACCATCCTTTGCTTGCTTCCCTTACCATCGACCAGCACCCAACCTTCTTCAAGGTTCATCCTCGATATGCGGAGGCCGGTCAGCTCAGAGACGCGCAGACCGCTCCCGTACAGCATCTCCAGAATGGCCAGGTTGCGGGGAGTCTCCTCCTTGTCAGGATCGAGGGCGGCCGCCATACGATCTATCTCTTCCACCGACAGAAGGTCAGGGAGCGACCGAGGAAGACGCGGACTCTCCACAGTCAGCGAAGGATCGGAAGGGAGATAACCTGAGATATGCAAAAATCTGAAGAATCCCTTGACCGCACTCAGCAAACGGGCTTGCGAACGGGGGCCGAGACCCAGGTCGCGGAGAGTAGCCAGGAAATTATGAAGATCCTCTGGCGTAACCTCTTTGAGGGAGCATCTGTGATCCTCCAGATAGCAACGGAGATGCCATAGGTCAATACCATACGCCTGTATGGTATTGGAGGCAAGTGCGCGTTCCAGTCGCAGATATTCGAGATATTCCTGTATACTGTCAGAAATCATAACACAATCGCGGCGTGTTCGGTCGATTGAAAGCGATAAAACCATCAGGCAGGAGGAGCAAAAGCTCCCCCGGAAGCTCTTCCGGTCCGGAAGGGCGCTTTCCTGTCCATACATACAGGATGCTCCCCTCCGGGTAAGGAGGCAGATTGCTCGCATCCTCACAGTTGAGGATGAGGATAAGGCGCGGAGCAGACGCGGAACGCGGGGCCCGCGTCGAAATTATTTTATTCAGGGCTGGCGCAAGATTTCCAACAATCTCCAGAGGAATCTTTTCCCAGCAGGCGAGTCGCCAAGCCCTCAGCAGGACAGTCCGGAGAGGATCGGAAGAGAGGGTACGTATGGAGTTCTCATCGTAGAACCCATAGTCACGTGCAGGCCACAGAACCTCCTTCACCACACGGAACGCGAGTGGCGAATGGACACCAAAACCCCGGCGGTGGCGCATTCTCCTTATCCAGGCGCCCAGCATACTCATTTCCCTTTTGCGGAAGAGGAACGACGACGCCAGGCAATAGCAAAGCATACCAAAGCCATGATGACGAGCAGATATATAACCCCGACACTGGCGAGGGAGATGGTGTTAGTCGTCTTAAGGCTCTGAGGATCGAAACGGAACTCGACCTCATGTTCTCCGGCGGGAAGACGCAGGGCGCGCAATACATAATCGACACGTCCGATGGCACTCTCCGCGCCATCGACAGTCGCGGTCCAACCCCAGGGGAAGTAAACCTCGCTGAATACGGCGACAGCCGGAGCGGCGGAGCGGTAGCGATAGGTCAGGCGGTTGGGGGCGTAGGATGTCTCATAGATGGTATCGCCCGCCACAATGGGGGAGGGTTCACCCAGCACACCCTTGAAGGCAGCGTCAGCAACCGCTGCGCGTTCAACGGGAAGATTGTCAAGGGCCGCCATCTCCTCGGCAGGGGTAGCCACATATTCGATCGAATCGACAAACCAGGCGTTACCCAGCGCGCCGGGATTCTCCATAACCTCTCCCTGGGATATGATATACTTGGCATTGAGCATATCGAGGACTCTCTGGTTTCCGCGCGAAATCTGATGGGTTATAAGATCGTTGTAGCGCGTCAGTTTGGCGGCGTGGTAACCTCCTATAGTCTTATGGAAATATGAGGAGCGGGCCTGCGAGAAGCCATCGACATCCATTACCCGGTAGTTAGTCGTGTCTTTCAATATCTGCAGGTCAGCGGCCGTCGGAGTGAACCCGACTTCAGAATCTGTCGGGGGGAGGAAATTTTCGGAATTGACATAACGCTTATCGACCCCGTAGAGGTCTACCAGAGCGAGGACAGCCAGGACTCCGACCCAGAGATAGGGCTGTCCCATTTTCTTCTGCGACCACATCCAGAGCACCGCGCCGGCTCCTAAGATGAACAGCAACGAGCGGAGGGAATCATCACTGACCAATCCGAGACGTCCCTCGGAAACACTCTTCAGAACATTGGCGTAAGCCGGATTGGAGAAGACGCCGTTGGAGCGGAGAAACTCCGCTTCCTGAGCGCTGTAAGGAGTTCCAAAGATAGAGGGAGCGACCCATCCCAGCAGACAGATAGCGGCGCCACAGCCAAAGACGGCTATGACTGTCCATTTGTTCTCGCGGAAATAATTGTCGTCGCGGACCATCTGGCGAAGAGTCAGGGCGGCGAGCAACGGAATGCAAAATTCAACGATTACAAGAATCGAGGCCACAGCCCGGAATTTGTTGTAACCGGGGAAATGATCGATGAAGAAATTTGTCAAAGCCGGGAAGTTATGTCCCCAGGAGAGAAGAATTGCGAGCACCGAGGCAGCCAAGAGGGCCCATTTCATCGGCGTCTCGACGCGTCCCCGCAAGGTGAACAGACCCAGAATCGCGAGCAAGAGGACAAAGGCTCCGACATAGACAGGACCGTTAGTCATCGGTTGGTCGCCGAAATACTGCGGGAAAGAGGCAGCGACCTGCGACTCTTCGGGGGAGAGAGTGACACGGGCTCCCGCAGGCGTCTCAGCGCTGGAGAGGACCTTGTTCTGTCCTCCGACCGGTTTTATTGTCGCTCCCCCCTTGACATTGGGAATAAGGAGAGAGAATGTTTCCGACGGAGAATAACTCCAGGCGGTTATAGCTTCGCGATCCATCCCGGCCGCTTCCTCGGCGCTCTGGCCCGGGAGGGGAATCTCTGTCGCGCGGCCGCGGACAGTCTCTTTGCTATATTCGAGAGAATTATAGAGAGAAGCGGAGTTGGCACCGACAGCGAGCGCGCCGGCGCAGAGACTGAGCAGGGTAGCCATCAGCCATTGTTTCATCTGGGCATTCTTCCAGGCCATCCAGAGCCAGCCCATCATCAGGCAGAAAATGACGAGGAGGAAATAATAAGACATCTGGGGATGGTTGCTCTGCAACTGCAAAGCCCCGAAAAGGGAAGCAAGAGCGAGACCGCGGAGCCATTTGCCGCGATATAGAAGCACAATTCCACCTATCGTCGGCGGTATATAGCAAAGCGCCAGAAACTTCCATATATGTCCCGCTCCGATAATGATAATGAAATATGAGGAAAAGCCCCATGCTATGGCAGCAAAAAGAGCTGTCGGCCATTTCATCTTCAGACATAGGCAGAGAATGAAGAAACCGAGCATCATTCCGAAAAGGAGGTTGGCCGGAGATGGGAGGCCGAGCATATAGATCTTGCCCACCCATTCAAGAAGCGAATTGGCGGGGTAGGAGGGAGCTATCTGAAAATTAGGCATACCTCCGAAAAGAGCATCGGTCCAACGGGTGGTCTGACCGGTCTGTTCGGTAAAAGCCTTTCCTTCCTGACCATTGGCCAATCCCTGGAGGATATCGTGTTGCTGGAGAAGATTCCCCTGGAGCGCGTCCGGATAAAAGAATGTCAGGGCGATTATTGCCAGCGCCACGACGGAGAGAATCGGGAAAAGGAGATTTTTTTTCATTATCAAAGGTTATCTATCGGGTCCGAGGCCTACGGGGCGGGACCTATGAAAGTTTTTTGTCGGACCTATAAAAAAAGGACGCGCCCGGAGAGGCTGCGTCCTTTGTAAGTTATCGTTGATAGCGGAACTGCGGTTCCGGACGCTCAGCGTCTCAGCGGAGACGGTCAGGATCTACGTCAAGCTGAATCTGGCGGTTCATGGACTGCTCAAGGGAGATGAGGGTCTCGGTCTCGGTCACGCCGGCGATCTGCTGGATATTGTTGTTGAGAAGCTCCATCAGATGCTGGTTGTTGTGAGCGAAGACCTTGATGAGCATTGAATAGGGGCCGGTAGTGAAATGACACTCGACGACCTCGGGGATTTTTTCCAGTTCCTTGACGACATCGCGATACATCGAACCTTTCTCAAGGCTGACACCGATATAAGTGCAGGTGTTGTATCCCAGTTTGCGGGGATTTACGTTATATCCGGAGCCGACGATGACTCCCATCTCTATCAGGCGCTGGATGCGCTGATGAATAGCGGCACGGGAAACGCCGCAGACGATGGCCACATCCTTGGAAGGGATGCGCGCGTTGTTCATGACAATGTTGAGGATCTTGCGGTCCAGATTATCAACTTTTTCCATGGGGTAGATAAGAACGGTTAGGTATTCGGGGGCTTCCCCCCTCCGCCTTAATCTCCGAAAAGGAGGTCGCAGACAGAGGCCGGAAGAGGGAGAGAGGGGATAGCCTCGGGAATAGATTCCCGGACGTGGACGCAAATTTAATCAATTATTTTTATGATTGTGCAAAATGCAAAGAAAAACTTGGAGGTTTATCTCTTTTTACGTTATATATTCATCAAAAATCAATAATAAATCCTATTGGAAGAGGGCTGGAGGAGGGAAGCGCTACTCGCAGGCGATACCACACGGGAGTTCCGGGAAAGGGAATCAATGANTCTATTTCGAGCCCCCGCCGCGCACCGACAGGACTCCATATCCGAAGGTCAGCAGTTGCCTCCATACGCAAGGTCGCGCCCGCAATCCCTTGCGGAGGTGTCCCGACGCCATCCTCAAGAATAAGGCGAACTCCGGATGGGGTGGCGGGGAGGCGGAATGGGCGNGTNGTCAGGGAAAAGGAATCCTNCGCGGAGGTTTCGGGNGAGNGGGAGGANGNAGTGGGACTCAACTTGGTCAGCAATTCCAGCTCCACATCCAGCTCCAGGTCATACCACCAGCTGACGCATACCCCGCCCTCGGTTTCAGAAGCCGGAGACGGCAACCTGAACTCCAGCANCGAGACTTCCGGATGATATAGCAGGATTCCGGAAGATGCGAAANGCAGTCCGCGGGTAGAAAGACGTCGGGTAGTCGTCTGAGTCTGAAGATAGATGCCGTATCCGGTCATGAAGGCACCCCCCTCGCGGGTCGAGCAGATCAGACGGGGAGAGAGGGCGGTAAATGTGGACAGATATTCTCCGGCACGCCACAACCGCAGCACNCTTCCGTCACATTTCACCTCCTCGCGCCCGCAAAGGCGTATCCCTTCGGCGGTGAAAAGGAGCAGCGGAAGATCNACGCCGCTCTTGCGACCGGAGAAGTCNACACCTCCGGTCAGNGGGTAGGCNGAGGCGCGGAAGCGNCCCTCGGAGGGATAATGGACCGGATTAGTGTCGGAGCTGCATAGGAGTTCTCCGTCAGAGGAGCGTCTCCATTCCGTGAGGCTTCCNCGAATCGCATCCGGATAACGGTCGTCAAGAGACCCNGGGGTGAAGAGTGGGANAGCNTCGTCAAGACGTGTCCAGGAAACCCCTCCGATACTCCTCTTCTCCATCGGCAAAAGAAGAACGCGGGAAAAGGAACCGTTACCCTCAGAATCCGTTTCGAGAGCGATAAATTCACATTCCGTCATGGGATGGAAAAGGGAGTGCAACGAGGGAAGAGTTCCTCCNGAGGTCAGCCAGCATCCTCTCTCCTCCTCTTCAAGTAGACGCGACAGCAAGTNTAGNCGTCCGTCAAGTCGCAAGGCGACCGTCAGTCGCAACGGAACTGTTCCGGAAGAGGAATCATCTGAAGCGGCGAATGGAANGGGAGGATACGGCTCGGGACATCTGAAGCGNGGNTCGGCCAACAGATGCTGGGTGACGGTCGAATATATCAATCGTCCTTCNCCACTCCNNCGATGGAAATAATCAGGTTTTATCTCAGTCGNNGNCANNCGCGTCATATCGCGTTCACACCGNATCAGAATCCANCCTCCGGCNGTATCGAGTTTCAGTATGGGAATATGGGTCATCAGACGGAAGCCGGTCGGGTCCGCGAGCGATGAGCGCCGTGCGGGTCGGCCGGAGTCGTTGAAGATCCATCCGAAAGAGGAAGGGTCGGCAGGGGCGAGCGGCTCCTCTCCGATTAGGGATGGAACGCCGTCGGTCAGTCGGGAAGNCGTTGTCAGTCCGAATGAGGATAGATGGGAGAGNACACCATCCGTTGAAGCCGGAAAGGNGGCATGGTCAGGTGTCGTGAAGAGATCGATACCNATGATTCCACCNGCGGCAGAGGTCCTGAGGTCGCCGCNATCTATTATGCGGGCAANGAGNCGGCATGGACGNCGGAGGAGCGANAGGGTCATGGTCGCGCCCTCGGAAGTAATGACGCAACGNCGAAGNTCAAGACTCCAGGCTCCCTCGTTTGGAATAATCGGAATAGGNTCGGAATGAAATAGCGTGGAACCATCGGCAAAGCGCAGTGCATANCAGATTGTAAAGGATTCTGAAAACAGCCCCTCCTCCATCATTCTATCCCGTAGTCTTACGGTTTCCGGACNTATAGCATTTCCAAGACGCGTATGAAGCGCCTGACGACGGCTCTCGGTCACTCGGACACCCTCCCCTCCAAGAATCATTGCGAGCGATTCACGTTCGGTATCGCTCAGAGGGATGCTGAGGGTAAAGGATGGAAAGGAGCCGGAAGTGGAAGAATATCCGGGCAATGAGTCGGAAACAGCGGCAAACTGCAATCTTGGGGGACGGAAATCATTGAAGGGGTGGAGNGTTTCCGGGCGAGGAGCAACGGCGTCGTTNCATTCTCCGGCTATATGGTCGCGCAGGACAGCATCTATGTCGGCAATGGGATTGCCGGAAATGAGTTCTCCGGGNGNGGCGTCGGCGTCCGGGCGCGCATAATCAGGATTGGAGAAGAAAACCACAAGCGGGTCATGTCGTCCCGCGGATGAGTTCTGATTTGCCATTTCATATCGGGACAGCATTAGGCGTCCGCGAGGCAAATCTATTTATATCTGCGGATGCCGGAGTCTTATCGGACTTTTTTCTTACCTTTGCGCTAACTTAAGACCCTATCTAATTGTAAGNCATATNTATGAAAATGAAAATCTTCTATGCCGCCGGCGCGTTGCTTCTACTNAGCGCCTGCGGAGGGAAAAGCGGTGAATCAGCAGATTCCACGACGGCAGGAGAGGCCGANGNTGCGGCTATCGAGGAGANGCCGCANGAGAAAGTGACAGATCTCGTATGCCTGGATGCACACGGCGATATCGAGCGTCTGGTCGAGACCGTAAAGGNNAACCTCTACGAATCCAACACCACATTCCTCTTCGATGAAGAGGGTCATCTNGTCGCCATTAATGGAGAAAAGGTNGGCATGGAGCGCGATGATAACGGGATGCCGGTNCGCCTGACAATCAACACATCGGACGATATGGGGGAACCACAGCAAACCTACATCTCTTTTCTCTATGACGANAATAANCGTNTGATGACCGAAAAGCACGAGGANTATGACGCCAGCTGGAATGTCATCTATACCCGCGATGATTCAGGGCGTCAGACCGGGATGGAAATCAATGACGGTGTCGGAAACCGGGAGTCNTATACGTTCTCCTATCCTGAAAANTCAACGGATGAGCAAGGNAACTGGACTACNCGTACCCAGACAAGCAACGGCGTCGCCACCACCATCACACGCAGCATCACCTACCGTCAGCGCTAATCTCAACGAAAAAAGAACTCCGGAAAAGATAATCTTTTCCGGAGTTCTTTTGCGGAGAGAACGAGATTCGAACTCGTGGATAGGATTGCTCCCATCGTCGGTTTAGCAAACCGGTGGTTTCAGCCACTCACCCATCTCTCCTGATGGACGCCCCGCATTAAAAACGCGGGGCGTTTCGTATGTTTTGCAAAGTTAAGTTCTTTCGGCGGAATTTCCAAATTTTTCAGCTTTTTTTTGTTGCTGTTCCCTAAAAAAACAGTAAGGGTATATGGAGAAGCCGAAAGCGGGGCTGTTTTACTCAGCGATTATGACAACCTTATTCAGCGATTACGAGATGATAGTTCTTCTTGCCTCGCTGCAGAAGCAGGTATTTTCCGTCAAGAAGGCTGGCGGAAGTCACAACGCTGTTAGGATCCGTCACTTTCTCTTTATTGATCGAGACTCCCCCTCCGACAGTCATTTTCCGTGCCTCTCCCTTCGAGGGGAACAGATCGGTCTTGACCGCCAGGAGTTCGAGCAAAGGAATGCCGGCTTCCAGCTCCGACATAGCGACGCGGGATTGCGGAACACCCTCGAAGACATCGAGAAGAGTCTGCTCATCGATGCTCTTCAGAATCTCAGCCGCATCCTTGCCGAAAAGAATCTGGCTGGCGCGGACCGCGGCTTCATAAGCCTCCGGAGAATGGACCATCTCGGTGACCTCCTTGGCCAGACGCTTCTGCAGGGGGCGCTCCCCGGGGTTCTCGGCATGCTCAGCGACCAGAGCCGCGATCTCCTCCTGAGTGAGGAATGTGAATATCTTGAGATATTTCTCAGCATCTGCGTCAGAGACATTGAGCCAGAACTGATAGAACTTGTAGGGAGAGGTATAGCGCGGGTCAAGCCATACGTTTCCGCTCTCCGTTTTGCCGAACTTACCTCCGTCAGCCTTTGTGATAAGAGGACAGGTCAAGGCGAACGCCTCTCCGCCTATCTTGCGGCGGATAAGCTCAGAACCGGTAGTGATGTTGCCCCACTGGTCCGATCCGCCGAGCTGCAGACGGCAGTTCTTCGTCTCGTAGAGATGCAGGAAATCATAACCCTGGAGCAACTGGTAAGTGAACTCGGTGAAGCTCAGACCGTCGCGGGCCTCGCCGTTGAGACGTTTCTGAACCGAATCCTTGGCCATCATATAGTTGACCGTTATGTGTTTTCCTATATCGCGGGCGAAATCGAGGAAGGTGAAATCCTTCATCCAGTCATAGTTGTTGACCAGCTCGGCACGGTTTGGCTTATCAGATTCAAAATCAAGGAATTTGGCAAGCTGATTTTTGATAGCCTCCTGGTTGTGGCGCAGAGTTTTCTCATCGAGAAGATTGCGCTCGGCTGATTTTCCCGAGGGGTCTCCAATCATTCCGGTCGCTCCGCCGACAAGAGCGAGAGGCTTATGGCCGCAACGCTGAAAATGGCGCAGCATCATCACTCCGCAAAGATGCCCGATATGGAGGGAATCCGCTGTCGGGTCGATACCGAGATAGGCGGTCGTCATCTCCTTCTCAAGCTGCTCTTTTGTACCCGGCATTACGGAATGGATCATTCCGCGCCAGGTCAGTTCGTCAATGAAGTTCATATCTAATAATATTTTCAGATTTTTTATTTCTATGTCCCTCGTTTAGCTCCCGTCTATCTCCCGTTCCATAAGAAAGGGGATTGCCGACAGAAGAGAGTCCGGTCAGCGGGTCAGAAAGCTTTCCAGAGTGCGTCCCACGCTTTCGAGGGTAGCGGGAGAGATGTGGCGCATGGTGTCATCAGAGGTATGCCATTGCGGACAGAATCCGCTTTGGGCTCCGTTGTCGCGGAAATCGATTATATCGATGGCCGGTATTCCGCCGCGTATAAGCTCGACATGGTCATCAGTGACGGCCGTTCCCATCCTGTTCAGGAAGCGTTCCCCGTATCCCAGAGAAGCCGCCGTTCCCCATATACGGGCGTTCAGCTCCGGAGCCGCCTGTTCCGAGAAATACTCCCGCATGAAAGTCGCGTCGCGGTCTCCGACCATATCGACAACGATTCCCGCCTCGGGGCGCCTCCACTCCTGCGGAGGATTCTGGATGAAATAACGCGTGCCCATAGCCCAGGATTCCTCCGAACCTTCATCACCCCAGTCTTCGGCATCGACAAACAGCAGGTCCACCCCTCTGTCGGCAGGAAGCGAAGCAGGGAGAACGCGGGCGAGTTCCAGGAGGACACCGACACCGGAGGCTCCGTCATTGGCTCCATCAACCGGGTTCAGGCGACGGGAGGAATCGGCATCCTTATCGGACCAGGGNCGGGTGTCCCAATGGGCCACTATCAGCCATCTCCGNTCAGCATCGGGATTTATGGAGGCAAGAATATTGCTNACNGGGAGTTTTGTTCCGTCAAANGCTGTGAGGGTCGTGCGCTGAACGGTTGTCGTCACGCCNCTCTCTTCGAGGCGCTGCTGAATCCAGGCTGCTGTCCGGGCATGGGCCTCGGAGCCGGGAACACGCGGGCCGAACTCAACCTGCCGGCTGACCAGNGCCAACGCCGAGTCGCCGCTGAAAGCGAGCGTCGGNACGGAANTAGTTTCGGCATTCTCCTCCGCGGAGACGGAGGCCTGCTTCCCGGAGGTCGAACCGCAGGCACATACAGCCAGNAGCAGGGAGGGAAGCAGTATTCTAAACATATAGAGCATAACGTTTTCTTTTTCGGTAGGGTCNGGCTTTCTCCCGNGAGTTCAGCGACGCGACCAGAGGAGCTTTCGGCGAAGNGTCGAGAAGAATCCCTCGTCAGGACGGCGCAAGAGGATGAGGGAGAAGGAGGCACGCCGNATGATAAGCTCTGCCGGAGTGCTTATNGGGAAGCTACAGCCATCGAGACTGACACGACAACGCCCCGTTCGGGATGAGGGATATAAGGAGAGGGTGCTTGAGGCGGAGATGAGAAGAGGGCGGAGGGTCAGCGTGTGAGGAGCTACGGGGACTATGGCCAGGGCATCGACNCTCGGAGTCAATATCGGTCCCCCCGCCGACAGAGCGTAGCCGGTAGAACCGGTAGGGGTCGAGATAATCAGACCGTCGGCCANAACATCGGCCAGAAANTCNTCGTTNTCATGAACATCGATATTGATCATGGAGGCGGTATCCTCCTTGAGCACCGAGACATCNTTAAGAGCATAAGGCCACAAGTCAGCGGGCAACGAGGGACTGACGACCTGCAGCAGAAGACGCGGTTCGGGAATCAGTTCGTCTGCAAGAATCTGGTCNGCCATCAGGGAGGCCTCATCNAGGGAATACTGGGTGAGAAAACCGAGGTGGCCGGCATTGACACCGACAATGGGAATCTGTCGTTCTCCGGCCCTACGGGCCGCACGCAGAAAGGTCCCGTCGCCGCCGATNCTGACGGCCAAGTCAATGTCGGCGGGGAGTTCTTCAAAAGGNATAATGGGCGCCTCGCCGTCAATAGCGAGGAGACGTCGCGACAGAGAAGCCTCGGCATAGAGGNTGAATCCACGATATGCGAGGATACGGCAGAAGTCGAGAAGNCGGCAATCCTCCTCGGTCGGATAATCTGTAGAGAAAAGAGCNATGCGGCGCATAAGGTCAGACATTGAGGTAAGCCTGCAGGGCCTCGAAGCGTTCACGCGCCTTTTCAGCGTCAGAGTAATTCCGGGAATGAACCGCAATCACCTCAAAACCATAACGCTCAAGACTATGAACCACACCGGAAGGGTCGTCACACTGAACACGCAATGAGACAGCGAGGTGACCTTCGGGACGGGGAAGCGTCCAGAGGTCAAGCAGATGATGTCCCGAATCCTCTACGGCCATAGCGATGCGGGAGGCCGAATAGTCGGTCGCCGGACACTCCAGGGTCACTATCGCGCAATCCGCGCGCGACGCGAACTCCTCNGCCAGACCCTGAAGCANCAGACTCTCCGTCAGCAAACCGAGGCTACGCTCGCCGTCACTGACGCTGAGCACATGAGTCGGAGACTCAAGAAGAGGGGCCAGAAGGTCTACAACCGGAGTGTCGGCGCTGACCGAAGGNACTTCAGNCGGCAGACGGGAATCGGAAGGGGGATATACTATGTCTTTTGCTCTGTTCATATCAAAAGAGGAGAGGATAAGGTTTTGAAACCAATGAAAAATTCTCTATTTTTGCGGTCTGAAATACAGACACAGATTCAAAATTACAAATTTCGTGCCGAATTTCCCAATAATCCTCCCTNAAGGGGTAANNTTTTTCNTTTCATNCCNNNTNGGGGGAGGANGAGCTTCTGAAAAAACTGAAAAACACGCTTTCCCGGCCGACGGGTAAATAAAACGGGTAAATAAAAAGAGAAACTATGACAAAGCTGAGTGTCAATATCAACAAAATAGCGACCCTGCGCAACGCGCGGGGAGAGAACAGGCCTGATGTTCTGGCTTTCGCCCTGGACTGCGAACGTTTCGGAGCGCAGGGAATCACGGTGCATCCNCGTCCCGANGAGCGACATATCCGCCGCTCGGACGTCAGTNTTCTCAAGGAGGCTATCTCCACAGAGTTCAACATCGAAGGGAATCCGACAGAGGAGTTCATGGAACTTGTNCTGCGGACACGTCCGACCCAGGCAACCCTCGTTCCGGACNCTCCCGACGCGCTGACCTCATCCGCAGGGTGGGATATCATCGCNAACGANGAGTTTCTGCGCGGTATNGTCGCGCGCCTGAAAGAGGCNGGAATACGNAGCTCAATCTTCGTNGANNCNGANNCGNGACAGNTCGCGAAAGCAAAGGAGATAGGAGCCGATCGCGTCGAGCTTTACACAAAACCTTATGCCGACCTCTATCCGCAGGACCCGGAAAAGGCGGTCGCTCCATTTATCGCCGCCTCAGCGGAAGCCAAACGTCTCGGNCTGGGCCTCAACGCAGGCCACGACCTGAGTCTGGAGAACCTGGCATATTTCCATAAAGCACTTCCNCATCTGGACGAAGTCAGCATAGGCCANGCCATTNTCTGCGATGCNCTCTATCTCGGAATCGAGGAGACCATCGCCCGTTACCGCGATGCCCTGGCCGATGGTTCGANCCATCTCACACATCTTTAAGACCTCTCTAATATTTACTCATTATGGAAACCGACAACCTGTCAATCTGGTCGCTCGTCATCGATGGCGGCTACATCATGATACCTCTGNCGCTCCTTCTGCTGCTGGTCATCTATATCTTCACGGAACGCACACTCGCATTCCGTCGGGCTACNCGTCAGGACACGACNTTCATGAAGCGAATACGCGACTATATCCATGAAGGGGATATGGAAAGCGCCGAAAATCTNTGTCGCAAAACCGAAACTCCATACGGACGACTTATCCTCAAGGGTATAACCCGNATCGGCAGACCGATGTCGGACGTGTTAGTNGCAATCGAGAACACCGGCAACCTGGAGGTCGCCAAGCTCAGCCGCGGATTTATCTGGCTCTCCACAACGGCAGCCGGCGCCCCGATGCTCGGATTCCTCGGAACTGTCACCGGTATGGTCGAAGCTTTCTACGCTATGACAAAGGCCGGAACCGCAGCCAATATCACCGTCCTCAGCTCCGGAATATATCAGGCGCTGGTCACAACTGTCGCCGGTCTCATTGTCGGCATTATCGCCCTCTTCGCCTACAACAGTCTCGTCTCCCGATTAAACCGCGTCATGACTGACCTGGAAGGGAAGACTATGGAATTCATGGACCTGCTCAACGAGCCGGCTTAATCTCTACCTTATGGCGCTAAAACGCAATTTCACACCNCTNGAGACTTTCTCCATGTCTTCGATGACAGACGTCATCTTCCTGCTGCTCATCTTCTTCATGGTCACCTCCACNCTCATCTTCCCGACAGCTATTGATGTCAATCTGCCCCAAAGCTCGGAACAGACACCGACAAAGCCGGTTACGGAAGTATATGTAGACTCCCTGGCGCGCCTCTATCTGGTTGTGGACCGANGCAGCGAGGAACCCGGACTGTCACGTCCGCGTCCTGTCAACGCCGAAGAGCTGACAGCTTCCCTGCTTCTGCTGCAGCAACAGGACTCGACAGCNGCCGTCGCCCTGTATGCCGACGAGAAGGTGGAATACGGTCATGTCATTGAGATTATGGATCTTGCGGCNCGCAATCATCTGAGGATGGTCATGGCGACACGCGCTTCCCAAATACCGGGCCAATGACACGCCAGCAGAAAGATTCCGCAATCGCCGCCGCTATCACCTTCGGACTGGCCCTGCTGTTGCTCCTACTCCTATTCTCTCTGAAGATGGGATGGAACANGGNGGCGCTCGCCGAAGCCTCTATTCCGGAGCCGCAGGAGGAGGAACTNTTCCTCGAACCTGAACTCCTGACNGAAGCCGGCCAGGAGGAGACCCAGACNGAAGANCAGCCGGCNGCGCCGCTCGCCGGCGAACCGGAACCGGCTCCGGAACCTCAGCCGAAAGTCGTAGAGAAACTGCCTGACCCTACNCCGAAGNTTCCGAAAGAAAAGNTTATAACACAAACCAAACCTTCACCCGTCCAGGAGACTCCTCCAAAAGGAGAGGAGGAGAAGAAACGGGCCGCTGCCGCAGTCGCCAATAAATTCGGGGGACCCAACGGAAGCGTGGAGGGTAAGTTCGAGACCTCCGGAGGGGGAGAGAGCGCTGTCGGAGTGACNGGCACAATGAACGGTCGTCGTTTCCTGGGGTGTCCCAAACCCGATGTCAAGCTCCGTCATAAGACAGTCGTCAAAGTTGAGGTGACGGTAGANGCCGCAGGAAAAGTAATCAGCGCCAGCGCCACAGGAGGCGCCAGCGCTGAGATTCGTCGGGCTTGCGAGAACGCGGCCCGTCAGGCCCGCTGGTCGGAAAAGAAGGGGGCCGTATCGACCCGCGGCTCCATAACGTTTACAATCACCCCCAAATAATGGGCTTTACAGACAGNCTCATCCNTTGAGAAATAGAATTTCAGACAAGATGACCCAGNAGGGTCGCTGAGGAGGCATCATCGATCAGGACACGGCGGAACTCACCGCGCCGGGCATCNTCACGCGGAAAGACAACCATCTTCCCCTGCGATGTACGACCGCAGAAATCGGTCGCCGAACGCTTCGACCTCCCTTCGACAAGCACCTCGAACTCCTTACCGATATCCTTGCGGTTAGATTCCANAGAGAGTTCATTCTGAAGTTCTATCATCCTGTTGAGACGATCGATCTTAACATCTTCCGGNATATTGTCCGGCATAGTGCGGGCGGCCAGCGTTCCTGGCCGCTCGCTGTATTTGAACATGAACGAACTGTCGAATCCGGCCTCCCGCATCAGAGAGAGAGTCTGCTGAAAATCCTCCTCCGTCTCGTCATGAAATCCTGTGAACAGGTCNGAGGTCAGGCCNGCNTCNGGAAGAATACGGCGGATAGCGGCCACGCGATCCATATACCACNGGCGGGTATATTTACGGTTCATGTTCTTAAGGACCGAGTCCGAACCGCTTTGGACCGGAAGATGAATCTGGCGGGCGAGATTGGGATAACGGGCGATGGTNTCCAGGGTCTCGTCGCTCATATCCTTGGGGTGGGAGGTAGTGAAACGGATGCGCATATCGGGAGCCGCCAGAGCAACCATTTCAAGAAGCTTCGGGAAGGTCACACGATCCTCCCCNGCAGCGTCCGGGGCGAGATATGAATAGGANTTGACATTCTGTCCGAGCAGGGTCNCTTCCTTGAATCCGCGAGCNCGCAAATCGCGTAGNTCNTTAAGAATGGACTGCGGTTCGCGGGAACGTTCGCGACCNCGGGTATAGGGGACTATACAGTAAGAGCAGAAATTGTCGCAACCCCTCATTATGGAAATGAATCCCGAGATACCGTTCCCCATTCGATGGGGNAGCACGTCNCGGTATGTNTCTGTCGTCGAGAGCTGTATGTTTATAGCTTTATCTCCCAGCTCAGCAGAAGCTACAAGCGAGGGTATATCAAGATATGCGTCGGGNCCGGCGACCAGATCGACGCCATGATTCTCGATCAGCTCCTCCTTCATGCGTTCCGCCATGCAACCGATGACACCGATAATCTTAGGGCGCCCCGTCTGCCGACGNCGCCCGTTCCAGAAAGCGAGACGCGAGAAAATCTTCTGCTCGGCNTTGTCCCTGATAGANCAAGTATTGAGCAAAAGCGCGTCAGGTTCCTCTNCCTCCCCGGCAAGGGCATACCCGGCCATTTCCATCATCCTGGCCACNACCTCCGAATCNGCCACATTCATCTGACAGCCGTAGGTTTCAATGCTCACTTTCTTCGGGAAAGTGCATTTTTTATCGTTATTCGGTAAAAAAGTTGGTTCCATATTACTGAGTTTCGGATAGAATGTTTAAATTTGTGCAAAAATACATCTTAAATCTAATCATAACAAATGAGCATCCCTTTTATAACGGCTGAAGAGGCCGCTTCCTACATCAAAAACGGAGATAACGTGGGATTCTCCGGCTTCACCGCCTCGGGCACACCGAAAGTAGTCTCAGTAGCGCTGGCCAAGCGCGCCCGTGAGCTGCACGAGAAAGGAGAACCGTTCAAAATCAATCTGTTCACCGGCGCTTCGACCAACGACCATGTAGACGGCGAGCTCGCCCGCGCGAACGCAATCGGTATCCGCACCCCCTACCAGGGACACCCCGATTCCAGAAAAGCTCTGAACGCAAACCAGATGCACTATTTCGACACGCATCTGTCTCATGTATCACANGACCTCCGTTACGGCTTCTACGGCGATATTGACGTCGCTATCATCGANGTCACGGAAATGACTCCCAACGGGGAACTCGTCCTCGGNGCCGGCCTGGGCATGACCCCGACNCTCGCTATGATGGCCAAGAAAGTCATCATCGAGTATTCATCATATTACCACACCTCTTTCCGCGGATTCCACGACAACTACGTTCCCCTCGATCCTCCTCACCGTCGCGAAATCCCCGTCTACAAGCCCTCCGACCGTATCGGTTCCACTACCATAAAGATNGACCCGAAGAAGATTATCGGTATCGTTCCCTCNAACGCTTCNGAAAGCATCAAGCCCTTCACCGCTCCNGACGAGGTCACCCAGAAAATCGGCGACAATGTCTGCCACTTCCTGGCCGAGCAGCTCCGCGAAGGAAAGATGCCTAAGGAGTTCCTCCCCATCCAGAGCGGCGTCGGTAACGTTGCAAACGCTGTCCTCTACGGTCTGGGCGACAANCCNGACATCCCNCGTTTCGAGATGTACACCGAGGTTATCCAGGATGCAGTNCTGAACCTCATGGAACAGGGCAAGTGTAGCTTCGCCTCCACCTGCGCTCTGACTTTCAGCGACGATACNATGCTNCATTTCATGGACAACATCGACTTCTTCCGCGACAAGATTCTGATGCGTCCGGGCGAAATCTCGAACAGCCCCGAAGTTGTCCGCCGACTTGGACTTATCGCCATGAACACCGCCCTGGAAGCCGACATCTTCGGTAATGTCAACTCNACCCATGTTCTGGGCACAAAGATGATGAACGGTATCGGAGGCTCCGCNGACTTCTGCCGCAACGCNTATCTCTCGATATTCTCNTGCCCCTCCATTCAGAAGGGCGGAAAGATTTCGGCAATCGTCCCGATGGTTTCCCATGTAGACCACAGNGAGCACTCTGTCAAGATTCTCGTCACCGAACAGGGTGTCGCCGACCTGCGTGGCAAAGACCCGCTGCAGCGNGCCGAGACCATCATCGAAAACTGCGTCCATCCGATGTATAAGGAGATGATGTGGGATTATCTCAAGCTGGCCCAGAAGAATGGCCCGGCCCACACTCCCCACAACCTCAAGGCCGCCTTCGCCCTGCATGAGACCTTCATGGACTGCGGNGANATGAGCCAGACCGACTTCGCTAAGTTCGTCTGATACCTGCCTCTTATTAGATTACGTCTTATATACCGAAAAANNTACCGGTCAGCGCTTCCGCGCTGGCCGGCGTTTTTCGCCGAATCTCTTTGCGAAGAGAAGAGATTTGACTATTTTTGGTCTATGAACCTGTTTTTCCATATATTCATTATATTTTCCTTCCTGCTGGGGACGGGGGAGGCCTCGGCACAGATTATCCGCAAGGCGGGTCAGATGATCCAGAATGCCTTCGAAGAGGCGAAGGTAGATTCGACTTCGCATGAGGGTTCCGAGGCCGCGGAACGCGTACTACTCGATTCCATACATCTCTCCGACCTCGAACGGCAGCTTCAGGAGATGCGTCTCAACGAGATGTTGCTCCGAGCGGAACTCGACAACGCTGTCAACGGTTCACAGCGCGCCGACTCCATCCGCAAGGCCGAACAGCGCCACCGGATAGATTCCCTGCGAGCCATCACGCCGGGAGTCCCGGTTTGCATCGAGGGTGACACACTCTTCCTGATATATGCCGCCCGGGGAGGTTATTCGGCCAATGACCGGGCCGAGATGATAAGCAACGCTATCCTCAAAATAGGAAAAGACCGACGGATCAGGCGCGATTCGGTCTATATGCTGGAGAACGACAACTATATCGACATCATGTACGGAAACAAGGTGATTCTTTCAATCACCGACACCGACGCCCTCTGGCAGGGAACGACACGGCAGGATATGGCGCGCCACTATATCCGGATTCTTGATGGGAAAATCCGTTATCTCAAAAACGAGAACAGCTTCGCCATGATTCTGAAACGCGCGGGAGTATTCGTGTTGGTCCTCGTCTTCCAGTATCTGATGTTCAAACTCATAAACTACCTGTTCCGCAAACTGCGACGACAGATAGTCCGCCACGGTCCTCACCGCCTCCATCCTTTCGTCATAAGGGATTACGAACTGCTCAACACCCGAAGTCTTTGCCGGATGATGGTCTACGCCAGCAATATAATCAGATACGCCGTACTTCTGGCGCTGCTGACGGTGACTGTCCCGATTCTTTTCGCTATCTTCCCTCAGACAGAAGCTCTGGCGCTCCGCATATTCTCATATATGCTCAATCCGCTGATAATGATCGGACGCGGAATCATCAATTATATCCCTAACCTATTCATTATCCTTATTATCTGGTATTGCGTCCGCTACATAGTCAAAGGGCTGCGATATATTTCCGAAGAGATACATAACGAGAAACTACGGATTGCGGGATTCTATCCCGATTGGGCGCGTCCGACCTACAATATCGTCCGCTTCCTGCTCTACGCTTTCATGATAGCGATGATATATCCGTATCTGCCGGGGTCGGAATCCGGAGTGTTCCAGGGTATATCGGTTTTCGTCGGCCTTATCGTCTCGTTAGGATCGAGCAGCGTCATTTCCAACTTCATTGCAGGCTTCGTCATAACCTATATGCGTCCTTTCCGAACCGGAGATTTCATCAAGGTGAAGGACACGACAGGGAATGTCATAGAGAAAACACCGTTCGTAACCCGTCTGCGCACTATAAAAAATGAGGTCATCACCATCCCCAACTCCTTCATCATGTCGGCCGACACGGTCAACTACAGTCTGTCGGCGCGTCGTTACGGTCTTATAATCCACACGACCATGACGATGGGGTATGATACTCCCTGGCGGACAGTCCACAGGCTTCTCATTGAATCGGCTCTCGCTACTCAGGGGGTGTTAAAGGATCCGAAACCCTTCGTTCTCGAAATGCAGCTTGACGACAACTATATGTGTTATCAAATCAACGCATATATAACCGACGCTGACGCTATGCCGCAGATCAAATCAGACCTGCTGCAGAATATCCAGGACCTGTTCCATGCTGCCGGAATCGAGATGATAGCTCCTCATTTCTACGCAACCCGCGACGGAAGCGCTTCCCGGATTCCCCCCGACTTCCGAAACTGAAGAACTTTTAGAGGTGTCCCCTTGTTCAAACATCAAGACCCCATCCAACACGAAATGAATGGGGTCTGAACATTTTATTAAATAACAACTTATGAAAAAAACCATTTACGGTCGCATCCTGACTTTGGGCGCCGCGACTCTCATGCTCGCCGCCTGTTCACACGATGACGGACAGATAAAAATTCAGCTTCCGGAAGACTATTCGGAGAAAACACTTATAGTCAGCCACATCCAGATGGACAATATCTTCTCTGCCCAGAAGCAGGAAGACCTTAAAATCGCCTACGACACTCTGCAGGTAAAGGATGGTATGGCAACCATGAAGGTAGACCCGACAGGGGCAGCCTGGTATAGCATCCAGCCTCCTACAATGACACTGCGGCAACCTGAATTCTACGCCTCACCCGGGGAATCGCTCGATATCGTCATCTCAGATTTCGACCCGCTTGCCATGACAGTCACAGGAACACCTCTGATGGAGGATATGACACGGTTCCTGAACATCACCCAGCCCATTCAACAGGAGTTTGTTGACCTGATGGCCAAGAGCGACAGTATAAGTCCGGATGTTATGAAGGCCAACATGGATAAGTATGACGCAGCGATACGCAAATTTGTGGAGGATAATCCGAAGAGTCCCGTCGTTCCTTTCGCAATTGTAAACCTCAGCGGCGATGATTTCAAGAAGCTTTATGACAATATGAGCGCTGAGGCCAAGAAATCTATTCTGATGCCATACGCCGAGCTTAATAACCGGGAGGTTGAGAAAATGCTTAAGGAACGTAACGCTGAAGAGGAACGGAAGGCTGAAGTCGCGTCCGGAACAATCACCGCACCCGATTTCACTCTCCCTGACCTGGAAGGAAAGAAGGTCAGTCTCTCCTCGTTCAGGGGTAAATGGGTTGTGCTGGATTTCTGGGGCAGCTGGTGCGGATGGTGTGTCAAAGGGTTTCCGGCCCTGAAGGAAGCCTATAAAAAATATGGTGACAAGATAACAATCATAGGTATCGACTGCAATGAATCGGAGGCGGACTGGCGCGCAGGAGTCAAGGAACATGCCCTTCCCTGGCTCCAGCTTTACAACGGTAAAGACCGCTCTCTATATGAAGCCTACAATATCGAAGGATTCCCGACAAAAGCCATCATCAATCCGGAAGGAAAGCTTGTAGACCTGACGACAGGTGAAGACCCGTCCTTCTTCGACCGTCTCGCCTCCTTCGTCAAATAAGATCCCAACTGTCAAATAAGATCCCTATCTGAGACCCCGGCCCACACGTTTGTATGTAGGCCGGGGTCTCTGTGTCATCTATGTCAGGAATTACATATATACTTCCATCTGTCATTTATAGGGCTGAGGCTACCTAATATCTATATTGAGAAGCTTTTGAGATTTCCAACCACAACCATCTGTTTATAAATGATTTATCTTTTGAAAATCTTTGAAAAAATTTATGCTGTTAGGTTCCGGCTACCCATTACTGTAACTTTGCCGTCGAAAAACTCAAACATCTCAATTATGAAAAAAAGCTTACTTCTTTCGCTCGCACTCGGCGCAATGGGTCTGGTCTCCAACGCAGCCACCCACAACATCTATGTCGCAAACCTCACTGACTGGGGAACAGATGTCGCCCTCTACGCCTGGGGAGACAGCGAAATATTCGGAGGATGGCCCGGAGCCACCCCCTCAGCTCAGGAAACCATCGCCGGTGTCACCTACGATAAGTTTGTGGTCGAAGGACACGATGGAGAGACTGTGTATCCTATCTTCAATAACAACAACCGGGGCCAGCAAGTAGACTTCAACGATGGAATAGTCCTTAATGAGGAGAACTATTATTTCGCTACTAACGGAATCACTTACCACCAGTATTCCGATCCGACTAAACCTGATACCGACTTTGGAGAACTTGACGGGACACTCTACGTTCTCGACAAGACCGGTTGGGACACAACATACGTCTACGCATGGGAGAATGCAGCTTCGGAAATATTCGGAGGATGGCCCGGCACAGCGCTCACCCAGAGTGTTGAAATCGAGGGAGAGACTTATAAAAAAGTTCCTTTCCCAGGCAACAAGACCATCACATACAATCTGATTTTCAATAACAATGCCGGCACCCAGGTCGAGGGCATAAGCGCCATCGCCGGTAAAGACACTTATGTAGAAGTGACTGCCACCGAATGCAAGATCATACCGACCCCCGGCGTCAAGACCTATAATATCTATATCGACGACCAGACAGGATGGAATGAGCTCTACCTCTACGCATACGTCGGAGCCTCTTCCTCTATCTTCGGCTCATGGCCCGGAGTCCATGTCAACGACAGCGAGACTATAAACGGCATTGAGTATAAGGTTATCCGTAATGTTGAGGCAACCGAGGTTGCCCAGAATCTGATAATCAATAATAACGCCGGTGAGCAAATTGATGTCGAAGGTGCATGGCCTATCGAAAGCGACCTCTTCTTCACAGCGACCAAGAATGGAGTCTCATCCTCCCTCAACGTTGTTGAAAGCGATGACTTCGAGACTGAATACTATACACTCCAGGGTGTACGCGTAGCGACTCCGACGGAGGGACTTTATATCGTTCGCAAAGGTTCCAAAGTAATGAAAGTCATCAAATAAGATTTTAAGGAGCAGCGACTTACTCACATCACAGGTAATAAGAATCTTCATGCTTGAGGGCTTGCAGATAGCGAATAGGATTTAGAATTATTATGAATTGATTCTAACGCTATCTGCAGGTCCTTCCCTTTCATACACCTGCCTTGACAGATTTGATATAGCGTAATCAACTGATATAATGAAACATATCTTCACAATAACGACTCTCCTTATCCTTCTATTGCCATTCCTGAGTGTAAAAGGAGCGCAAGAAGAGAGGGTTCCGGAAAACAGGGTAATCTACGAAGTATTCGTGCGCAATTTCTCCCCGGAGGGTAACCTCAAAGGAGTGGAGGCGCAGATTCCTCGCCTTAAGGAACTGGGAGTGGATGTGGTATGGCTTATGCCTATCTACAAACTCGGCGATATCGGCAAATGGGGTACCTATTCATCCCCCTACGCCATAAAGAACTACCGCATGATCGACCCCGACAACGGCACTGAGCAGGATCTGCGCGATCTTGTCAAGACCATTCATGACAATGATATGGAAATATGGTTCGACTGGGTCGGCAACCATACAGCTATGGACAATATATGGGTTGAGTCAAACCCCGAATTCTACACCCGCAAGGATGGCGATTTCGTCCATCCTTTCAATGGAATGTGGAAGGATGTCTATGAACTCGACCGGGACTGCGAGCAGATGCAGGATGCAATGGTGGCCGACATGCAGTATTGGGTCGATAATTTCGATATCGACGGCTTCCGTTGCGATTACGCTTCCGGACCCTCTCCCGATTTATGGCGCAAGGCCTCGGAAAGAGTATTGAAGGATGGGAAACGCGTGGCTTGGCTGGCGGAAGACTCCAGCAGACCCTCCCTTGTGAAGAACGGTTATTTCGATTATAATTATTGCTGGGATTTTCAGGAGAAGGTCTTGAAAGGATTCGCAAAAAATCCTGATCTTCCGACTCTGAGGAAGGCTTGCGAACTACTTGCCAACGAAGGATTGACAGAAGGGGAGGCCAGTGCTCCTGAAGACACGATAACGAATCCTTACGAAGGTCGTTCAAGAATGGTCTATCTTGTCAATCATGATGTGGTGCAGGATCAGGGAGGAAGCGAGGATCTTGTCTACCATAAATATCTCAGACCGCTGACGGTTCTGGAGTTCACGGTCTACGGTATGCCTCTGATATACAATGGACAGGAGATACAGTATAAATCCGGAGGAGAGATCTCTCTGGCAGAAAAGACTCCGATAGACTGGAGCAAGCCGGATAAAGAAATGGAGAGTCTGATAAAGACCCTCATACATCTGAAACACACCCAGCGTGCGCTGCGGACCGGAAAGGAGAGCGGCAGCCTCACCAACCTGACAACCACCGCCGATGACGCCGTCTATGCTTATAAGAGAACTCTCGGGCAGGACAATATCGTCGTGATGCTGAATTTCTCAGACGCCCCTCGGACCTTCAAAGTTCCGGAAGGACTACCAAAAGGGAAATATAAAGATGCCTTGACCGGCAATGAGGTCAGAATGAAGGGATCGGTCCAATTCACCCTCCCGGCATTCGGAGCAGCGGTATATGTGAAGGACTAAACCCATGTCCCACAAGAAATTTTAACAGCCGGGGGTGCATCTCTCAAAATTTTATTAATTTTACAAAACCTGCCGTTCAAGCAATCAAACAAGTTTGAGATTGCTTGAACGACAGGTTTTCCGAATATCAGACCCAACCCTTCCGGATTATGAAATCGTTTCCCTACATCTTTATTCTCATCCTTCTGTTCTCATGCGCAGAAAAACATCATGACGTTGATTCCGAACTGAAGCAACTCTACAAGACCCTTGATATGGAGATTGATCGGAGCGAGGACTATTCTGCCGCCAAGGAGGCCAAAATCGCACGTCTGAAACGGGAATATGACCTTACGGGTGACAGTCGCCGCCGAACCCTGCTTCTCGACACCCTGATAACTGAGTATGAAGCCTATAATTCGGATTCGACCCTTTTCTATATACAGCATTCACTGCAGCGTCCGGATATAAGGACGATTCCCGGCGCATACACCCGTAGAGTCATTCAACGCGCTGACCAATTCGCACATGCCGGTCTTTTTGCCGATGCTCTATCAGTGCTTGACGGAATACCGAGGGATTCCCTCACGCCCGAATTGCTGGAAGACTATTACTCCACATGCTGCGTCACCTATCAATACCTCACCGAATATACTTCCGAACATCAGACAGCAGTGGAATACGATAAAAAACGCTCACTGTATTCCGATTCGCTCCAGAAGGTAGTCAGTCCCGGGAGCTTCAACCATACAATTTACGTCATGACTGAGAAAGCACGCCGTGGTGACTCAGCATCCGCAATAAAGGGATTGACAGAACATCTGAAGAAATATCCCTGCGGAACAAGAGAATTTTCCATACTCGCCTCAACATTGGCTTACATCCATAAGACCTGCGGAGAGGAAAAGGATTACAAACGTTATCTGGCATTGAGCGCCATTTCCGACACTCAGGGAGCGGTGAAGGAGAATATGTCATTCCGCGAGATGGCAACCGTCATGTTTGAAGAAGGTGACATAGATAGAGCCAACCGCTATCTGAAAAAGAGTTTTGCAGACGCCAATTTCTATTCAGCGCTTATGCGGAACGCCCAATCGAGCAAGATGCTTCCTGTTATCGACGAAGCGTATGCCGCCCGTCAGCAAAGCCTGACCTCAAGGCTGAGAGTGATGGTAGTCGTCAGTCTGCTCCTTTCCCTTTTTCTGGTTGCTCTGGCGGTCTATATCTCCAGGCAACTGGCTAATGTCAGAAAAGCCAAGGGGGAAGCCGAGCGGGCAAACACCGAGCTTCAGGAATTGTCAGAGAAGCTTCGCGAGGCGAACAGCGAACTGGAAAGGAGAAACTCTGAACTCGCAGACTTCAACAAGACCAACGAACAGTATGCCGGTCTATTCATGGAATATTGTTCATCGGCCATCTCCACTCTACAACAATATCAGCAGTCCCTCAAAGTCGCGGCGCAGGGAGGGAACCGCAATACTCTGCTAAAAAAAATAGAGTCTACGGAAATCTCCGGACAGTTAGTGAATAATTTCTACAAGAGTTTCGACGAGGCTATCCTGAACATATATCCCTCTTTTGTCGAAAGCTTCAATTCCCTGCTTAAACCGGAGGGACAATCCACAGTGAAATCGGGAGAACTCCTCAACACAGAACTGCGTCTCTTCGCGCTCATCCGCCTTGGAATCGATGACACCACCAAGATCTCACAGTTCCTGCGATGTTCGGTATCAACGGTCTACACCTATCGGTCGAAGATGCGCAAACGGGCGCTCGACCCGACAGATTTCGAGCGTCAGGTGAAGGAAATGGAGTTAAAAAAGACTAAAGAGGCCTAAGATTTATTGTTCAGAACATATTGAAATCCGAACAGTCTAATTTTAACTAACTTACTAATTATCAGTGATAAGAGGTTTTGATTTATTTTGATTTAGTTTTGAGTGTATTGGACATGCGGCAAAGGATTGCGACCTTTGCCACAGAAATCTGATGCCGATCAAAATTCAATCAATAATAAATCCTACAATGAACAGAGAACCATGGAATGTCAGGGCAGTAGTCCTAAGCGTGTTATGGACGCTTGCCCTGATAGCTGCACCGGTTATAAAGGGGCAGCAACTCACAGTCTCGGGAACTGTTTCCGATCCGACAGGGGATGTGCTGATAGGAGTCACCGTCTCGGTCAAGGGAGATCAGAAACATGGCACGTCGACAGATATCGACGGCAATTACTCTTTAACCAACATTAACCCTGATGCTACTCTCGTTTACAGCTACGTCGGGTTCGGCGCAGTGGAGGAAAAGGTCAACGGGCGCACAACCATTGACGTCACCCTGCGCGAAGACGCGGAACTTCTGAATGAAGTCGTTGTCGTCGGTTACGGCTCACTGAGCCGCAAGGAGGTCTCCAGTTCCATCGTCCAGGTCAACCGCGATGATTTCGCCCAGGGCGCGATGAACAATCCTATGGAAATGCTGACAGGCAAGGTCGCCGGACTGAATGTGTCGAGCACAGCTGCTGCCGATCCTAACGGTAGTGCGGAGCTGCAGGTGCGCGGCGCCACATCCTTGAAATCAGGCAACGGCCCGCTGGTGGTTATCGACGGTGTCGCCGGCGGTGATATCCGAACTATCGCTCCGCAGGACATCGAATCCATGTCAGTCCTCAAGGACGCAGCTTCGGCAGCCATCTACGGCACCCGCGGCGCCAACGGCGTCATACTCATCACGACAAAGAAAGGAACCGGAGAACCCGGCAAACCTATCATAACATACGATTCATACGCTGCTCTATCCTTCGCAAAGGATAAGCCGGAGGTGCTATCCCCATACGAATGGCGTCTCGCCCGCCGCGGTCATGATTACGGCGCCAGCACCGACTGGTATGATTTAATCACGCGCGATGTCGCCTACGACACCAACCAATATATCTCGATCGACGGCTCTCTTCCCAGCGGTGGCTACTATACCGCCTCGATGAACTATAAGAGCGCCAACGGTCTCGACATTGTCAGCAAACGCGAGGAGTTCGGCGGACGCGCCGCCGTATCGGCAAACGCTCTCGACAGCCGTCTCCGCATCACAGCCTCGCTGAATGCCCGTCGCGTAAACGAAGACTGGGGTGACAGCGGGATGTTTGACACCGCTCTCGGCATGAACCCGACTATACCTGTCTTCAATCCTGACGGTTCATATTATCAGCCCAGCTCCCCCTCCGGCGTATATAACCCGGTTCAGCATCTGACTGTCAACACTTCCAAAGGAAGCCGCAGCTATATCCTCGGCACTGCTGATCTGAAATATAATATCTGGAGCAACGACTACAATAACATCAGCACTACGCTTTCCTATTCATACGACTATAACGACCTCAAGAGCGACTACTACACTCCGACAACTTCCGGAGAATCATACTGGAACGACTATAACGGTCGCGCTTCGATCAAATATGAGAAAAACTGGACCGACCGTCTGGAATGGCTCCTCAACTATGGATTCACCAACGGAGACCATGATCTCAAATTCGTCGGAGGCTATTCCTACGAACGTGCCAACTATGATGTCATGTTCGAACAGAACAATGATTTCACATTCAACAAGCCCCTATGGTGGGGTATAGGATCGGGAGGATACCTTTCCGAGGGTAAGGCCCAGATGTGGGCCGGAAGAAGCCAGTCGACCCTGGTCGGTTTCTTCGGGCGTGTCAACTACGCCTGGAAAGGGATGCTCATCGCCTCGGCCTCAATCCGTCACGAGGGTTCGACCAAGTTCGGCGCCGATAAGAGATGGGGTTCTTTCCCGTCGGCCTCGATCGCTTGGGAAATGAGCAAGATGCCCTTCCTCTCCGAGTATGTCCAGACGGTCCAGAGCCTAAAGCCCCGTATCTCGTTCGGTATAACCGGACGTCAGCCGGACCTGGCTTACCAGTCCATATCCACTTACACCGCTATCGGAGGAACCTATCCTATCGACGGAACCTGGATTACCGGCTATCAGCCCTCGAACAACGCCAATCCCGACCTCGCCTGGGAGAAGCTTTCCAGCATGAACTATGGCATCGACTTCATGTTCTTCAACCGAATCTACGGTTCTATCGAATATTTCGACCGCCGCTCGATGGATCTGCTCTACGATTACACCGCACCCCAGCCTCCATACGTATATCCCAATATTCTCGTCAATGTAGGAACCATCCGCAACACCGGTGTCGAACTCACCCTGACTGCTGACGCTATCGTCAACCAGCCTGTCACCTGGACGACCGGAATCAATTATTCCTACGGAACCTCGAAACTCACCAAGCTCTCCAACTCCATCTACAAGGCTTCATACGTAGACCTGTATCAAAAACCGGGTCTCGGAACGAGCGAATATTTCTTCCGCGTCGAACAGGGTGGAAAAATCGGCCAGTTCTACGGATATGAGTATGCGGGGGTCAACGAGTCTCACGATATGCTTGTCTACAACGCGAAGGGCGAGAAGATTCCGGCCGCGGCCGCCCAGCCCGAAGACAAGCGCTATATCGGCGATGGCGCCCCGAAGCACTTCCTGACCTGGAACAACACCGTCAAATGGAAGAACTTCGATCTCAGCCTGATGTTCAACGGAGCCTTCGGATTCAAGATCTTCAATATGCGTAAATACGGCATGGGTCTCAAGGGAAGCGGCAGCGACAATGTTTTGCGCAGCACATATCTTAAGGACCGCGATGTCTGGAGCGGAGGCGGAGTCATCTCCTCATATTTCCTTGAGAACGGCGACTATTTCAAACTTGAGAATGTCACACTCGGTTATACCGTTCCTCTGAAGAACCGTAAGCTCATCGACACTCTGCGAGTCTATCTGGCAGCCAAGAACCTCTTCACTATCACGAGCTACAGCGGCACCGATCCCTCAGCCGTTCCCTCGACCGGAATCACGCCGGGCGTCGACGCGACTACCGCCTATCCCTCGGCTACACAGCTGACTCTGGGAGTGACGCTCAAATTCCGTTGATGATCTCTGTCAGAAACGGATTCTGAAACATACTTACAATTAGACAAAATGAAACTCCAAAGAAATATAGCCGCCCTGCTCTCAGCATCGGCCCTCCTTTTCGGCGCATCCTCCTGCACCGATCTTGAGGAAAAAACTTTCGACCGTATCGACGCCTCGGCCTATTATCAGGATGAGAACAGCGTCAAAGGAGCCGTCGCCGCCATCTACTCAAGCGCCGAGAACAGCTTCCTCGAATATTTCTGGTATCTCAACGAGTTCTCCGCAGACCAGGTTGCATGGCGCACCTGGAACGGAGGCGCCTGGGGATGGGACGAGGGTGCCAAGTTCGTTCTCTCAACCCAGTCCTGGAACTCGGAAGCGGAATATATACGCAAGGCCTGGGAGAAGGCCTGGGAAACCATCGGCCTCTGCAACTCCATCATCCATGACCTGGAGGATCTCGACGCCAATTCCATCGGAATGACCGAAGCGGCACTTAAGAAATATATCGCGGAGGTCCGCACGATGCGTGCATACGTCTACTACAACAACTTTGAAGTATGGGGAGGAGCTATTCCTCTCAACACTTCTGTCGGAGGGGAGGTCCCCGGATCGGCAGACCCGAATTTCAATGTCGGTTGCCAGAAGGTATGGGATTTCATTGCCAGCGAGCTGGACGCCAGCTATGCTGACCTGACCAAAGAACAGGGAGACAGCGCGACCCGCACCAGAATGAACCAGGGTATGAACCGTATGCTCAAGATGCGTCTTCTCCTCAACTCAGAACTTTGGACCGGAACGGACCGCTATGCCGAATGCGCGAAGCTCTGTCAGGAAATCATCAACGGCGACTACGGAAACTATAACCTTGCTTCAGACTACCGCCAGATATTCAGCATGGGAAACGAACAGTGTCCCGAACTGGTGTTCGCCTTCTCCATGTGGTCGGGAAAGACTTTCACCAACAACCGCACGACTCCATTCATTGTCCTCCAATATGGCGAACTCTTCGGATCCGATGTTCCCCAGATAGGATGGAACTGCTGCTGTCTTGCTCCCTCCAAAGATAATACCGGCTCCGACTATATCATGGCGGGCAGTAAGATATGCGGAACGCGCGACGGCAAGAGCTTCATCTTCGACTACGGCGACAAACTCGGAGCTCCGATCGACCGCATGAGCGACAAGGATATCCGCAAACAACCCTATCGCTCCGATGCGACCGGCAACTGGCAGGGGATGTTCCTGATGGGAGCCCAGTATGAATATGTCAGCGGCAATCCGGTTCTGGCTGACGCCGACCTGCAGGACGAACCTCTCATATACGTCGATCAGTGCGGAACCTTCACCAACGCCGGACGTAATCTGGAGCCTGTCATGTCTCCGCGCTGGGGTATGACCAACACCGGTTACCGTCTGATCAAATACCCGATCACGCCTATATCTTCCGGAATCGACTACTGCAATATCGCGGAGGTGGAGTTCCGTCTCTCGGAAGTCTATTACACATTGGCTGAATGCCGTATGCGCGCCGGCGACGCCAATGGAGCGAAGGCTCTTGTCAACGATGTGCGCCAGCGTTACTTCAGCCCCTCCGATGCTGCGGAACTGGAGAAGCCGGGGCCGGGATTCACGTCCTTCGATATGGACTGGATGCTCAGCGAATGGGGACTTGAATTCCTCAACGAGGGCAACCGGCGCAGAACCGACCTGCGTCGATTCGATAAGTTCACGCAGGGGCAGTGGTGGTTCTTCGGACGCGCCACAGAGTCTGACCGTCCGCTTCCCGCCAAACGCGACCGCAAATATGAATGGTTCCCCCTGCCGCAGGTTGCTCTGATGGTCAATCCGGGACTGGTCCAGAATCCCAATTATTAATACCTGAAAACGAAATGAAGAAATTAAATATAGTCAATATGCTTTTCCTTCTGCTGCTCCCCCTGCTGGGAGCATGCAGCAAGGACGAGATTATCTTCGACAGCGAATTGCCACGCTTCGAGACGCGGCCGGGATATATGCTCATCGAGGCTATCGTCCCTCAGTCGACATCGGCCAATGACAAGATTTATATTATCGGAGACTTCAACGGCGGGATGGAGGCTGTCGGAGATCCGCGCTGGGAGCTTGAGAAAGCCTACGACACAGACGTCAAGTGGGGAATCTATCTTAATCCCGCGGATTTCATCAACGGTAAAACCCTCGCCGACGGCTACACATTCTATAATTCCGAACAGGGCGTGGAACTCACTCTGGAAGGAACGCCGGCAATCCATACCGACGCCCCGGCATTGGGAGAGCGTCTGAACGTGCTGCTCTACCGATGGAAAGACTCCACTCTGACTCCTCCCTCAGAAATCGTCCATGATGGCTACGCAATCTATGTCATAGACCATTCAGGATATGACGAGCTGGCCCTCTACGCATGGGGCGAGGCAGAAATATTCGGAGGATGGCCCGGCATCAAGCCGACCGGCAAAGTGGAGATCAATGGCGAAGTATACAAATACTTCGACACCGGAGCTGCCAACGAGGGTCTTAATGTCAACCTTATCTTCAACAATAATGGTGGCGGCGAGCAGCTCGACGACTATAACGTCACTCTCGACCAGGACTATTATCTTGAAATCACTTCGGCCGGAGTTGTGGAATACAATCCCTCTGTAAGCCACGACGGATATACCATCTTCATCAATGACCTCTCAGGGTGGGATGAACTCTACCTCTATATGTGGGGAACGGTCAACGACCTCAACGGCACATGGCCCGGCATGGCTCCGACAGGCACACAGATCATTAACGGAGTGACCTATAAATATTTCGACCTCGGAGCTGCAAACTGCGACGGCACCCTGGAAGAACATGTCATTCTCAATAACGGCAATGGAACGCAGTTCGATGAAGTGGTTGTCTTCAACCTCGACCGCAACGTCTATATTGAGCTGACACCGACCGGTGCCACTGAGATCGACCCCGACAACTACACTCCCGGAGGAACTGTCACTCCGGATCCTACTCCAAATCCCGATCCTACTCCTGACCCCACTCCGGGCGAAGAGTCGGAATACAGAATCCTCGTTGAGAACCAGACAGGGTGGGGCGAACTATGGATCTACTCCTGGGGAGGCAATATGGAGATTTTCGGAGGATGGCCCGGAATGTCGGCCAATGAGACGGTGGAGATTGACGGTGTGCGCTATGAAGTCTTCATGATCAAAGCCTCCGGCCAGAGCGCCAACCTGATATTCCACAACAATGCCGGCACTCAATATGACGCGCTGACTCTGACGATGGACAAGGATTATACTATCGTGGCCTATCCCGACAAAGCAGAATTAAAATAACTGAACAACGATCGGAACAACGATGAAAAAAAGCAATATATTATCGTGGTCAGCTCTCCTGACGGCTATCGCATTAAGCAGCTGCACCTCATACGAAATAGATATGCCGGAAAATCCGGAACCTCCGACAATAGGGAGGGAAGTCTCTTCCAATGTGATATATCAGGCCAATCCCGCGTTCTTCGGAACGCAGGATTGCCTGAGGGGACTCTCCGGTCAGCTCGACCGCATAGCGGATATGGGTTGCGATATACTTTGGGTCATGCCAATTTATGAACGTGGTACGCTGAACGCCTTCGGGTCTCCCTATTGTGTCAAGGATTTCAAGGGAGTCAATCCGAAATACGGCACTCTCGACGATGTAAAGAACCTGGTCAATACCGCCCACGGCAAGGGGCTGAGGGTGATCTTCGACTGGGTCGCCAACCATACCTCCTGGGATCATCCCTGGATCGAGCAGTATCCGGAACGATACCAACATGACGCCAACGGAAATATAGTTTCTCCCTCGGGATGGTCTGACGTCGCGCAACTCGATTTCTCCAATGCCGCGACCCGCGAGGCTATGGAAGACGCGATGCTATATTGGGTCAGGGAGGTCGGAATCGACGGTTACCGCTGCGATTATGCCGATGGTGTGCCGGGAGATTTCTGGAGCTCGACTATTGACAGACTCCGCGCTGTGAAAAGCGACCTCATCATGCTTGCCGAGACCTCCAAGACGGAGTTCTACGACTACGGCTTCAACATGATATATGACTGGAACAGCTCGACTGCTATCTCTACAGCCTTCAACGGAGGAAAACCCGCCGATGTGGTGAAGGAGGCTCAGGAGGCTTTGGCGAAGGTTCCTGACGGGAAGTCTATCCTCCGCTATGCGTTCAATCATGATGTCGCGGCAGAAAATAACTTCGACAAGTATTTCGGTAGCGCCGAAGCTATTCCGGCGGCCTATGTCTGCGCTTCGATGCTCAACGGCACTCCGATGATATATTCCGGGATGGACGCGACAGGGATTTCCGGCAAGCTTTCTTTCTTCGACTATAAGACTCTGGATTTCTCAGCAACCCTTTCGGACGAATACCAGGTCATCGATGCGGCCTTCAAAGCCACTGCCGAAGTGCGTCGCGGAGAGCTGCGAGACTATTCAAATGCTTCGGTGGTCTGCTTTACAAGGAGTATTCCGGGAAAGAGCATGATGGTCGCTGTCAATGTCACCGATGCTGCACGCACCGTCCGCACCCCGATTTCCCTCGCCGGTTCTGTCATGACCGACCTCGTCGAAGGACGTAACGTAACTCTCGAACCTATGGTCGAACTTGAACCCTACGGGTATAAGATATTCGTCAATTAATTCTACAACCAATCCCCGCACAGGGGGACAGAAACATGAAAGAGGATCCCGCGGTCGTCGTCTCATTGGCGACCTCCGCGGGATTGCAATTATCCTACAATTAGAACGCAACCGATTACGTTACTAAGTAGCTGACTATCTAAGACCCGGATATTCAATAAGTAGCTGCTAAAAATATTGACGTCCGGTGTCACAGGCTCCGGCCCACAATAAAAATAATACATACCTATATAATGAAATGCATACTGACAACGGCTCTGCTCGCTTCCGCCATAGGAGCGGCTGCCGTCAGCATCGACTCTCCTTCGGGGGAACTGCTGCTTAATGTTGATGTGGATTCCCTCGGGCGTCCCTATTATACTCTGGATTACAAAGGTAAGGAACTGCTGGCTCCGGGGCATCTCGGTATCAGGGCAGACGAAACTCTGTTTGCCGATGGATTCACAATAGCCGGTATTGATACGATCACCGTTGACCGCTCATGGGAACCCGTATGGGGAGAATATTCTTCCGTGAGGGACCATTTCAGAGAGATGGCCGTCAGGCTGAAAGCCGAGAATCCTCAGAGGGAGATGACTGTCAGGTTCCGCCTTTTCGATGACGGTCTTGGTTTCCGGTATGAGCTGCCGGTTCAGCAAGGTCCTAATTATCTTACGGTCAAGGAGGAGCTGACAGAGTTCAACTTTAACGGCGACCATACGCTCTTCTGTATCCCCGGAGACTATGATACGGATGAATATCTTTTCTCCGAGACTACTTTCTCGGGTCTCCCGGAAGCACTGGAGAGCTATTCCCGCCATTCCGAAGCTCAGCGAACCGGAGGAAATACGATTCAGACTCCGATGTTGCTGAAGACTTCCGACGGAGTCTATATCAATCTTCACGAGGCGGCTCTCGACGGCTATCCGGCGATGCTGCTCGATGTCGATCCGGTGTCCTTCACGATGAAGTCGCATCTCGTCCCGGACCGGCTTGGAGTCAGCGCTTATCTGCAGATGCCTTTCAATACTCCCTGGAGAACAGTTATCGTCAGCGACGATGCCCGCGATATATTGGCCTCCCAGTTGGTCCTCAATCTCAACGAGCCCTGCCGTATAGAGGATGTATCCTGGATCAAGCCTATGAAGTTCATGGGTGTATGGTGGGAGATGTTCACGGGTAATCAGAAGACCTGGGCATATTCGGATGACCATCTTGCAAAACCGGGTGTGACCGACTACACCAAGCTCCAACCCAACGGGCGCCATCCGGCCAATACGGAGAATGTGAAGCGATATATAGATTTCGCTTCCGAGAACGGTATTGACGGAGTGCTGGTCGAAGGTTGGAACGAGGGTTGGGAAGATTGGGCGAGCTACCGTAAGAACCGCCAGTTCCTTTTCGACAAGCCTTATCCGGATTTCGACCTGCCGTATCTCCGCGACTATGCCAAGGAGAAGGGGGTCAAGCTGATAATGCACCATGAGACGGCGGCCAATGCCTCCGATTACGAGAAGCAGCTCGACCGCGCTTTCCAGTTTATGAAAGATAATAATTATGATGCGGTGAAGACGGGATATGTCGGAGCCATAATTCCGCGTTCGGAACATCACACGTCTCAATGGATGGTTGACCATGCCAAGCATGTCATAGAGCGGGCGGCTGATTATCAGATTATGGTGGACAGCCACGAGGCGCCGCGCCCGACAGGTCTCTGCCGCACCTACCCCAACTGGCTCGCGCAGGAATCGGCGCGCGGCGGAGAGTTTGAGTCTATGGGGGGTAACCCGCCGTCGCATACCTGTATTCTACCTTTCACCCGTCTAAAAGGGGGACCGATGGACTATACTCCCGGTCTTTTCGAGACAAAGATGAGCTATTACGGCGAAGGTAAGGATTCTCAGGCGGGAACAACGCTTGCCCGTCAGCTGGCGCTCTATCTGACGATGCCCTCGCCGATGCAGATGGTCTGCGACCTTCCCGAAAATTATCAGCGTTTCCCGGATGCTTTCCAGTTCATCAAGGATGTGCCGGTCGATTGGTCGGATTCCAAATATCTTGAGGCCGAGCCAAACCGTTTCATTACGGTCGCGCGCCGCGACAAACATTCCGACGACTGGTATGTCGGGGCAATCACCGACGACAGCGGACGCGTTGCGGTCGTTGACCTAAGCTTCCTGCCGAAGGGAGAGAAATTCGAAGCGACCATCTACGAGGATGCGCCCGACGCCCATTGGAAGGATAATCCGCAGGCATACAGAATCAGAAAAGTAAATGTAGATTCCCAAAAGAATCTGCGGCTGCGTCTTGCTCCCGGAGGGGGAGCGGCTGTAAGACTGACAAAGCGCCAATAAAAATGAATAAGTAGCTGGTAAATAGCTGGTAAAAAAGGGTATAAAAAACGCGGCAATCGCGTTTTTTATACCCTTTTTTGTTCCTATCAATAGGTATTCACCGAATTACATTTGGCCTTGTCTCTCGTTTCTGCAAACAGACTGTTAACATTTCTGGTGGGCCAAGGTCTAAGTCTTTATTATTGAGTCTTACCCAAATGTTGTATTTTATGCAGATGTTTGGGTAAAACTCATTTGTAAATGTCATCTTCCTTTCGTAAAGAAGGATTACAAGCGATTTCGGAACAATCCGAAAAAGTTGGATAAGCTGTTTGACATTCTTGAACTGTTACGTCAGGATAAACCGATTCCGGAAGAGAACCGTCCACATCCGCTGACTGGTGACTATGCAGGACACATGGAATGTCATATAGAGGGGGATTTCCTTCTTATATGGTTTGATCCTCAAAGTGACGTTATCAGTCTGGTGCGTCTCGGCTCCCATTCCGAACTGTTTGGTTAAAACGGTATCTTCAAGCCTATCAGAATACCGTTACGGAAAGTAAGTAGTTGTTAAAATAAATGGAGTTTCTTTGCCGTAAGAATAAATTTTTATAACTTCGCGGATGAAAATGGTTGTTCCGTCGTCCAAGAGTGGAGACAATAGGAGCATCAAAAGGGAACGAGGTGTGATTCCTCGACAGTACCCGCTGCTGTAATTCCCGCCCGCTGACAATCCGAATCTATGTCGGCGGACAGAAGTTTTTCGCAACCTGCCACTGGTCTATCTCAGACCGGGAAGGCGCGATTAAACCGGGATAAGTCAGAAGACCTGCCTTTTCAACTGAAATAAAAGAACCCACGGGATTATGGGTCTGACGTCATTCCAATCTCATGAGGCTGGAGAAAAACGTCTTGTGCAGATTCTTCCGATTATATCAAGAATAGATCTATAACCCGTTGCGATGTCCAGAGATATCGCTGCGGGTTTTTTCTTTATATAATTTGTTGAATCAATGACAATTCTCTCTATAGCACTGATTGTTATCTGTTGCCTTGGTCCGGGTCTGATCAAAGCGCAGGAGCAACCGGACTCTTCCTATCTTCTTCATGAAGTCATCGTCACGGCGCGGCAACCGAACCGGGACATAATCCCTGTGCAGACTCTCAGCGGAGAGGAGTTGAACAGACTGAACAGCAACAGTGTAGCCGACGCCCTGCGCTATTTCTCGGGCGTCCAGGTGAAGGATTACGGGGGTGTAGGGGGTATCAAGACCGTCAATATACGCTCTATGGGTACCAACCACACCGGAGTAGTCTACGATGGAGTGGAGCTTGGAAACGCCCAGAACGGACAGATTGACCTCGGACAATTCTCTCTTGACAACATCGAGGCTCTTTCGCTATATAACGGACAGAAAAGCGAGATTCTCCAGCCTGCCAAGGACTTCGGCTCGGCGGGAACTATCTATATGAGGACGCGGACTCCGGTCTTCAATGAGGGGGAACAATATCACGCGCGGGCAACAATAAGGAGTGGGTCGTTTGATCTTCTGAATCCATCGGCCCTGGTCGAACTCAAACTCAGCGAACGTGTATCCGCGTCCCTAAGCGCGGAATGGATCAATTCCAGCGGAAAATACAAGTTCCGCTACAGGCGTGTCAACCCCGCCGGGGAGTTGGCCTACGACACGACAGCGGTACGTCAGAACGGCGACATCAATGCGACAAGAATAGAACTCAATACCCACGGAACACTCCGGTCCGGCTCCTGGACCTTCAAGGTCTATAATTATAATTCCGAGCGCGGTGTGCCGGGAGCGATAGTAAACAATGTGTGGCGCCGCGGAGAGAGAATATGGGACACCAATTCCTTCGCTCAGGGGCGATATACAGGATTTTTCGGAAAGTTCTCGACACTCAACAATATCAAATATGCTTTCTACCGAACCCATTACGTCAATAATGACGACAAGCAGGTAAAGATCGACAATCTATACAGACAGAAGGAAATATATATATCTTCAGCCAATGAATATGCTATCAGCGACCGTTGGAGAGTGTCCGGAAGCTATGACTTCTTATGGAATACTCTGGACGCAGATGTATATGGGTTCGTCAAGCCGGATCGGGTATCCCAATTCCTATCTGTCGCCACAGCCTTAGGACTCGACCGGTTCAAAGCCCAGGCAAGTCTTCTGGCAACTTTCATCCATGATAAAATAAAGGGGCAGAAGGCTCCCTCTGACAAACATGTTCTGTCTCCAGCTCTCTTTCTGAACGCCTATCCGCTCTCCAATACGGATTTTTCAATCAGAGCCTTCTTCAAACAGTCGTTCAGGATGCCGACATTCAATGACCTCTATTATGCGGATATGGGAAACTCCCTGCTTTCGCCCGAGAGAGTCACCCAATATAATGTCGGACTGGTCTATGACCACAATTCATCAGCCTCCCTCATCTCAGGCGCGAGGCTGACGGCTGATCTCTATTACAACAGGGTAAAGGACAAAATAGTCGCCTATCCGAAGGGACAGCAGTTCCGGTGGACAATGCTCAATCTGGGTCTGGTCGATATACGGGGAATAGATATCACCGGTTTGCTGAGTATCAATCCCGCCAAGGATCTTCTATTCACCCTACGCGCCCAATATACGTTCCAACGCGCTATCGATATCACAAATCCGGCCGACAATTACTATAAAGACCAGATTCCATATATTCCGCGACATTCAGGTTCGGCGGTGGTCAACGCCCAATGGAAGGGATGGAACCTCAACTATTCATGGATATATGTAGGGGAGAGGTATAACCAGCAGGAGAATATCCGGTATAACTACACCCAACCCTGGTATACGTCAGACGTCTCCGTAAGCAAGGATTTCAGAGTCGGCAAAGTCAGTCTTCGGGGACTCATCGAAATCAACAACCTCCTAAGCCAGGATTACGACGTCATTCTCAATTATCCCATGCCGAAGCGTAACTATCGCTTCTCCATAACTGCTGAAATATGAATATCAAACAATTTTTCTTATATATTATGCCGCTTCTGATTGGTGCCACAAGTTGTCGTGAGGACGAACTTGTGGTACCCACGGAGTATGAAATCATAGGAGATGAGAACCACGATGGGAGTATCCGCGGATTCTACCTTGTGAATGAAGGAAACATGGGCTCTAACAAATGTTCTCTGGATTTCTATGACTATCACACGGGCCTATATTCCAGGAACTTCTACGCTGAAAAGAATCCGAATGTCATAAAGGAACTGGGAGATGTCGGCAACGACATCGGAATCTACGGCAGTAAACTCTACGTCGTCGTCAATTGCTCGCATAAAGTCGAGGTTCTTGATTCCCGCTCAGGAGTGAGAATAGGGCAGGTTGATATTCCCAATTGCCGTTATATCAGATTTCATCGTGGTAAAGCCTATATAAGCTCATACGTCGGGCCGGTGCTCATCGATCCCAACGCGCCTAAAGGAGCGGTATATGAAGTCGATACGCTGTCGCTGGCCGTCACCCGAAAAGTGTCGGTCGGCTATCAACCCGAGGAGATGGAAATTATCGACGACTATATGTATGTCGCCAACTCGGGAGGATACCGCGCGCCGGCTTACGACAATACGGTTTCGGTCATCCAGATGGTTGATTTCAAGCAGGTTCAACAGATTCCTGTCGGAATAAATCTTCATCGGTTAAAGAAGGACCGTTACGGCAAATTATGGGTCACATCACGCGGAGATTACCAGTATCGTCCCTCGCGTCTTTATGTAATGGAGAAGAAAGCGGGATTCAACCAGATGGTCGTTACGGATACTATTCCTGTCGCCTGCTCAAATATGGCATTCTTCGGGGATTATATGTATTACTATGCGACTGAATGGAATAATTACACTGCCTCCAACAATATAACATACGGCATCATCGATGTGAGGACCAAAGAGGTTGTGTCCGATAAATTCATAACCGACGGCTCCGAAAAGGATATAACCATTCCATACGGCATCGCGATTCATCCCGAGTCGGGGGATATATTGGTGACGGATGCAAAAAACTATGTTTCTTCCGGGACTCTTTATTGCTTCTCCACGGATGGACGTAAGAAATGGAGCGTCAGAACCGGAGATATTCCGGCCCACATAACTTTCCTTAACAAATGAAAAAGTTTCTGTCAGCAGTCTGCTTGGCATCGTTGCTCTGCGGATGTCACAACGAGATTCCGATGGTGAATCTCGGCATTGACGATACCTATTATATTCCCCGGATGCAGAAACTGGAGCTGAAACCGGCTCTGGTCGGGGAAAGTTATGAATGGTATGTCGATGGAACCCTTGTCAGCCGCGACAAAGACTATATTTTCCTTGCATCCGAAGAGGGAGACTATGAGCTGGAGCTGAAAATCATTGACCCTGCGACTCCTTACGATTTCACTTTTGAAATTCATGTTCTCCATGAGGAAATCGAATATAGTCCGTATATTTCGAGGGTTTATGAATATTGTCCCGCTCCCGGCCAGTTTATCAACGAGATGCCCCGCTATGAGGAGGGAGACACTTACGCCGATATTCTTCAAAAAGCCGAGGAATCTATTTCCGGAACCAATGATATAATGATTTCGCTGGGAGGATACGGGGGATATGTCACCTTTGGTTTTGACCATACCGTCATCAATGTTGCCGGCGAGATGGATTTCCGTATATGGGGAAACTGTTTCTACGAGTTGCTTCAGCCGGATAAAAAGGGGGGATCGGCAGAACCGGGAATCGTTATGGTCAGTTACGATGCGAACTGTAACGGGCTTCCGGATGACGAGTGGTATGAGCTTGCCGGGAGTGAGTACCGGTCGCCGGCTACTCGCCACGGTTATTCCATAACCTATCACCGTCCGGATCCGTCACGCCCGATAATTCCGGATGAAGATAATTCTCTGTCAGACATCAATTACATAGGATGGGATGACAATGCGGGTAATTCCGGTTTTATGGCCAAAAATATATTTCACGGGCAGGAGTATTATCCGGCCTGGGTCCCGGCCGACACCATGACATTCAGCGGAACGCTCCTGGCTGCCAATGGTGAGGATATAAGCGGTATGGGGTCATACTATGTGCTTTACAGCTATCCCTGGGGATATGTAGACAACCATCCGAACGAATATGAGGAGCTAAATTCATTCGATATTTCGAATGCCGTTGATCGTGAAGGGAATCCTGTATCCCTTCCGGGAGCAGATTTCATACGGGTGTACACGGGAGTGAACCAATATTGCGGTTGGCTGGGAGAAACCTCCACGGAACTTAGCCGGGCGCAGGATCTGCATATCTCCCTGCCCGGTATACCTCAACCATAGAAATAAGTAAATAGCTGCTTATCATCAATTAAATATCAACATCATGAAGAAAAATCTTCTGGTTCTTTTTTCCGCGCTCGGACTTGTGAGTCTCGGAGCAAGGGGATTTATCCTGGAATGGGATAAGATAGAACATTGGACAGGCGAGGGAGAGAACCGCGCCGCCTTGGTCGTGCAGTTTCTGGACAACGGTCCGGAGGAAGCCTATGTATGGGGCTACAGATGGCCGTCAGGCACCGAGGCCTCGGGAGAAGATATGTTCCGCGCTATCGCAGCCGCTTCCGATGATCTTTCCCTCTTCACCCAGTTCACGGGGCCTATGGGAAATACAGTCTGCGGAATCGGCTATTCACTCGGTCATACTGTATCCGATTATCTCGAATTTGATTTCGACGGGGCTATGGAAGACCCCAACATCAGCTTCAACTGGTTCTCCGCAAATACTTTCCTCGGTCAGTCCTCAACTCCCGGTTGGGACACTCCCGATTTATGTCAGGAGGCAATCGAGGCCTCAAAAGAGTCGCATATACTCGATCATCCTATCAACGCCCGCCAATACGGCTATGCCTGCTATGACTACGACTGGTGGCAGCCTTATGATCTTCCGGAAAACGAACTGATTCGTTGGAACGCGGGATGGTATAAGGGATACTGGAGCTATTGGTGCGGAGGCACTGATTCAGATTATTTCGCATATTCCGGACTCGGCATGACCTCACGCAAGCTCAGAGACGGTGATGTCGACGGATGGAAATATGCGCTTCTTGATGGACCTGTGGTTTTTGTGCCCGGCGCAAAACGCGAATCAGTGCAGAATCGCTCCAAGAGAAAAATACATCAAAGAATCGATGCCACTACAGGCGCTACTGCTGCGTGGTATCCGCTGAACTACTCTCATTTCAATACTACCGGTTTACATGAAATCGCTTCCAGTGATAATAATGAAATCCGCGTATACCGTGCAGACGGCAAGGTGGTCGGCAATATTTCGGGGTCGGAGGAAATAGCAGATCTCAGCAAATACCTTCCCGCGGGGCTATATATTATCAGCGATGGCAACAAGAGCCGCAAGGTAATGATAACTCGTTGATATACAGAATATTCATATCTTACATTAGTAACCTAATATCAATTTCAATTTTACATAGGAATGAAAAAAGTGTTTCTGCTCGCCTCGGTTCCGCTTCTGATCGCAGGAGCCTGGGCTGCGATGGAGACTCCGCGGAGAATACCCCGGACAATCCAGGGAGTTGATTTCACTCCCGAAAACTCAGAGAAAGCTCGGGGAGTAGCCCGTGACTATGAATGGTATGAACCCGAAGATATGGCCGGGGACGGCTCCTTCACGTTCGACATGATACAGAACTGGACGGGAGAAGGAGAGAACCGCGCGGCGCTCGTCATCCAATGGAACGATGACGAGGAGGAAGCGGCTATCGTGTTCGGCTATCGCTGGGATGGAGTTGCGACAGGAGCCGACATGATAAGGGCCGTCGTAGCCAATAACCCCAGATTATACGCTCTTATCCAATATACCAATGTCTCCTCTCCGACAGATCCAAACGGGGGATACACCATCAACGGCTTCGGCTGGGATAGGGATAATGATGGAGAGATAGCCCTCCAGGACGCTAAGGATAAGAAGATATACACTGTGGAAAACGGTCTGTTCATCCATCCGCGCGGATATAATCCGGAGGTCGGAGGATCCTCGGACTATGATTATGATGACTGGTCGTCAACCGACCCGGATGACTTCTGGGGAGCCGGATGGTATATCTCCTATTGGTCATACTGGGTGAAGGATGATATGGAGTCTAAATTCGGTTATTCCGGTTGGGGAGCCTCCGGACGAGTTCTTCAGGACGGAAGCTGGGACGGATGGAATTTTTCCGTTGACATGATACCTTCCGACTGGAAGAAATTCGTTTCGGCTCCGGCTCTTATTCCCGAAGGGGCCAAGACACTTTTCGAGAATGATGGTATAAGCTACTCCCTGGTGGATTATTCCAAATCAACGGTTGCGCTTATCGCAGGGGAAAACGGGGAATACAGCGGTGAAATCGTCATACCCGAGACCTTCGTTGATGAGGAGACCGGAAAGGAATACACGGTGACGGAGATTAAGGAAAATGCTTTTGAAAACAGCGCCGTCACTTCAGTGGCCATTCCTTCTTCCGTGACAAAAATCGGAACCGGCGCCTTCGCCTCCAGTACTCTTTCCACCATCTCGGGCGGCGAGGGAGTCAGCAAGATAGGGGAGAACGCGTTCAAGAACTGTTCCTCTCTGACAACTCTGCTTCTTCCTGCAGGAATGACCAATATTCCAGCCGGTGTCTACGAGAATACCGCGATAACCGAGCTTGTCATTCCTGACGGAGTGACTTCCATCGGAGACCGCGCGTTCGCCGAATGTTCCTCCCTGGGCAAGGTATATATTCCGCAGGGTATAAAGGAACCAGGCAGCCAGACCTTCTCCGGTTCAGCCGGTATCACTGAGATAGAGACTCCTGAAGTTTATCCTGTTGCCCTTCCTGAAGGTTATTTCCCGGAGGAGGTATATGAAAAGGCTGTCGTAACGCTTCCTGTCGGACTGACTGAAAGCTATAAGTCTACAGCCGGCTGGAATCTCTTCATGAATTTCAACGAGAAAGCCAAGGAGGTGCATATCGGTGATATATTCATGAGCGGCGGTGTCACCTACCGGGTCTCCTCCACGGAGGAAGTTCCCTCGGTTGTCGCTACTTATTGCAAGGTGGATTCTCCTGACCGCAACTCCATCAAGGCTGCCAATGCCGCCGGACATAAGGGAGACCTCACCATTCCCGAGTCAGTGACTTTCCAGAATATCGGATTCAAGGTGACGGCTCTGTCTGATTCCATCTTCATGGGAGCCACGGAATTGACTTCCGTCAGGATTGAGGCTCCGGTAACTACCGTCACCGCGTATGCTTTCAATGAGTGTGAGGGTCTCACTTCCGTGATCCTTCCATCTTCCGTCTCTTCGGTTGCGCCGTGGGCGTTCGCATACTGTTCTTCCCTGACGGATATCAAGCTTCCTGCCGCGGTGGAAACCATCGGCGAAAGAGCTTTCTTCCAGTGCAAGGAACTTAAGAATCTTGAGCTTCCTGAAAAGATCACCTCTATCCCTGACTATTGTTTCGCATACTGCCAGGGTCTGACAGAAATGTCGTTCAGCGACAACGTGACCGAGATTGGACGGAATATATTCCAGAACTGCGGCGCGCTTGAGAAAGTCCGTCTGCCGCAGGGTCTTGAAAAGATTCCTTACTATATGTTTGACAGCTGTGTCGAACTTAAGGATTGTGTAATTCCGGATGGTGTGACGGAAATCGCGACCAGTGCTTTCAAGAACTGCAGGAGCCTTGACATAAAGCTGCCGGCATCAGTCACTACCTTGGGAACCGAAGCTTTCAACGGATGTCAGAAAATCACCGAGTTCACATGTCCCGACGGAATGACGTCGGTTCCGAACTATCTTCTGGCGAACTGTTCGAACCTGAAAAAAGTAGTGCTGCCGGCTACGGTCACAGCCCTCAATTACGGGGCCTTCATGAACTGCACCTCCCTTACTGAAATAGAAGTGGCGGGTCAGGAGAATCCGGGGGAGAACATGATGGTGTTCCCCGACGGACTTACGACTATCGGTAATGCAGTCTTCTCGGGATGCAGCGCCATAACTGAGTTCACTTTCCCTGAGAGTGTGAAAACAATCAGTTCAACTGTGCTGAAAGGTGCCGTATCGCTGCAGAAAGTGACTCTGTCGCCCAATTCGACCCAGCTGAATATGGAGGCGCTCGCCGGAACCGGTCTGAAAGAGCTTGTCATTCCGGCCTCGGTCAAGAGCTACTCGGGTTCAAATGCTGTCTACGGTTGCGAAGGTATCCGAGTCTATGTCTGCAATCCGTCGCCTGCTACTGTGCCGACCTATATGTGGAGAATCAATTCGACTGATTTTGCAGATATTACAGTTCCGTTCGGCTCGCTCGATCTTTACACCTCGACATCGAACTGGAAGAAATCCGATCTCACCGCGCCGGTGGTCGCCTCGGCTTCGTTCGCGGACTGTGTCGTGGCGCCTGACTGCGTGACCGGGCGTCTGATCGTCTCCTACGATATAGAGAATCTGCCCGAGTCTTTCAAAGCTGTATGCGACAGCCAGTTGGCCTCTACAACGACAGTATCTATCCGCAAGGCAGGTTCTGAGGATACTGAGGAGTGTGGATTTATGCTGGCGGACGGAAGCTTTACAGTAACGCTACCCGAGGGGAATGAGACGAATGACGAAATTCTCTTCATCAATAATGGAGAAGTGATCGCTTCGGCCAAGCTCTCAGACCTTAAGTCTCCGTTCCGTTTCGCGGAAGCTCTCTATGAAGCTCATTTTGATGAGCAGTTCACTCCTGAGATAATCTTTGATTCCGAAGAATATTCGACCGCCGATCTTGAGTATGCTTCCGACAATACTGATGTCGCAATGGTCAGCCGTGTCGGGAAAGTGACCGTCAAACGCACTGAAGGGACTGCCCGTATAACGGCCTCCGTTAAAAATCACCCGGAAATAAGCGCTGTCATGACTGTCGAGGCTGCCCTGCGCAATCCTGTCACAGGCTTCATCCTCGGCAATGGCGATAAGGACATCACCCTTGACGAACTTGATATCCTCGCGCTTTGCCCCGTAGTTACTCCTGAGAACGCTGATATCCAGAGTTATGACATTGAGATTTCGGATCCTGAAATAGCAACTACCTACAGTGTGAAGGCGTTCAATCCTCTCCGCAGTTTCTTCGAACTCGTCACTCATAAGAGCGGGGAATTTGATCTTTCCTTCAAGGCTCAGGATGGTTCTGAGGTGGTCTCGACATATCACATTACGGTAAAACCTCTTGAGGCATCACAGCTTTCCGATTCCTATCAGGATGGCACTTTCTGGCTTAATGAGGATTGGTTCGGACATACCAACGGTTCGATAAACTATATCACCAAAAACAATGAGATGGTTTATCGTGCTTACGGTCGCCAGAACCCGGGCGAGTCGTTCGGATGCACGTCGCAATATGGCATTATCCATGGCGGTAAGCTTATCGTAATGTCGAAGCAGGCCGATGATGGAGGAGATCCCCGTAAGGGAGGAGGAAGAGTCGTGATTGCTGATGCGTCCACTCTTAAGAAACTTGCATCTTTCGATGAGATCGGCGGCGACGGACGCGCTTGTGTAGGCGCCGGTGCCGGAAAGGTATATCTCGGCACAACCGGTGGCATCCGTATTCTCGACACGGAAAATCTGGAACTCGGCGGTATGATAGAGGGTATTCCTGAAGGGTCTCTTTATGCTGATCAGGTTGGTGATATGGTCCAGGCCGGAAATCTCGTTTTCGCTATTCGTCAGAATACCGGTGTGTATGCAATCGATACAGATTCTGATATGGTCATAGCTACTTTCGGCGAGGAAAGTTCGCTGAAATATCCGCAGGGTATAGCGATGACCGCTGACGGAAAGGTTTGGGTAGCCTCGACAAGCAAAGCCAGTGGCGGGACGGGGTATCTTGTCTGCATCGATCCTGCCACACTTGAAGTGGAAAGAACAGAGGAAATGCCGGAAAAGATGCTCGTTACCTGCGGCTGGGGTGCATGGCGCTCCACAAACTTCTTCGCATCGCGCGATGAAAACGCTCTGTGGTGGGGCAGTGGTGTAGACAATCAGATATATTCCGGAAATACCGGGTATTACAAGTGGGACCTCAAGACTCCTCTGTCTGAGCTGACCCCGATATTCGTATTCCCGGCTCTTGATGGTATAGATGAAAAGACGAAACAGGCTCCATACGCGACTGTCAGATATGACGAACGATCCAATCGTCTGCTGGTGGCCGCCACTCACGGCGCTTCCTCCAATTATCGCTATACCTGGCTCCACTTCGTTGACTGCAAGTCAGGAGAAATAGCCAATACAATCCGTCTCAAAGACTATTATTGGTTCCCGGCTATTCCGATCTTCCCGGATAAATATGCGCCTGAATTTGCTGAGATTCCCGAAATCGCCTTAAATCTTGACCTCAGCACGGAGAGCTATGAGCTTGACCTGACTGATTTCGTCACAGACAAGGATAATCCGGATTGCAACATCCGCCTGTCGCTTGTCGAGACTCCCGCCCTTTTCGACGATGAGGCTTCAACGACACCGGCGGAAGCCCGGCTCGAAGGTAAGAAACTGACTGTCACTCCCAAATCCAAAGGAAACATCAACTTCACACTTCTCGCCGAATCCAACGGACGTGTGACACAGACATCGGTTCCGGTCAGCGTGTCGGCTATTGCAACCGGACTCTCATCTCTGAATGCAGACTCTGTTTCCTTGACAGGAAATCGTCTTAATATAAAAGGTCATGAGGGTGAGACGTTTGTCATTTACGATATGACAGGCGCTTCCGTCGGCGGTGTCTATGTGGATTCCGATAACTTCTCGATAACTCTTTCTTTGCCATACGGAGTCTATGCTCTCCGTGGGGTCAACGATAAGAGCAACTATAAGTTTATTATCCGATAATTATTTACAAGATGGGACTGCATCAGTTTGGTTTTGATGCAGTCCCATTTCTTGTAGTTATTGTTATGAAACTAATAATCAAAAATATCTGTTTTCTTTTCGCATCTACACTCCTTGCTCTTCCGGCGAGTGTCGCGTCAATGGCGGAGACGGATTATACTAAAGGGATTATCTGGGTTAACGAAGACTGGTATGGGCATCAGAACTCAACCGTCAATTTCCTTATGCCTGACGATCCTGAGGGGATTTACTGGAAATATCGTGTTATCCAGGAGGAGAATCCCGGGATGGAGCTGGGTTGCACTAATCAGTACGGAGCGCTCTGGTACGACCGTCTTTATCTTATCGCCAAACAGGACAAGGATCCCGGGGCCGACATCACCGGGGGACGTATAACGGTGGCGGATGCCAAGAGCATGAAAATTCTTCATCAGCAGTCGCTTATCGATCCTTCAGGAGCGCAGTGTGACGGGCGGGGATTCGTAGGGGTTGACCAACATAAGGGATATATATCCTCAAGCAACGGGGTATGGATTTTCGATCTTGATAATTTTACAGTCAGGGGACAGGTCGAGGGAACGGCTAATCCGAGTGCCTCGGATGATAATGAGCGCCCCAATACCGACCCTTCCGGCTCGCTCTATCACGGACAATCGGGGATGATGGTTTCGGCTGCCGGGAAGATATTTGTGGCCCATCAGCAATATGGGCTTTTAGTCGTTGATCCGCAAACCGATAAGGTGACGGATGTAATCTCGATGGATATTGTCAGCGAAGGAGCGGGAATAGGATCGGTCGTCAGATCAAAAGATGGTAATTTATGGCTTTCGGTCGCCCGAAATGTCCAGGGTTCGGGTGCCTTCCTGAATTATATTGTAAAGGTAGAACCTGAGACTTTGGAATATGAGGTGATTCCGGTGCAGGAGGGGATGTATCCTCCTGCCAATTCGTGGTATGCATGGACACCGGATGCTTTCGTGGCCTCCAAGGTTCAGAACGCTCTTTATTGGAAGGGTGGTCCTAACAGCTGGTTTACCGGAACAAAAATCTATAAGTTCGATTGTGATACCCGGGAGCAATCCCTGTTGATCGATCTGGAGGAGGAGGGTGCCGGATGGAAGCTCTATGGATGCGCCCTCGGAGTCCATCCTTCCACTGATGAAATCTATATGGCTCTGTATCACGAGTTCGGCACTCCGACCTATATCACGCGGCGATATGCTCCGACAGGGGAGAAGATACGTGACTATGAGATGATTATGAATTACTGGTTTCCTTCTCTCCCCCTGTTTCCTGAGGCAGACGAAGCGGAGGATTCCGGATTCATGACCAACGAGGTTCAACCGCGCGAGAATGCAGGAACAATCTTCTCCTTGCAGGGCTACCCGGTAAAGAGGGGAGTTGTTTTCGGAGAATGGGAAGACCTGCCTGCCGGCCTCTATATATGGAAAGGTCGCGGCGAATCCCGGAAATTCCGGATTCCTTAACGGTCTGTGCGGATTCAGTCAAAATCATTATACTTCTGCAAATAACACTATTGGCCCCCCTCCCGGGAGGGGGGCCAATAGTGTATCAATTGAAAGGATGAGGTCAGAGGCGGGATTTTTCGGAGTTACCGGCGCCGGTGCCGCGATAACGGTCGCGGGTAGTATTGAAGCGATATTGCAGGGTCAGCATGACGGAACGTCCGGAAGAGAAATTTCTTTGGTCAATCTGAACGGAATTACTATACATCCGGGCATTTTGCTGCGAGGAGTTGAATATATCCTTCGCTTCAAAAGTGATGCTGAAAGTATTGTCAAAGAATCCCTTATATATCTTGGCGTTGAGGTACCAGGGTGTATTGGTCAGTTTCATGTTATTGTCCCACGACCGGGTCATCAGCTGAGCGTCAAGATTCAACCAGATGTCAAAGGGGAGATGGATAGCGTTCTGCCATTGAAAAATAAATCCGGGGGTATTCATTTTCATCGGTGTTCCATCGACCGGGAGTTCGAGCCATTGTTTCATGATTCCTATATTCACTCTCGGTTGCCATACTCCGCAGCGGAACTGACCTCCGGCGAAGGCCTGGAGATAATGACGATGGTCGAGATTGGAAGTTCTTATGATGGTAGCCTCTCCGTCCGTGCCGTAAGGTTCGGTGATATGATAAACACCATCCTTGAAATAGGTATATGAGAGCTGGGCGAAGAACTGACGCCATTGAGCCATATATTCGACGGTCTCTATTTTTGTGGGTTTAAGATAGGGATTGCCTGTTTCATAAGTCAGGCGGTTTATATAACTGACAGCCCCCTCAAGCTGTCCGTATCCCGGGCGCACGGTTTTACCCGAGTAATTCAGTCCCATATTTACGCTTCCGACACGCGTTTCTATGTTGAGCGAGGGAAAGATATTATCGTATCTCTTGCTTTGACTTTCTCTGCGTTCCCCGGTTTCATAATAATCGAATTGAACATGCTCATAGCGCAATCCTATGCCTACACTGAAGCGTCCGAACTCTCTTCCGTATTCCATAAAAGCGGCGATGTTGCTCTCATCGACCCTGTTGTCGGCATCCGGAAGTTCGACGATATCTGCGGAGAAGAGGGTAGTGGTGCGTGTGTCGGTATATTCCTCGCCAATCCTTATCAATCCATTCCATAGAGGGTGACTGACGACAGCTTTCTCCGCAAACATCCGGTTACGGTTTGTCGATGAGGTGGTGACCAATCGGTCATACCCGGTCTGGCTTAGCTCGTTGCTAAATGACTGTTCATGGTTCTTATACCAGATATAGTCGGCATTGAAGTCGATGCTGAACTGCCCGACAGCGCCATTATAGTAGAGGTTGACATTATGGCGCGGCAGGGCGGTTGCTTTGTTGTTGACAGCGGAATTATAGCGGTCAAGAAACAATCCCTCACTCCATACTTCGCTCGGTATCTCTCCGACAGTATGATGGCGGTTCCAGCTGTTCTGATAATAGGCGCCGATGCTGTGGCGGTCATTGAACATAAATGAGAAACCAAGCTTGCCGGTCATATCGTTGTAGCTCTGCCTGGCTATCGTCTGGATATACTGTCTGTATCTTCCGGCAGGTGTGGCGGTCGTCATGTCGTTGGTGCGGTTATCGCGGTTTTCACCATACCACCAGCCATAGTTGGCGAAGAGTTCGAGTCCTCGTGTGCGGTATTTGAGATCTAACGTGTTTCCGGTGCGGAAATAATGCTGGAAGCCGTTGTCCGTGCGTAAGGAGGCGCTGAAACCATCCCCTTTCGGCGGTTTGGTCCGTATGATGATGACAGACTTCACATTTGCGGCGTATGAGGCGCCGGGATTCGTTATGACCGAGACATTCTTTATATCCCGGGAGTTGAGCTGGGCGAGTTCCTGAGGGTCGTTGACCTTTCGTCCGTTTATATATACTTCCGGAGATCCTTTGCCGAAAACCTCCAGCGTTCCACCGTTGTCAACAACCATTGGAACGCGCACAAGGACGTCATTGGCGGTTCCTGCTATAGAGAGGGAGCTGCCTTCGACATCGGTCACGAGTGCGTTTCCTTTCATTGTCGTGGAGGGTCTTGAGGCTTTGACTACAACCTCGCCGAGTTCGACAGATGAAGGAGTCAGGCGGATTCTCCCCATCTCGCCCGTGGAAGGCACGGGATTGACAACGGACGCATAACCCATATACGAAACTTTGGCAGTCAGATTTCCTTCGGCATCGGTCGATAGCGAGAATAGACCGTCGGGATCGGTGACGGCACCGGTCAGGTAAGCTGAGTCGCGGTAAACTACGACATTTACATATTCGAGAGGCTGGTCGTTCTCTCCGACCACTCTTCCTGTAATCTCTCGCGCGGAGGCCGCAGCCGGGGCAATAAGGGATAGAAAGAGGAGGGCAAGAAGCTTTTTCTGCGTTTTCATTTTCACATCTTTATTAATGATTTGACAATCTTCGGGGGTTATCCCGGTGATGCAAAATTACGCATTAAAAGGTCTTGTCTCCTAATATAAAAGTCTTAATACAATAAGAGTAATAGGCTGATAATCAGCAATTAGACTTATTAAAAATCTTAATATCCGGCTGTCTGCCCTTAACGGGGTCTAAGACTTTCCCTCATTCCGCAGGAAAGCAACAATATCCTCTTTCTCCGGAGCGCCGAGCTTCTTTCGGATGGAGGTTTTGCGAACATAGATGGTCGCGGTCGTCTGGCCGGTAATCACGCTTATCTCCTTTGTCGAGAAACCCGCCATCATGAGCACTATTATCTGCTCTTCCTTGAGAGTCAGGCGGTCGCCATATTTGGCGTGTAGTTTTGCATAGAAACCATCATACAGGGTGTCGATTATACCGAATATATTTTTCCAGTCAACCAGGGCGCCATCTGTCTCTCCCCCTTCGAGAGATGAGATTCTGCGCAACATCTCCCGGTTCTGTTCGGTGGGTGTCTGTGCCACCATCTTTATTATACCGAGATGCCTGAGCATGAGACTGCGCATCGGCGATGATTCAGGACCGGAGGCTGATTCGGACTCCGCGCTCTCCTTGTATTCCTCAACCATTTTTTGCAAAGCTTCTATGCGCTCTTCTTTTTCCCGTTCATGCTGCCTGCGTCTCATGAAAATCCAACAGGCGGTTGCCGCGATGACTAATGCCAGGAGACTTAAGATAAGTATTACAACTGTCTTGTGTTCGCTCTCAGCCTTCAGGGCCAATCTCTTGCTTTGCTGTTGCAATGCTGCTCGCTCTGATTCCCATTGCGACGCTTTCATCCGGTTGTAACGTTCGCTCTGACGATTGTTTAATGCCGCGATATGAATAAGGCTTATTTTTCCCGTGTGCCTGAAATCAAGTATGGCGTGCAACAGATTGGTGTAGCTTTGAAAGATTGTACTGGTTTCGTCATCTCCTTGCAATGCGGTCAATATACTGTCTGTCATAGCGAGCTGACTGACTGCCCTGTCTATGTTCCCCGTATTGATGGCGTTGACTGCCTGTTGAAAATGAAGAATGAGAGCGGCACCATTGTCGGGCCCTGACTTCCGGAATATATCATTTATTAGTGAGTCACTCTCGGCATTCCGTCCTTTCTCCGTCAGCAATTGGGAACGTTCCAATTCCAAGAGGAAATGTTTATCTCCCAACTTTCTTTTTCTTGCAAAATCAATCAGGGTCTCAATGATCCGGAGGGCGGAGTCCGGTTCGGAGGCATATTCGTAGCCTGCCAGGAGCATATACATGGACTCAAACTTTCTCATGGAGTCTGTTTCGAGAGCTATTAGACGTTTTGCCAACGGGATAATCGGACGACCTTGATATTCGGAAGCTCCAAGCAAGACGCGGAGTCGCAGGGTTTCCGTCATTATGGAATCCGGAATATCCGGCAGAGCGGCGATTGAATCCAGCATGGTAAGGGCACCTGCCGGGTCGCCTACCCAAAATTTATACCATGCGGCCGCTGTTCCGCTGTGGATTGCCTTAGCCTTATCTTTCGAGCGGTAATAGTTGTGGGAAAAAATGATGAGGGAATCTCCGATCATGGAGCGATTCCCTTTGAGATGACAGTATGCCTTTAGATAATGATACCGTGCTTTGAGCGAATCTGCCTTGAGTTCGGAGGGATCGATGGTTTCAAGGATTCCCAACGCGCTGTCAACATTGCTCTGCATCACGTTTTCCGCTATCTCCATCGATTGATTTTGTCTTGTCGCCGAGTCTGAGCATGACAGGAGGGAGACTGCGACCACAAGAATCAGGCCATATATGAATCTATTCATCGTATCATACATCGTTAAGCTCCCATCCCACAATAAGCAGCTACTAAGAATAAATTTATTTTGAATCTTGAGCAATAGAACTTGCTCATTTTTCTTAGCAGCTACTTAGATATTAACGGGGGGTTATTAATATTTCTTGTATGTAAGATCCCAGTTGCAACCGAACATTTAGACCCCGTCTTAGGTGGCAAGAGGACTTTATTGCTCACATTTCATATTTTTACTACCTTTGCATCAACCAATTCTCATGTCTTATGCAAATAAGTAATCGTGCAAATCGCAATATTTCATTAACATTATCAATCGTAGGATTTGCCATCATCGTTTCCAGGATATGGGATGTAATACTTGCGCCTTCATCCGGCCGCGCATGGTTTGACCTTTTCAGCATAGTAGTGTTAACATCCATTTGTTTTGGTCAGTATCTAACTTACCGCCGAAGAGTGAAAAAGGGTATTAAATACGGCTCAGACTAAGAAACCGCCCCACTGACCCGTCCTGAAGAGCCTTGTTTATCTCCAGTTCGGGATCATCGAGTTTCTGAAGCTCGTTCAACGACAACCCGCGACTTGCTAAGTAGCTCTCAGAAATAAATGAGCATCTATCGAATTTGAAATCAAACTGTGGGATAATGAAGCTTGAAATTGAAGTGTTGAGAAAAGAGCATCATTTTCGTGAGGTCACGAAAATGATCATCAACCCTGATTCCTTGAGATATACATGCATCTACCGCCCTGCGAATAGCCACTGTAAAGTTTTCCCATCTTGCATAGCCCAGTAGTTCTTGCAAATCACGATCAAACCACACTTCGATTTGCTCTTGTTCATCCTCACCTCGTACATATTGCTGAATATCATCGAATAAGGATTTATGCTGATTAATCCTTTGGAGGTCCATAAAATAGTGTTTAAATTGCAAACTTAATCAAAATCCGTATATAGAAAAACACTATTCTTCTTTTTACTGAGATTTTGCATGATTCTGAAAATAATCCTAATCTGATTCAGGAGAAATTATAATCCTCGCTTTGACATGTTTGATAATTCCTAATTAAGAGTTCTGGAATTGGACCACGTTTTGAACCTGCACAAGATATGGATCGTTTCGCAAAGACACGCTGAATAATAAATTCTTTATAGAGTTCATCAAGATAAGTATTATCAGGATCAGAAGCCCTTCCGTCAGAATTGCTCAATAAGACATAACATCCATTGTCGGACATCTTGGTATAGAATTCTTTAAGCCTCACCTGCTCTTTATCATTAAAGTTTCCTTTATTATATGCTGTAAAAGCAGCTGATGAGGTTATAGGTCTGTAGGGAGGGTCAAAATAGATGAAAGTGTAATCAGATAAATGGGATTCAATCTGAGAAAAATCACCATTTAGGATTTCAACTCTTTGTAAAATCTCACTATCCATTCGGATAAGACTTTCATCAAGAATAGTGGGATTTAGATACTTTCCAAAAGATACGTTAAATTCTCCCTTTGAGTTCTCACGGTATAATCCGTTAAAGCAGGTCCGATTTAGGAAGATCATATAGGTCGCATCTTCAATACAAGACCGAGGGATTGCATTAAAACGTTCTCTTATCTCAAGGAAGAACTTCTTTTGAGCCTCGACTTCACTTAATGCTCTATATGAAGACTGAATTTGAGATAAACATAAAATTAGTTCATCTGAATGATTCTTAATAGCTTGATAGGCATGAATTAGGTGGGGGTTGATATCATTAATGATTGCTTTCGAAATATTAGGATATTTTTGAAGGAGATAAAATAGCACAGCACCCCCGCCTACGAAAGGCTCAATATAAGTTACTGTAGTTTGTTCATGAAATGAAGCGGGTAACAATCCATCAATGGCAGCCAGTAACTGTGTTTTTCCACCAGCCCACTTTAGAAAGGGCTTAGCCTTATAAGGGTGTATTGGATGTATGGAATTCATTTCAGCAACTTTGGATTTGCAGTTTAATGCTTCAAAATTTTACTGCAAAGTTAGGATCAAATCTTGAAAGATCCTATTAAATCACTGAAAAAGATCACATTAGAAGTGAAGATCTGTAGGGTATTTTAGGTATTTATAGTAAGATATAAGGTGTCACCACCCACTCGCAAGTTGTAGAGAAAGGGTAGCATGAAGGGTTGCTACTTTGTCATAGTTAAGGAATTTGACCCTATTTTTTATTGGGGAGAAAATTGAAGCATTGATCTTATCTTTAAATTCATTTTCTCGGTATTGGTCGGCAACTATATAAAACGATGAGAAGAAATCTTGTAATTCATAAAACTTAGAGAGTGAGTTTTTAATATCCGTCGTATGTTCTACCTCATAGAAATGGGTAGGCATATGACGATGATTAAACCAGATGACATCTACTGTTCGCGCTCTTCGTAACAAATGCTCAAATGTGAAATTGGGAATAATGGTCAAATCAGATACTTCTCCCAACTCCTTCTCTAAAAATAAATGATGTCGGTCTTGAGCCGGCACATAAGTGATGGAATTTTGCAACTTACCAATCTCCACTAATAGTCCTTGATAATACGAATGGCTAAAATTTTCAATACTTTGGGGATTGTTTGAATTTAACTTGAATTTTCTTAGGATACTTTCTCGAACTTCCTCCAGTGCCCACAGACCAGGTTGAATCTTAAAAATTTCATTACTTTGTTGAACGATTCTTCTGACAGAAGCTTCCGGTGTAAGTGTCTTCCAATTAGAGAAATCCACCACTTCATTTAGTCTGCGTAAAGTAGCATATCCCCCTTGCTCTCTAAGAGCCTTAATAACTTGTTGTTCCTGAGTTATTTTCTTTGCGGCCATTCTATACAAGCTAACAGCACATCAACTACAAGATAGTAATCTGAGGTATGGCCTGACCCGTAACGACTATTTCGGAGTTGACTTTAGGGCATCGCTGCCATGTTATATGATATTTATACGACCAATTGCAGATTATTCTCGCTACTATCTTGTAAAGTTACAAAAATTAATTGAGGTTACCAAGGCTGTAGGCTAAAGAGCATACGATAAAAAGAAACTCTTTGCTCAAAAGTATGAGGCGATTAGACGCGAAAGGCTATCGAGAGGATGGAGGCTCTCGGTGGAGTGTGGTTTTGTCTTCGGTGGGGGAGAAGTAGAGAAAGAGCAACTTACGGGCTTGCCCAGCTTCTTAAAATAATCAATTCTATCGATTACCCCCTAAAATTTTGAGAACCGTAGGGCACAATCTCTTGCAAATAAGCCATAGAATGAATGATGATCCTACTAATGTTATGAATGATAATAGGTAAGATAGGAATATCCCTAAAGATGTATTTAATCCAAAAATGTTGATATAAAACTTTTGGGTAACAGTGCAGTAAAGTTGATGAAAAGCATAGATATAAAAGGTAGATTTAATCATAACCTGAGATAATCTATTATCTATCTGCTCTATATGTTTGCTTATTATATATGGCAGACTTAGAAATGCACATATCACAGATACAAATTTAACAACCGCATTATTATCGTATTCTATATATAAAGAGGAGATTGCAATACTCAGCCATATTATTAATAATGTGTTTGCCATAACACCATTAATTTGGAAATTTCTAAAATGTACCGATAACCATGCACCAATTATGAAGTATTCCAATCCGTATAAATCGATGTCTAAAATTAGCATCGGCAGGAGAAGCAATATAATTACCCATTTTTTACGGATGATTAGATATACCAATGGCGATGCGACAACAAAAACAATTAGATTTCTGATAAACCAAAATGCAAATGCATAGGGGTATCCGTTTGTATAATCAATAAATCCTTCAATAAGTTTAAAAATTGACAATTCATGATTCTCAATTAATCCATAGGATGGAAAATTCAGAAACTCTATTTTTACGATGGTTAATATCAGTGCAATCACATTCCACAAAAAATATGGTAAAATCAGTGAATAAAATCGAGATTTTAATTTATTCTTATAAATCGTAACGTTGAAATGTGAGATATTCCTGAAAAACAGATAGCCTGATAGAATAAAAAAGCACGGCACACATATCAGTGTCAGTTTTACGGAGAGCAATTCCACAATTAGATATCCGACGCAATCCGTCGGCACTTTAATATTATTTAGAACGTTGCTATGAATGGAGACGACACCTAATATCAAGATTAGCTTAAAAAAATCAATTACAAACTTCTGATTATTTTGTTGGGAATCATTGATGTTCATAAAACCATCTCGCATAGGTATTTGATTTTTTAAGTAGGTGTTTAGTAGATGACAAAATCTGCAATTATGCTATTAAACATCTAATTTTCAATTGATTATATTTTAAAAATCCCTGCAAATTAGTAATTTAGAGGAAAAGTTTGGCGACTTTTATCCATGTAAACTACTAATTACAAGGACTTGGTCAAAGTTAACCAAATCCTCCCGATTATGCAAGAGCATTTTGAAAAAACATGAATCTTGCACGCATACAACTTATGGCGTTACTGCTCCATGCGCTCTGCAGGGTGCAGACTATCAGCCTCCATAAGCAGGTCGATGCGATGCCAACGACTATCGAAAAGAATTCCTACTTCAAACGGCTCCGAATATTCTTGGCCATATATGTTCTTGATCTCGACATGGAGCGCATCACAAGACTGGTCGCAATGGTCTGCTTGGCTCTTATCTGGGCGTCTCTCATTGGGGAACATAAAGATATAAGTATAAACCATCCAAGTAGCATAAAGCCTAAGAATCCATAGCCTCTAAGGAGAGAACAAGGCATAGAAATCCTGAAAGGCATGCCCCCGGCACAAATCATGGCTGTGATTTCCGCAATCAACAAATAATCAGTAAATTTGCATATGGAACAGAATACCAATATAACGAAGATATATGATCATGCCGCTGAAACCATCAAGAATGCTATTCTGAAAGGCCAATATGAAGCTGCAAAAGGGGTCAATCGTGTGCAACTGCTTACATATTTTGCCATAGGTAAATATGTATCCTTGAACACCAGAAACGGTGTATGGGGAACCGGAGCTTTGAAAGCTATCAGCGATAGGCTTAGAAAGATTCTTCCTGGACTAAGAGGATACGGAGAGACTCAATTAAGGGAAATGAGACTGTTTTATGAAGGCTGGTCTTTTCTTGATTCAAATTCATCGGTTGTAACCGATGAATTGCAACATGTTGTAAGCGTGGAAGATATATTAGATTTAGTCAAAATAGAGACTCCTATTGAATTCCCAATGGACGACTATCTCAAGACTCCATTTACCCATCACACTGTACTTCTACGTAAATGTAAGAATACAGAGGAAAGGTATTACTATATGGGCCGGTGTGTAGAGGAACATATGTCAGTACCGCGACTAGAACAAGTTATAACAGATGGCGAATTTAAGAAAGCTGGAAAAGTACCTAATAACTTTATCGAAAGAATTGAGGATAAGAATCTTGCTCGTAAGGCAGTCTTGCAATTTAAAGATTCCTATCTACTGGATTTTATAAACACGGAAGAGATCGGAGAACGTGATTTGCAGGATATTGATGAACGTGTTGTAGAACAACAGATAATCCACAATATTAAAAAGTTCATAATGACATTTGGTAAGGATTTTGCTTTTGTCGGCAATCAGTACCATCTAGAAATATACTCAGAGGACTTCTTTCCTGATCTGTTATTCTTTAACAGGGAGCTGAATGCCCTGGTGGTAGTTGAATTGAAAACAGGGAAATTCAAAACCAGCTATCTTGCTCAACTGATGACCTATCTTCGTATTCTTGATGATAAGGTCAAAAAACCACATGAAAATCCGTCTATTGGAATTGTCCTATGTAAGGAGGCTAACAGAAGTTTTGTAGAATATGTAATGCAAGACTATGACAAGCCAATGGGAGTTGCTACATACACAACCTCTAAAGAGATACCTGAAATGTTGAAAGATGCCCTCCCAGATATGGATGAATTAAAGAAATTACTCTGATTATTAGTTTCGATATAATCGATGTTTGATGTCATAGATAATTCTAACAACGTCATAGTAAAACGGTTTTTGTCATAGATAATGTCATAGAAAATGTCACCAATAAATTTAGTGTTGTCATCAATAATAGTACTCATGTCACCAATGATGTCACCAATAAATTCAATATTGGCACCGATAATGGCACCGATGGCACCGATAAATCTGAGATTGGCACCAATAGTGGCACCAATGGAACGATACGGAGCGATGCGGAACGATACGAAGATATTGATAGGCTGGTAATGGAGAAAATGAGAAGTGATAAACGAATAAGTGTCACGCAACTTTCCAAAATGTTTGGGAAATCAAAGACAGCTATGTTCCGCGTTATTGACAGATTAAAATCTGAAGGCAAGATACGCCGAGTCGGTTCTGAGAAATCCGGCACATGGGAAGTAATTGAATAAATGTGATAATTGAAAAGTAGCACATATGGAAGACTCAATAATATCAAAAGAATTGATCGAGGCGTTCCGTCCTATCATGGAAATGAATAATGCACAGTTCCGACAAGTCAAAACTATGCTTGCCGGATTTATCGCTACGCAAGAAAGAGATCTGGACTATATGGATAGGTATATGGACACGCTTTTCAATTTTATGGATCCATTATCGGACACCGAAGAGGTGATGCGCCAATATTATAACTACATTGCAACTTTTGATCCGAAGGAAGCAAAGGAGCGTATTGAGCGACTTGAAGATGATATGGGCTATATGACCAAAATCGTATATGCGGCTGGATTAGTCGCAAAAGACCTCCATAAAGGACAGCGTGATAAGGGCGGTCATGACTATTTCGAATCACACCTTCTAAAAGTTGCATCAGCCGGATTTGATTGGAAAGAAAAGGTGGTCGGATTTCTGCATGATGCTGCTGAAGATTGTGATGTGACCGTAGATGATGTTCTAAAAATGTTTGACGCAAAGGTATGGGAAGTGGTTGACAATCCAAAAGAAAGTTGGTGGGAGGAAGAATGGTGGGATGAATGGATGGAAGACATTGATGTATATCCATGCGAAGTAACCCACTCTATAACAGATGAAGAACGTGAAGAACTAAAAAACGCACTGGATCTTCTCAATCATCACACCGAATCATCGCGAGAAGAATATATCGCTCGTATATCAGAAAACCGTCTCGCATTGAAAGTCAAAATGAATGACCTGAAAAATAATATGGATTTGAGTCGTATTCAACAACCGACAGAAACAGATCTAGCACGTGTTCAACGTTATAAAGTTGAATATGATAAATTACTGAATACCCTTCGTAATAACATAGAAATATAACTGCAATGATTCGGTAAAAATTACCGAATCATTGCCTATATGTAGGTTTAGTTTATCGATCATATATAAAGCCCGACCCAAACTAAACTCAATGAAGCGTAGGACGGAGTTGCTGAGGAAAATAAAAATTATTGTCTGTTTTGTCTCAATATTGGGTCTTATTCACTCAAACATAGCGATTTATTAACGGATTTTTCGTAATTTTGCGGTGGATAACTTTGCCGATGGCATCGCGAACCGGTATTCGACCGACTTTCGCTAAGTTTCCACACGCGATTATTCAATTGCAGTTGAAATGACAAAGGATGAGCTTGTAGCGAAATCGCTGAAAACGCCGGATACGGCATGAACAAACTTGCAAGCTGGGAGACATTGACAGGCACACGCCCCACCATCGAAAGCGACCGCACAATCGCCACCGTCCCCTTCCCCCTCAAATCTGCCATCCAGCGAAAGACCGGAGACAGCGATGTTCCGGTAAGTGGGAATGATGCTAAAAATGATGCTAAAAAGGATGCTAAAATGATGCTAAAAATATCTCTCAGCGTCAGCGTAATATTCTCGAATTAATACAGGAGAATCCTACAATTAGTCTTGATTCAATAGCTAAAGCAATCGGGGTTTGTGCTCCGACAATAGATCGTGAGATTGTTAAAATGTCACATCTAATAAAGCGTATTGGTCCAAAGAAAGGCGGACATTGGGAAATTATTGATATCAGTTTCTAAGACGCCATATATATGAGCAAGAAGTCGATACGGTTTTTTAATGATCGCGAGGTGCGGGCAGTCTGGGATGACGAGAACAACTGTTGGTGGTTCTCGGCTACCGACGTGGTACGTGCTATCAATGACGAGCCTGATTATACAAAAGCCGGAAACTATTGGCGGTGGCTCAAGCGAAAGTTGGCATAAACAGATACATGCCTATCTGTTTGGAGGCTTATATGAATTTGCCGGAAAGATAAGGAATAAGAATATATCTAAAGGTGGATTCACATTTGCCAACTGTCTTAATTTCTCAACGATCATACCGACCATTGAGGGAATGCCCGAAACCACACTTGACGAGATAGTCGAAAAGTATGTCGAGATGAACGTGGTCCATCCATTTATGGAAGGGAACGGGCGTAGCACCCGAATCTGGCTTGACCTTATGCTCCGTCGTTCATTGAAACGTTGCGTCGACTGGAGCCAAATTGATAACGAAGACCTATAAAATTGACTCAATCTGAAATAATATTTGAATTTTGCCTGTAAGTTGCCTATTAAAAATAAAACAAGCGACTTAACTTTGTAATTTTACACTTTGTTAAGTCGCCTTTTATTGTGCCCATAACGTATCGTGGTCTTTCCGGTTGAAAAGGGAGAATCCTCTTCTTTATTTCTCCACCGACACAGATAGGATGCCTAAAGAATCATCGGGTTCTACCGCACCCGCTTTCAGATCGAGTTCAGCATACGCGATGCAAAGCAGTTCACCGGACTTCAATCCCAGCAGACGCGTGATAAAGCCCGACTTGACTTTGCTTTCAATCTTTCCTTCACGGCTCTCAATGGATGCAAGGAGGTCATAAGGAAAGATTATCCCAATCTGTCGGTGGCGCAGTTCAAACGTCTTATGTTTGAGGGATGTTTGAGGCTTATATCGCCTCTACAATTATTTCGACTTACGGAAAATCTCCGCATCTCAAAATAATTCAGAAGATAAATCATTGGTTGACTCAGTTTGCGGCTTAGCTGTAACTGAGCAACCTCAAATTTTACCGAACTATTGGAGTAATCTCAGAAAAATTTACTAATTTTGCAATTAAGTAACGCCTTTCTGATAATGACCAGTCAGTAAACAAAAAAAGACATACGGCGCGAGCCGAAAACTTTGGGAACATCCTTGTAGTCGTTACAGGCTTTGGTCGGCCTTCAGATGCTACTCGGGTGTTCTTACTTTTCATAGATGAAGAAAGAGTTGATAGCATTCTCAATCACAAACACGCTATATCTCAGTATGATACCATAGCTCAAGAGAACGAGATTGACTTAATTCTATATCACCTCTATGATATGACTTACGATGAAGTCCTCATCATTGATCCACAAACACCAATCTCTCGTGAAGAATACGAATCATTGAAAATATCAATAATTGACAAACCCTTCTAAAGTCAAATCGTATGAATAAGTCGAAACTTACTATAGAGCAACTTCGCTTAATGCGCGAAAGTGAAGATCATGTGGAATTTAAACGCTGCCAACAAGGCAACCTTTCATTTAATGGTGCTGATAAACAGAAGCCATCAGATCGACGTAAATGTATATTGGGTTATGTTGTGGCGTTAGCAAATGCCGGAGGAGGTCATCTTGTTATGGGGATGGAGGATAAGTTTCCTCATAATGTCGTGGGCACCCGTCAGAATGAAAATGCGCTTGGACAACTTGAAAATGATATTTATAAGGCATTACAAATCCCGGTGGAGGCCTATGAACTATTTGATGAAAATAATCTGCGTGTGGTAGTTGTAGCTGTCCCTCGTCATCCTGTCGGTAAGGCTCTTAAATTTGAAGATGTTGCCTTGTGGCGTTCTGGTGAAGAACTGACACCGATGCCTGATAAAGTGCTATTCTCAATTTTACAGGAAACGGATCCGGACTACTCTCAGGCTATTTGTAAGGGTATAACAATTAATGATCTTGATAAGGAGGCTATTGCTATACTCAAAGAGAAGTATGCGAGAAAACAAAATAATCCAACGTTTACATCACTTCCGGATATTCAAGCATTGAGCGATCTAAAACTTATATCAGGATCAAAGGTTACTAATGCCGCAGTACTTTTAGTGGGTAAGGCGGAGATCATTGAAAAATATTTTCCGCAGGCAAAAGTCCAGATAGAGTTTAGGAATACGGAAGAACAGGAACGGTTTGATAAGAGATTGTCCTTTCTGTCTCCTTTCTATGTAATGATCGATCAACTCTGGAAAGCCATAAATGATCGAAACGGTAGTGTCCCTGTTCAAGAGGGGGCATATATGTTTGATATTCCATTCTTTAATGAAGAGGTAATCCGAGAAGTGGTCAATAATGCCTTTGCACACAGAGATTACCGATTGCAGAGTGAGATTGTTATTAAGCAGTATCCTACAAAATTAGCAATTATAAGTCCAGGTGGATTTCCCCTGGGTGTTACACTTGATAATATTCTCACGGTGTCCAGCACCCCTCGAAATCGATTGCTTGCAGATGTATTAGCACTAACAGGTATCGTAGAACGTTCAGGGCAAGGCATGGACGTGATTTTTCGATTGACGCTATCAGAAGGTAAAATAAAGCCGGATTATAAAAAGACAGACGATTACCAAGTCGTCGCAATACTTTCAGCAAGAGTCAAAGACCCCGGATTTGCTCTTTTTGTAAATAGCATACAACAAGAATTACCGGAAAATCAAAAGTTGTCGGTATTCGACATTCTAACCTTTTGTGACATTAAGGAAGGTCTTCAGCCCAAAGATAAGGAAATAGCCAAAAAGCTCTTTTCAATGGGATATTTAGAAAAACGAGGTAAAACTTCTGCAATACGATATATTCTCCCTCGTAGATATTATGAACTGACTAATAATATTGCCGAATATTCTGGATTAACAGATTGGGATGATCGGCAGGTTTTTGCAGTTCTATTACCATTTCTTACCAAATATGGTAAAGCAAAAAAGTCTGACATTGCAAGAGTAATAGGTTCTCATATATCTGAAACTCAACTGCGCAGAATAATCGAACGTCTTTCACAACCGGGAGGACCGCTGGTCAAGTCCGGTAAGACAACTAATACGGTTTATTCTCTATCTCCTGAATTTAGAGGTCAGATGGATCTTTTACAAGAAGCTACAAGAATTGGTCTTACCCATCTTCTTAAAGATCAAGATAATAAAAGTATTACTGATGAAGGGTAGAGTGACGGAATAAGTGACGGAATAAAGTAACAAACAAACAACTAAATATGACATCCACATCTAGTAACACTTTGATTTACATATCTTTAAAGTAGCAAAACAAGTGACGGAACATGACTGTCTAACCAATAGTATCTTTTATATATGTCAACCCTAAGCGAACTATATATAACAATGGAGAATCTGCGTAAGCTCAATCTCCCCATTGATGAACGGCTGAAACAGGAAGCCGCTAAACTTGAAGAGGATCTCATCCGCACCGAGATTCTCCCGACTCTCACCGAGAAGATTGAACCGGCATTGGCACAGGTTCAGCGTGAACTCGTCTTGGTCGTTGACTATGTACCCGGTGCACCTCTAAAAGTAAGCCTATCTCGTAAACGAAATATTGCCGATGTCCTACCCGATGCTGTGGAAATCAAACCTGATCCGGTTGTAGAACATACTGAGAAGAAAAAGGGAGGCAAGAAGGTTGTAACAAATCCGCGCACTCGCTTAAAGATAACTATGCCGGATGGCTCAATCATCGAAGAACGGACAGCATGGGAATCATTTTATAAATTTGTACTTAAGGTCGGAGTTGACAAAGTGCGGGCCGTTGGTTTAATATGCAACAAAATTCCCCTTGTTAGCAATACAGTGGATAAGAAATATCAAACAGCACAGAAGCCACTCGGCAACGGATGGCTCCTGATGACATGCTCCGACACTGCTACTAAACAGAAACAAATCCTCGCAATCGCCTCCCAAATAGGGATGAAGATAAAAGTTGATATAATATGATAGAAATCGCGCCTTCGAATCTTTATACTTTTAACGATTAAATTTTATGTCCTCATCAAAAGATATATTTCTATATTTTGGACTAAAGGCAGAAATTGAAGGCAATTTTGCCCTCAAAAAGCCAATTGTAACCTATTCTAAAGGATTTCACATTTCCATATTCTCAGAGGATGGAGTTTATAAAATTTCTCTAATCAAGAATATAGAAAATAATGAAGCTCTTAAGTATAAATACGATAAGGATTCAAATCTGCTTACCTTCCCGGAGGATAAGGATATGATTGAGTACATTCGATTATTTCAGAACATTGAATCAATTGGTGGGTATAATTATGGAATAAAGAAAATCCGATATCAAGATACTTTAGAAATTGTCTGGTACGAAGGTTCTCAATTCTTTCAAAATCTTGAGCCAGTTTTATCTGCTAAAAGAAAATTTACTGGTCCGAGAAAGAAAATATTATCCAAAAACAACCTTTCAAGCATTCTTTTATTAGACAGACTTATGCCTGATGCTAAAATTCCTTATAGTTTCTATCGGGAAGCATCAAATTTTTATGATAAACATGAATATAGGTTGGCATATCTGCACTACTATATGATCCTTGAATACTGCTTTATCAAGGGTAATAATTTTTCCGAATTAACTCAAATATCACAATACGAAAATAATATAGATGTTGTTTTTGCTATTCTTGACACTATAAAATTGTACCGAGACCGTGATATTGCTCAGTTTAATTGGTTAACAAAAACAGTAAAAGATAGATTTAGCTCTTTCTCACTAAAGAATATTTTAAAATTTATATTTAGATATAGAGGTGAAATTGCTCACGGAACTAAAAAGGCTGGTCAATACCTTACTGATGAATCGGAACTTGTAAATATAACAAGTTTTATTCAACTTGTAGCATTGACCATATGTGGTAATATGCAGGTATATTGCGAAGCCTTTACAAAATGTAAAATTTCGCGTTTACCACAACGTATTGAAGAACTGAAAAGAGATTTAGCGTCTGTCCTTGATAGTTAGAGATTCATATAAACGAAGTTGCGGAACCGTCGATGCACTTTCGTAAATTGATCATATGGTCTCAACCGGTATGGTTCAATCGCTAATCCATACAACCCTATAGACACCGCCGAAGGTTCTTGTTTTATATGGACTTTTCGCTTCGGGTAATGTTGACTTCGTCGGAAATTGTGGAGGTGCACGACCGTCTTAGTGACAAGGCTTAATCCAAAACAGCCTTACATATCTTTGAGGACGGTGAACTTGACGAGGATTCAGTTGTTCGGAGCTTCCGAACAACTGCCGTCGATGGAAAGTCGTGTAACGTGACATTGTCCTCATGTAATTTAGGGACTATGAGCGGCAACCAGCTCTGAAAAGGGTGAACGGCGGACTTGTGGGCGGAGCTTTTGCACGTAATATGCACGTAAAAATAAATGAAAGCGAGATAACTATTGAAGTTTCAATGAGTTATCTCGCTTTATCTGTGCCTAGAACAGAACTACCGACATTACTTTCTAATATTTTCAGGTATATCATACCCAATAGTTCAGTAAATATGTCCTTCGCACATTGAATAAATTAACCAATGTACCAAGATATCCAGATATAAATATCTAAATTACCTAATGCTCAAATGCTCAAATATCCTAATATTCAAATTATCAAATGCTCCAATTACCACCTTGATAATATGAGATAAACATTTACCCCACGATAGAGCATTTAATTGTGCACATACACCTTATGCTCTGCAATGATAGAGCAATTAAGACGACGGGAAACAAGAATCCCGACTCAGAAGCATAAGCATCAAGAGTCCGGATGATAATAGTATGAGTCGTAGCTTCATCAAAAATCATTGTAAATCGCAGGTCTACATTAACTCACGTTTTACAAAACCATTTGGAAGGCTGAAAGACTCAAATGAATTGCGCATAAATGAGGTTTAGCGCAGATAACGTATATCTTCATCTGGCTGTTCCTGAAGTAGTTTTTCTAAATCATTCTTGGACATATTGTTTATATTTTCGATTTCCTCCATTGATATTATTTTGTATTTGCGTGTGAAGTAGCCTAAATATTCAACATGACATATTCCGTCCTCTGGTTGGGCGTCAGCCTCAATATCTCCAAGATCAAAAATCAGATGATATAAACTTTCAACGTCATTCAGGGTGTTTACAACTATGAAGCAATCTATTTTAGATAAGGCTATTTCTGCTACCGGTATCCGCCATTCTCTCAACCAACTAAAATCATAAGCATTTGGTCTTAATAGTTGAAATCTCCACTTGATTTCATCTGGCAAAACCTCTTCCTCTTTACTATCTCCATAAATTACTGGCCGACCTCCCATTTGCCAAAATTGAACCTTTTTTATTCCTATGCCATAAGGTGCGTAGATAGGGTTTTCGTATTTCTGAAATAGTTTAAACATTGAAGGCAACAATGGTAAAGGTGATTCAGAAAAACAAATATGTCCATTGTGATTTACATCTTTAATGCACTCTTCCTCTAATATCAATTCTAAGGTTTCAAAGGCATTACGCTTTTTAGTAAAATGAAAAACGTAATCTGAGAGATCCTCTCTCGCACGTAAAATTTTAATTAAAGTTTGATTCAACATAACACATATTTTACCATATAATATTATCGGGGTCAAAATCATACTCTAGTTCTCCTAGTGTATTAAGATATCCATATGGTCGACATTTGAATAAGTATAAATCTGCTGATTTCGATTGGTACTTAACTTTTTTAATAAATGATATCTCGACAATAAAATTAGGAATGGGGAATTTATCATCTTGCATCTGTTTCATTATATTATAGACCTCTTCATGTTTAACTTTATACCATCTACCACGTTCTTTAAAGTATCCACTGAACTCCCCTGGATATAAGATTACACGATCCTGCCTCCCTTTAGGAATATTCGTACAAGAAGCACCATATTTGGCTGGGAATCCATATAAATACCCATCAATTATAGAAACATATTCTGGAATTACTTCTATAACTTTTTCTGCGTCAGTCGGAATAGGCTTTTTTCTAAAAGGGCGATTATCTTTCTGAAGAAACGTTGGATCTGCAATAGCAATAGCTTCTGAGAACATCTTTGCTTCAAAAGACTTAATAATTTTTCTTCGCTGAACTAATACATAAAAATCTCGGAAATCCTTTATGATATTGGCCTTGATTTTACCGTCAGTGTACTTTCCAACCAATTCAACTCCTTGAGGTAATTTTGCGATTAAGGAATAATCATCCAAAGAATAAAGACTATTTTCAAGTAAAACTCTGTTATCACCTAACTCTTTCCCTTTTTGAAGCGTATGAGTCTGTAAAAAATTTTCTTTCTCAGCATTATCAAGAACATTACCATCCTCAGTGATAATCTTACATATTTCTTGAGTATATCTGTACTCTGTATCACGATCTTGGCCAGGATATGTACCTAAGCATATACTTTTCCCTTCATAAACAATATAAAAACCACCAAAAAAGCGTTCCATCGGAAGAGAACTCAGATCAGCTAGTTCCCAATAATAATCACTATTGTGATAGAAAATAGCTCTTAAATCCGTGTTAACCAAGAACATACGGTATGATTTAAGATATCTATTTGCTGTAGAATTCCAATGTTCAGTTTCCTTTTTACATACACATAACCCTTTCCTCCAATCAGAAACTTGTTCAACCTCTATAAGTTCCGTTTGAGATCCTATGTATTGCATATAATGTCCGTTACATTTGTATTTACGGATTTCAGCTGAAATTTTCATTTGCGTTATTTCTTATTTAAAATAATGTTTCATTGGCTTTGCAATTTTTTGTAGTTCATGAGAGATTTATGAGTTAACGTTATGCATATGTCTTACTGGTCTCTCACCTTTAGATAGTATGAAGTATAGTTATTTATATCCACATGATGATTTTTATATTAAAAAGTATTAAAGCATTTAATTTCGGTTTATTCAGGGTAGTTCATGGTGATTTACTTCGGTTGAAATAGGGTGTTGGTGCGGAGTTGGTTGACACCACGTTGACACGGGCTGAAACTAAAAATTGCAAGTAACTGAATTTCAATTACTTGCAATTTGTTGGGGTGCCCAGAACAGGAGTCGAACCTGCACGCCTCTCGGCACTCGCACCTGAAACGAGCGCGTCTACCATTCCGCCACCTGGGCTTTGCAGGTGCAAAGGTAGGAACTTTTTTTGAGTTCTGCAAGTTTTTGATGAAGTTTTTTAGTTTTTTCGATGGAGTTTTTGAAAGGGTAAGGACCCGTCTGAGATACCGATCTACTTTTTCTTTAGTGAAACACACTCCAAGGGTTAGTCGAGGTTGTCAAAGAGGGTGGGGCGGCAGGGGGCGAAGCTGCGGCGGTGATGAGGGGTGAGGCCGTAGGTGGCTATGGCGGCACGGTGGTCGCTGGTAGGGTAGCCCTTGTTCTTTGCCCAGTTGTAGGCGGGATAGTCGGCGGCGAGGCGCTCCATCAGTTCGTCGCGGTGGGTTTTGGCGAGGATGGAGGCGGCTGCTATGGAAGCATATAGAGCATCGCCATGCACCACGGTTGTGTAGGGTATGTCGTGCCAGGGACGAAAGCGGTTGCCATCCACGAGGATATGCTCCGGGAGAATCGACAGAGCCTCCAGAGCTTCCTGCATACCGGTTATGGAGGCCTGCAGGATATTGAGGCGGTCTATACGTTCAGGTCCGACCATCACGACACTCCATGCAAGAGCCTGCTCCTCTATCAGGGGACGCAGTTCGCGACGTCGTTTCTCTGTCAGTTTCTTACTATCATTAAGTCCGGGAATATCGAAGTCCGGGGGAAGGATCACGGCCGCACAGCTGACAGGGCCGCAGAGACACCCGCGTCCGGCCTCGTCACATCCGGCCTCTATGCGTCCCTCCTGCATGAAACGGGCAAGGGGACTCGCGCAATGAGAGGTCTCTGATTTTCGCGCGCTCATCGGTCGCGCGATATTATGAAATCAAAGAGGGAGCGGAAACGCTCGCGCCATTCACTTTCAGGATATGTCAGGATAATGGCGTCAGCCTCATCCTGCATCTGGCGCATACGGGCGAAAGCGTAGTCTATACCACCATTCTCACGGGCGAACAGAAGGAGTTCCTGAATTTCCTCCTCCGAAAGATTGCCGCGCTTCAGCAGTTCGAGAGCCGTAGCCGCATCGGGCGACGGAGCATTATGAAGCGCGTATATGAGCGGAAGCGTCACCTTATCCTCGCGCAGGTCATTCCCCGTCGGCTTACCGATACGCGAGTCAGGGAAATAGTCGAAGATATCATCCTTTATCTGGAAACAGAGACCGAGCAACTCCGCGTAACGGTCCATTCCTTTCAACTCCTCATCGGAAGCCCCCGCCGTCTGGGCCCCTATACGCACGCAGTTCATGAACAGGGAAGCGGTCTTGCGGTTGATCATGCCGAGATAGGCCTTCTCCTCGAAACGATGGTCGCGGGCATTCGAGATCTGGTCTATCTCGCCGAGCGACAGCTCAGTGCCGAGATCCGACAGAGCGCGGATAATCTGGATATTGCCGGTCGCGATACCCGCGGCGAGAGCATTGGAGACGAAAAAGTCTCCGACAAGGACAGCGACATGATTTCCCCAGATAGCGTTCAGAGTCGCCATACCCCGGCGCAGTTTCGTCTCGTCGACGATATCGTCATGAATCAGGGAGGCGTTATGGAGCATCTCCAGCGCTGCGGCGGCATGGATGGTATGTTCGGTCACTCCGCCAAACATCCGGGCACTCAGCAACACGAGCAGAGGTCGGATCTGCTTTCCTTTGGTCTGAAGGTAGTGGGCCACCACCTCGTTCATCATCGGATTGGATGTATGGAGATATCGCCGGATGAGAGCGTTCATCTCATCCAGCTCCTTATCAAGGGTCTGCTGTGTCTGCGCGAGGATGTTCATTTCTCGAGGCTTCGTGAAGGGGCGGATATGACCGCGACTACAAAATTAACTAAAAATCCGCTTACTGACACATTCGGGCAAAATATATTTGTTATCTTTACACATTCGACGCGCTCCGGATAAGGGTTCCGGGCTGTGCGGAACCCTTTATAAACAGATTCACCATGACAGAAAAAAGACTTTTCCTCCTTGATGCCTACGCCCTTATCTTCCGGGCCTACTACGCCTTGATAAAGATGCCGCGAATCACCCAGTCGGGGTTCAACACATCGGCCATCTTCGGTTTTGTCAATACGCTTGAGGAACTTCTTCGCAAGGAGAAGCCGACTCATCTGGCGGTCTGTTTCGATCCTCAGGGCCCGACGTTCCGTTCCGAAGCATACGAAGACTACAAAGGGGAGCGCGACGCTACCCCCGAGGATATAAAACTCTCCATCCCGTTCATAAAGGATATCATACGCGCCTACCGCATTCCTATTCTCGAAGTAGAAGGGTTCGAGGCAGATGACGTCATAGGAACTATGGCCCGTAAGGCAGAAAAGGAGGGATTCACAACCTACATGATGACTCCGGACAAGGATTTCGGACAGCTGGTCTCCCCATCGGTGCTGCAATACAAGCCTGCCTACCGCGGCCAGGATTTCGAGCTCCGCGGCGAAGAGGAGGTCTGCGGACGATACGGCATCGCACGCACATCACAGGTCATCGACCTGCTGGCTCTTATGGGAGACAAGATCGACAATATACCGGGTTGTCCGGGAGTAGGGGAAAAGACGGCTGTCAAGCTTATTCAGGAGTTCGGCGATGTCGAGAATCTGCTGGAGCATACCGACGCACTCAAGGGAGCGATACGCAAAAAGGTGGAGGAGAACGCCGAACAGATACGCTTCTCCAAATTCCTGGCCACAATCCGCACGGATGTTCCTATCGACGAGACACCCGACTCGCTGAAATGCCAGGAACCGGACCGCCCGGCCCTCTTCGAGCTTTTCCGTCAGCTTGAGTTCAAGAGTCTGGCCGACAGGGTCGCACGCCGTCTTGGAGATGAGAAACCTCACGAAGACAGTTACCGAAAAGAACCGGAAGGCGCACCTGCGCCGGGAGGATTTCCCGGACTGTTCGACGGACTGGAGGAGGAACCGGAGGAGGAAGAGAGAGAGCAGCCGAAAGCCGCTCCTCATCCGACAGCGGACTGGAATCCGGAGAATATGGAATTATTTATTGTCGAAGAGAGGGGAGACCTGAATAAGATGCAGGAGGCTATGGCGGGGCTGACGAGCTGTGGCCTACATCTGGTCACCGTCGGAGAGAACGACATGGAGGCCCGCTGGCTCGGCACCGCGATTGCGGACGGCAACGGCAAGGGATGGTATATTCCCTCCTCCTTCGCCGAAGGGGAGGAGGCCGTACTCGACCTCATGGCGCGTCCGGATATAAAAAAGGTTACAGGGTCGGCGAAAAGGGATATGGTGACAGCGGCACGCAAACGGACTGACGAGGCTGATTCTCTGGTCAATTTCCAGGATGTCACCCTCTCCCATTATCTTCTCCAGCCCGATATGCGCCATTCCATCTCCCAACTGACCCAGACCTATCTGTCAACTGAATTAGGTTATGATGTTGCGGCAGAGGCTCCGAAGGGAAAAGGGAAGGGGAAACGGGAGGCGTCATTATTTGACGACCCGGAAGAGAGAATGCAGACGGCGAAACGCGCCGTGACACTCGCGGAGGCAGGGCTGAAATTGCGACCGCTGCTCGATCGCGAACTGAAGGAGGAGGGACTGGAGAAACTGCTGACCGAGATAGAGCTTCCGCTCGTAAGGGTCCTGGCCTCAATGGAACTGACGGGGGTACGCATCGATGTAGAGGCACTTCGTCAGGCGGCAGTGACGATGGAGGAACGAATGGGGGAACTGGAAAAAGAGATATGGACGCTGGCGGGCGAGGAGTTCAATGTCGGTTCTCCCTCGCAGGTCGGAGAGATACTGTTCGGAAAGCTTGCGTTGGACACCAAAGCCAAGAAGACAAAGACCGGACAATACTCTACTTCGGAGGATATACTGGAGAAAGTGGCCCACAAGAATCCTATCGTAGGTAAAATTCTGGAATACAGACAGGTCAAGAAACTTCTGAACACTTATCTTACCGTCCTTCCCGAATCCATCAACCCTCAGACGGGTCATGTCCACACCAACTATAACCAGACAGTCACCGCGACAGGCCGCATATCCTCCTCGGCGCCTAATCTTCAGAACATACCTGTCCGCGACGATATAGGGAGAGAGATTCGGCGGGCCTTCATCGCTGATCCCGGAAATCTCTTCCTATCGGCTGACTACAGTCAGATTGAACTTCGCCTCGTAGCCGATTTCGCGGGGGAGGAGGTAATGATCGACGCTTTCCGCACAGGAAAGGATATCCACGCCATCACCGCCGCGCGAATCTACCATAAAGATCAGGAGGATGTGACTTCTGACGAGCGACGCAACGCCAAGACGGCTAATTTCGGCATACTATACGGCATATCGGCTTTCGGACTGGCCTCACGGTTAGGCATTCCGCGCGGGGAGGCGAAAGATCTGATAGACAACTATTTCAAGACCTTCCCGACTATACATAAATATATGAGCGACAGCGTCGAGGAGGCCCGCGAACGTCTCTACACGCTGACTCGCTTCGGTCGTAAACGGCGGTTGCCGGACATCAACAGCCGCAATCCGGTGGTTCGCGGAGTTGCGGAGCGCAACGCCATCAACGCCCCTGTTCAAGGATCGGCCGCCGACATCATGAAGATAGCCATGATACGCATCGACAGAGAGATGCGCGAGCGCGGTCTGCGGTCTAAAATGATAATGCAGGTTCACGACGAACTTAACTTCGACGTCGTTCCCGAGGAGCTGGATCTGCTCCGCGAGATAGTAAAGCGGCAGATGGAGGGAGCATGGGACGGGGCGGTATGTCTGGAGGTATCGGTCGGTGTCGGCGAGAACTGGCTGGACGCCCATTAATCATTGACAAATAAACACAAACAGCGGTCGAAGTTTATCGAACTTCGACCGCTGTTTATATTTCAATAATGTCCGACTCGGAAAGGTCGGAAAACAGGATTATCGGGTAATTACTTGGAGAGCTTCTCCTTGATAGCAGCCGTCTCCTTCTCGTAGCCGGGCTTTTCGAGAAGAGCGAACATATTCTTCTTGTATGCCTCGACACCAGGCTGGTTGAACGGATTGACTCCGAGCATGTATCCGGAGATACCGCAAGCCTTCTCGAAGAAATAGATGAGCTGTCCGAGAGTGTACTCGTCCAGGGAATGGATTTCGATCTTCATGTTGGGGACTCCACCCTCGACATGAGCGATCATAGTTCCGAGTTCAGCCATCTTATTGACCTCATCGACACGCTTTCCGGCAAGATAGTTGATACCGTCAAGGTTCTGCGCATCTTCAGGAATACGCTGAGTAACAGAAGGCTTACGGACACTGATAACGGTTTCGAAGATTGTCCGTTCACCCTCCTGAATCCACTGTCCCATGGAATGCAGGTCTGTGGTCAGATCGACGGAAGCGGGGAAGATACCCTTGCCATCCTTACCTTCGCTCTCGCCATAAAGCTGTTTCCACCACTCCGAGAAATAGTGGAGCTTAGGATTATAGTTGACCAGAATCTCAATCTTCTTTCCGCTCTGATAAAGGGCGTTACGCATACGGGCGTAAGTCTCTGCGGGATTGTCGGGACCGGGATGGAGAGTAGTCTCCATCATATTTACGGCTCCGGCGACGAGTTTCTCGATGTCGAAACCGGCGACAGCTATCGGAAGCAGGCCGACCGGAGTCAGAACGGAGAAACGACCTCCGACATTGTCAGGAATTACATACGTCTCGTAGCCCTCCTGGTTTGCCATAGTGCGCAGAGCGCCCTTCTGAGCGTCAGTGATAGCCACGATGAGATCCTTAGCCTTATCCTTTCCTACAGCCTCCTCAAGCTGGGCCTTCAGGATACGGAAGGCGATAGCGGGCTCAGTGGTCGTTCCGGACTTGGAGATAACGATGATGCCGAAACGCTTACCCTTAAGGAGCTCCTGGAGTTCCGAGATATACTCCTCGCCGATATTCTGACCTGCGAAAAGGACACGCGGGCGCTTGGGCGCCGGGTCCACGAGGTCAGCGAAATTATTGGAAAGAGCCGAGATAACGGCCTTTGCTCCAAGATAGCTACCTCCGATGCCAATGCAGACAACATAGTCGCAGTTCTCCTGCAGACGCGCGGCAGTAGCCTTCAGCTGGCCGAGGAGGTCAGCTGAGATCTCCTTGGGAAGGTTGACCCAACCGAGGAAATCGGAACCGGCGGCGCGGCCGGTATTGACATCCGTGACAGCCTCGACGGCTGCATCCTTATTGGACTCGAACTGATTCTCCGCAAAATAATATGCGTGGGTAATGTCTAATTTAAGTGTATCCATAATAATCTATTGTACTTCTGAGTTTTGGTCAGGGACACCATGTCTTTACCTGTAGGCGGACCACACGCAACGCGGGTCCGCTGAAACGTCCCTATATAATATAACCACTCATGGAGCCCCTTTTGTTCAACGGCTCAGGAGAAGGTATTGGTTATCGCATTGATTGCCTTGCGGGGATTGCGGTCTTCGTAGAGAATTGAATATACGGCATCGAGGATAGGCATACTGACACGCAGTTCCTCGCGGGAATTGATCTGGTGGATGCAGTTAGTGCCGTAGTACCCCTCGGCGACCTGTTCCATCTCCATTTTGGCGACCTTTACGCTGTAACCCTTTCCTATCATTGAACCGAAATTATGGTTTCGGGAGAAACGGCTGTAAGCTGTGACCAACAGGTCTCCAAGATAGGCGGAACGGTCAATGTCACGGTCATCCATCGGAGAGATACGGTCTACGAAGCGCCCCATCTCGCGGATAGCGTTGCAGACCAGCATCGCCATGAAATTATCTCCCGTCTTGAGACCGGAGACTATTCCGGCGGCTATCGCATAGACATTCTTGAGCACAGCGCCGTATTCGATACCGTCCACATCGCGCGATATGATAGTCTTCATCCGCTTTCCTGCAATAAGCGAAGCGAACTCGCGGGCCTTGGAAGTCTTATGGCATCCGATAGTCAGATATGACAGACGGTCAAGCGCCACCTCCTCGGCGTGGCAGGGACCGCCGATAACCAGAAGGTTATCCTCCGCCACTCCGAAACGGGAGGCGAAATAGTCGGTCACTATCATATTATCATCCGGGACAATACCCTTTACGGCCGAGACTATATTCTTTCCGCTGAGGTCAACGCTGATCTTGTCGGCATGACCCTTGAAATAGGGGGAGGGGACAGCGACCACAATAGTGTCCGCATCGGCGCAGGCGCGGTTAATGTCGGAGGTAAAGTCTATACGGTCGGTGTCGAAGGTGACATCACTGAGATAGACCGGATTATGGCTGCATTTGAGAAATTCCTCGATCCGGTCGTCGCGACGCATATACCAGTTTATGCGGTCCGTATTGTTCAGCAGGAGTTTGGCGAGAGCTGTCGCCCAGCTCCCGCCTCCAAGAACCGCTATACGGCCAAGGCTGTTTTCCATCACTTTTTAGTCTTAGCCTGTTCCTCCGTCGTCTCTTCCTCCTCGTTCTTCTCCTCGCCGGAAGAGGCTGTCTTTTCAGGACGCATCTGCGGGAAGAAGAGGACCTCCTGAATTGTCGTCTGTCCTGTCAGGAGCATAGCGAGGCGGTCCATACCGATACCCATGCCCGATGTCGGGGGCATACCGTATTCGAGAGCGCGGATAAAGTCGGCGTCAATGATCATCGCCTCATCGTCTCCCTTGTCGGCCAAGCGCATCTGCTCGACGAAACGCTCATACTGGTCAATAGGGTCGTTAAGTTCGGAATAGGCGTTGGCAAGCTCCTTGCCATTGACCATCAGCTCGAAACGCTCGGTAAGCTCCGGATTCTCGCGATGTTTCTTGGTCAGCGGCGACATCTCGATAGGATAGTCGATGATGAAGGTCGGCTGAATATATGTGCCCTCGCACTTCGCACCGAAAATCTCGTCGATGAGTTTTCCTTTTCCGAATGACTCGTCAACTTCTATGCCATTCTCCTTGCAGAAGGCGCGGAGTTCCTCCTCGCTCTTTCCCGTTATATCGAATCCGGTCTTGTCGAGGATAGCCTGTGTCATGGTGATGCGCGGATAGGGAGCCTTGAAATCTATCTCATTGTCGCCGACCATGACCTTGGTTGTTCCGTTGACGTCGAGCGCTATCTTCTCAAGCATACGCTCGGTGAAATCCATCATCCAGTTATAGTCCTTGTAAGCGACATATATCTCCATTGCAGTGAACTCGGGATTATGAGTGCGGTCCATACCCTCGTTGCGGAAATTGCGGGAGAACTCGTAGACTCCCTCGAAACCTCCGACGATTAGACGCTTCAGATAGAGTTCGTTGGCGATACGCAGATAGAGCGGAATGTCAAGAGTGTTGTGATGGGTGACGAAAGGACGAGCAGAAGCGCCGCCGGGAATCCCCTGCAACACCGGTGTCTCCACCTCCATATAACCGTGAGAATTAAAGAACTCACGCATGGAATTGAACATACGCGTACGCTTGACGAAAATATCCTTGACACCGGGATTGACGACCAGGTCTACATAGCGGCGGCGGTAGCGCAGTTCGGGGTCGGTGAAGGCGTCGTAAGCCTTGCCATCCTTCATCTTGACGATAGGGAGCGGGCGGAGGCTCTTCGACAGAAGGGTTATTTCCTGAGCATGGACAGAAATCTCGCCGGTCTGGGTACGGAAAACATACCCCTTGACCCCGATATAGTCTCCTATATCGAGCAGTTTCTTGAAGACGATGTTGTAAAACTCCTTGTCCTCACCGGGGCATAAGTCATCGCGGGAGACATATACCTGGATTCGACCTTCGCCGTCCTGCAGTTCCATGAATGAGGCCTTGCCCATTATACGACGGCTCATGATACGCCCTGCGACGCTCACCTCGCGGGGAGGCTGCAGGTCATCGGAAAAATTTTCCTTGATTTCAGCCGAATGGCCGGTGACTACATATTCTGCTGCGGGATAAGGATCAATTCCACGCTGACGCAGAGCTTCAAGACTCTGGCGGCGTATAATCTCCTGTTCGTTCAATTCTTTTTGAGCCATTATATCATCATTTTACTTTTTTCTGAATTTTCCCAGCTTCCCGGCGTCCGGACCGTTTACATTCCTGCGGGTTATAAGAAACTGTTTGAAAATGGGATTCGGAGAACGCTATGGCAAAGATAGTTAATTTTCCGCCGACAACCTAACGGATGAATGATTTTCCTGGTCTGAGGAGCGACAATCCTTCTTTCAGGAATCGGAGGGTTATAGAGTGTGTTTATTTTTATCATCTGCTTAAAACCAAACACACTCTTATACAAATACAAAAAAGAGACTGACCCTCTTCACAGAGAATCAGTCCGTCGGTGGGTATAAGGAGTTGTTGTAGTGTATGTCAATAGAAGCCTTTACTTGCCCTGCTCTGCAGGGGCAGGAGCAGGAGCGGCTGCCGCAGGAGCCTCAGCGGGAGCGGAGGTTGCAGCAGGGGCGGGTGCAGGAGCCGGGGCAGCAGCAGGAGCGGAAGCCGGAGCGGCTGCGGGAGCCTCGGTCTGAACCGGAGCGGGAGCCATGGAACTGACGTTCTTGGCGGGACGGTAAGCGAAAGTCGCCAGGATGCTGACGATGCAGATGAAGATTGCCAGCCCCCAGGTTGCTTTCTCGATAAAGTCTGTGGTCTTACGGTAACCCATCACAGCGTTGCCGCTCGAATAATCGGAGGCCAGACCGCCTCCCTTGGATTTCTGTATCAGGACCGCACCGATAAGAAGCAGCGATGCGATGACAATCAGAATGCTGAGAAATATATACATTTCAGTTGATGTTGATTTTGATATTTCCTGGCGCCACGACCCCAAAGAGAGATGGCGCGCTGTCAGCGACCCTGCAGAAGTTGCAGTTTACGCAAGAATCGCATTTGGTCTGCAAAGTAAATACTTTTTTCCGGATTTTTCAAATTTACATCCGTCAATATTTCCATCGCCCGCTCATAATTCCCATTTTTAATCAGTATCTTAGCAAAACTTTCGGTCAGAGCCGGAGTTTCCGCGCTTTGCGGCTCCTCGGAGGGAGAAGGCTCCTCGGAAGCGGGAATCTTCTCAAGTTCCGTCATAGCCATATAGTCGATCGCCGGCACAACAGGAACCACTCCCGCCCCTTCGGGAGCGGATGGAGCGGGTTGTGAGGCTCCGCGTTCCTTGGGGCCGAACTTCTCCAGGAACGCGTCTATGGTGTCGGACGTCGAGAGGGTCGGGGAGGTGTCGGGGGAATAAAGGGAGGCCCCATCGACATCAGTAAGGCCGAGGATGCGCCCGAGCGCCTCCTGGTTACCGATATTGGCCGATATGCGTCGGCGCAGCCACTGTTCCCGTTCCGGATCGGTAACTGTCGCCAGTTCCTCGATATAGGGCACTATGTAGTAGTCTGCTTTCATTCTGTATGAAGTTTGCCTGCTCCTTTTTCCATCATTACCAGTTTCCGAGCGTGGCGTTGAAAATAAGATCAACCAATTCGTCTGAAATTTCCTGACACAGCTCCTCCTGCACATCTGTCAGCAACAGCGAGCTTGAGAACTGACGGTAAGCCGAGAAACTCTGGTCAACGTCATTGGCCGGATTCTTGCTGTCGGAATATTTGACATGAACCGTAATCGTCAGGCGCGTCTCGGTCGCGTATGCGTCCTCACCGACAGCCTGGGGGGTAAGGGAATAGCCCGTAATCTCGCCGCTCATCGACAAGTCAGCTTTTCCGTCGATTTCCTGAAGGCGAGTCTGGCGAGTGACGGCGTCCATCAGCTTGTTCTCGAACGTCTGCTGCAAGGGAGGATAGACGAGAGCTGCGCGGATCGGAAACTCGGATATATTGATTGTTTTGTAAATATCATAGTTCAGGGCCGAGCCATTGAACTTGACGCTTATCGAACAGGCGCAGAGAATAAGCGCGAGTCCCGGAAGGAGGTATTTGAAATGACGTTTCATTCGTTGAGACCGTATTCGTTGATCTTGCGGTAGAGGGTGCGCAGGGAGATTCCGAGTTCAGCGGCAGCCTTCGATTTCTGTCCCCGGTTCCGGACAAGGGCGGCTGCTACCGCCTCGCGTTCGGCATCCTCAAGAGAGGTAGGGGGCGGCGGAGTTTCCTCCACTGTGGCGGATGGAGACCCGAATATAGGACCCGGCTCCGGAATCCAGGGAGCGAGAGCGCGAGTCATACGACCTTCAGGCGCACCTCCTGCAGAGGTAGCGGAGGAGGGAGCCGGCAATTCGCCATATCCCCCCAACCTGCGCCGCAAGTTCTCGACCTCCTGCCGCAGAGAGAGGAGCATCTGCCATAGCAACTGACGTTCGCTTTCGTAGCTCGCTCCCTGCTGACGCACCGGGGGCGCCGCTTCAGAAGCGACCGAAGGGAGAGCCTCCATCAAGGTGTGACGCGAAATCTCGCTGCCGGCTTCAAAAAGAGCCAGTTGTTCGACCACATTCTTCAGCTGTCTGATATTGCCCGGCCAGCTGTATAGACGAAGGAGGCGCCGCGCATCCTCGGAAAAGCTGATTGGCGCCGTCATATATTTTCCAGAGAAATCGGACGCGAACTTGCGGGCGAGCAAAAAGAGATCGTCGCCACGCTCCGAGAGTGGAGGCACCTCGATACCTATCGTCGAAAGACGGTAATACAGATCTTCGCGAAACTTACCTTTCTCAACCGCCTTGCGCAGATCCACATTCGTGGCCGCCACAATACGGACATCAGTCTTCTGGACATCCGAACTTCCAACTTTCAGAAACTCCCCGCTCTCAAGCACACGCAACAACCGCGCCTGCGTTGTCAATGGGAGTTCGGCAACCTCATCGAGGAAAATGGTTCCTCCGTCAGCCTCCTCGAAATAACCCTTTCTGGCGGCGACGGCGCCGGTGAAAGATCCTTTCTCATGTCCGAAGAGTTCGCTGTCGATGGTTCCCTCCGGTATAGCACCGCAGTTGACGGCAATATACTTCCGGTGTTTACGAGCTCCATACTGATGGATAATCTTCGGAAAAGACTCTTTTCCGACTCCACTCGGTCCGGTCACCAATACTGAGAGATCTGTAGGCGCGACCTTGACGGCCCGCTCTATCGCCTCGTTGAGCGCAGGAGCGTTCCCTATTATTGAAAAACGTTGTTTGACTTTCGTTATTTCTTCTTCCATCGGCATTTTAGACTATCAGGGATCCTCAACGACCTCCGGCTCCTCGACCGGGATATTGCCGCGCATCTCCTGCAGGCTGCGGGTCAGACGGATGAAATCCTCGACATCGAGGCGTTCGGGGCGCAACATCATCAGCTCATCGGCAAGAAAAGCGCGTCCGGCCTCGCTCTCACGGTCCGGGACAAGCGTTGACAGGGAGTTACGCAATATCTTCCGGCGTTGTCCGAAAGCTGTCTTGACCACGCTCTTGAACAGACGCTCGTCGCATCCGAGACTCTGACGCCCGTTGCGCGTCAGGCGTAACACTCCGCTCTGTACCTTTGGCGGAGGAGTAAAGTTCTCAGGACCGACACTGAACAGATATTCGCAGTCATACCAAGCCTGCAGCAACACTGAGAGAATCCCGCGGACCCTGCCGCCGGGACGGGCGCATATACGCTCGGCAACCTCTTTCTGAAGCATTCCGGCGACCACCGGGAATCTCTCGCGGTTCTCAAGAACCTTGAAGAATATCTGGGAGCTGATGTTATACGGATAATTTCCGATGAGGGCCATCGGCTCGTCCCACAGCGAAGCGGGATCGGTCTTTAGAAAATCACCCTCCACAACCTCTAACTGCGGAAGATGTTTCTTCAACCACACGACACTCTCACCATCCAGCTCGACAGCTTTCAGACGCCTCCCTTCTTCAAGGAGAAAACGGCTCAGCACCCCCATCCCCGGACCTATCTCGACTACCGGAAGAGTTCCCCAATAGCCGCTTCCGGCCGGGAGTTCCTCCTCGGAGATGGTCATCGCGATCCGATGCGCGGTATCGAGATTGTCGAGGAAATGCTGACCAAGAGCTTTTTTAGCCTTTACTTCTTTCATAATTTTATTTTTTTCTATGAGACTGGAGAGGCGCCATAGGAAATCCTGCCTGCCAGGGGAAACGCCGACAGGGACTCAAAGCCCTAACCGGAGGGCGAGCGAATACATCGCTATCCCGGCGCTGACAGAGACATTGAGGGAATGCTTGACGCCTCTCATCGGCAGTTCGACAACAGCCGAGGCCATAGAGACGATACGTTGGTCAACACCCGTCACCTCGTTGCCGACGACAAGCACCAGAGCATCCTCAGGTCCGATTTCAAGCTCTTCGAGACGCACCGAATCGTGGGCCTGCTCAAGCGCCAGCACCTTCCACCCCTCGGCAGCCTTGGCGACACAATAGTCATACGCGGAATCGACATGTATCCAGTCGACGCTCTCCTCCGCTCCGAGCGCGCTCTTGCTCAGCTCCGGATGCGGAGGAGTACCACTTATCCCCCCCAGCACTATCCCGGCCAATCCGAACGAATCGGCTGTCCGGAACAGCGAGCCTACATTGTGGAGAGACCGGACATTGTCAGCCACCACGATAAGGGGGAGTTTGGCACTCTCCTTATATTCTTCAACGCTCAGACGGGTCAGTTCGATTATATTTTTTTTCTCTCGCATATCATATAGCATATCAGACCAGCGATTCTACGGAGGAAAACCACACCCTTTTTCGCCCGAATCTGATTTCAGGATTCAAGAGAGTTCGAGCATCCGTTTTATGGGACGCAGGGCCTTCCGGGCTGTCTCGGCATCGACGCTGACAACGGGCGCCTCCTGCTCCAAGGCGAGACGAATCTTCTCCAGGGTGTTGAGACGCATATACTCGCACTTGTTACACTGGCATTCCGCATCCTCGGCCGGAGCCGGCAGGAATACTTTCTCGGGACAGTTACGCTGCATCTCGAACAAGATTCCGCTCTCGGTCACGACGATGAACTCCTTGGCCTCATCATTGCGGGCGAAATCGAGCAGCGCGGCCGTGGAGCCGACCTTATCGGCAATCAGCTGCAGGGAACGCCGGCATTCCGGATGGACAAGAATCTTCGCGCCCGGATGCTCCTTCTTCATGTCGAGGACAGCTTCGAGAGAGAAACGGTCGTGGACATGGCAGCAACCGTTCCAGAGAAGCATCTGTCGTCCCGTGACACGATTGATATAGTCGCCCAGATTCCGGTCCGGACCGAAGATTATTTTCTCGTCGGCGGGAAGAGAATCGATAATCTTGCGTGCGTTCCCGGAGGTCACCACAATGTCGGTATGGGCCTTGACAGCCGCCGAGGTATTGACGTAGCTGATGACCGTATGGTCGGGATGCGCGGCGACAAATTCGGCGAACTCATCGGCCGGGCAGCTGTCGGCCAACGAGCATCCGGCCTCCAGATCCGGAACCAGTACCTTCTTTCCGGGACAGAGGATAGCCGCCGTCTCCCCCATGAAATGAACTCCGGCCATAACGATGATGTCGGCATCGGTCTCGGCCGCCTTGCGGGCCAAAGCCAGACTGTCGCCGATGAAATCGGCAATCTGCTGAATCTCGTCACGCTGATAATAGTGGGCCATTATGACAGCGTTCTTCTCGCGGCGAAGACGATTTATCGCTTCGACTGTGTTCTCTCTCTTCTCCGGGTCAGTCGTTGCGGTATAGTTCTCGCAGACTGACTCCTCTTTGCGGGCGCCCATTTTTTTATTTTTGGTTTATGGTTAGATTTAAAATAATTAATTCTTAAAAAGAATAAACAACAACAATAAAGGGTGTTGATAAGTGTCAATAACTTCTGTAACTAAGACCTTGATTAATTGAAAACAAGGTGTGATTACATATTTATCAACAGAGTTGTCTACAAGCTTTATGTTTGATAATCAGATAATTGCAGGAATTGTCTACAATAATGTCTGAAATATTAGGCAAAGTTACTAAATATCCCGCTAACCTGATGATAAACCCCCGTAAAGTTGTAGAAAAAGATGTCGGCAACTTGTCAATAGAAAAATAGCGGGAGCTCTTGCATATTCCAATTCCTTTCTGCCTTAATAATAAATTTGAATTGACCAAATCCATAATATATAAAAGAATCAACAAGTTGCCTACCGGTTTTCAACAGGTTTTTGCGGGGTTATCTACCTGTTATTGTCAAGTTATTGACAGGTTATTGACAAGGTAAATGTTGGTTTGGAGTTGCGGTCATTGCATTAGGATATTACCATTCAGCAATGAAAGCATACAAAAACCGAGTCTTCTTCATGTCTAAAGAAGACTCGGTTTTGTGTGATGATTGATCTCTGCCGACTATCTATATCGGAATTAGCCGAAAGTTGTTCCGTAGTTTCCCCGGTCAAGATTTCGATACCCGATGGCTTCTGCCAGATGAGCTGTCGAGACAGGGATCGCCACTACCTCTTCCGGGGTATGACAGAAAGAACCGTCCGGATTCCGGCGAGTTGAATAATCCAGGTCAGCGATCGTGCGGGCCACTCTTAGAATACGGTCGAACGCACGCGCCGACATATTGAGTCGCGTCATCCGCTCCTTTAGTTTTGCCATTCCCGCCTCGTCAGGCCAGGCATATTTATGGAGGAGGCGGGAGTTCATCTGGGAGTTGTTGTAGATACCCTTCTCCTCCCGGTATCTGGCGCTCTGGACTCCACGCGCCAACATCACTCTCTGACGTATCTCCATACTCCCTTCCCCCGGGGCACGGGACGCCATAGCGTCAAACTCCACCGGTTCGATTTCAATCTGAATATCGATTCTGTCAAGCAATGGTCCGGAGATACGACCCATATATTTGGCAACAGCCCCCGTGGGGCAGGTGCATCTGCGCGTAGGGTGTCCGTAATATCCGCATGGGCATGGATTCATGGAGGCGACAAGCATGAAGGAAGTAGGATAATCGACCGTATATTTGGAACGCGAGACAGTTATCACCCGGTCCTCTATCGGCTGGCGCAGGACCTCCAGGACTGTGCGGGGGAACTCCGGAAACTCATCCAGAAACAGCACTCCGTTATGGGCCAGCGATATCTCTCCGGGCATAGGGGAGAGACCACCTCCGACCAAGGCGACAGGGGAAATAGTATGGTGCGGGGAACGGAAAGGACGGCTTGTCATCAGCATCGAACCCCTCTTGAGTTTTCCTGCGACGGAATGAATCTTTGTAGTTTCCAGAGCCTCGGCCATCGAGAAAGGGGGAAGGATAGATGGGATACGTTTGGCCATCATGGATTTTCCTGCTCCCGGAGGACCGACCAAGAGAATATTATGTCCTCCGGCGCAGGCTATTTCCAAGGCGCGTTTGACACTCTCCTGCCCCTTAACCTCTGCGAAATCGAAGTCGAAGCGGTCAACGCTTTCAGCGAAAATCCGGCGTGTGTCTATATTCGTCGGCGAGATATCGGAGTTATTGGTCAGGATAGCAGTCGCCTCACCGAGACTCTTGACCCCATAGACCTCCAGGTTGTTGACCACGGCCGCCTCTGTCGCGTTCGCCTCCGGGACAATAAGTCTCTTCAGCCCCATCGAGCGGGCGAGAATAGCTACCGGCAACGCACCTCTGACAGGAAGCACACTTCCATCGAGTGAGAGTTCACCCATCACCATCGTCGCCTCCAGATCCGCTCCTTCCATCATACCGTTGGCCGAAAGGATTCCGATAGCCATAGGGAGGTCGAAATGCGCTCCCTCCTTCTTGATATCAGCCGGAGCGAGATTGATGACCATACGACGGTGAGGCCAGGAAAGGCCTGAATGTTCGATAGCGGTCGTTATGCGCTGATAAGCCTCCTTGACAGCGGTGTCGGCAAGCCCGACAATCATGAAAGAGGCGCCGTTGGTCGAGGAAGTCTCTATGGAGACCGGAATCGCATCAATTCCGGAGATGGAGGCAGAAAATATTTTGGTCAGCATCTGTCAGGTTGAAGTTTCGTCCGGTCAGTATTATTTCTTTTTTTCAGCCAGACGTCGGAAAGAGGCCGCGGCTTTCGCCGGGTCGTCACCCCGGTATTGCTGAATCCCTTTTCCATCGATGACGATGAACCAGGGTGAAGAGGGGACTCCGAGCGCCTGCATCCTTTTGTCGGCCTGCCCTAACGGGACCCAGGCATGGGTTATCTTTTTCAGCGAGTCCTGCCGAATCTGCGACTTCCATGACAGGGAGTCTGACTGAAAAGAGAACATGGCCAGATTCCTTTTGGCGGAATCCGGGAAAGCCTTGGCCAGACGGCGTATCGAGTCTGTGGCTTCGAGGTAACGCTCCTCGCCGGAACGCTCATAGAAATATATGAGAGTGGGGCGGCCGTTGGTGCGCAGAGTGTCGCTCCATCCGTTTGTGGAGCAGAAAGCTATAGCTGTCACCTTCGCGGCGCTCCCCCTCAGTCGCGCTGTTCCCTCTTTATCGAGCAAGAATGGAGAGTTGGCTCCTATATCGGGGGTTCCGACAATTCCGGCCATCTCAAGACGCCGGGCCTTTTTCCCCAGACAATTCCAGAGCTCAACGAAACCGGCCGGATTCTCCCGGCGCGGGAAGGAGGTCAGCAGAAGCAGGGAAGAGACAGGTGAATCAGGATTGGACTTTACGAAATTTTCGATTGATTCCCCGGACTTACGATATTCCACGAGTTGTTCGCTGATTTCGTTTCCGGTGGCGCTCCACCCGGTAGGATTGGCGTCATCCCCTGTGAGCGCCAGCTTGTCACCGGGAGAGATAAAGAACATGGCTTCGTTCTGCCTGTCATCCCGTATATATAAAGGAGAGGAAGTCCTGGAGGCTCCTTTGAGTGTGAAATGCCCCTGTTCGAGCGGAATAGTGGTGTTGATCCAAAGTCCCCCCTTGCCATCGGAGGCATAATATGATATATGATAGTTTCCCCATATTTCAGCCGGCAACGAGACGTCTATGGAAAATTCCTGGCGACGGCAACCTGTCATCAACAGACAAACGATGAAAGCACCAGCCGCAGCGCGTCTGCGCAAAATGGAGCAACGTCTGAAAGAAGAAAATATCCGGATATTCATACGGCTAAATTAATCTGAAAAAATCATTTGGCCAAATCTTAGGGGATATATTGTCCGAAATTATTAAATCTTAAAATCCTATAAAGGACATTTATTGTTATAAAAAAACAAATTCCACTCTACTATAGATCAGCGTCTACGCATACGATCTTTGTTCAAGTATAGCATAACGACTATGGGACATAAACACACCGTATTGGCGGGATACAGAAATACCGTCACGGCTGCCACACTGATTCTTGGCTGCGCCCTGGCCCAGGGGGGAGTAGTAAGTCTCGACTCCTGCCGTCAGATGGCATTGGCCAACAATAAGGCACTCCGGATTGCCGACGAGAATATCCGTGGGGCCGGCTATCTGAAAAAGGCTGCTTTTGCCGCCTATCTTCCGGGTATTGACTTCAATGGAACCTATATCCATAATCAGCATCAGATCGAACTCCTGGGCGCCGACGCCAAACTTCCGACAATGAGTTTCGATCCGACGACAATGTCATATACCCCCAACATCCTTGTCGGACCCAACGGCACACCGGTCACCGATCCCAAGACAGGCTCATTGATTCCGACCGAGGTTGCTGTCATTCCCAAGGAAGCGATGGCTTACGACACTCGTAATGTCTTCGCAGGCGCCTTCACCCTGACCCAGCCCGTCTATATGGGTGGAACTATCCGCGCGATGAATCAGATAACGAAGTATGCCGAGAAGATGGCGCAGTCGCTACGCAACTCGACTCTTCAGGATGTTATTTTCAGTGTCGATGAAGCTTACTGGATGGTCGTCTCCCTCAGGGAGAAGGAGAAACTGGCCCGCAGTTACGCCAATCTCGTAGACTCGCTGCGCTATAATGTCGGGGAGATGCTTAAGGAGGGGGTGGCGACCCGCAGCGACCTTCTCAGTGTCGAGGTCAAATATAACGAAGCCTGCATAGCGCTGACCAAAGTAGAGAACGGACTTAGCCTGTCGCGGATGAATCTGGCCCAGATATGCGGGTTGCCGGTAGATTCCAATCCCGAACCGGCGGAAGAAGGGAAGGATATGCTTCCCGAGGCTGCTCCTGACTATACGCTGTCAGAAGTTGTCGCCTCGCGTCCGGATCTGGATGCTGTCCGTCAGTCCATCTCCGTTCTGGAACATCGCGAGAAACTTTCTATGGGCGCCATGCTTCCCAAAATAGCGGCTGTCGGCGCCTGGAGCTTCTCCAATCCTAATGTCATACATGGATTCGAGAAACGTTTCGGCGGAGGTTTCAGTGTCGGTGCGACTCTCAGCATACCTATCTGGCACTGGGGAGGCAACTATAACAAATATCGTGCCGCCAAATCCAACACAGCCGCCACACGGCTGATGCTTGAGGATCTTGAAGAGAAAGTTGACCTTCAGTTGAGTCAGGCAAAATATAAGCTTGCCGAGGCCACGAAGACTCTGGAGATGACCGACAACAACCTCAAGTCAGCACAGGCCAATCTTGAGAATGCCCAATATGGTTTCAAGGAAGGAGTCCTGACAGCAGACGATGTCATGGCAGCCCAGACCGCGTGGCTACTCGCCAATTCCGAGAACATCGATGCCCGAATCGGTCTGCGTCTATGCAACACTTATCTGGCCAAGGTCGCCGGCAAACTCTATTAAAGTATAATACACACAACTCACAACTATGAGCGAAGAAAATAAAAACGCTGTTCAGGACCCGATGGCGGTAACGAAGAAAGACAAGGGTCTGGTATTGACAATTCTCGTTGTAATGGTCATCATTTGCGGTATGGCCATCATAGGATTCCTCTCTATCAAACAGGGTCCGGACACAATACAGGGTCAGGGAGACGCTACGGAAATCAGAATCTCCGGTAAACTTCCGGGACGTATCACCGAACTTTATGTCGAGGAGGGTCAGGAAGTCAAGGCCGGCGACACACTGGTCCATATCCATTCCTCCCTTGCTGACGCGCGCATGGAGCAGGCGCAGGCTATGGAGAACGCGGCCAAGGCCACAGACCGGAAGGTTGACGCCGGAACGCGCAGTCAGATAATCTCCGCGGCCAAGGATCTCTGGGTTCAGGCCCAGGCCGCCTCTGAAATAACCCGCAAGACCTACGACCGTATGGAGAACCTGTTCTCTAAAGGAGTGGTGTCGGAGCAGAAGCGCGATGAGGCCTCAGCCGCCTACAAGGCAGCCAAGGCCGCCGAGGCTGCCGCCAAGAGCCAGTATGAGCTCGCAGTCGCCGGACCGCAACGTGAGGACAAGGAGGCTGCCGCCGCGATGGTCAATGTCGCCAAAGGAGGAGTCAGCGAGGTCGGTGCCATCCTCGAAGACCAGTATCTGACGGCTCCCTGCGACGGAACCATAACCGTTATCTATCCCAATGTCAGCGAGCTGGTAGCTCTCGGCGCTCCTATAATGACGCTCCAGAAGAATGATCATTGGGCTGTCTTCAACATGCGGGAGAATCTTATCGGAGACCTCAAGGAGGGGGAGAAGATAAAGGTCTTCATTCCGGCCCTTGACCGCCACGAGACAATGAAGATATTCTATATCAAGGATCTCGGCACTTATGCCAACTGGCAGGCGACCAAGTCTACCGGCGACTACGATGCACGCACTTTCCAGGTCAAGGCCCGTCCCGAGAAGAAGATTGAGAATTTCCGTCCCGGAATGTCCGTCATATATGAAGGTGTAGAGAAATGAACAGTCATGGTTTCAGAGAGGGATTCCGCCGCAGCGCGCTCCAGATTCTCCGCCGTCCGATCTATTGGGTGGGGATTCTGTTGCTGCCCCTGTTCTGCACCCTTCTGTTGACCACCGAGATGGAGGATGGCCTTCCAATCAAGGTTCCGGCCGGACTGATCGATAACGACGGAACCTCCCTCTCGCGTGAGGTCAGTCAGAGTCTTGGAAGTATGGAGATGGTCGACATTACCGAAGACTGTTCCGACTTCACCGAAGCGCGTCATAAGATGCAGGAGGGAAAGATATTCGGCTATTTCCTCATTCCGGAGAATTTCGAGAGCGACCTGCTTGCCGGGCGCGGTCCTGCAATTACGTTCTATACGAACATGACCTATTTCGTACCCGGCTCCCTTCTTTTCAAGGCCTTCAAGACAACGGCTGTCTATACTAAGGCCGGTGTGGTCTCGATGGTAGCTGCCGATGCGGGTGTCGATACCGCGAATGCTTCGGCCATGATGATGCCGGTCAATATCCAGGTGCGGGGTCTTGGAAATCCGGGACTGAACTACGCCATCTATCTCTGCAACTCGTTTGTCCCGGCCGTTTTCCAGTTGATGATATTCCTGATGACCTGTTTCTCTATTGGAGAAACCATCAAGCATGGATTCTCCCGGCGGTTGCTGGAGATATGCGACGGGTCGGTCCTTAAATTTATAGGGGCACGTCTTCTTCCGCAGACCCTGATATGGATTCTGCTGATAGTCTTTATGGAGAGCTGGCTTTACGGCTGGATGGGGTATCCGATGCACGGTTCCTGGCTTTGGATGACCCTTAACAATATACTCCTTGTCCTCTCCTCACAGGCCTTCGGACTCTTCATCGTCTCGATTTTCCCCAACCTTCGCCTTTCACTCTCGTTATGCGCTCTGACAGGAATCCTCTCCTTCTCAATCGCGGCCTTCTCGTTTCCGTATGAGAGCATGTATGGCGGAATAGCGGTCTTCAGTTGGATTCTTCCCATTCGTTATAACTTCCTTATCTATATAGACCAGGCTCTAAACGGAATAGATATATATTATTCCCGTTGGTGGTTTGTCGCCTACTTCATTTTCATCCTCGCGCCCCTTCCCTTCTTAGGACGTCTGAGGAAAGCGTTGCGACAACAGGTCTACGTCCCCTGAAGATGCAACTGGTCTTTAGATGTAAATAATTGAATAGCAAATAATTATAAATGAAATACTGGCGTCAATTCATAGAAGTCTATGTCAGGGAATTCAAGCTTGTATTCTCCGATCAGGGAATCCTTCTCTTCCTTCTTTTCCTTCCGCTTGGCTATCCGGTCATATATTCGCTGATATATAATCCGGAACTTGTCAGGGAGGTCAGGATGGTTGTCGTGGACCATGACCGTTCCCAAAAGTCGCGCGAGCTGGTCCGCAACCTGGATGCGTGCCAGGAAATCAATGTAATAGGATATGCTGCCGATATGGGAGAAGGAAAGGAGGCTATGCACTCCCACGAATGTTTCGGCATCCTTGAGATACCCGAAGGATTCGGACGAAAGATAGGGCGGGGGGAGCAGGCTCCGGCGGTCATTTATTCCGATATGTCGCTCCTTCTGCGTTACCGCGGTTTCCTGGTTGCCTCGACCAATGTCATGACCGAGATGGGGGCTGAGATGCTTGATGAGAATCTCAACAGAGTCGTTCCGATGGGAGGGTCGCTCATGCCCGGCGACATCATGCCTATCAATAACGTCTCGATGGGAAATATCTCAAATGGCTTCGACTCTTTCGTCATGCCGGGTATCGTTGTCCTCATTCTCCAGCAGTCTATTATTCTGGCGATTGGAATGGCTGGTGGAGCCAAGCGTGAGCGCAGGCGTCTGACCGGATACAATGCTGTCAATATGGAACCTTCTGTTCTGATGACCATGCTCGGACAGGCAGGATGCTATTTGACGCTGATGATTCTTCCGAGCATCTGGTTGCTCCATTATATACCGCTTATATTCTCTTTTCCGATGGCCGGCAATATGTTGGAAATCTTCTGTTTCATTCTTCCGATGGTGTTGGCCTCCATCATGTTGGGATTCTGTATTCAAGGTTTCGTGACGGAGCGCGAGAATATTTTTATCATCTGGGTCGTCACTTCGGTCATCTTCCTGTTCCTGTCGGGACTGACCTGGCCGCAGTATGCCATCCACGGGTTCTGGCGTTTCCTGAGCGATATGGTTCCGGCAACCTGGGGTGTGCAGGGATTCATAAAGATGAATAGTAATGGAGCGAGCCTGACGCAGGTCAGCGATGCGTATTATTGGGAATGGGGACTGGCCGCCATCTATACGCTCCTGGCGTGGGGAATCCAGAAATGGGTTGTCCGTCCTGCCGAGCGACTTGCAAATCCCGCATAACACTGTCATCAATGAAAATCCCCGCGCCTTATTGACGCGGGGAAACGGAAATCGATTTGAACGGTTTGAAGAATTGATGCTTTCTTTGGAGAGAGAGTTCACGACCATTTACAACTGAATTAAAATATATCTAATGATGACGCCCGGACCACACTGCTGTATCCGGGCGTCATTATTGTCATTATCTCATCAATTGTTGAGAGGCGTGATTATTTGACCATCAGGGTCTTCTTGCCGTTGATGATATAGAATCCGGCGGGAAGAGCGTTGGCGTCTTTGTCGATGCGGATCCCCTGGAGGTTGTAGATGACAACCTGCTTCTCGCTTTCGATTGAGTTGATACCGGTCTCGTAGTCGCCGTAGAACTCGAAGAGGCCATCTGCGAGGACATTTCCATCAGCGTCAAGCAGAGAATAGGTTACTTCGTAATACTTGGACTCGGAAAGGGGTATATCGGCGCCGGTGTTGTTGACCCAGCAGGGAGCGCCATCCTCGGTCTTTTCAGTCGAGGAAGTAGTGCTGATAAGAGTCACGGGTGTTGCGGAATCGCTGTCAAGAGCGTAGGAGACAACCTGGATGCTGAGTTCTGCAACCGCGTCATTGTTGTCAGTGTTGATGATGATTCCGGGCTGACCGGCAGGGAAAGATGCTACCTTTGCGTCGGTTGCGGGCACATGGCTTGTGACATTGACCTCAGCGATGACGGGAGACACATTCCAGTAAAGGTTCATGGCGGAGTTGAGGGAGCCTGTATTTACGTCGGCCTCGTGGTCGGCGTTCCAGAAAGTGCCCTCCGGAAGAGTTATCGAATACTCACCGCGGTTGACGGCTTTCTTGTCAAGTACGAGCTTGACCTCGTTGCCTTCCCCTTTTTCGATCTTCGCAGTAGTGAAGGAAGAGAAGGAGAGAGACTGAGGATCAGCCTTGTAACCGACCTTCAGTTCGGTATCAGCGTTCCAGTAGGGAGTGGTGTCAAAAAGGAGGGAGACCTCGGAGAGACTGCCGACCTTGGTTCCTACAGTCGGGTTGACGAAAGGATTGAAGGTAAGGTCAACGGTGATTTCGGAAGGATCTTTTCCTCCTTCGACGGTGAATTCATAGTTGACAGCGGCGTTGGCATGGCCGTATTCATGATTCTCAATCCAAGTCTTGTCACCCAATATTCCCTCCGGGATAGTGAGAGTATAGGTTCCGTTGTATTCAGGATCGGTGAAGAGCGCCTTGAAACAGGTGGCGGTCTCCATAACCATATTGGGGCGCAGGATAGTTGTCTGCTTATAGTTGGGACCGGAGATAGTCACGGTAGCGTCAACATCGGAAGCAATCTCCAGGTTGCCCATGTTGAAATAGATCTGAAGAGTTTCGATTGTCTTCATCTCAAGATCGAGCGGCTTGAGAGAGGGGACGGTCTTCTGCAGCTCAATGTCATAGACGACCTCCTGAGGCTCGTTGGATTCGCCGCCACCTTCGCCGGCTACGTTATAATAGAAGTCAGTGAGTTCATTATATGAAGGGGTTCCGTCGGGCCATGTGTATTTTATAGCCTTATTACGGAAGGTCACCTTATATTCTCCTGCTTCATTGAGGGGGAAGGTGGAGGTGGAACTCAGTTTGCAACTTACGGTGTTGCCTGATACGGTTCCTGTCAGCTGCTGGGTGGCGCCGCTCGGAGAGGTGAGGAGCAGGGGATTGCCGCCGGTGATGTTCTTGGCGATTTTGGAGGGGCCGTCGATTGTGAGAACGAATTCGGAGGGGAGCACCTCATAGTCGCCCGGAGCCGGAGAGATTGAGACGGTCGCTTCGTTCTGAGCCATAGCGCTCAGGGCGGAGATAGCGAACGCGCCTGACAGAATTAATGATGTAGAAAAGTTCATAGACAACAAGTTTTATTTTGTGAATAATGATTTTTTCCTGATTTAAAGTTCAAATAATGAATAATGATGTTATTTGTAGAGTATTCCTTAACAGATGTAGAGTTTAGTCGCGAAATGACTCACACCGCAAAGATACAAAATATATTTAACAAACCATCATTATGGATAAAAAAGTGTGAAAATAATTTCGAGAAAGAGCAAAAACAGATAAAAAGGTAAAAAAAGCGGCTCCCTGTTAACGCACAGGGAGCCGCCGGAGAGTCAATATTAGGATTAGGATTCTAATTCAAAGTCGTCGTTGAAGAGATTGGCGTTATCCTCGTCGGAGTCGCTGTATTGAGTCTCGTCGGGATCATATTCCAAATTCTCTTCTGCCTCTTCCTCATCAGCGGAAGATTCTGTTTTCTTGCTTGAGAGGATGGGGGTTGCGCGCTTTATCTTGTTATCCTTGCGCAGTTCCTCTATTTTGGCTTTCACTTTCGACACCAGCTCTTCGAGGAGTTCCGGGTTTTGGGCGATAGAGTTGCGCACGGAGTCGCGCCCCTGACCGAGTTTGGCTCCGTTATAGGAGAACCAGGCCCCGGATTTCTTGACGATATCATATTCGACCGCCAGATCGAGAGCTTCTCCTGCGCGGGATATTCCCTGTCCGAAGAGCATCTCGACTTCTGTTTTCATGAAGGGTGGAGCGACTTTGTTTTTGACAACCTTTATCTTCGCTATGCGACCGACAGGGTTGTCACCCTCCTTGATGAATTGAGCCGGACGGATATCGATACGCACGGAGCTGTAGAATTTCAGGGCGTTACCACCGGTAGTCGTTTCGGGATTGCCGAACATCAGACCGATCTTCTCGCGTATCTGGTTGATGAATATGCAACAGGTGCGTGTTTTGGAAATAGTGCCTGTCAGCTTTCTCATAGCCTGGGACATCAGACGGGCATGGAGACCGACGTTCTTATCACCCATTACCCCTTCGACCTCCGCCTTCGGAGTGAGGGCGGCGACAGAGTCAATGACCAGAACATCTATGGCTCCGGAATTGATGAGCTGCTCGGCAATGTCGAGCGCCTGTTCTCCGTTGTCGGGCTGGGCAATCCAGAGATTGTTGACGTCAACGCCGAGACGCTCGGCATAGAAGCGGTCGAAAGCATGTTCGGCGTCGATGATAGCGCAAATTCCTCCCTGTTTCTGAGCCTCGGCGATGATATGGATCGCGAGGGTTGTCTTACCGGAGGATTCCGGACCGAATATCTCGGTGATACGTCCGCGGGGAACCCCGCCTACACCGAGCGCGAAGTCAAGCCCGATAGAACCTGTCGATATGGCCTCGATATCCTGAATCTTGTCATCTCCGAGGCGCATGATAGCGCCTGACCCGAAGTTTTTCTCCAGGTGGGCCATAGTGACATCGAGGGCCTTCTTCTTCTCTTCAGCATCGGTTATCTGGCCGACGCTGACTGTCTTCTTAGCAGATTTCTTTGCCATTATATTTTAAGTTGTTGGAGGGAAGACCCTCGTTTCTGCGACCCGGCTGTTAACATATCTTGTGGGCCAGGGTCTTATTCTGATGCAAAGATAATATGTTAGCGTGATAAAAAGCAATAGAAGCGGTATTAATATTGCTTAACAATTATTACTCCACTGCAAAATTATTGCAGTGGAGTGAAATTTCAAGAATTGATACCGGAAAGGGAGCCCGTGTGGCGGACAGTGACGGAGTGATATAAACAAAAAAGCCTTCCTGAACAGGAAGGCTTTTTTGTACCCCATAGCAGAGTCGAACTGCTCTTTAGAGAATGAAAATCTCTCGTCCTAACCGATAGACGAATGGGGCGGAAAGTGTGGCAAATAATTACTTGCCGAGTTTGTTGATATGAAGCATCATTCCGCTGCAGAGGTTAGCAGCCTTGTTTTTGGAAATGATGTTCTTGCGGCCAAGACGCTGAAGAAGGGCGCTGACCTTATTATATGCTGCTTCGGCTTCTGCTGCGTCAGTCATTTTGCGAACCTTACGGACGGCATTGCGAGCAGTCTTAGCCCAGTAATGGTTCTCTATTTTGCGCTTTTCAGCCTGGCGTATTCTCTTTAACGATGACTTATGGTTTGCCATTGGGTTAAAATCTTGTCTTGTTGTTTTAATTTTTTGTACCCCATAGCAGAGTCGAACTGCTCTTTAGAGAATGAAAATCTCTCGTCCTAACCGATAGACGAATGGGGCATCATGCAAGTAGTCCCATAGAATGGGGCTTTGCGACTGCAAAGGTAGTTTATTTTTTCGTATCGGCAAAATATATTGGCTAAAAATCTGGGAATATCTGCTTTCTCACTCTTTTTCTCCCTCTTTTTTCATATCTTTGCGATATGTTTTCACCTGACGACTCTTCTTCTGCCTCTTTAGTTGCTCAACCTTCCCGGGTGAAGCTGGATGTGATGATTGTCTCGATGGCGGGACGTATGGACCACCTACTGTCTGCCGGCGCCCTTCCCGAGGTTGAGGGGGTGAGATATATTGTGGCCTGTCAGGATCCGGAACATACGTTGCCCGATGACTATGTGCCTCCGGAGTTCTCCGGGCGTGCTGACCTGCGCTTCGGGCTCTTCCGTGACCGTGGTGTGACAAAAAACCGTAACCATGCTCTTGACATGAGTTCCGCTCCTTATATATATATAGCGGATGACGACCTGGAATTCAGTGCCGATGGATTCCGGACGATTATCTCGACAATGGAACGGAATCCGGAGCTCGACTGCGCTCTTTTCCGCGCCGATATTCCTGAGAAACGGGTATTCCCTCCCGGGGAAGCTGACCTGCGGAAGCCCTGGCGATTTCATTCCCCGGTTAACTTTGAGATCGCGTTGCGCTTGCAGACGGTCAGGCGTTACGGAATACGTTTCTGCGAACTGGTCGGTATCGGGGCTCCGAGAATGGGGGCCGGTGAGGAGGAGATGATGATGGCCAGCCTACGCAAGAGAGGTTGCAGCATTCGGTTTTTCCCGAAGGTCATTGTTCGGCATCCGGGAAATACAACCTCTGTCCGCAATGCTCTGCGGTCTGATGTCATACGTTCCAAAGGGGCCGTAATAGGATCCCTCAATACTCCTTTAGGTGTGCTTTTGCGCCTCCCGCTGGAAGCCTGGCGTTCACCGGCTCCTTTTTTCCGTGCGTTCCGGCTGATTGCCGACGGGTATCTCTATTATCTGCGGCATATCCGAAAGAGTCTGTGAAAGCGGTGAGGGGCGGGAATTTGAAGTATGATGATTGGAAAAAAATTGGAGGGTTGAGGGAAAAGGATTAAATTTGCGAAAACAGAAAAAAACGTGACACGATTTAAAAGAATACTATTAAAATTGTCAGGGGAATCCCTGATGGGGGCTCAGGGACATGGGATTGACCGCGAACGTCTTGATTCCTACGCCCGTCAGATCAAAGAGGCTGTATGCAAGGGTGTAGAAGTGGCTATTGTTATCGGAGGCGGAAATATTTTCCGCGGACTTAGCGGCGCGGCCAGCGGCTATGATCGCGTTAAGGGAGACCAGATGGGAATGCTGGCGACAGTCATCAACTCCCTGGCGCTCTCCTCGGCGCTTGAAGCTATCGGACAGGGGGTAGATTTATTCACGGCCGTTCCGATGTTCCCTATCGGTCAGCCCTATTCCAAATGGAAGGCGATAGAGGCTATGAAGGAGGGGAAGGTAGCGATTATCGCCTGTGGCACCGGTAGCCCCTATTTCACCACCGACACCGGTTCGGCACTCCGCGCCATAGAGACGGAAGCCGATGTAATGCTCAAAGGAACACGCGTTGACGGTGTCTACACCGCTGACCCGGAGAAGGACCCGACAGCAACCAAGTTCTCCGACATAAGTTATGACGAGGTTATGGCGCGTGGACTTAAGGTTATGGATCTGACGGCGACCGCCCTCTGCAAGGAGAACGGGATGCCTATCTATGTCTTCAATATGGATAAGGAGGGGAATCTCAACCGGATGCTTGATGGAGAGGATATAGGAACTTTCGTCCATGCCTGAGTCCTCGGATAAATCAAGATAGATCGGGATTAATCGAGGTTAATCGAGAAAAATCAAGATAAATCGAGAAAAACTATATATAATGGAAGTTAACGAATATCTGCAGAATGCAGAAGACTCCATGCAGCTCGCAGTGGAGTATCTTGACGAGACCCTTTCCCGTATACGGGCAGGAAAGGCCTCGGCCCGTCTGCTTGACGGAATCCGCGTGGATTATTACGGAACGGCAGCCCCGGTATCCAATGTAGCCAACATCAGTGTTCCGGACGCTCGCACCATAGCCATCACCCCGTGGGAGAAGTCGATGTTCAAGGAGATAGAGAAGGCTATCATCAACTCGGACCTCGGAATCACACCGGAGAATAACGGAGAGGTAATCCGCCTCAGCATCCCGCCGCTGACCGAGGATCGCCGCAAAAGTCTCGCCAAGCAGTGTAAAGGAGAGGCTGAGCAGGCAAAAGTCTCCGTGCGTAACGCCCGCCGTGACGCTATCGACGGATTGAAGAAGGAGATCAAGAATGGTCTTAGCGAGGATATCGAGAAGGACGCCGAAGCCAAGGTCCAGAAGATTCACGACCGCTTCATGAAGAAAATCGATGATCTCTATGCTGAGAAGGAGAAGGAGATTCTGACCGTCTGAGCTTGCTTTCCGGCCATAACTTGCATCTGGTATATGTAGCCGTGATCATCAGTTAAGTTGTTACTTATAATGTAAATAATGTAAAGCCCCCATTCAATTACTATTGAATGGGGGCTTTAGTTTTAGGAATTGTGGGACAGGGTCTAAGATTCGTTATTTCCGGATCATGACTCTAAAGGAAGAATTCCCTTTTCGACGGATGTAGATTCTTCCAGGTTCTGGAGTTGTGACGCGGTAGCCATGAAGGTCATAGAGGATTCCTTCTGTCTCTTCACCACTAATTATTCTCACACCATCACTGTTGAGATTCACGATATTAGAGTCAGCAGACTCTCCTTCATCATAGACTACTCTGACCATATACTTGCCGGTCTGGAAGTCGGAGATAGTATAGAATGTGTCAGTAATAGGTTCCGCGTTAAGGCGTGTTTCATCCAGATAGATGTTATATCCGATGAAGTTGGCATTGGTCTTTTCCAGGAACGGTTCGTAGGTAATATCGTCAATCATCACTGCAAAACCATCGTCGGAAATATTTTGGATAGCGAAATACTTAGTTCCTGCCGGAAGAGTGAACTCATATTTCACCCATTCGCGGGTCAAGTTGATGTCTCCGTTCTGCAGGGGGGTGAAGCAGGATGATTTCACGGTGCCGTTGTTGTTATACTCAATCTCAGAGGCTACGAGCACGCGGATATCGTCCGGTTTCCCTTTCTTGGCAGCTGTGCGGGCCCAGAACGAAATGGTCTGTGATTTGCCCGAGAGTTCGGGTGAGATCAGCCAGTCATTGTTCGCCTCCAGCTCATCATTGGCGGCATCGCCGAAAGATACGATCAGATTATCTCCCGATACCGGCTCCCATTCGGGGCTTTCATCGAAATCAATACCGGCCATCGCGGGATTGAACACCATGAATGCCTGCGCGTCGTCAGAATTGGGAATCTCGATGACTTTACCATCGACGGTCACTGTCTTGATTCCCTCGAATCCCCAGAAGGACTTATCCTCGCTCTTCCAGTCTCCGAAAGAAAGGTCACCGTGCTTATAGGATTCGAAAGATTCTGTCACTGAAGTTTCGAGCTGTTCCAGGCCTTCAGGTTCCGACCATCTGAGCGTCAGGGTTTCGCCCGAGATTTCGGCGGTCAGGTCATTGACGGCAGGTCTGTCATGATAGATAATGCGGACACTGAAAGGATCAGACATATTGTCGGCTTCCACTTCATCACCATCTGACGTAACACGGATAGTCAGCTCTGCTGTATCACCCCACTCCGGAGTGGCTTCGGCTTCGAGCGTGACTGTAGCCGACTGGTCAGGGGCTAAGTTGCTCACTGTGGTTTCCGCCTCTACGGTCTCACCGCGCATAAGGGACACCTTCACCTCGGCAAGCTCATTATCGCCTGCGTTGGTTACTGCGGCATTCACGCTGAACGGCTCGTAGACCTCGACAGCTTCCGGAGCTGTCACTTCTCCAGCGACAGCGTTATACGCACATGCATTCTTTACCTGGATGTTATCGATCATAATAGGAGTGCGGTCGCTGACAGCCTCATATTCAAAAGCAATGACAATGAAGTCTTTAGCGCCGATTTCTGCCAGGGGAATGGAATAATAGATATATTCACCCATTTTCTTGATATCGGCAAGTCTGATAGATTCAATGGTCTTGAGAGAGAATCCATCGACTCCAATCTTTATATTGAGGATATCTTTGGAAGGGTCAGTATCATAGAAACCATTATCTGAGATTCCCATCTTCCGCAGATAGAAGGTAAGTTTCGGATCTACGGCTGTGGAAATATCGATTTTTCCTGACATGGCGGTTGTCGTAACCTCCGGAACAGCCGGCAGATAAGAAAGAACACCATCGTCATTGTCCTGGGAGCCGACGCTCCAGTCATCTCCTATGTACCAGCTTTCTCCATTCGTTCCTGTAAACGCCCAGAAGTTTGTCGGCATTTTTCCGGCGAAAGACTCCTTGAACGGAAGAGCGTATGGTTTTCCGGAGATGTAGAGAGGAGAGGCGTTGTTTCCATATTCACCTTTGGCATTGGAATAAGGCACAATGAAATACTGATGCATCATCTGCGTGCCGGTGTTTTCGAGTACCGTTCCCTCATCGACACATGACAGGGCGTCAATCATTTCGGCAACCGGAGTCAGCGCGCCATCCTTCACTATAGCCACAGTATAGCTCAGGTCCTCATTATCGACGTATCCTCCATGGACTCCACGTCCTTCCGGAGCCTTCCAAGATATGACGGGATGTCCGGAGGCATCGAGTGTGACTGCGGCATCGACAGGCTCGGAAGGAGTATCCAGTCCAACCCATACAGCAGCGTTTTCTTCAGGACCCTTTCCGTAGGAGTTCAAGCAAACGACCGTATAGCTGTTCATCTGACAATCCTTAGGATTCTTGTCCTCATAGCTTACCTCCTCATCAGGATTAAGGCCGGTAATGGTTTCAATCAGGATACCATCGCGCATGATTTCGGCAGAGAACTGTCCGTCGAGTTGAGCCTCTCCGACTGTATTGGCAGGAGTTGTGAAGGAAATAAAAGCGGAAGCGGCGCCCAGCTCTCCGGCAGTGACCTTCAGGTCTTTGACAGCAGCGGGAGAGTCCACACTGTAGAGTTCCCTAAGTTTGATATTATCAAGCAGGAAGAAAGCACTGCCTGCGTCGGAAGTTGCGTGGAATCCAATATAATAGATTCCATCCTGGTCTACTGTAAAGGTTTCGGTCTTGGTTCGGTATTCGTCCCACCAGATTGTAGTCGGAGCGACGAGCTGTCGGGTCATACCGTCTATATCCGGAGAAGTTCCGAGATAGACGGAATATTCCTCAGGCCAGTTGTCGGCGTAACAGAGAACGTCATGGCTGAGCATGTATTCAGTGCGGGCTTTGAGATATACGGAAGGAGTTATCAGCCAGTCATCTCCGTCTTTAGTTCCGCCAACATATCCGGCGGCTTCCCCCGAAGGAGTGAACTGCCAGAGACCGGAATCGAGGGTCACGGTCTCGTTGTTGTCTATGACAGTGAAGATATTGTAATCCTCCTCGTTATCGAACGTGAACTCGACAGGAACCTGATAAGGCTTGCCGATCACCACACCCGATGTCTCTGTCGCAGGACCTTCGATCCCGTCGGCGACCGGAGTGACAAGATAGCGGATTAAGCTCTGTCCCTCCGTAAGCTCGATGTTGTCGGTGAAAGAGGTGGCCTTCAGATTTTCCGCAACCACTTTCCTTTCCGGCAGGCGAGTCACAGTGTAGGTTAGCATATCCGCATCGAAATAACCGTTGTTGACGCCTCCCGAAGGAGCATCCCATGAAATGGTTATCGAGGAGTCGCCGGATTTTTCAATTTTAGCGTTACGCACGGCCTTCGGCTGATCGACACCGATCCAACTTCTTAAGGTCGCGGGTTCGGATTGGCCGTCGGCATTCGAGAGGTCAACCTTGAAGAGATGATAACCGGGTTTTTCGACCGTAAGGGAAATTGAGACTTCGGCACCTGGCTCCGCATTACCTTTGGCGGCTGTGATACCATCAATAGATACCACATATTCCACCTCTCCGGAAAGGGAACTTCCTCCGTAGTTTCTTGTCGGAACCGTGAAGGAGAATGGGAACGTTAGATCGATTCCAGACACATCCGCCTTCAGATCGGTAGCCATGGCCGGAACGCGGTTGTTGGAGGCGCTATATACGGAGTATAGCGCACTAATCTCTTCATTATTCGGAAAGGCTCCGACAAGAGAGGCTTTACCCGTTGCTACATCGATGGTATACAGACCGGAAGATTCCGCTTCCGAGGCTGCCCAGTAGAGAGTGCCGTCCTGACCGAACGCAGCGCTCTGCATATATTCAGGCGCAAGGCCGGTGTCTCCTATTTTTGAGAGGTCTCCGGTTTTTTTATCAACGGAATAGAACACTCCATCGGTTCCTACGCCATAGGCCTCACCTTTCTCGTTGATGGCAAGGGCAACGAGCTGCAGCGACATTGGGGAGAGATGTGTCACTTTCAGAGTGTTCACATCCATATATCCCCAGTCTCCAACCTCATCGTTGAAGAAGTAACCGTATGCCAGATTATCAATCGGGTCATAGCATATACAGTTATAAAGGGAATACAGGTCCTGAACAGCATAGCTAATCTCCTCCCAGTCGTTACGGGTGTATTTATAGCTGTAGACATCTATTTCCCCTGAGAACCAATCCTGGGATACAGTGGTGAGGATGTAATAGTTGTCAGTGAAAAACGCACCTCCGGAGGGAATGTATTCATCGCTGACGAATGCCTGTCTCAGAGAAATGGGCGTTGTTGTGTCGAATGTGTAGACTCCCGGTTCCTGGCTAAGTTCAGTCCAGCTGTCGGAATAAGTCACTACACATTGGAAGTTCTGAGTTTGGGCCGGTGAAACCTTTGCCTTGGATTTCAGGGAAGCACTGTCCGCATGTTTACCGCTTCTTGATCTGTGGGCCTTGTTCAGAAATTCGGGGATGCTTCGTGACTTTTCGCCAGACGCATTTTTAGGCAGAAAATCAGGTCTCAGATTTTTACCGCTTATGCCGATGTATCCTCCGCCGATGACAGCGGTGCCAGTGATAATCGACAATAAATATTTATAAAATGTTTTCATAATCACGAAATTATGGTAGGTTTGCCGAGGACTTTCAAGCCCCCGTCTCACATGTCCATGCGTTTGAATGGTATTTCCAATATCCGCTTTTAATATTTCTTGTGGGACGGGGTCTAAGTAAGAAGTTTAAGGCTGGTGTTTTAGATCTTATCTGGCCAGATGTTTGGAGATTTTGGATCCATTACGGACTATATATAAGTTGCCTTTTACCATATGGTCTACGCGTATGCCATCTATTGTCATAATCTCGATAGTTTCGTTCATAGTTTCGGGAGTCTGGTTGAGACCTACAGTTGTGTCAACTTCGATCCAGAACTGAATGGGATTTTCAAGATAAGTGCCATAGGAATCCATTATGGTATTTGCCGGAATCGTGATCCAATATATTCCGGATTCTGTTTTTGGATCGGTTAACGTAAGCTCGATAGGATTACCGTATTTCGGGGATATAGAGGTCTTAGCATAGTTGACGAAGATGTTGTCATTCTTGCAATAAAGCTCCTCCATATCATCCACCGCAACTGATAAGGATGTCAGCGATTCTATCTTGGAACCGGGCTCGGGATTTATAGTGACGCCCTCGGGAACGATAGTCTGTCCAGGTTCCGGATTGTCATCGGAACCGTTTCCTATAACAACGCTCCATCCGAATTCCTCACTATTATAAATCATGTATCTAAAGAATCCTTCCGGCATCTGGATTGTGTGTTCGCCTTCCTCGGTTACGGGAGTATCAAGAGTGATTGTCAGAGTATTGTCATCATCGCCGCCGACCTCAGTAGTAAAGCTGACGCTTTTACCATCGATATAAAGGCGAGCATTTTCTGATACTCGTATATAACCGTAATAGTCGTCAACTATCCTTATTACGGACAATTCATCGATATTGGCGTTTTCTACAGGAGTTACACTAAAGTCAGCCGGAATACCTGCCAGCTCATCCATGTTATCATCATCGTCATCATCTCCCGGAGTGTCAGGGTTGCCGGTTCCTGTTACGGTTATTGAGAAACTGAACAATTCATTATCATCCAGAGAATCAAGTCTAAATGTGCCGACCGGAATAACAATAGAATATTCTCCTGCTTCGGTAATTTGGTTTATAAGGGTGATTGTCAATTCCCCAAAGTCTCCATAGCCGTTTATGGCTACTTCTTCTCCGTTGATCATGATAACCTTGTTGACGAGAGTCAGGTCAGTCCAATCATCATAATAAGTCAACTTGAGATCTTTTAGTGTTTCCACTTCTGAGCCGGGAGCGGGAGAGAGTGTGAAACCGTCTGGAATAATGGTTTGTGTGAGCCCAGGCTCATCGCCGGGATTATTCCCTGCGATATTGAGTGAGAAACGGAACTCATCGGTTCCAAACCAACCGTCATTGATTCTTCCTTCGGGGATTACGATTTCGTATTCACCCGATGCTGTGACTGGAGTCTCCAGTTCGAAGATAACCCTATTGTAGTCCGTGGTTGTAATGGTAGCATACTCCACATCGTTGATCAATATGGTATTTCCGGAGTTGGAGATTTCATCACCTTCTTTGTTTATGACCGTGATTCGGTCAATCGCTTCTACAGTAGAGCCGGGGGCAGGTTCTACTCTGTAGTCTTCCGGAATAGAAGATGTAGTGGCATTGGCGGTAGCGGCGAAGAGAACTGAGGCCATCAGCGTCATTGTTACATGCAGAGCGTGGCGATTCTGTCGGAACCTGGATAGATTGTCAGAGATTTGTTTCATGCTGTTTTGATTTTATCCCTTACCCTAAGAAATGGGTTGTCCGGACTGATTGCATTTCTTATTGGGTAGAATAGGGTTTTCGGCAAATTTAGAATAGAAATAGTTCCTAATCAATAAAATTACCTATGATGATTACCACTATTTATAAATCTGAGCAGTGTTCAGCGTCATAAAACCATCAAATTTATAAATTTAATGTATCTTTGCAGAATGAAACAGCTGAAAAACATCGGTATATTATCGGATGCGGTTAGTAGTGTGATTGCAATTGCTGTATTTGTCATGGTATTGCCTCAGACTCTATGTGCGGCTCTGAAATCAGAGCTTGCTCTCACTCCTTTCGGAAATGATAAGCCGGATGAACTGTTTGAGAAAGGAAGGAGATATCTGGATAATGAAAAACTCGACAGTGCCATTATATGTTTTTCGTGGTTGGTAGAGACTTATCGCGACTCTAATGATAGAGATACCCGTAATCTTGTCGGACGCTCTTTGTCTGAGATGGGGCAACTGTATTATGTAAGATATACGGATTATGCAGGTGCTTTCCGTTGTTTTACCGAAGCCGAGAAAATATTTGTTCAGGATAATGACAAAAAGGCATATTCCACGGTGTTGCTTAATCTCGGTAATCTGTTCAATATGTATGACTACATCTTTCCGCAGAACAATGGGGCTAATATGGAACGTAGTCGCCAATACTATAAGAAGGCTATGGATCTCGGAGTCGAGACTGAGGATTGGGATATGGTATGTTCGGCTTATATTAATATGTCGATGCTTGATCTCCCATTCAGGGTCAACAAGGAGATCAATAATCGCATGAGTATTCTATTGAAAGATTCCATACCTCCGTCTGTCGCCGACTATGCCCTTTCTTCTCAACTCTGTTACGGTTCCGAGGCTCTGGCCAATAAGGACTATGCCGTAGCTAAGAAGGCAATGATGACTCTCCGGGATTCTGTGGGTCTGACGGCGCCTCGCGAGAAATATATGGCGAATGTATGTCTCTCTTCTGTATCGTTAGCAACCAAAAACTATCCGGAGGCGATTGAGTGTCTTGAAGGAGTCTTTCATGACAATAGCGGCATCAATGATATTGATGTACACATGGAGGTCTATGACTTTCTGTCCAGATTTCATGGGCTGGCCGGAAATAAAGATTTGTCGCAATTTTATCGTATAAAATTTTATGAGACCAGGGACAGTCTGACAAATAAAATTATTGCGATAGAGCCTACACGCATAGGGATGGAACTGGAGAATGTGCGCGAAAACGCCCGACATATAGATGCCGAACGGCACAAGATAAAATTATGGCTGATATTCGTCGGACTTATAGTTCTTGTTCTCGCCGGAGTTGCTATTGTCGTATACCGTAAGAACCGGTTGCTGAATCTTAAAAATATCGTGATATTCAACCAGATGCAATCCCTTATGCAGGAGACGTCAAAGACTGATGGTCAGAGCGCGATAACAAATGAGCCATTAATCGGAGAGGAACAGGAAACGTGTGATGTTGACTGTGTCTCTCAGCCCGAGAAATATCGCGACAGTTCAATGACATACGAGACGCGTCAAAACCTTATTGTAAAGATTGAGGAGGTGCTTGGGGATATAAATGAGATTTGTGATAAGAATTTCTCCCTTCAGCGTCTGACCTCTCTTGTCGGCTCGAACACCAGTTATATTTCCCGAATTGTAAACGAACACTATGGAATCTCTTTCGGTAATCTTCTCAACAGGTGTCGTGTTCAGGAAGCATGCCGAAGAATGGGTGATATGGAGAACTATGGAAATCTTACTATTGAGGCCATAAGCGAGAGTGTAGGGTTTAATACGAGGTCTACCTTCACCAAGGCATTCAGACTGCATATAGGGATGCTCCCTTCTGAATATATCAGGCTTTTGAAAAAAAATAATGATTCCTCAACTGTCTCGGTTTGAAAGAGGGTTGAGGAATCATATCGTGTTATGAAAGTTTCTTTTTCGGTCGCCTTTCGGTCAGTATGATGAGACCGAGATAACCGATGAGGAGTATGGATCGCGCGATATATGTCAGCCACATCGCTGACTCGAAGCAGAGTTTCTCGCCGGCTATCCAAAGCAGTATGGCGACAATACCGTAGAGGGCAATTCGTCCTAACGGATAGCGTATCGGATAATATTTCTGTCCTAATATCCAGCTGAGGAGCATGACCAGGAAATAACTTCCCAGGGCAGCCCAGGCCGATCCCAGGTAACCGTCGGGAATACCGATGAGGCGGACAAGCCATAGATTGAGCAAAAGCATAATGACGAAGCAGGTCAGCGAAAGATACATCCCCCAGGAGGTGCGGTCTGTCAGTTTGTACCAAAGTGACAGGTTATAGTATATTCCGAAGCATATCTCCGCCCCCATCATGATCGGCACTACTCTCAACCCCTCCCAATATCCGGGTGAGATGAAATGTTTGAGCACCGGCAGGAAGAACATTACCCCTAAGAAGATAAAGAAGGCAAAGATGACGAAAAATTTCATAGCATCGGCATAGGCTTGCTTTTTCGACTCACCCTCTTTTCCGGCACGGGCGAAGATAAAGGGCTCGTAGGCATAACGGAAAGCTTGGGTGAACATGACCATAACGATAGCAATCTTGATGTTCGCGCCATAGATGCCGACCATTGCGCGCGCTTCTGTCTCATGTCCGGAGAAAATATAAGGGATTAGAATCTGTCCCATATTCTGGCTCAGCACTCCGGCTACCCCCAGAACCAGCAGAGGCCAGCTGTAGCCTACCATACGCTTGAGCGTCGGCATATCGAAGCGACCTTTCGCCGCTCCCCTGAGTTCGGGAAGGAGACACAGGAGGACAACGACAGTCGATATAAGATTGGCAACGAAAATCCAGCCTATTCCGAATCCTTTTCCCCCCAATGGAGTATAGAACCAGTCGATGGCTCCCGGAGCCGACATCTCCAGTTTCGGACAAAGGAGCAGGAAGAATAGGTTAAGCGATATATTAAGGAGGACATTCAGGATTTTGATTCCGGCGAAACGCCACGCTTTATTCTTTAGCCTAAGCCACGCAAAAGGAATATTGGAGAAAGCGTCAAGCGCTACGGTGACCCCCAGCATCCATACATACTCCGGATGACCTTTCATCAGAATAGCATCCGATATAGGGCGGATGAAGCATGAAAGAAGCAGAATGAAGATGATGGAAGTTGTTCCGACGGCTTCGAGGCATGTGCGGTAGACGCTGTTGGGCGTCTCGCTTTTGGAGGCGAAACGGAAGAGGCCCGTCTCCATGCCATAGTTGAGGATTACGAGCGCGACGGCAGTGAAACTGTAAAGATAACTGACGATGCCATACTCTTCGGCTGCGAAGAGATAGACATATAGGGGGACGAGACACCAGTTCAGGAAACGCCCGATAATCGAGCTCAGACCGTAGACGGCTGTGTCCTTAAGCAGGGATTTGATTGCTGACATAATGGATAACGACTTGCTGGTTCGGTTCCTAAGGTCGTTGGTAATTTTTTGCTCTTGTTGGAGGAGGCTTATTTCTATTCGTTGCCTCTGGTTATCTGCGACTTATCTCCGGTCTATCCCGGTTCCTCATCATCGAATAGGGAGAGCTGTCGTGGGCCGGGTGTGCGTCCTAAATGACGATAGGCCAGTTCCGTGACCTCACGTCCGCGTGGTGTCCGCTTCAGAAAACCCTCCTTTATCAGGAAAGGTTCGTAGACCTCCTCGATAGTTCCGGCATCCTCGCCGAGAGCGGTGGCGATGGTTGTCAGTCCGACAGGTCCTCCTTTGAATTTATCAATTATAGTAGTCAGAATACGGTTGTCGATTTCATCGAGTCCGAAACGGTCGATATTGAGTGCTTCGAGGGCATGGCGGGCGATAGCGAGATCTATGAATCCATCTCCTTTCACCATAGCGAAATCGCGGACCCTCCTCAGCAGGGAATTGGCGATACGCGGCGTTCCCCGGGAGCGCATGGCGATTTCGAGAGCCGCATCATCGGCTATCCCGCTTTTCAACAGAGCGGCGGAGCGGCAGACAATCCCTTTCAGAATCTCATGGTCGTAATATTCCAGATGACAGTTAATACCGAAGCGGGCACGCAGAGGCGCTGTCAGCAGACCGGAGCGTGTGGTTGCGCCAATGAGAGTAAAAGGGGAGAGAGTAAGCTGAACCGATTTAGCACCCGGTCCCTTGTCAAGCAGTATATCGATACGATAATCCTCCATCGCCGAATATAGATATTCCTCGACGACCGGGTGGAGACGGTGGATTTCATCGATGAAGAGCACATCATGAGGTTCGAGCGACATGAGAATACCTGCCAAATCCCCCGGTTTGTCAAGGACAGGTCCGGAGGTGACCTTGAAACCGACTCCCAGTTCATTGGCCACGATATTGCTGAGAGTTGTCTTTCCAAGTCCCGGGGGGCCGTGGAGCAGAGTATGGTCAAGAGCCTCCCCGCGCAGGCGTGCGGCTTGAACGAATATACGCAGGTTTGCTGTGATCTTCGCTTGTCCGCTGAAGTCACCGAAACTCAGCGGACGCAACGCCTTCTCTATCTCTTTTTCGCTTCCGGAGGGTGCCTGTCCTCCGGAACGGATATCAAAATTATCTTCCATCGCGGTCATTCATTGAAAAAGTTACTGGCGGATCCGCTTGCTTAAGCTCTCCGGAAGTTAACATTTCGTATAGGGTGGGGGTTAAATAGAGCGGGACGCACGCGTCGCAGGCGTGCGTCCCGACGTTGGGATCTATTTTGTAGAGGGTTCGGTATGAGGAACCCGGGGAAGGCGTTTATCAGCGGACGACAACTTTACGGACCTGCTGGCCGAGGCGAACGAGGTAGATTCCGGCGGGAAGGTTCTCCTTTCCGGTCTCGATGCCATTCAGATTGTAGACGCGGGCGCCTTCGGAAGCCTCGATGCAACCATTGAGACCATAAGCGAAGAAGTCGCTATCCTGTCCAATCTCAGAGATGGAATCTGTTCCATCCTCCTCCTGAAGATTCTCCACTTTTTCGAGATTTTCGGGAACGAACGAGAGAACGTTAGAGATCTCTGAGGAGGGAATTCCTTTCTTCACTCGAACGTAAGCCTCGAAACGCTGTTTGAAAGCGGCGCTGGAGAGATTGGAGATGAGAATAGAGGTTTTATTTCCTATTTCGGTCTCGTTATAGCCGTTGACTATTATTTCGCGGCCGGAGGAGTCGAAACGCTTAAGAGTCAGTATATATTCGGCATCTTCTACTTTATCCCATTTCAGAAGGAAGTTACGTTTCGTAGCATCGCGTTTTGGGTCGTCATGCAGGACGGTTACGTCTGTGGGTTGCTCGTTGTAGACATTGTAGTCGAACGATACATTATAGGTCTCCGGGTCAACTTCGATCGAGGTGATGAAGCAATTGAAGTAAGGAGTATTGATACCCGGGAGAAGGGCGCCTGAAGAGGAGGGGATAATGTATGTGTAGTTATTCTTTTTACCCGGATAAGTCCACTGGTCAGCAGCTTCATCGGCACCGAGGACCTCGACGTTGGAGACGCCACCCGTATTGACTCTGTTGGAAGTCCAGCGGGATTTGTCGAACTTCACTCTCCATACCAGCAGACCGCTATCGGGCAGATATTCATCCCAACCCTTTGGAGCGCGGTTTTCGATATAGAAAGAAGTGGGGGCATACTGGACGGCAGCCGTGTTACGACGGACTCGGAGCCAGGCAGCGTTACGGTCGTCGTCAACGAGCGGGCGGAGTTCCACATGGGTGCCGACCTCGGGCTCGTCCATCTCAAGCCAGCGACATACCCACTGCTCGTAGGAGCTGAAAATCGGGGGGCAGGTGCCGAAATCGTTGTATGTTCCGGAGTCCATGACGCTCCAGCGTCCGGGTGTCTTTGTCTTGATTGTAGACTGACCGGCCTGAGCCTGGGCGTCGTAGAAGTCGGGCAGACCGATAACATGGCCGAACTCATGGCAGAAAGCACCGATGCCGTCAAGAGCCGGACCGACAACGCCTGGAACGGTATATCCGTTAAGCTCGTTGGAGCAGGCGTAGGGACCGAGTTGCTTGTCGCCGAAGGTAATCGGGTCAAGGTTGAGGAAATAGTCGTAGGTGAAGTATATAAGATTCGACTGGTGGGGCCAGATCGTCGTCGGGTCACCGGTGTCAGCCTGACCATATCCGGAATAGAAGAAGTAGATACTGTCGATTATTCCGTCGTCATCATAGTCATACTTCGAGAAGTCGGCGCCATCGGCTTTCAACTTGTTGAGGGCCTCGTAGAGAGCCTCGCCGAAACGACCGTACTTACCGGCGCTGGGGAGACTGCTACCGGCCGCTACATAATATTCCGAAGTCTGGGAAACCTTCACCGGGCCGTATAGGTCGAAGGTGATGTTGAACTTTCCTTGTGAACAGTCGGAGTAGTATTTCTTTACGGAGCCGTGACCGCCATATTCGGTGTAGTTTTCACCGTTGAGCATATTCTCGAAGGAGGCGGTGGAGACGGTGTAAGGCTTGTCAGCGAATTCGATGAGGACGACCGGAGAATGGATCTCCTCTCCGATAGTGGGGAAGAGGGTCTGACCCATGTTGTCGATGGATGCCATTCGCTGGGCGCCGGCGGCACGGGCAGCGTGCTGGGGCATAAGTTCCACCTTGTCGGGCATTTCGGCGCGGAGCAGTTCTATATCGGCGCTGTTGGGGGTCAGCAGACGACCGTTGCGCATGGCGGGTTGCCAGAATCCGCGGGCGTCGCGTTCAAGAATACGGGTGCATCCCTCATCGGTAGTATATGAGAAACCCTCGTCGCCAAACAGACGGATAATCTGGACAGAACCGTCCGGATTCCTGGACTCGATCGGAGTCGGGACAGCCGGACGCGCCAGGCTGATTAAGGGAAGCCCGAGCGCGAGGAGCGGGAGTAGAGATTTGAAATTCATTTGCAGATGTGTTTTTATAGATTTCGGTACCTCCGAGGGGAATCGAACCCCTATCTAAAGTTTAGGAAACTTCTATTCTATCCGTTGAACTACAGAGGCGGCTTTGAGAGTCGGCAATGCTTGAAATCTGTCAGGAGTCATAGGTGTCTGCTCCTTTTTGACAGGAGGTATGCCGCTACAAATGCAAATTTAATAAATATCGTTGAAATCAACAAGATAATATGAATTTAAAAATAGATAAAAAATGTTAGGGACTGCATAGGGAGTTCCCAAATGAGTTTTTGCTGGAATGTGGGCGAAAAGTTATTGCGGAATGGGGCTTAACGTCCTGCGGGGGTGTTTACGGGGTTCATTTGAGTTTGAGTCGTGTGCCCGGTTGGTCTTTTGCCTTGGGATTAAGGGCGCGGAGGCTCTCGACGGTCATTCCCAGACGCTGGGCGACGCTGCGCAGTGTCTCGTCCTCGCCGATGGTTATGCGGCTCATCTCCTGGGGTGCATCCGTCAGTTTGGGCTGGAGGTAGACTTCTTCCCAGGCGCGGATCTCGTTGTCGGCGGTGGCATCGTTGAAGGATGCGAGGCGTGCTGCATCGCAGTTCAATTCCCGGGCCAGTGTCTGATAAGTGTCGCCGGGCACGGCGACAACATAATGCAGCCCGCGGTAACGGCAGATGCGGTGGGAACTGCCTAACTGTGAGCGGATGAACTCTGCAATCCCTTCGGCGGCGCCTGCGCCGTCATAACTCGACAGATTGTAACGCTCGATAATCGCGATCAGCCGGTCGGCGTAATGAGGATCAGTAGCATAGCCGCATTGTTTCAGCCCCTTTGCCCAGCTGGCGTAGTCGGTCGGTTCGAGATCGAAGAGGGATGAATAGCGCTTGCGCGACAGGAAAAGGGAATGGTCGCGAAAGGAGTCGGCCGGATTATCGTAGACGCGGAAGCATTCGTCGGGAGCGTCATCGGAGCGGAGCATTGTCGCCCCTTCCCATCCGCTGTGGCATTTGATACCGAAATGATTGTTGCCTTCGCGGGCGAGAGTTGAATTGCCGGCGGCGCTTTCGAGCAATCCCTGTGCCAGCGTGATGCTGGCCGGGATGCCGTAGTTCTCCATCTCGGCGACTGCGAGAGGATGATAGGTGTCGATATAATCGGAATAACGGTCCGCCCGGAGAGATGCGAGCGTCAGGAGGAATATGGAAACGAAAGCAAGTCTCATATATAAGGCTTTTAAAAAGAGCGACGAAGATAGAGGAGGAGGCTCGCAAGCGGGATAGAAGAGGAGGCTCGCAAGCGAGATTGAGGAGGAGGCTCGCAAGCGAGCCACACTTATACAAACCTGCCCCCGTAAAATTCTGAACTTGCGGGATAAGGAGAGGAGGAAGAGAGGATCGAAGGAGAAGAGAGGGGAGGGATGGAAGGAGAGGAGGGGGAAGAGAGAATCGGAGGAGGGGAGAGAGGAGGGAGGAAGGAAAGGGGAGAGGGGCGGAAATTGGGGAATTGCAGGGGCTTGAGGGAGGGATGGGCAAAATTAGCAAAAAATTCGTTATCTTTGATGCCGATGCGGGAAGAGGACGGAAGAAAAATTTGATAATCCCGATAATCCGGATTATTCCGATAATCTTGATAAATCTCGTTTGTCTCGATAATCTCGATAATCTCGATTATTCCAAAAATCTCTAAAATCCCGAAAATCTCGAAAAATCCAATAAAACTATGAAAGAACATATCATTCAGACCAGAATCGAGGAGCTGACGCCGGAGGAGCTGAGTCCGCAGGAGCGTGAGCTCGTCAATCGCGCTAAGGAGGCGACCCGCCGTTCGATGGCCGATTATTCCAAATTCCATGTCGGAGCTGCTCTGCTTCTTGACAACGGTGAAATTATTGAAGGCTCCAATCAGGAGAACGCTGCCTATACTTCCGGCACTTGCGCCGAGCGTTCTGCCTGTTTTTATGCCGGCGCTCGCTATCCTGATGTACCCTTCCGCAAATTAGCTATCGCCGCCTGGACTTCCGAGGGGAAACCGGAAGGGATGGATTGGGAATATTATTTTCAGAGAGATCCCATCAGTCCCTGCGGCCTCTGCCGCCAGGCACTGCTTGAATATGAGACGAAAAGCGGCGCGCCCATAGAGCTGCTGCTCTACGGGCGCGACCGCATATATCGTGTCCGTTCCGTCGCGGACCTGCTTCCGCTCTGCTTCACGGAATTCTGAGATGAAGTCCATCTGAGGCCTCATCCCTCAGAAAATGTTACCATCCGGGATCGGCGGAGGGCGCGTAGACGTATGTGACAACCCCTCCGCCGGTTGACCATTGCAGCCACAGGCGTCGGTTGCCGTCAGTGAACCAATAATCTACCGTCGCAGGATTAGAGTATTCATATTGTATATTCATCACATATCCCGAGACACCACCCCAATTTTCCTCACACCAGTAAGCCATTCTTTCCGAAGTTGGACGTCCGGCGCTGAAATAATAATACCGACCACGACCGTTGCCGTAGAAGTCCATGTAATTGACATCATAACCGCCGACAGGACGACCGTTTGCCTGAATCAACTGCCAGCAACCGTTCAGACGCTGGTCAGAGAAATAGTCATACCATCCCGAGGGAGGACCCGGGGCCCATGTATAGTCGTCGGTATCGCAAGAGGTCAGCGCTCCGAGAGAGAGGAGAGAAAAGAGGGAGGCGGCCAGGTAGTGTATAGTCTTCATAAAAAAGGTCAAAATAGGGTTTTTATAGATTAATAAACCTCATTATGGAGTTAAGGTTTAATCAAAAGCAGAAAGATTTTTGAAAAAATGTTGTGAGAGCGAAATAAAAAATTTATTTTTGTGGAGTCAATGGCCCGCACCCGGTCCTTCACCCCGTTGTGTGTGGGTGTCAGAACAGAGTTTTACGGACCTGCGACACCTTGAATCTGTTCCCGTTCCGGGTCTCCGGAAAGAGGACGACCATAGAAAACCGACACCAATTTAATTCCTAACATATATGGCAAAAGTAAAAGGAGCTATAACGGTCAATGTCGAGAGATGCAAAGGATGCAACCTGTGTGTGGTTGCATGTCCGACCAACACTCTGGCACTCCAGCCCAACGAGGTAAACGACCGCGGCTACCACTATGCATTTATGGCCAATCCCGATAACTGCACGGGATGCTGTTCCTGCGCCTGGGTCTGCCCGGACGCCTGCATAGAGGTATATCGCGTCAAGGTCGACTGAATCCCTCTCTTCGTAAGAAGACAATGATCGTGTTCCGCTGAAAGACACACCCCCACTTACAATCAAACCGCGGCCCGGAGCATATTAGCATACGGCCGCACCCACCCACCCTAAAACTGACATCCTGAAAAGATATGAAAGAAGAGGTAAGACTCATGAAGGGTAACGAAGCCATCGCGCACGCCGCCATCCGTTACGGCTGCGACGGCTATTTCGGTTATCCGATCACCCCGCAGTCGGAAGTGCTTGAGACGCTTGAGGAACTGATGCCCTGGGAAACGACGGGCATGGTAGTCCTGCAGGCTGAATCGGAAGTGGCTGCCATCAACATGGTATATGGCGGCGCGGCCACCGGCAAGGCGGTCATGACCTCCAGCTCCTCCCCCGGCGTCAGCCTGAAGCAGGAGGGCATCTCCTATATCGCCGCAGCCTCTCTGCCGGCACTCATTCTCAACGTTATGCGCGGCGGTCCGGGCCTGGGCACCATCCAGCCCTCGCAGGCAGACTATTTCCAGGCTACCAAAGGAGGCGGCCACGGCGACTATCATCTGATCGTCCTCGCTCCCTCGACAGTCCAGGAAATGGTTGACTTCGTCGGTCTCGGCTTCGACCTCGCGTTCAAATATACTAACCCCGTGATGATTCTCGCCGACGGCATCGTCGGCCAGATGATGGAGAAAGTCGTCCTTCCCGAGCAGCGTCCGCGCCGCACCGACGAGGAGATCCGCCGTCAGTGCCCCTGGGCAGCCGATGGCCGCAAGGATGGCCGCAAGCGCAACGTCATCACCTCCCTGGAGCTTGAGAGCGCCAAGATGGAGGTCATCAACCATCAGCTCCAGGAGCGTTACCGCACCATCGAGCAGAACGAGACCCGCTGGGAGGAGATTGATGTCGAAGGAGCCGACTATCTGATCGTTGCTTTCGGCTCGATCGCCCGTATCTGCACCAAGGCCAAGGAGATGGCCGCCGAAAAAGGTATCAAGGTCGGTATCATCCGCCCCATCACCCTCTGGCCCTTCCCGACAGAGGCTATCGAAAAAGCCGCCCAGGGAAAGAAGGGTATCCTCTGCGTCGAGCTCAACGCCGGACAGATGATCGAGGATGTCCGCCTCGCCGTTCATGACTCCATCCCCGTCGAACACTTCGGACGCCTCGGCGGTATCATCCCGAGCCCGGAGGAAGTGGTAGTGGCCCTGGAAGAGAAAGTTATCAAATAACCCTGAAAAACGCTACTGAATCCTATGGATATCAAAGATATAATCCGCCCCGAAAACAAGGTCTACACCAAGCCCGAGCTTCTCGAGGAGGTCCACATGCACTATTGCCCCGGTTGCAGCCACGGGGTCATCCACAAACTCCTGGCCGAAATCATTGCCGAAATGGGTCTGACTGACCGCACTATCGGCGTTTCTCCGGTCGGTTGCGCTGTCTTCGCCTACAATTACATCGATGTCGACTGGATCGAGGCCGCCCACGGTCGCGCACCGGCAGTCGCTACCGCCGCAAGCCGTCTCTGGCCCGAGAATGTCGTCTTCACTTATCAGGGCGACGGCGATATGTCGGCTATCGGTACCGCTGAGTCGATCCATGCCGCCAACCGCGGAGAGAATATCGTCATGGTCTTCGTCAACAACGCTATCTACGGTATGACCGGCGGACAGATGGCCCCGACAACCCTCGTCGGCCAGAAGACCGCGACTACTCCTTACGGCCGTCGCGTTGACCTCAACGGTCATCCCCTCGAAATCACCAATCTTATGGCCATCCTTGACGGCACCTGCTATGTCACCCGCCAGAGCGTCCACACTCCGGCCGCTGTCCGCAAGACCAAGGCTGCGCTGAAGAAGGCTTTCGAGAATGCGATTGCAAAGCGCGGAACCTCCGTTGTCGAGGTCGTAGCAACCTGTAACTCCGGCTGGAAGATGAGCCCCGAAAAGGCCAACGACTGGATGGCTGAGAACATGTTCCCGAAATATCCGCTCGGAGACCTGAAAGACGTGAAGTGAATCTCCGGAACCTGACGCCGGGACTCTCCCGAAGAAAGGTTTCAAAAAAACAACAGACCAACAATGAAAGAAGAAATCATCATAGCCGGTTTCGGCGGCCAGGGAGTCCTTTCGATGGGCAAGATTCTGGCATACTCAGGCCTGATGGACGAGAAGGAGGTCACCTGGATGCCCTCCTACGGACCCGAGCAGCGCGGCGGAACAGCAAACGTGACCGTCATCCTCTCCGATGAGAAAATCTCATCCCCGGTTCTCGACTCCTACGATATCGTCATCGCCCTCAACCAGCAGTCTCTCGACAAGTTCGCTCCGAAGGTGAAGAAGGGTGGTATCCTCATCTACGATACCAACGGTATCCACAACCATCCCAAACGCGACGATATAGAGATCTATCCCATCGATGCGATGGACGCTACGGTCGAAATCGGTAACTCCAAGGCTTACAACATGGTAGTCATGGGCGCCCTGCTCGAAGCCATGCCTTACAAACTGCCGATGGAGAATGTCATCAAGGGACTGAAGAAATCCCTGCCTGAGCGCCACCATAAGCTCATCCCCCTCAACGAGGCGGCTATCGAGAAAGGACGCTCCCTGCTGAAGAAATAAATATTTCCGGAGCGCGGTCTCCGGATTTCCGCCGTGAAGGAGAAAGTTCTTTCTTCCGACCGACACCTCAGCAGCAAGCTTTGAAAACAACAGACTTCGCGCTTCTTCCGGAGGCGCGGAGTTTTTTTATGCGGCGGATTTTTACTATTTTTGCATCAGAAAACAAGTCTTGCGGGATAGGGGGTAAGTATTATGGCATTAAAATGTGGTATCGTCGGGTTGCCGAACGTCGGCAAGTCGACTCTTTTCAACTGTCTGAGCAATGCTAAGGCTCAGTCGGCCAATTTTCCTTTCTGCACTATCGAACCCAATGTGGGAGTCATCACAGTTCCCGATGACCGCCTGACGAAGCTTGTCGAGATGTGTCAGCCAAAGTCTACGGTTCCCGCGACTGTCGAGATAGTGGATATCGCCGGTCTTGTCAAGGGGGCTTCCAAGGGTGAGGGACTCGGCAATAAATTTTTGGCCAATATCCGCGAGACGGATGCTATCCTGCATGTCCTGCGCTGTTTCGACGATGACAACATAACCCATGTCGACACCACCGTCGATCCGGTCCGCGATATGGAGATAATCAATTATGAACTTCAGATAAAGGATTTGGAGACTGTCGAGAACCGTCTGTCAAAGACTCTCAAGGCAGCTCAGACGGGGGGAAACAAACAGGCTCGTCTGGAAGCGGATGTCCTGCTGGCTTATAAGGAAGCTCTCGAACAGGGGCGTCCTGCGCGCAGCGTCTCTTTCGAGACTAAGGATGAGCAGCGCGTGGCCCATGACCTTTTCCTGCTGACCAACAAGCCGGTGATGTATGTCTGCAATGTCGATGATGACTCCGCCGCCAACGGAAACCATTATGTCGAGGAGGTCCGCAAGGCTGTCGAGGGAACAGGTTCGGAAATACTTGTCGTCGCCGCCAAGACAGAAAGCGAAATAGCCGAACTCGACACCTGGGAGGAGCGTCAGGAATTTCTGGAGAGTATCGGTCTGACAGAGAGTGGCGTTTCGCGTCTGATTCGCGCGGCCTACCATCTGCTTGACCTCCAGACTTATTTCACGGCCGGTCCGGATGAGGTGCGCGCCTGGACTTTTCTTCGCGGGACGAAGGCTCCTCAGGCGGCCGGTATCATTCACACCGATTTCGAGAAAGGATTCATCCGCGCCGAAGTTATCAAATATGATGATTTCGTCAATCTCGGTTCCGAGACGGCAGTCAAGGAGGCGGGAAAGATGGCTGTCGAAGGTAAAGAATATATCGTTCAGGACGGCGATATCATGCATTTCCGTTTCAATGTCTGATAACGGTATATGCTCCGCCATCAGGCTGCCGGGCAGTTTTACAAAATAAAACAAATAAAAAAGGGACGACTCGCAGGAGTCGTCCCTTTTTGTTTGGGTTCGGTTTTGATTAGCCGTTGACCTTCTTCATGTAAGCGATCAGGTCGAGGACCTTGTTGGAGTAACCGATCTCGTTGTCATACCAGGAGATGACCTTGACGAAGTTGTCAGTCAAGTAAACACCGGCGGTAGCATCGAAGATGGAAGTGCGGGGATCGCCGAGGAAGTCGGAAGAGACGACAGCGTCCTCAGTGTATCCGAGGATACCTTTGAGCTCGCCTTCAGCGGCAGCCTTCATAGCCTCGCAGATCTGCTCTTTGGTAGCGGGCTTCTCCAGGTTGCAGGTCAGGTCGACAACGGAGACGTCGAGGGTCGGGACGCGCATGGAGATACCGGTCAGTTTACCGTTGAGCTCGGGGATGACTTTGCCGACAGCCTTGGCAGCACCGGTGGAGGAGGGAATGATGTTTGCGGAAGCCGCGCGACCGCCGCGCCAGTCCTTCATAGAGGGACCGTCAACAGTCTTCTGGGTAGCGGTGGTGGAGTGAACGGTGGTCATCAGACCCTCCTTGATGCCGAAAGCCTCGTGGAGAACCTTAGCGATAGGAGCCAGACAGTTGGTGGTGCAGGAAGCGTTGGAAACGATCTTGGTTCCGGGGACGTATGCATCCAGGTTGACGCCGCAGACAAACATCGGGGTGTCATCCTTGGAAGGAGCGGACATGACGACATACTTGGCTCCAGCCTCAAGGTGAGCCTCAGCTTTCTCCTTGGTGAGGAAAAGACCGGTGGACTCAACAACGTATTCAGCGCCGGCTTCGCCCCAGCCGATCTCTTTCGGGTCGCGGCATGCGGTTACGCGGATGGGCTTGCCGTTGACGATGAGGAGGGACTTCTCCATATCGTAGTCGACGGTTCCGTCGAAGCGGCCGTGCATTGTGTCATACTTGAGCATGTAGGCCATGTAGTCGACGGGGAGGAGGTCGTTGATAGCGACAACTTCCAGATCATCTCTCTTGGTGGAGGCGCGGAAGACGAAGCGTCCGATACGGCCGAAGCCGTTGATACCAATCTTTGTCATTGTTTTTTGTAATTTTTATTTTGGTGATAGTCTTTATTTTATCTTTACCTGTCTACTCTCTTGATTTTGGTTATGGGGCCCTTCCCTGGTCGGACTTTTGTCAGATTGAAGAGATATGTCACTCTTTCAATCAGCAAATTTAATAAATTTTATCCGAGAATAAAACTTTTTCCCCTATTTTAACCTTTATATGGAAAACAGTCGGGGAATACGAATGGTTCCGGCGGCTGTTCCACATATCTATAACAAACTAAACTGAGGAATTTATCCAAATGGGAAAATTTTTAACTGATTTCAAGGAATTCGCCCTTAAGGGGAATATTGTCGACATGGCTGTCGGCGTTATCATCGGTGGTGCTTTCGGCAAGATCGTCTCTTCTCTTGTCAACGACATCATCATGCCTATTGTCTCGCTGGCTACGGGCTCTGCCAAATTCAGCGATCTGTCGACAACCTTGCGCGAGCCGGTGAAGGATGCGGCGGGTGAGGTGATACAGGAGGCCGTGACGTTTAATTACGGTATGTTCATCCAGAATATCGTCGATTTTATCATTATCGCTTTCTCTATCTTCATCGCTATCCGCATGGCCATGAAACTTAAGAAGAAAGAGGCTGAACCTGCTCCCGAAGCTCCCGCCGAGCCGACTAAGGAGGAGACCCTGCTGACCGAAATCCGCGACCTGTTGAAACAGGATGTCAGCAAGAAGTAATATGATCCACCCTCCGCTGAACTCCTGATAGAGTTGAGCGGGAAAAAATAAGAGAAGCGCCGAATCGGGACAAACCGATTCGGCGCTTCTCTTATTTTTACGAATTGTCCGGAATGGTCGCGGACGAATCGTCAGGATCTATTATTTGACGGCGATTTTGCGGACCTCGTTGCCGGAGCGGACGAGATAGATACCTTTCTGAAGGTTCTCGCGACCTGCACGCATTCCGGAAAGGGTGTAGACCTCGGCATCGGCCGGAGCGATGATGGTTCCGTCGATTACGCGGATCTGCATTCCCTCGACTGCGATCTGACGGAGGGCGGTGTTATCGGTGCGCTCGACCTTGAGGTTGCGGACTTCCCAAGTTCCTGCTTTGGAAGTGGAGATGTAGCGGAGACCGATCTGGATATTCTCTCCTGCGTAGTCGTTAAGGGTGTTGGCGGTGGAGACGAAGGTCCAGTCAGTGTTGGTGAACCAGTTTTCGATTGTCAGCTGATCCCATGCGCCGTTCTCTTTGCGGACGAGAAGCTGACACTCCTCTTCGGCTGCCTCCAGGGAGGAGAAGAACTTGCCGGCGTGTTCGAATGAGAGCTTCAGTTCAGCTTCGGCCGGGAGAGTGATGACGGGGGATATGACGGTAGCGTCGGCAGCGTAGTCGGTATTGTTGGCGTAGGCGGAAGCCTTATAGTTGTTATAGCTGCTGTCCCATTTCCAGACGTAGGTCAGACCTTCGGGGAGAGGAGCGCCGAATTCTTCGCTCCATCCGTTGGCATTGCTGGAGAGAGATTCGAAGATAACCGTAGAGGGCTGCGGGTCGGGAGTCTCGCCACCGTCGAAAGTGAAGCTTTTGACGCTCTTGAGACCCTTTACACCGAAGTATTTGGCGAAAGAGCCTTCGAGGGTCACGGTCTTGAAGAGATTGTCGGGGTTTTCGACGAGGTTAAGACCATTGCGGACGGCACCTGAGGGGAGCTGTACGGGGATGCAGAGGTTGACATCCTTGACATCGGCGTTGTCGGCGAGCAGGATATTGGTGTTGGAAGCGTTTGCGGCGGTTCCGAAGGTTGCACCGGAGATATTCATGCCGTCAACGAAACCGACGATGACACCCTTGACGAAATATCCGGAGATGTCGGAGGAGGGAGTGTCCTGGGTCAGGAGCTGGGAGACGGTGAGCGGGTTCTGGAGAGTGCCGGTGTCACCGGGGAGGACGGGTTCCGGGGTTGAAGTAGAATTGAAGAGGACATCGGTCAGACACCAGGTTGCGTAGTTGGCATCTTCAGAGGCGGTGTAGTTGAAGCCGACATAGAATGTGCCGCTCTTGTTTCCTGCCAGTGCGTAGAGGTCGAGATCACCGGAAGCGACCCATCCGCTGTAGCCGCTTTCGGGAGCGACAGCGAGGGGGCACTCGATGGTAGCGAGACGGTTTGCGGTCGCCGGATTGGCGGAGTCAAGCAGGTAGACCTGGAACTTGGAGGTTGTGGAGGAATAGCCGTTTACCTGCGTGCTGAAAGAGAATGTCTTGGCGTTGGCGTCCACTTTCAGACCGGGAGTGACGAGCCATGCGTCGAACGGAGGGGTCCCCTTGTATCCGGTTACGGCTGCGTAGTATGATCCGGAGAAGCTTGTGTTGTAGAAATTAGGATTTCCGGAAAGGGTCCAGTTGGAAGGGATTCCGGAAGCGAAGTTCTCGCTCAGGGAGGAGACGACGGGGTCGAGGGTGGGCTCGGGGGTGATTTGCTGTCCGTCAAAAGCGTATGCCGTGACGCTCTTGAGAGCGTTGACTCCGAAATATTTCTCGTGGGAACCGCGGAGGGTCACCTTCTTGTGGAGGTTTCCGGGATTATCAACGAGGTTAAGTGCGTTTCGGACGTCACCGGCGGGGAGCTGTACGGGAATGCAGTAGTTAAGGTCAGTTTCTCCGGTTGCTCCGGCGATGACGATGTTGGTCTTCTGGGCCTCGGCATCTGTCGGGTTGCCGAAGATAGTCTCGCTCCAGGTCATACCGGGAACATATCCGACGATATAACCCTGGACATAGGTGTCGGCTACGGGAGCGGCGGGAATACCCATTTCGATGAAGTCGTCGACGCTCAGAGGCTGTTCGGCGGATCCGGTCTGGGCTGTCGAGGAGAAAACAGCGGCCACGGCGCCCAGCAAAGTCAGTAGAGTTTTTTTCATATAGGTATGGATAGGATAATTGACATGAGGAGGGACTTCGCCGGTAAGCTCTTCGCGGCCCGTCTCTCCCCGACTGCAAATTTAATTCATTCCGTTGAAAAATAGGCTCAAATTTAATGAAAATATCTGATAAAACAGGCTCATATCAAGCCTGTTTTATCAGATAAGCGGCTCTAAGAAATGGTTGTGGGGGGATTATCGTACGGTGCGTAGTGTTGCGGAATTATCGGCGTTTGTGGCGCGCAGGATGTAAAGCCCGGCGGGGAGGGTGGCGAGCGACACCTCGACGGGAGCCTGAATGGTCATGGCGCTCATCAGGCGTCCTTCGGCGTCGAATATCTCCAGCTCGGTCTGACCCTGCATGTTGACCGTCAACACGTGGTCGCGTCCCATGCTCAGCGGCGAGTCAGCTGCGGATGATACGCTCTCCACGCCTGCGGGCTTGTCGAGCGTCACGCTGCATCCCTCCTCGATGTCGATCTCCTTCTCCAGCAAAGGGCCTATGTAGCGTTCCTCATCAAGGTAGACCTTGTAGTGACCCTCGAGAATTCCTTCGTAAGCGCATTCGAGGTCACGACGGCAGATGCAGTCGCATATCCAATAAGACACGTCGGTTATAAAGAAATGAATCTCCCCCTCAGTATCGGTGTTGGCGACAATGCGCAGGTCCGGACAACAGTGATTTTGATAGTCGTATACGGACAGGGTAAGAACACCGTTCTCGTATGAGAGCGTAGCGCGAAGAGGATCCGTATACTTTTCCGATCGGGCATTCGGGACATCTTCCTTGCACTCTGACTGTTCGAGCCATAGCGGTTGTATAACTTCAGCCTGGGAATTACTCCAGCAACCAAGCCCGATGGCCATGGCCATCATAAGTTTCATTTTTTTCATATATCTGTAAGTTATTTGTTTGCAAAACTATAAAATCTGAAATTTATTGTATGTGTTGGTCACATCAGTCTCTTTCCGAGAACGATACGATGCCCATCCAGGACAGAAGAAATTACGATAAGACCGTTGGCATTCGTAAGGTCTACGTTGCAGTATAATTGCCCAATAGGCCAGTCGATGACTTTTCTGTAGTGATTCTCTCCCGTACATACGACCTCTATCTGCGTGCCGTCGGGAACACTCCGGTCGGCCTGTACTCTTGCTGTAGACTGGGTGAAGTCTATGAGTTCGAAGGATGGTATGGCACGATTCAGAGAAATCGGAATTTCGGCATATCCCTCCGCACAGGAAGCTATGAGCTTGCCCCCATCCATGTCAGTACTCAATCCCTCGTAGGTGTCACCTACAGCTATCGGTTCAGACACATTGTTCATCCATACCATATCCCAGTCATTGCCGTCTTCGGCCTGAGCGATCAGTTGCACAGTCGATGAGTCCACCTCGTGCTGACTGAGAATGATTGGAGGCAGAACAGAAGATGACGACTGTTTCTCGAACGTGTATTTTCCAAGCTGGTCCCCTGAGGTAGGATTGAGGATTTCGAGGGCTATCGTAGCCGGCAGGGCCGGATAAGGTTCGCCGGGTATGATGTATCCGAATGTTGCCGTATGGTTTGTGTTGCGGATCAGACGGACATTCTCCAGAAGTAGCTCAGAGCTGAAATAGTGCTTGTCGGAATCACCGAAGATATCTTCCGAAAGAAGGTAATACCGATATCCATTTCCGTCGCCGTCCACGCGAAGGTTGACCTTGGCAGGAGCCGAGGAGGGAGTCTTTATGTTGATTTCGGCCGCGGTGGCATTGGATGCCAGCCGGACGGCGTGTCTTTCGGCTATGTTGGGATAGCGGTTCACATTCAGATCGCTGTTCGGATAAGTGGTCAGCAAATCCTTCGTTCCGACGGTGGCGAGCAGATTCAGGGTATTGGCATTAGCCACTTTCGGCTGGTCGTCGTAAAGCCACGGAAGAGAGACAATAGTCTCTTCACCAGGTTCGAGGGCGTCGGTCAATCTAACACTGGCGATTTTTCCTCCGGCAGGATAACCGGATTCCATCTTGTTTGTTCCCTTGTAGTCCGCCAGTATGCTGACCGGGGTACCTACTCCCCAGTAAAGCTCTACATAGGTCGGTTTGGACTCAGAAGGATCGAAGGATCTCCAGCCCTGGTTTTTTACGCGTACATTCACGTAGTTCGTTCGCTTCGTGGTAACCATCCATATAGGATTTGTGGGATCCATAGAGGTGTCCAAAGATATGCCGCGAGTCGCTATTTCCGGACTGTGCCAAAGTCTCTCGTTGATATTCAGGGTACCGCTGTCCTGAGAGTTGTCACCGATTGTCAGGTTGCAGGGATCGGGAAGATAATCCAAGGACAAGTTATCGGCGAGATTGTCATGGCTGGTAAAAAACTGCGGATGCTGCATCGTATCCGTTATGATACGTTGAACGCCATTTTCATTACCGGGAAATGTAGGCGGAGGTAGTTGATTCCCTATGAAATTCGCAGTTGCATAGGTGAAGGCCTCTCTCATACTGACAACACCGTCACCATTTTTATCGGCATTTATGGCAGGCAATGAAACAGCATCTATCCAACATGTGACAAATGAAGAAAAATATCTGTTTGAGAAACTTACTTCAGTATCTTTACATGCAGTTGCCAATACCACATCCTCGGCATCCTTCATGTGATCGATAAAACCTCCTGAGAAGCATTGCGACATTAGGATATTTTTTGAAGCACAATGGATATTATCCATCATTTGACGGAATTCATTCGCATACAGGTATGCGCCTTCACCCCAAAGGCAGATGGCGGCTCCTCGTTCATCCTTAGCCTTGGCTCCATGATCCGTTACGAATACGAACAGGTGGTCGTCCGGTTTGAGTATAGTGGCCAACCTTGCGAAAAGACCTCTGATCTGAGCGTGGGTGGCGGCACAGTAGATATCCGAAACTCCATCTCCGTCCAGATCTTTAGGTGACCGATAGTTATTATTCATATCCGGAATGGAAGAATTCCCGTTGGAGAATGCCACGAATATGTTTGACTCTGGGACATTGAAATGATTCCGAAAGACCCGATATATATAGGAAGTATTATTCCAATAATGAGGATGATTGTTTGCTGGGTCGACTCCACCACTGATGAGGACAACGTATTGTCTTGTATTTTCCGGAATATCACGCTTTGGAACTGTTTTTGTCCTTATGTCTTCCGCACCCGCAAACGCAGGCAAGTGCGAAGTATCCCCTACTTTCCAAAGGTCAACGTCAGGCAACTGACGGGTTGCTGTAGAGATAATTACAGGATTGTATAAGGTTGAACTCTTCTGTACACGATGGATTACAGCATCGTGTTCCCAATCCGCCCCTGGAACCTGATCTTCAAAGACCAGCCAGGTAGAGGTATTTGGTTCTCCCACATAGAATTGCGAGTTGGTCCTGCGAGAGAGCGGGAGCTGAGACAAGACTGCCTGTACCGCCTGTTGATCTGTCAGAGCACCCATGCTGGTAAGGAAGAATCCGATAACTGTGAACAGACAAATAATTTTCTGTTTCATAATTTAAGGTTTGCAGATTTTATCTAAGTAGTTTTCAGAAACTAAACGCTATATGGGTAATTTTCATCTTGAGCCATAAAGCAAGCTTTATGGCTCAAGATGAAAATTACCCATATAGCGTTTTATTTTTAGCAGCTACTTACTTATTTAATGGTCCGAAGCGTTACGGAATTATCGGCGGTTGTCGCGCGCAGGAGGTATAGGCCTGCGGGGAGGGTGGCGAGCGACACCTCGGCGGGAGCCTGTAGCGTCATGGCGCTCATCAGGCGTCCTTCGGCGTCGAATATCTCCAGCTCGGTCTGACCCTGCATGTTGACCGTCAGCACGTGGTCGCGTCCCATGCTCAGCGGCGAGTCAGCTGCGGATGATACGCTGTCCACTCCTGCGGGCTTGTCAAGCGTCACGCTGCATCCCTCCTCGATGTCGATCTCCTTCTCCAGCAGGATGTCCTTGGGTCCGTACTCCAGGAAGACCTCGTAATGACCAGTGAGGATTCCCTCATAGGTGCATTCGATGTCGAAGGGGCAGATGCAGTCGCAAAGAGCCCCCGCCTTGTCGAGGATGGCGAAATGTATTTCGCCGGGAGTGTCGGCGTCAGCGGTTACCTGCAGGTCCGCGCAGCAGTTTTCAGTCAGGTTAGTGACAGAGAGGGTCAGCACTCCGTCCCGGTAGGAGACCGTCCCGTTTAATTCCTTATAATTCGAGGCGCGGGTATGTGTGCCGTCCTTGCATTCTGATTGCACGCTCGAAACCGGCTCGATCGGTTCGGCGTTCCCATTGGACCCGCAAATGAGCATTGCGGCCAAAGCTACAAAAAAGTTTAATTTCTTCATACGCGTGGTTTTTTGATTGGATAGCGGGATTAATGAGGTAAGTATTCTTCTCGTTCGGTCAGAACTTGATGAGTTTACCGCCTTTAATGTAAATCTTGCCGATCTCAGGCTCGGTTATCTCGATGCCGTTAAGGTTGAAAACGCGGCTATCCGGGATGAGGTCGGTCTTGGAGATTCCGTTTAATGAAGCCCCGGGGATAGGCTCGGTGTCGATGATGGTCTTGAAGAAATCCCAGCCAGGTGCTACGGCATAGAGAGAGGCGGTCCCTTCCGGAACGTAGAGGATCGGAGTTTGCATTCCATCTCCGAAGGGATTACCCTCGCAAACGGGGGGTACAGATGCGGCGCAGTACGCTTTCTCCAGGCTGATCCAGTTTCCGCAGGATTCTTCTCCCAATTTCTTCAGGCTCGCGGGAAAAACGATACTCTTTAGATTGTAACATCCTATTAATGCCTGCATTCCGATCTCTTCGAGACCTTCCGAAAAATGGATGTCGGTAAATCTCGTTGAGTAGAAAGCGAAGTTCTCGATTTTGCGCAGGGAAGAGGGGAACGAGACCTCCCCGGCGAGTTTCTGACAATACTGGAATGTTCCTTCGTGAATCTCGGTTATCCCCTCGGGAAAATTCAAAGCGGGATTACTCAGGCTGGTGCAGTTGTAAAAGCAATACTTGCCGATTTCGCGTAACGCAGATGGAAGGGTTATCTCTTCGAGGGCGTGACAGTATGAGAAAGCATCCTTTCCGATCTCTTCCAAAGTTTCCGGAAACTTGATTGTCTTGAGTTTAGGATACCAGATACTGACAAATCCTGAGCCGTTGTCGTCTACGATCTGATCTTCCGCATGCCAGAAGGCGGAGTCGGCTATTCTGTTTTCTTCAATGGTCGCGTCGGTCAAATTGATGACCGCAAGCTTGCCGTTCAGGGAAGCTTGCCAAAGAGTGGTGACGTCACTCTCGCTGAGAGTCCCCGTCAGCGTGAGCGATTCTACAGTCAGCATCTCCTCGCCGAGCAGCTCTTTCAGAGTGCCGGGAGCGGTGACATTCAGTTTTTTTTCTCCGCTACCCTCCTCCCATTCGGAAACGTCGGGAGCGAGTGTGAAGCTGATGGCATCGCGGCTGTCCGCGATTTTCTGACGGAGCATCTCTCTGTCGTTAGCGCACGAGCGAAGTTCCTGGCCGAGAGTCATTTCAGCGCCACCGACTGCGAAAACGTTGGCAGCGAAGAGCGAAAGGCAGAAAAAGGTGTAAATAGATTTCAATTTCATAGGTGTAAAAAGATTTTCTATATTCGGGAAGGGTTTCAAACCCTTCCCGAAAGGTTAACATTAGAGCTGAATCTTCTTTTGGTCGATAGTCACGCCATCAATGATATATGTAACCGCATAGTTACCGGAGGGGAGGTCTGATATATCAATGGAGCGCGTGTTTGAAGACGTATGGTCTGCTTCCGAAGGCCGATTGTTGCCGTCGGCGAGGGATATGAGGCAAATATAGGCATTTCCAGGGATATTGCCAAACAACTTGACGAATATTTTCTGTCGGTCGTTCGCAATTTGCCAAGATTCGATTCCTGTAGAAGCTTCGATGGTAATAGAACCGGTCGCCATGGTTCCGTCTTCGTAGTATGCTGTAGCTGAGTAGGTCATCGGCTCTGCACAGTATAGATGTAACAATCGTGCTCCCAGTTGGCGCCGGGATCTGCATCGATAAAGATGGTCCATACGCTTGTAGAGTTATCCTGAACCTGATAGTAATCATAGTCCTGGTCGGAAAACTTGTTCTTGGCGAGTTGAAGCGCTGTTTCCAAGGTAACTTTGTGCACAGTCTGTGCCGAAATCGGCACGCATAAGCAGCTTAGGAATAAGCTGAGAATCAGAAGGAGTTTCTTCATGAGATTAGATTTTGGAAAGACTTAAGAAGCCTCTCAGTTAAAAATGAGATTAATGATTACCGATAGTTCGGAAAGTTAAGTTTCCCGAAGTACTGACGGTTATCGTCCGTCCAGCAGATAATTCTGCATTCTCCGGTAAACAACGGGATTTCCACACGGGGTTGCTCGACTGTCACCATTCCGGTCCAGTCCTGCAAGGAGTTGAAGATGCGCACCTTGATGTACTGCACTCCGTGCGGGAGCGCGAGTTCAAGGAATCCGGGTCCATAGGAGCATACTATGGGAGAACTAGAAAAGGAATCCGGCCTTCCTACATTTACTGGAGGAGGCAACCGACTCCTAAGACTGGTGGAGTCGGTAGGAAGTTGACCCTTATTCTTATCGTCCCCGGCATATCCTATTAGGGCCGATAGAGCCAAGGATAATACAATAATAAGTTTTTTTATCATAAGGCGTTACTTAATGGTTATCGAGGACAAAATTAGGAAAAAGGTAGAGTTGTTTTATGGTCTTTTAACAAGAACCATCTGTCTTTTTGTATTTATCAATGTAGTGATTATGAGTAGGATATGATATAAAAATAACAAAATATCTGTCTTTTTTAATAGTTGCTCGGCTTTTTGGTTAGGATTAATCGATAAAACGTTGTAGCTCCCTATATATACCATACCCTGTTTGACTGTACGGCGCCTACCTCACGAGGTAGGCGCCGTACAGTCAAACAGGGTATGAGCAAGCAGGCGTAGGTCGGTGAATTAGGACTTCAATCGGTTGTGAAAAATCTAAGATATAGGTCTCTTCTTTCCTCTGGGAGATTCTTTATCTTTTTCTTAAGTCGTTTCTTACGCCCATAGACCAAATCTACGTCATCAACTTCAAGATAGCCCGCAATTGCTTTAGCAGTGAAGTTTAGGACTGATAGAATGAATAAATTAATATCTGCTTGTTTTAAAGTAGGAATATCTCTCTTTAAATTATCTACAACACCATCGTACCTTTCATTTAGAATTTGATGTAAATATTCTAATAATTGTTTCTCTTCAATATATTTGGTCAGACATTGATTCACATCTTTTTTCAAATTTTTTATTGCATCCTTTGCATCGTTGTAGATGAATAACTCTTGTCCTCCTTTTTCAAGAATGGCAAAATGGAATTTATCTAATTCTGAAGTATTAGTTACCAGAAATTTCTGACGCCGGATTTTCTTTTTTAGTAAATCCAAAGCGTCAATATGGATTTTTATAGTATCTTTAAGTCGAGAATTATTACGAAAAAAAATATATATAATAATACTGGAAAGAAGAAGTACTAATGTAAAGATTAACCAATGAATAATATTGTTTTTTTCTTTTTCTACTCTGGAAACAGCAAGTCGATAATTATAGTACTCATCTATAATACCTGATATATTAGCGACACTGGCAGGAATAGTTAGAGTATCTAAATTCAGTATATACTTATGGTATTCATTATAAGCCTCTTTAAAATTTCCTTTTTCAGCTGTCAGATAGACTTTGGTGATATGAGCGACTCTACTATCCCTTTTGCTGACTTTATCTAATATCTCTTGTGCCTGATCTATTTTAAAATTTGCCAGTAAATTAAAGGCATATCGTAGGGAATCATCAGCATTGGCTCTTGCTGACTTTATTATCTTTTCATGCCAGGGAAGTGCTTCAGAGTACATTCGCTGATTATTCAAATTATTAGCGATAACAGCATAGGCATAATTTAGCAAATCCACATCTTTAATAGAATCTTTCTCTTCGATCAATTCAAAAAGAAGATTGTTTGAAGCCATATATTCCTGTGTATAACATAACGCACGTGCATAATCAATGACAGCACGATCTATATATATAATTTTACCACTTTTCTTAAAATATTTCAGGCTCTTTTCTGCATAAATTTTCATGTCGGCGAAATTCTGAGTCTGTTCGTATACGTCAGCCATACCTCGACAACCTAACCCGGCCCAAAAGAAAAGGCTATCTTGCTCAGCCGTTACCTTTGTTTTAAGGTAGCAGAGTATAGAACGCGTATAATCCGCGTTCTTATAATAGGTACGTCCTTGGTAGTAGTTAGATTTTGCGTAACGCAACCGATCTCCCTTCTCTTCATAGTATGCGGTCGAACGGGCTATTAGCGTGTCGGGGGGTAACGGGAGCCAGTTTTTAGCAAGCGCCTGAGTGTAGAGCAGGCCGTAGAGGGCGTGCTCTTCATCTGTGCGGAGGTGGGTCGGGTCGATGGTGTCGAGGATAGCGAGAGCGGAGTCGGCCCGCTCGTCCATAAGCTGCTCGGCGAGATCCAGCGTACATAGAATCTCGCTCCTACGTCCACAACCGATCGTCAGGACTTCCAGTAGAATGAAGATAGCGAGTAGCGGAATATTATATATGGCACTGTGTTTTCTCATGTCGTCAGGTTTTATTCTTCCAATAGAAATTCGATGTCAAAGATAGTGATTCTTTTGAAAAAGTCCCATTAATCGGGTAATAAAATTATTTAGTAGCTGGTAAAAATAAATGAGCATACTATTGGCGCGAGGCGGGAGTGTTTGTAGTGTATGTGCGTAGCTCTCCGTTGCCTTGTTTGAGGGTCAGGCGAGGCAGCGGAGAGACTCTTCGAGAGATTCGTCGGAACTGAGTCCCATTTTTACGCGCAGGCGCCAGCGCGCCTGTTTTACGGACTCGGGACGAACGTTCAGGAACTGCGCTATCTGTTTATTGTTCATTCCGGTGTAGATATAGACGGCAAGTTTACGTTGTCCTTCGGAAAGTCCCGGGTATCGCTCGCTGAGGTTCTTGTCGAACATCGGGTGGGCTTTGCTGAAGAGCTCATTGAACTGCTTCCAGTCATCCCGGTTGTTGGCATGCTGCTGGAGCACCTGTCTGACACTCGTCATCTCCGTGTAACTGACCTTTCCCTCCTTATTCAGCGTTTCGATCTGTTCACGTATCTGTTCCAGATGACGATCCGTCTCTTCCATAGCTATCGAAAGGGCCAGATACTGCCTTTGATGCTCCTCTTTTTCAAGTTGAGACTGCACCCTGTCGAGAATAATCCGCTGTTGTTGCAGACGGTGGCGCTGACGCGCCTTGACTAAGAGCAGGATACCCACACTACCCACCAGCACCAGGATGATAGAGAGGATAAGCATCCGGACTACATAGTAGCTCCTGGCGGCGGCGCTCTCCATCTCGTATCGCGTGACAATCTGGAGTGTGTGCAGATGTGCCATCTCGCGTGGCTGACGCATATCGGTAAGTTTTTCGAACTCATCGATATACTGCTCCTGAAGGCGCGAAGCGCTGTCAGACAGTCCCTCATGGCGAAGGGTCGTCACCATATCCCGCAGGATTGCGCAACGCAGCTCCTGATCCGCAATCCTGTCCAGCTTGGCGAACGCGCGTCTGGTATGGATATCGGCTTCCGGATCGTTGCCTTCCTTACGGTAATGCTGACCCAACAGGATATCATAGACCGCGTTGCGCGGAGAGGTGGAGTCGATTGTCATCATCTGCTCCGCTCCCTCTTTGAGCCTTTCGAAATTATTGCTGAAGATATAGGAGTTGCGCAACACAGTGTTATATGCCAAAGGATCCTTACGTATATCCGGGTCAGCAAGCATTACGCTCATAAGAGAGTCTCCACCTGCCTTGTTTCCCATCTTGTATAATATCGAGCATCTGTTGATACGGTTTTTAGACACATATTTGTCGAGGCCGGAGAGATGATGAAGTGAGTCGGCACGTAAGAAATATTCAAGGGCGAAATCAAGCTGATATGAGTCAGCGAGGGCATGGGCAATGAGAATGGAGGTCGCCCCCTCCATCGCCTGGTCTCCCACACTCTGATAATACCGGAGGCTCTCCATTAGGCGCGACATACGAAGAGTTGCTGAATCGGAGTCTATCGATTCGCGAATAGTCAACAGCCGATTATATGTATATGGGGAAGCCGCGGAGTCGGTAAGCTCAAACGCCACGCGCAGCAGGGAGTCAGCTTCCGGTGTGCCCCTCTCGCGTTCGGCAAGACGCGTTTTCCAGAACGCTACGCGGGACGTGAGACGCCGACGTCCTGCATCCTTGGAGACAGGGGCGCTTTCAAGCCGCTCAATGAGCATCCGGATACTGTCATAAGGGTCGGCGTCATAAAACCGACTTTCGAGAAGGAGGTTCAGTGAATCGGCTTCTCTGCCTAAAGGCTCCCATTTCATGTCGGCGAAGCCTCCGGCTCTCCTCTGTCCGCAGGAGGCGAGAGTCAATATGATGGTAAAGATAAGGGGAAGAATCGGTTGAGGATGTTTCATGGTTGTCAGGTAATAGGGTGAGGGNGCAAGCCGGATATAAGAGCCGAATTGCAAAAATTNGGGATTATAGANAGCAAAAGTAGAAAAATTTATGGATGTAGACCAATTGTAGACCATATTTTTTAGGTTTTCGGGGGAATGAAGGATTAAATTTGCAACCGTTGACGCGGATATATGATAATCCGGAGCCGTCGGGTCAAGAGGCGGAACAGGTCAGCAATCCTTTGAACATACTCAAACAAGTGTTATATATATGAGAAACTTTACCTCCCTGATTCTTGGCCTGTCTCTGATGACAGGNGTCGGNGCCTACGCATCTCCGGCCGACGAAATCATCACAGCCGAGCCTGCCGGCACNGTACANTGGTACAGNGGNATGTCGATGGCCTACTCCCCCAGCGTATGGGGATTCGTCACTTATGCCATGACTGACGGAGTTGCCCGCAAGATGGTCTACGCGGACGACGGCTATCTTTATTTCCGCGATCCAATCGCTCTCTTTCCGACAGGAGCATACGTGAAATGTGAGCTTGAGGAGGACCAGATTATCCTCAATGTNCCTCAGACGATCAAGGTCTCCGAGAACAAGAACGGAGGAGAAGATGTGTGGACTATCGGACTTCTTGTCAGCGAGCGTGTCTATGATGAGGAGACAGGGAACTGGCAGACCGTGTGGAGCCAGACNGACCAGGANTGTCTTACTTTCGACCGTCTTGCGGATGGCAGAATCGTCCAGAACGAGTCAGACAAGGATNTNAGGCTGACTCTCTTCTGCAACGGCGAGGAGATGGTCTATGGCGATACAGACATCAGCATGACTCCGGTNAACCCCGAGACCGCTGCCGTCCGTTTCCCNGAGAATGTAGAGGCGGAGACATGGTCTCTTTCATACAAGCAAGGTGCGCGTCGTGTCGGACATCCGGTTGAGTGCGCCACTGTCGGCGACGATCTCTATATCCGTGGTTTCTGGAGCGCCAATCCGGAGGCTGTCATAAAAGGACGGCTGGAGAATGGACAACTGATTATAGAATCNGGTCAGTATTTAGGATGGATCGAGAAGAAGAGCGTCCAGTATTTCGAGTANATGATGGCTTATACCCAGGGTGCAGAGAATCTCATGACCCAGTATCATGTCTCCAATCAGCCGCTGGTCTTCAATNTCGATGAGGCTTCCGGCACTTTCACCCTGGTCAGCGACGGNCCTCTGGGCCTTCTTGTAAAGGGTGGCGATAATGCCGATTATGACGTTGACAACAACCAGACCGATCTTATTCTCACCGAGCCCGGTTTCCAGATCAAGTATGGAGAATACCTTGACCCGGTCGCTCCGGAGTTCATCAATGATATTTACCGGGTTTTCAAGAGCGCGGCCGTTCCTTTCGTCCAGATCGAGTTCTGCGTCCTTCCCTTCGACCTCAATGGCAATGTGCTTGATCAGAATGATCTGAGATATTGCGTCTATTTCGATGGCGAGAAGGTATTGTTCGAGGCTTCCACCACTTTCCCCAACTATCAGGGAATTACTGAGCCTACCTACGAACTTCCCCTCGATTTCTCCAACAACTGGGGTGTAGTTGCTGAAAGCGACAATGTTTTCCAGCATCGTGTCCAGATGAGAGGTTCCGATCCCGAGAAGGTTGGAGTCCAGGTTATCTTCTATGATCCCGAGACTGAGGTCAGAAAGGTCTCCGGAATCGCGACTTATTATCCTGAAACCAAAACAGTCACTGTGGAAGATGATCCTGTGGTCTCGGTCGAGGAGCTCGCTGAGGAGGGAGAGGTTGTCGAAGTCATCTACCATGACCTGCTTGGCAACCGCGTCAGCAAGGACTTCAAGGGTGTCTGCGTCAAGAGTGTCGTTTTCGACAATGGCACAGTCAGAAACCATAAGGTCATGAAGTGATTCCATGAATTGAAAATGATTCCATGAATATAGCAATTCGTCAAATATGGGCGGCAGCATTCTTCGCGATAGCGGGAGTGTTGCCGCTCTGCGCCGTCAATGGCGCCATACTTACCGATATTCCCGGTGTACTGCCGGACTGTGAATGGGGAACGTTGGATAAGGAGAACTATGATGTGGCGGTTCACGTCGGTCTTCCTGAGCTGGAGGAGGCACAGATTGTAGAGGTCTCCTTCCCTCTGCGCGCTCAGACAGGTATATCGAATCCGCGTGTATGGTTCTCGCGAAACCTGACGGTGGAGAGCAAGGTCAATCTCCCCGATATCGCTTCATACGAGGCGAGTTTCGAGGATGGCTCGGTCGTGTTGCGTCTGGAGAATCCTGTCACTGTCGGGAAAGAGGGTCTTTATGTCGGTTATTCCTTCACTGTCGATGATGTGTCGAGCCAGGAGGGTTGTTATCCGGTTGCCTGCGTATCCTCCGGAGAAGATATTTTCGGAGCGGGTTTCTGGGTCCATTCCTCCAGGACGTATGCCAACAAATGGCGTGACCTGGAGATTGACAGGGAGATGCTTCCTGCATACACTATTACCCTTGCCGGACTTCCGGAGGCAAGCGTTTCTATCGAGTTGCCGGATGAGCTTTATCGCCTTCAAGGGGAACGGACGCAGGTCGAGGCTGTTCTGCGCAATTTCGGGTCTGTTCCTGTCTCATCGCTGACATTTGATATCGGGTCCCCGTGGGGCGAGAATAGTTCTACGCTTCGTTTCTCACCGGCCGACGGGGAGTTTTTCGGCTATCCATTCAAGGGGTATGTATCGATTACCGCCGCCGGAGAGTCGGGGAGCTATGAGCAACGAGTCCGTGTCAGCAAGGTGAACGGTATTGAGAACAGCAATCCGGAGAGGGAGGGTGTATGCCAACTGTATTCCTGCAGTTTCCGTCCGGTCAATCGTCCCTTGTTCGAGGAGTATACAGGGACCGGATGCGGTTATTGCCCGCGCGGGGCCTTGGGGATGGAACGTCTTGCTGAGATGTTCGGCGACCGTTTCGTCGGAATAGCATATCATTGTTCCGACATAATGAGTATTGCGGAGGATATTGATTACCCGAATTATTGCCCGGCCCAGCCGGACGCTTATCTTAACCGGACGGTTCAAGGGGATCCCTGGTTTGGTGATGACAATTCGGCTGAGTTCGGTATTGCGGACCTTTGGCGTAAGGTCGCCGACGAGTTTGCGCCTGTCGCTGTGGAACTGGAATGCGACTGGAAGGAGGAGGCCCGCGAGACAGTCGTCATGAAGGCGGACTTTACATTTGTCCGCGATTATACGGATGCCGGTTTCGAACTTGCTTATATTCTGGTGGCTGACGGATTGACCGGAAGCGGCCGTTCCTGGGCGCAGGGCAACTATTATTCAGGGAGTGATACCGGGAAGTGGCCGGCGGAGTTCGCCGGACTTATCGAGGCTCCGAATCCGATGACGGGAGTGACGTATGACCATGTTGCGGTCTTCCTCCCATCCAATACAGGGATTGAAGGAAGTATCCCATCCGAGATTCGCAGAGATGAGGGTATGGTCCATACCTTCGAGATTCCGTTATCAGAGGCTGTGAATCTTGATGGAATGTCGCTGATTCAGGATAAAGGGCGTCTTTATGGTGTCGTTGCAGTTGTCGATTCCCGGACAAAGCGTGTTCTGAATGCTGCCCGCTGTGATGTGCCGGCAGAATTTTCCGGAATCGACACAATCAATTCCGACGCTGCGGTGGTATCGGTCACTTATCTAAATATGCGCGGCCAGCGCATCGAAGCGCCGGCCGCCGGGGAACCGTATATCATGCTGGAAGTCCGTCAGGACGGAACCTGTTCCGCCTTACGTGGTCTTATGCGTTAAGAAGTGTGCGGAGAGTCTGCATACCGCGTGTCGCGGGCTCGGGAATCACAGTGATGTCGCTTCTGCCCGGTATGGGCGCCGGATTCGGGTCTATATAATATATAGGAGTGCCGGGGCGGACATACTGAATCAGTCCTGCTGCCGGATAGACGACCAGTGATGTGCCGATGACCACAAATATATCGGCCTCTCTCACAATATCAATAGCCTTTTCTATATTCGGGACAGGCTCCTGGAAGAAAACTATATGCGGCCGCATCGGATCCCCGTTGCGGCCGCGCGTTTCGGGGGTTGTCTCCAGATGCTCTATATCGAGGGTCTCTATATAGTCGGGATTGCTGACGGAGCGTATTTTCATCAGTTCGCCGTGTAGATGAAGAATATTCGAGGAGCCGGCGCGTTCATGGAGGTCATCGACGTTCTGCGTTATTATATAGACGTCGTAGTTTTTCTCCAGTTCGGCGAGTGCCTTATGGGCGGCATTGGGCAAGGCGTTGACGAGGGCTTTGCGTCGTTCGTTGTAGAAGCGGTGGATGAGGGCCGGGTCGCGACGGAAGCCATCGGCGGAGGCAACCTGCATGACGGGATAGTTCTCCCAGAGACCATCTGCGTCGCGGAAGGTCTTGATTCCGCTTTCGGCACTTATGCCTGCGCCTGTCGAGACCACGAGTTTCGGTTTGGACATAAAATAGGAGTGTTAGAGTGTTCGGGGTTTGGAGGGATGAGCTGTAAGAACTGCTATTTCTCCTGCCAGAGATAAAGACGGTCGCCGGGACGTATTTTCGCGGGTACGGGCATCGAGAATAGCTCTCCGCGGGAGACACTGTCAACATTCTTGAGGTCTACCCTCAGTTCCTCCACCCGGAAAATTTCGGCGCCGGTCTTCTCTCCGGTAAGAACCACTTCATCTCCGATGCGCAGTTCGCCGTTCTCAATTTTGAATTCACCGACTCCGAGCTTGGGGAAGTATCGTAGAGCCTTGGAGGAGTATACCTTGACGCGTGTGGAGGAGGAGCCATATTTGGAACTCCATTCGCCAAGACGCTGCCCCATATAGTATCCATCCCAGAATCCACGGTTGAAAACCTTGGCGAGGCGTTCGTCCCAGCGAGCCACAAGCTCATCGGAGTATGTTCCGTCGCAGATAGCCTGCAACGCTTCGGAATAACATTCGACAGTTTCGCGGACATATTCGGGTCCGCGTGCGCGGCCTTCGATTTTGAAGACTGTCACGCCTGCCTCTACCATCCGGTTGAGGAAGTGTATTGTCTTCAGGTCCTTGGGAGACATTATATATTTGTTGTCGATATTCAGTTGGTCGCCGGTTTCAAGGTCAGTCACTTCATATCCGCGGCGGCATATCTGGTTGCAGGCGCCACGGTTTGCCGATGAGTTCATTTCATGAAGGGAGAGATAGCATTTTCCGCTGACGGCCATGCAGAGGGCGCCGTGGCAGAACATCTCCAGTCTGACCGGTTGACCGGAGGGACCGCAGATTCCGCGGTCATCTATCTGACGGGATATCTCCTTGACCTGCTCCAGGTTAAGCTCGCGCGCGAGAACCATCACATCAGCGAACCGAGCATAAAATTCCACGGCTTCTGAGTTGGCGACATTGACCTGGGTCGAGATGTGGACTTCCTGTCCGATGGATCGGGCATATAGGATTACGGCCATGTCGGAGGCTATGATGGCGGAAACACCCGCTTCTTTGGCGCGGTCGATCAGGCGGCGGATGCGGTAAAGATCTTCGTCATAGACAACTATGTTGACCGTCAGATAGGTGCGCACTCCGGCGTTGCGGCATGTTGCGACAATTTCCGGGAGGTCTTCTTCCGTGAAATTGGCGGCCGAGCGTGAGCGCATATTGAGGTCTCCGATGCCGAAATAGACAGCATCGGCGCCTCCGGCAATTGCTGCGGCCAGGGATTCGCGGCTCCCGACGGGAGCCATTATTTCGAAATCTTTCCTTTGAAGTTTCATTGTGTAGTTTGTCGGGGGAAATCAGTCTGCCTTTAGAGGAATGGTGCCTAAGCGAGGGCGGTGTAGATGCAAAGTGCGCCTAAGGAGAGGGATTTCCATTGAGGGGCTCGGAATCCGCATTCTTTCATAAGTGAAGTCATACGGTCGCGCTGTGGAGCGGCGGCGATGCTTCGCGGCAGATAGGTGTAGGCATCGGAGTCTCCGGCTATCAGGCGTCCGGCGAGAGGTATGAGACGTGTGTATAGGTTATATCCGATGCGTGGTAGGGAAGAGGCGGGGACTGAGAGTTCTATGACGCATAGTAGGGCACCGGGGCGCATGACACGCCGTATCTCGGTCAGTCCTCGGCGTATATCGGCAAAATTGCGGACTCCGTAAGCGACTGTCACCAGGTCGAAACTTCCGTCAGCAAACGGGAGATCGAGGGAGTCTCCCTGGAGGAATTCGATGGAGGTCTTGCCGGGGAGGGGAGTGTTTCCCAGACGGTGTCGCGCGACGCGGAGCATACCCTCCGAGAGGTCGAGGCCGGTGATGGCCGTGTTGGGGAATCGGCGGGCGAGGGCGAAGGCCACGTCGCCGGTGCCGGTTGCGATGTCAAGGATGCGGCGGGGGGAGGAGTCGAGGCGTGGGGTCAGCATATCGAGGGCGCGGTTGCGCCAGCGGCGATGTTGCCCCAGGGACATGGCGCTGTTCATGAAATCATAGGCTGGAGCGATATGGTCGAACATCGCCTCTATCTGCTCTCGTTTTTCTCCGCTGTCGCTGTAGGGATTTATCTTCTCGCTTCCGAATCGTTCCATCTCTCTCAGCGTTTGATTGACTTGCGGTAGCTTCGGCGACGCCGATGCTGGCGATGGCTAAAGTATTCCCATTGTCCCTGAACCTTGCCGTTTGTCTCCAGCTCGGGATTGGACTCGGCATATTTGTACCCTTTCTTATTATAATAAGGAATCAGATCCTGAAAGAGCAGGGCGTTGGCCCCTTTGTTCTGATACTCGGGTTTGACAGCGACCAGAAGAAGGTCAACGCGGTCATTCTTTCCTTTCAAACCTTTCAGCAGATGAAACCACCCGAAGGGGAGGAGCTTGCCGCCCGATTTCTGAAGGGCGCGGCTCATGGAGGGCATCGAGATTCCGACGCCGACAAGCTGGTCCTCACGGTCGACGACGAGGGTGACGAGTTCGAGGTCGAGGAGACCGAGATATATGTCGATGTAGTATTCAATCTGGCGTTCGGTCAGGGGGGAATACTGATATAGATCCTTGTATGCGTCGTTGATGAGATGGAACAGGGCGTGGCCGTATTCTTTTTTTATTTTGGACCGGGATTTGTATTTGAGGACCCTGAGTCCGAATTTTTGCTTGACTATATCGGCTATGCGGTTATATTTCTCCGGAATCTCTTTCGGCACTTCCATCAGAAATTCCACCCAGTCGGAGTCTTTGGTGTATCCTGCCGCCTCGATATATTGGGGATAATAAGGGTAATTGTAGATTGTGGCCATTGTGGAGAGTTCGCCGAAGCCTTCGACGAGCGTTCCTTCATGGTCGAGGTCTGTGAATCCGAGTGGGCCGACGACCTGCTCCATACCCATAGATCGGCCCCAGTCTTCGACAGCTTTGAGCAGGGCGCGGCATACTTCCGGGTCGTCGACGAAATCGATGAATCCGAAACGCACATCCTTTGTGGCGTCCTTGCTGTTTACCTGTTTGTTAAGGATACCTGCTATTCTCCCGACAGGTTTCCCTCCGCGATATGCCATGAAATAGGCTGCGTCGCAGAAGTCGAAAGCCGGGTTCTTGTCCGGGTCGAGAGTCGCCAGGTCATCGGAGATGAGAGGGGGGACAAAGCAGTCGTTACCTTTATAGAGGTCGAGCTGGAAGCGAATGAAATTTTTCAGGTCGCTCTTTGTCGGAGGTATGCGTTTTATTTCTATCATCTGTAAGGAATTTAGACCCCAACCCACAGGATGTTTTAACGTAGCGGCTCAGGTACGCGCTGTTTTCTCCGCATACGGGCGCAGGGTGTTGACGGCGGAGGCAAACGGATTGCCGGTCACTGTATCTTTGTGGGAGAGGATCTTATTTGAGTTCGAGCCAGAGGAGCAGGACGAGCATAATGATGATGAAGCCACATAGCCAGACATAAATCTGAGAGGAGTTGCGGCGTTCGATGGCGAGCTGGATATCGGACACTGTGCGGTATGGTCCTTCGGGATCCTGGGCTTTTTTCGCAATGGCGCGCAGTTTGGGGAGAGATGTGGGGAGATTGTCGAGGACTTCGTTGAGGATTTTGCCGTAGTTCTGGATGTCGGCGCGGGTGTCCTGGACGGAGAGGGAGTCGTTCTGGTCATAACCGACGTTGATCAGCTTCAGATTCTGAGTGTATTCGGTGAAGATAATCGTGTCGGGGGATATCGGGAAATGGACGATATGGTTTTCCTGGATATATCCCATCGCATCGAGGAGTTGTGTTTCAAGGCGATGGATAATCTGGGGACTGAGACGTTTTTCATCGATGAGGCGCCGCAGGGAGTATCCGTAAGCATCATCGGTTATTATCGCCAGGCCTACGCCCGGGACTTCCTCAAGGTCGTTGACCATCACTATATTGGCGTGGGCAAGTTGATAACGGGTGTCGAATTCCCGTTCGAGCATCTGGCGGAATTTGGGATTCTCGGCGTATTCCTTCTTGAGGGCCTTGAGCATTACCCATTTGCCATGTTTGCGGACGGTATAGACGTCATAATATTGCTCCTCCCATTCGGGCAGGAGAGTGAGGTCGGACCATTTTCCGGTAGGATCCGAGATTGGGATTTTCTTTTCTTCCTTGCTTATGTAGGCCATAGTAGATGGTTGTTTTTAGTCGCCGGAAAGGGGTTCGGACCTTTCCGGCGTATTTGGGAGGGTATTGTGTGTGCGTTTGGAAATCAGTTGATGATGTCGAAACCGGTGTATTTCCTCAGACATTCGGGAACTACGATTCCTTCCGGGGTCTGGTTGTTCTCAAGCAGTGCGGCGACGATGCGTGGAAGGGCGAGGGCGGAGCCGTTTAGGGTGTGGCAGAGGTGAGTCTTTTTGTCGGCACCTCTGTAACGGCATTTGAGACGGTTTGCCTGATAAGTCTCGAAATTTGAGACGGAGGATACCTCAAGCCAACGTTGTTGGGCTGCGCTCCAGACTTCGAAGTCGAAGGTTATGGCCGAAGTGAAGCTCATGTCTCCTCCGCATAGGCGGAGAATATGCCAGGGGAGACCGAGTTTCTCAAGGAGTCCCTGGACATGATCTTTCATCTCTTCAAGCGCTGCATAGGAGTCTTCGGGTTTTTCGATGCGCACGATCTCTACCTTGTCGAACTGATGCAGGCGATTGAGGCCGCGGACATCCTTGCCGTAGCTTCCGGCCTCTCGGCGCCAGCAGGGGGAGTAGGCACAGTTCTTGCGGGGCAGGGTATCGGGATCGAGGATTACGTCACGGTAGATATTTGTGACAGGCACTTCGGCTGTAGGGATGAGGTATAGGTCATCGATAGTGACGTGATACATCTGTCCCTCTTTATCGGGGAGTTGTCCGGTGCCGTATCCGGAGGCGGCGTTGACAACGAAGGGAGGTTCTACCTCGGTATATCCCGCTTCGGAAGCCTGGTCGAGGAAGAACTGTATGAGGGCTCGCTGAAGACGGGCTCCTTTGCCGATATAGAAGGGGAATCCGGCGCCGGTCACCTTGACGCCCAGTTCGAAGTCTATCAGATTGTATTTTTTTGCCAGATCCCAGTGAGGAAGTGCATCGGGACCGAGTTCGGGCATTTTTCCACCCTCTTTCTCAACGACATTCTCAGCTGCCGTCAGTCCTTCGGGCACAGCGGCGCAGGGAAGGTTGGGAACAGTCAGCAGAAGGTCTGTCATCCGCTTTTCACATTCTTCCAGGCGTTGTTGAAGGCCTGAGGCGCCTCCCTTGATGCGGGCAACCTCCGCCTTAGCTTCTTCCGCCTCATCTTTCTTTCCCTGTTTCATCAGGGCGCCGATGGAGGCGGCGAGTTTCTTGAGGCGCGAGGCGTCGCTTTCGGTAAGTTGCTGTAGGCGGCGGCGTTCGTTATCTATTTCGAGAATTTCTGTAATGACGCCGCGCCCGTCGAAACCTTTGACGGCGAGACGACCGATGACGAATTCGGGATCGGCTTTGATGGTCTGAAGGGTAAGCATAGGTCTCTATCTGTCAGCATCTCACGCTTCCGATGGTTGATTGGTCGAGGAGTAACGGAAGGGTGGGATTTCCATAATAATCAGGAATTGAGGAGGCGTTTGACGGTTTCGGATATAGCTCGTCCCTCGGCGCGTCCGGCGAGGCGTTTGGAGGCTATTCCCATGACCTTGCCCATCTCTTTGGGTCCGGTAGCGCCTGTCTCGGATATGATTGTGCGTAACTCAGCTTCGAGTTCTTCGGCTGAAAGCTGTTTGGGGAGATACTGCTCGATGACCTCCGCCTCGGCTAATTCGCTTTCTGCCAGCTCGGGACGGTTGTTCTCCTGATAGATGCGGGCGCTCTCCTTGCGTTGCTTGACCATCTTGACCAGGATTTTCATGGCTGTGTCGTCGCTAAGCTCGCCTCCGGCTCCGGGAGCTGTCTTGGCTTCGATAAATTCCTTTTTTATGCCGCGCAGGGCTTCGAGACGCACTTTCTCGCGGGCGAGCATCGCCTTCTTTATGTCTTCGCTGATGGTGTCGAATAGGTTCATGATCATGAGTTGTCTTAAACTCCGGCTTCAGGAGGGGTAGCTCGTCAGCGGCCCGTAAAAGGGATGGTTCCCGGTTCGGAGGTCGGAGTTAGGTTTAAGATTGCAAAAATAACTCAAAATCGTGGAAAGTGCGCAATTATGCCCTTTTTTTTTGACTGGTTTATCGTAAAAGTTGCAGCAGGAGGGTGTGTATCCGTGCGCGGAGGGGAAGGGGAATGTTCCAGGCCTGGCGACATCGCTCAATCTCAGGTAGGAGACTGCGGTCGTGAAGATGACGTGCGAGGGCAGCCATGTAACTTAGTTTGGCATCGGTATGGTTTTTCAGCTTTTGAACAGGAATGCCGTAGAACCGGGCGAGGGTGGCACCGGCGACTGTAACGCGGGCAGTAAACCGGAAGTCTTTCTCCATAGAAAGATTATTGGAGGCAGATTCTCCATCGATGTAGTATCGATAGCCCACTATCGGTATATAGGCCGCATCGCCGGCATCCGAGAGTGCGGCGATAAGAGGGACGTCTTCTATGCCGGCTTCCGGCATGCGGACCATTTCCGGATTGGATGCGTAGGTCTTCATCAGGGCTGAGCGACGGTAGAGGGCGGCAGAGAGGGTATAGGGGAGTGTGTTTACATGGTTCAGGTCCGCGACCAACAAGTCCTTTCCTGATATACGGGGACGGAACCATCTGTTCCTTATGGAGTTGGAGGAATGGAGTGTGACTTTCTCTCCATCCTTCTCTTCGACATCGGAGAAAACGACGCTTAAGGTCGGATCTGCATCCAGAATCTCTATCTGGCGACGTAATCGGGTCGGATCGAGCCATTCGTCATCTCCGGCGCAGTCTCCTATATATTCTCCGCGGCATTGTTCGACGGCATCGAAGTAGTTGCCGACAATCCCTTTGTTAGGAGCGTATGGTAGAAGGCGTATAAGGTCTGGGTATCGGGCAGCATATTTTTGACAGATGTTACGAGTTCCGTCGGGAGAACCATCATCGGCAATCACTATTTCCCAAGAATAGGGACACTTCTGGCGTAACAGACTCTCAAGAGCTCTGGCAACGGTTTTTTCCTGACGATAGGTCAATAGTATAATTGAGGCCTTCATAGTGATACGGCTATTTTCTGGTGTTCCAAAGAGAAGAATATGCGCGATAGAGTATAATGGATAGGAGCAGGAGAAAGATGATAGCGGAGGCTCCTGTGCAACCTCTGAGGAGAAGGATTGTTCTGTCCGATATAATGTCAGACCAGATGATCATAATGAAGAGAAGTATGATGGTCAGGATGCAGAAGCCCCGGGCTGTCCACACTAAAGGCCTATTTTTGCGGTTGCCCATATACCTGTTCACTGCGCTCTCCATCCTTTCCTTATTATTCCAGTATCGTATCATCTTTTCAAATTAATTCTACAAATATATATATAAATCTTGATATTTGCGCATCTGCAAGACCTTATTTCCAGTGGGACGGGATTCGGTAATATTGACGGATAAATTCTTTGATTATTCGGATAGGGGTATTATCTTTGCATATAAGACCCCATTTCTTTTGGGATGGGGTATAAATCTCAATAGCAATGGCATACTTTATCAATCCTTTTACTGATACCGGGTTCAAAATAATCTTTGGAACGGAGGGTGTCTCAAACGATATACTTAAAGAGTTTCTGAAAGCATTGTTCGCTGATGATCCGGTACTGTCCAGGATTAGCAGCGTGGAATACCGGGCGCAGGAACAGGTACGCGATTGGGATAAAGGAAAGTCGATTGCATACGATGTTCATTGCACGACCTCTACAGGCCATAGGTTTATAGTAGAGATGCAGCTTAACGAACAACAGTATTTCCTTAAGCGGGCATTTTATTATATCAGTCGTGATATGGCGCGCCAGGGATATAAAGGTATGATGTCGCATGAGGAGCGTAGACACCAGGGCGTCGAAAAGCATTCTGATTTGACAGCGGATAGAGTAGAGAGGTTAGCCAAATTGACTGATGAAGAGGAAAAAGATTATTGGGATTATGACTTTATACCTGTCGTAGGTGTTTTTATGTCAAACTTCTTCATTGAAGGACTGCCGAAGAAGTTTATTACATATACTCAGCAGATGGATACTCAGACGCATGAAGTTATAGGAGACTTTATGCGGGCTGTCTTCATTCAGTTGCCGGCCTTCAATAAGCCGAAAGAGGAATGTACAACTAAAATTGATCAATGGATCTATAACCTTACAAATATGTCGACTATGGATACACTTGCTTTTACATCTCACCAGGATATATTTAAACGTCTTGCACAAGTTGCCAATTATGCAAATCTTTCCCCTCGCGAGCGGGCGCAATATGACTATGACCTGAAGAAAGCACGCGATTATCATGCCGAGCTCTCATTTGCCCGGAAAAAGGCGATGGCGGAGGGTCGTGCGGAGGGTCGCGCCGAGGGTCGCGCCGAGGGTCGCGCGGAGGGTCGTGCCGAAGGTCGCGCGGAAGGTCGTGCGGAAGGTCGTGCGGAGGGTCGTGCGGAAGGTCGTGCCGAGGGCTTTGCTGAAGGACAAATGGAAGAAAGGATGAGGAACGCGATGAATCTTAAAAAACTCGGTGTTCCAATAGATGCAATCATTGAAGCTTTGGGCCTTTCGCCTTTAGAACAGGAAGGTTTGTAAGGCCATTGTCGGATGAGGAACCGACCCCCGTCTGGCAGACTGTGATTCCCGGGTGTCCGGGGCATGGGCGCCTATATGTTTCGGGGAGTTGTCTAATGTTTCTTCGGAAGGAGGGTGTTTTGTCAAAACACATGACGATTATATATGGTAATGACGCTTTTGGTTGGTCTGATAGAATATTTTTTGTAGCGAGGTTGCTTAGTCTTGAAAAATTTCTTACTTTAGCAGTCTGAAAGCCGTCGGCCTTCCGGTCGGGCTGTCAGAGCTGTGGGGATGGAATGGAAATATAGGGGAAGGAGGAACCTAATACCATGAATCATGTTTGAAATTGTAAGTAAAAGAGTCCTTTCGCCTAACATCACGGAGATGAAGGTGTTTGCCCCTCGAGTTGCCAAGTCAGCCAAGCCTGGCCAGTTCGTCATTGTCCGCACTGATGAGGAGGGTGAGCGTATACCACTGACCATCTGCGATTATGATTCCGAGGCCGGGACAATCACGATAGTCACACAGGCTGTCGGTTATTCCTCAGGAAAAATCAATGCCCTTGAAGAGGGTGAACGGTTTGTGGACTTCGCCGGTCCGCTCGGACGCCCTTCGGATCTTCTCGATATTCCAGCCGATGAACTAAAGGAGAAGAAAATTCTGTTTGTCGCCGGTGGTGTCGGGACTGCTCCTGTCTATCCCCAGGCAAAATGGCTTTGTGAGCATGGATGTCGTCCCGATGTCATAATTGGAGCCAAGACAAAGGATCTCTTTACCTATGTAGAGGAAATGAAGGAGGTCGCTGATGTTTATCTCGCAACTGACGACGGCTCAGCGGGCTTTCATGGAATGGTCCCGGGTCTTATAGACAAGCTCATCGGCGAGGAGGGACGCAAATATGACCATTGCGTGATTATAGGACCGATGATAATGATGAAGTTCGCATCGCGTGCGAGCGTAGGTTATGGTATCCCGACAATGGTCTCTCTGAATGCGCTTATGGTCGACGGCACAGGAATGTGTGGTGCCTGTCGCGTCAGCGTAGGAGGCAAGACTCTGTTTACCTGTGTGGATGGTCCCGAATTCGATGCATCCCTCGTAGATTTCGATGAGGCTATGCGTCGTCAGGCTATGTATCGCGAAAATCCAAAATCCAATTCCGACAATCACGAAAAATGTAAGTGTCATGGCTGAGAGAATACCCAGAGTTCCGGTCCGCGAACAGGATCCGGCGCGTCGCGCAACCAATTTTGAGGAAGTATGCTACGGCTATGACCGTGAGGAAGCCATGCGCGAGGCTTCACGTTGTCTGAACTGCCGCAACCCTCGTTGTGTAGGTGCCTGTCCGGTCCATGTCTCCATTCCGGAGTTTATCGCCGCCCTCGCTGAGGGAGATGAGGCAGGAGCTGCTGCTGTTATCTCCCGGGATAGCTCCCTCCCTTCTGTCTGCGGTCGCGTATGTCCCCAGGAGTCGCAGTGCGAGGGCGCCTGCGTCTTGGGAGTCAAATTCGAGCCGGTGGCTATCGGTAAGCTTGAGCGATATGTAGGCGATTGGGCTATCGAGCATGAAAGGGAAGAGAAAGTGGATGTGGAGAGGAACGGAAAGAAAGTTGCAGTCGTCGGTTCGGGTCCTGCCGGACTTGCCTGCGCCTCCGATCTTGCCAAGGCAGGATATGAGGTCAAGATTTTCGAGGCTCTGCATAAGGTAGGAGGAGTCCTGGTTTATGGCATTCCGGAGTTCCGCCTTCCCAAGGAACGTATCGTTGCCAGGGAGGTTGAATCTGTAAAACGTCTGGGTGTCGAGATTGAAACCGATGTTATTGTTGGACGGACACTAACGGTTGATCAGCTTCTTGACGAAGAAGGTTACGATGCTGTATTTATCGGAAGTGGCGCCGGACTTCCCAGGTTCATGAATATTCCCGGAGAAAACCTTAATGGAGTTTTCTCGGCAAATGAGTTCCTCACGCGTGCCAATCTCATGCATGCGTATGAAGAGAAGTATGATACTCCTATTGAGGCGGGCCATCGTGCAGTCATCGTTGGCGGAGGTAATGTCGCGATGGATGCTGTCAGAACAGCAAAGCGTCTTGGAGCTGATGCGACCATAGTATATCGTCGGTCAGAAGCCGAGCTCCCGGCCCGAGTGGAGGAGGTTCATCATGCCAAGGAGGAGGGAGTGCATTTCGAGATGCTCTGCAACCCGGTTCGGGTCCTCGGAAACGAAAAGGGATGGGTTGAAGGAGTGGAATGCATACGCATGGAACTCGGAGAGCCTGATGCCAGCGGACGCCGAAGCCCGGTCGAAATTCCCGGAAGCGAATTCGTCATCCCTTGCGATGTCGTTATCATGGCGCTTGGCACAAGCCCTAATCCTCTCATTAAGGCAACTACTGACGGTCTCGATACTAACCGCCGGGGTTGTCTGGTTGCTGACGAGGATGGGCGCACCACCCGCGATGGTGTTTTTGCCGGCGGGGATGCGGTGACAGGAGCTGCTACTGTTATTCTTGCAATGGGGGCCGGACGCAAGGCTGCCAAGGCGATTGACGAATATCTGAAGAATAAGTAGTCGCATGAGAGGGGCCATTAAGAAAAAGCTCCTTCATAAGATCTCCACATAAGATTGGAAAAATAGCAGGAGGATACCTGTGGTGTTGTTTCGCCATGCAGGTATCCTCTTTTCTTTTGAGGAAAACTGATGTCAGGAATAAACTTCGTAGGGGTTGGTCTGACACTGAGATTTTGTAAACATTTTGAAATAGATTTTAACATTTGTTGATTTCACTGATTATCAAAAAGTTAGTCAATAAAAATGCTGTAAAACAGATTTTTTTCGCGAAAAGACTTGCAAAACGCCGGAAAAGGTTATAACTTTGCATCCGCAATCGGGAACGAGGCCTCCCTGAGACCTCCGAACGAAAGCGAGGGACGGCCGCTCAGCGAGAGCGGGAAAGTCCTGAAACAGAGAACAATGACAAGATTGCCACAAGAGATCAGCAGCGTAGATTTCTTCATTAGAAGGAGTCGAGTTGAGGAAAAGAGTAACAAGGGAAAGAAACAAGGCTTTCCGCAATTCCGAGACCACGATGCCGGGAAAAAGACAAATAGAAAAGATATATAGCAATATATAACTAACAGCGAAGAGTTTGATCCTGGCTCAGGATGAACGCTAGCGGCAGGCTTAACACATGCAAGTCGAGCGGCAGCGGGGGAGGAGCTTGCTCCT
>JAAVDN010000002.1 GCA_014801785.1 Bacteroides sp. | reverse complement strand
CCACGAGACCGGCGTACCCGCGCCTCTGTCCTTGTAGAAATCCGCGGTAAACGCTTCCTCATCGATCCGGGGCCCGATTTCCGCCAGCAGATGCTCAGACACAATATCGACCATCTCGACGCCATACTGATAACCCATTCCCATTACGACCATGTCGGAGGTCTCGACGATCTGCGGCCGCTCGAAAAGGGGGGTGACCATATCAGGCTATATATGGAGCCTAATGTCCATGCCGACCTCGAACGCCGGCTTGACTACTGCTTCAAACCCCATCCCTATCCCGGAGTTCCTCAATTCGATGTCCATGAAATCGGCGACGAAGGATTCGAAATCGATGGAATCCATATCCTCCCCGTCAGGGTCATGCACGCCAAGCTCCCTATACTCGGTTTCCGCATCGGGGAGTTCGCCTACGTCACCGATGCCAAAACCATACCCGAAGAAGAGAAATGGAAACTGGAGGGGCTCCAGCTCCTTATCCTCAACGCCCTGCGCGAAGCTCCCCATTTCTCCCATCTGAATCTGGAAGAGGCACTGGCTCTAATTGATGAAGTAAAGCCTTCGATGACCTATCTGACACATATCGCTCATTCTATGGGACGCCATGCTGACCGCGAGGCTAACCTCCCGCCTCACGTCCGTCTGGCTTACGACGGACTCTCATTAAAAATCCTCTAATCGCTAAATGAAATATAATTACAAGCGCCGCCTCAGCGGCGAAGCCCGTGTGGGCAAGATAGGCATCGGTGGTGAAAATCCGGTGCGCATTCAGTCAATGACCAACACCTCGACTCTCGATACCGAAGGTTCGGCCCTTCAGGCGAAGCGTATCGCCGATGCGGGGGGAGAGATTGTCAGACTGACAACGCAGGGGGTGCGCGAAGCCGCCAATATGGGGGCCATACGCTCGCGTCTCGACGAGATGGGTTGTGATGTCCCGCTCGTGGCGGATGTCCACTTCAATCCTAATGCCGCCTTCGAAGCCGCGCGCCACTGCGAGAAAGTGCGTATCAACCCGGGAAATTTCGTCGATGCGGCGCGCACTTTCGTCAAACTGGAATTTACCGATGAGGAATATGCCGACGAACTGCGCAAAATCGACGAAGCTCTGGTGCCCTTCCTGCGCCTCTGTGCGGAACGCGGAGTCTGTATCCGCCTGGGGGTCAACCATGGGTCGCTCTCCGACCGTATCATGAGCCGCTATGGCGACACTCCGGCCGGAATGGTAGAATCGATGATGGAGTTCCTGCGTATATGCGTCAGAGAAGGGTTCCGGAATGTGGTCCTCTCCATCAAAGCCTCCAATACGGTCGTAATGACCGAGACGGTCCGTCTGCTCGTCAGCGAGATGGATAAGGAAGGTATGGATTTTCCTCTGCATCTGGGAGTGACCGAAGCCGGTGACGGCGAGGACGGACGCATCAAGAGCGCTGTCGGAATCGGCGCTCTGCTGGCGGAAGGACTAGGCGATACTATTCGCGTTTCCCTCAGCGAGGATCCGGAAAAGGAGATACCGGTAGCTGCACTCTTGCGCGACCATATCGCGCGACGTGCCGACCACTCCCCTATCCCGGAACCTTCCGTCCCATGCGAGGCCGGCTCTCGATACCGTTCCTCATCGTTCCCTGGCACACCCTGGAGCGTGCAGGGGATTGATCTGGAGCAATGGCCCGAAGAGTGGCGGCGTGTCGATGCCTCCTCTGATCCGACCGCCTATGAGGTGGCCGACCTCTCCCCCATCATCCTTACCTCCCGTCATATAAATGCTCCGGCGGAAATAGCCTCCTGGATCGACCGCTATCAGCAAGCCGGAGGACGCGCTCCGATTATAGGACGCATGAGTTACGAGACCTCCGACCTGGAGACACTCCAGGCGCAGGCAGGCGCTGATTTTGGCTATCTCCTCCTCAACGGTTATCTCTCTGCAATCGAAGTCGACGCCCCCGCCTTCAACCGCGACACATTGGCTAATCTTGAACTCGGCATCCTGCAGGCAGCCCGTCTGCGTATCTCCCGAACCGAATATATATCATGCCCCAGCTGCGGGCGCACCCTCTTCGACCTTCAGCAGACACTGGCGGAAGTCAAAAAGGCGACCTCACATCTGACACACCTCAAAATAGGTGTAATGGGATGTATCGTCAACGGTCCCGGCGAGATGGCCGATGCTGACTACGGCTATGTCGGCGCCGGCCCAGGACGTGTCTCCCTCTACCGAGGCAAGGAACTGGTGATTAAAAATATCCCTACCTCAGAAGCCCTTCCCGCCTTACTCGACCTCATCGCCGCCGATGCCAACTCTGCGCCCGATACAAACTCCACCAATCAGAAATAAATCGGCCCAGCTAATCGCTAAGAGATTGGAATATGCACATCCCTCCCCGGGTTGCCCTCTCCACCCATCAACGGGCAACCCGGGGCGCAGCCGGCGCGTTATAGCGGAACCGCCGGAACATCAGATCCGGATCGTTCAGGCACCGGCGCACCTCCCGCGACAGCTGCGCTGCCGACACACCCGGAGCCAGAGACACCATCTTGGAACTAAAAGCGGAACTGAAACAGGACTTGAAACTGAAAACAGAACTGAAAACAGAACTGAAAACGGAACTGAAAAACCATATCTTTAATAGACGTCGCTCGACATCATTTACCCTCATTTGATATTCAGCCTTATTTTACAATACTTTAAAAACCAACATATTATAACCTAAAAAGCCGCTAACTCATTGATAAAAAAAGAGAGAGCCGCTTCCACGACGGCTCTCTCCCACGATTCCACTATAGAAAATTTTAGCGTTGATTATCAATGTGTTATTTATATTTCGGTGCAAAATATCTATCGTTTATCAATATCTTTAGCATTGCTTTGGTGCTTTTGGGGAGGAACAGGGGTATGACTGGCCGGGGAATGAGAGCCGGGGAATGAATGGATGGGTCTTGATGAGTGGATAAAGATGTAGCGACCTATCCTCTCGGAGGGTCGCTCGTTGTGAACTTGGAAAATTAATCATTCATTCCTCTGCTGTTGTGTGTGGTCTCATGTGTGTGGTCTCATATGAGGCGTCGGGCAAGGGTGAGGAGGGGTTTTCGGAGGGACCAGAGGAGGCTCGCGGTAAGGGCTGTCAGTAGGTAGGGCCATGTGGCGAGGCGGATTTTTTGCCAGGTTGTGAGTTCCTTTTCTACAGGGACGGGGATTTCGACGGGGATTGGCTTTTCGGTCATGCGGTCGTGGATTATGGAGTCGCGGGTGTTGGTGAGGGGGATGGGTATGGGGGTTGGTTTGTTCCGGAGGGTGTGGGTGAGTGTGCCGTCGTCGTTTATGCGGGCATCGCTTTCGGCGTAGGTGGTCTCAAGGTGGGAGGTCTTTGCCGGGGTCGTTCGCTCGGCTGTCTGCGGCGGTAGTTCGATGAATACCGTATCGATGGTTTCGATATGGATGAGGCGGGTGTTGTCAGTGTTTTCGACGGGTATGGTCTGGACAGGATTGACGGCCGGTTTATGGNTTNGGCAGGAAGCTATCGTCAGTATTCCGAGGAGGACTGGAAAGATGAAATTTTTTCGGTTGAGNATAAAAAAAATAATGAATTTATTTGAAAAACACTTGCATAATTCAAANAAATTCACTATCTTTGTAGTGTGATCGATGAGAGGTCACAAGGGATAATTCTTCCGCCTGGAAAAGGGAAGAAAAACAATCCGACAGATTTCAAGAACCATGGTAACAATCGAAATTACCTTGAAAATCTGGAGATTTAAGACGAGGGTCATAAAGATAACGATTCTCTGATCTCCCCTCCCTCCCGATGGCGGTCGGGAGGGAGGCTGTCGGATTGTTTTGCAAAGATAGTTTTTTTATTTGAATTATGGAATCTGAATTTGTTAATGTCGCAGAGAGCGAGGGTCAGGTGGCGTCGAAGCGGCAGCGCGGAGGTGCGCGTCGTGGCGCGGGGCGCAAGAAGATCGCAGACCGGGAGTGTAAGGTTGCTTTCGGGATTTCGGCGCGGGCGAAGGCGAACCTGGAGCGCTATGCGCAGGAGAACGATGTTTCTCTTAACGAGGCTGCTGTCCGGATTTTCGAGGGTCTGTTTCCTTGAGTCGCCTGGAGGCTTCGGGCTTCCGGACTCAGCTCTATTCAGGCGGTCGGGGGGGGGACGACCGCGACGAGGGCTGGAAGCCCTCTAACCCCTATTCGCGCTCCGGCCTTCGCTTCATNGGGAGCGGATGTAGTCGGTNATGGCGTCGGCGTGGAGGAGGGTGATGGCTCTTTTGCCGGCGGGAGACTTGAGGTAGGCGAGGTCGTCGCGGTTGTCATGGAAGAGGTTCTCGGTGAGGACTGCGGGACAGCGGGTGGCTGTGAGGATGGTGAAGCGNGCCTCATAGTCGCGGTCTCCGTCTGTGAGGTCTGTGCGGATGAGGGTTCCGGGGGGAAGATGATTGATGGCTTGGGTGTAGAGGTTTTCGGCGAGGCGGTCTGCCTTGGTGTTGCCGGGGGATGTGTAGGCGCTCCATCCGCGGGCTTTCATCCACTGGCCGTTGCCGGCGGCGTTGGTGTGGAGGGAGATGAGGATTACGTTGGCGNTTCCGTGGATGGCGCATATCTGGTTTGCGCGTCGGGCTCGCTCGGTTAGCGAGATGTCGGTGGTTTCGGGGACGAGGAGGCGGGCGTCGAGGCCGCGGGCTGTCAGTTCNGCCTGGAGCAGGCGGGCGATTTCGCGTGTGTAGGCCCATTCGTANTAGGTGTGGTCGGGGGAGCATTTTCCCGGNGTGTTCTGGCCGTGGCCGTTGTCTATCAGGATAATCATGTTTTTGTTTTTTGGTGGGCTTCGGGCTTATGCCCTCAGCACGGTTTTACTTTGGGTTTTTCTTTCTTGAGGTTATTTTTGGGATTGGTCTTTGGGGTTATTTTTTTGTTGGTCTTTGGGTTGGAGGGGTTTGTTTTTCTTGCGCGGGGGTTCGGGGCCTCGGGGGTCCTGGCAGTCGGGGCGGCGGCAGTGCCAGGTTTTGTAATAGTCGCGCTCTTCGGTGAGGGCGATGATACGCTCGTTGAGGACGTTGATCTGTTCCTGAGCTTTGTTGACGTCCTGCTGGGAGTCCCATACTTGCTGTGTTAGTTTGCGGATCTGGGTTGTTTTATCGTCGAGGGCGTGGTTTAGCTCGCAGATGCGGGCTGCGTGTTCGCGCTCGGTGGCGTTGAGGTGGTCGATTGTTTGGTGGAGGGCGGCGAGGCGGGCCTCGTAGTTGTCGATGAGGGCTTTGTCGGCTGTGGCTTTGGCTGTGCGTCGGGAGGCTCGGAGGTTAATGAGCCAGCCTCCGCCTCCGAGGGCGCCGAGGGCGGTGCCGATCATGCCTATGATTTCTGAGAGTTCCATTTTTTCGAGTTTTGGGGTTTGGTTCTGTTTTATTCTGCTGGGGCTTCGGGCATAAGTCCTCAGCGCAGTTTTACTTGCTGGAATGGCACCTGATTGCCGGAGGTCTCGTTCTTATTCGTGGTCTATTCTTCAGAGACGGCTATCCGGCGGATATACTCCTTGAGAGGAGTCCAGATGCCGAGGTCGTCTGTTATCTCTATGCCGGAGGAGTTGAGCCGCAGACCTGTATTGTATCTGTTCCGGAACTCGAAAGCAAGCGAGGCCTCAGCTCCAGTCCCTTCGGAAAAAATTGCGCAGTAATCGCTNCTGGAATTGGAGATTATAANACCGTTGGTGGTATATCGGGCCTTATACTCCACTATTTCGTCTGTGGTGCAAGCCGTGATAGCAAATGTCCGGGAGTAAAGGGTTGCGGAGCCTGTTCCGGAGTAGCTTCCGGAAATCCCCAATTTACGGGAAAGCAAGACCTTGACAGCGAATCGATACTGGCCGGCAGGAAGGGCGACCGGGGTCACCCCATCGACAACATCAAGCACTACTCCTGCCNATGATGTTGCGGAATGCTCGGGGTCAAACTCTCCGGTATCGACAATCTCTGTCAATCCGGTCAGTCCTGAGAGAATTACCGGAAGCACCTGTGCGCTTTCAAGGCCGTTGTTCACTACGCGTGCGGAGGTCGCTACCTTGACGACCGTAGGTTGTGTGAGACGGAAAGATGCAAGAGGAACAATCTGACTGACGTTAGCAGTCGAACATGGCAAGACCTTGTCATCGACGAGCAAAGCCACAATATCCTCGATTCCGGCCCGTCCCATATCATCGGATGAGACCCCGTTACCATCGAAAGAAAGGAAGGTCTGACCGCTGGCCGCTTTGCGCAACTCTATCGATCCTCTGTCGGGGCGGATGACGAAGTGAGTCTGTCTATGAGGTCCGATGCGCACTGTCCCGAGTTTGCCGATATTGACNGTTCCCTTGTAGACGGAACTGTCCGGAGTCTCACCGAGCCACAGGACTGACCGTTCACCTTTCAGATTGAGGTCCGGATCCTGNCTGACCAGTCCCGACGGNNAACCCATNCGNCCCACCACAGGATANTCNCCATTNGTTTTTGTATTGGAATAGATAGCTATTTCCTGACCGTTCAGAAAATCGATNCGGGCATTGTCGGCAAGNAGNAANGGNGTGTATATNGGCATCTGGGAGTCCATAGGCATCCAGTATGCGGAATCTGACTGCGGCTTGTTGTCTTCCGACGAAATATGTGGCTTACAGCATACCCACATGGAGCGGGCACCGTTGGCTGTCACGGACACTATATCGAGATAGCGCAGTCCGGAGCCGGGGTCGGTCACCGTGCCGTCGCAATATGANAATCCCTCTCCGCTCCATTCGGTCACTCGGATAGTCGCCCCCGTAACTCCGGGGCGAGTTACGGGAACGACAGCAATGGCCACCTGTGGCATCGTATCCCCGTTNCCTGTCAGACGTACATAGNAAGCATCNGCATCCAGTTCCGGATTAAGATNGGCAAGTGTATATCTGTTTCCGGTCATTGTCTTGTCATACATTGTTCCGTTCTTGACATAACCAAACCTGCACGTCATACCGTATGAGGGGACATCATTGACATCTATCTCAGTCTCGGTGTCACCTACAATCCGGTATATTTTTGCATAGATGGAACGTGAGGTAGGATTGCCGGATGCATCGATGGCAATAGCGGCAGGTGTGACGGACACGCGCCATACAGCCGGACTCTCACCCGCGGGACCCTTGATGTTGACGGGTTGCGGCGCCTTGTCGGCCTCCGTAAGGGTCCATGAGAGATTTCCCTCAAGCGACACGACCGGCACCCAAGTCCGACCATTCTCACCTTTGAACTCATGTAGGACCGGGATGCTCACCCGGTCAAGAATCGTATTCGGGTCCGAGGTGCGGAAGAGGGTAAATGTATATGAGTCTACATTATCGGCCGATGTCAGCGCCCATCCGGTTGACGGCACGTTGTGTTTGAAGTCAACACTGCGGATTACCAATCCCTCTGCTGTAGCCTGGGCATGAGTCAGCAATACGGCATTCTCTCCGCTTGTCCGTAATACGGAAAAGGTAAGGATGGCAGGCGTCAGGGTGTTGTCCGGGTCACAGCGTACCGAAGAAGCCGAAGGAATGATACGGTACTGCACCGCCGTCTCCGGGCGGGGAACAAACGTGATGGTCCGCGAGGTTGAAATCTGTGACATAAGTTATATGTTTTTTGTTTCCGTCTACACCCGACGTCGGGTGAAATGGACGCCGAGTATAGATTGAACTAAGAAACGAATGCGAATTTCTGCCATATTCCCCATCCTTCTGTCCCCGAGCCGGAAAACCTTTTTCGGGAATACAAGGCAGGAGTAGAGGCTCCCCACTGACAAAAAAACTGTATGGCAGCCTTAGTGTCGTATCTGAGGGTCAGCAGGAATCCTCCGAGGCCCGAAGCAGGCAAATTCGCGGTCGAATTATTTGTCCTTGACCATCCGCAAGGAGCATTATCCGCATCGGTTACTAAAGGAGCCTGCGGATTAGGGATAAGGGAATCGGTTTTCTGTATATTTCCTGATGTGTCTGTTATCAGGGGATAATATCCCATAGGCTCGACGGAGGCTGTCTCTTTGAGCTTCGCTGTCATCAACGATTCGTGTGATACAGTCTTAGCCATTACGCAACACACCTCCTTTCTTTACATAAACAGTTGAATACCAAGTTATTACTACCCCCCCGAAACCGGTTGGTCTACAAACTGAGTCCATGCTGACCAGCCTGAACTGGAGCGGGTCCGCAGAAAGAGGTTCAAGCTGTTGCGGCCATGCAGATACTGGGAGCGGGCGGCGGCATCGAACTCCATTGTTTCAAGAAACGATCCATTGCCGCACGGCGGAAGTTTTGACATATCGGTTATCGTATCGGAGACACGACTCCAGCCTATGGGCGCAGTGTCCGGGTCAACGCATACAGGTAGCTTCCTGGTGGGCAGGACTCCCTCGGCCACGAGAGAATCCCTGATATTGATTGTCTTTGCCATATTATTTTGTTTTTTTATGTTGTAAAACTAAATCAGAAGCTTGCCACGATAACCAGCTCCACGTCACCACCGGCAGCAATGCAGTTGGCGGCCGTGACGGTGAAGGTGTTGCCCGTGGCCATCGGAATTATCAGGACTCCGGCGGCGGAATAGAGATAATACTGGAAAGTCACTCCGGTCAATGAAGATGATGCAACCTCCTGTTTGTCTCGTGGCCGGACAGCCGGAGTGTATGTGACGGAGTTTCCTTCCGTCTCGCGGATATTCTCATCCTGCGGGTCCGGATTCGGCACGATGACATACGGGTCGGCATCATCGTAGACAGTAGCCATGTCAGAACATACCTTCGCTCCGTTGACTTTTATGTCAAGGCGCACAAGCAACGCCGAATCCACATCTCCGTCATTGACCGTCTGCGAGGAGGCTCCCGCAGATGCGAACGAGGCCCATCCACCGAGAGATGTCGAGTCCTGACGGTACCAGTCGAAAGTGAATCCTGTCGTTACTTCCGTAGTGCCGTTGAAGACACGCGCCTTGAGGACTACCTTGCTCTCGGCGCTTGATGTGTCATGAGTCTTGATGGTCATGGAGCCACTGTCAGAATATATGCGCACATTCCATGTGTTTGACGTCACGGCCATTACCATAGCCGGAAGAGCCGTCTGGAACTCTGTGGTAGACCCCGAATCCTCGGTTAGCGTCAGCACGCATATCACATATCCGGACTGTCCCGCAAAGGCATCCTTGAGAGAACCCTGCACAATAAGTTTGTTCTTGTCGCGACGGAAGATATTGGCGACATTTGAACCGGCTGCGGTCCCGTATGAAATGTTTGTAGTACTGTTGAACTGAATCTCGTTGGATGAGGAGATGGAGTTCAGATACCACTTGAGCGAATATTTTCCGCTGTTGGCCGATGCGTTGAAATCAAAATCAGAGACAGTGCCGTTGGAGCCGGACAAGGATAGCACGGCGGTAAGCGTCACGCTGTTCACCGTGTCTATGACCGGGGTGACGGTAGAGCCGTCGTAATACTGATAGAGGTCTCCCTTGTCGCATTCCAGCCGCATCATATAGGAGGCGCCCGAGCGGGTGAAGCGGATGGAACGCGAGGCTGTTACCTTTGTGCTCATGGCTGACCTCCTTTCTCCGTTGATTCGTCGGACAGCTCGGTAGAGTCAACCGGTTCTTCCTTGACAGCTTCTTCGGTGTTCTCATCCTCTTTCGAGCTATCCTCCTGCATGGGGACGCGGTATTCCTCAAGCTCAGCTTCGGGCAAAGGAAGCGGTGCGCCACCATGCTGTTCAGAGTATGCCTGCTTATGGTCGATGATGACGGCGCCAACCTTGCGGCACACCTCGTCATAGACGTTGTAGCCCCCCAGTCCGAGACCTGTCAGGTCTTTGTAATGCAACAGATAGTTTCCGTCCGGAAATGGGACGCGGGCCTCGGTCAGCCCCAACCGGGCGACCACTTTCGGATTTGCTTTTATGTAATTCATCTCTGTTATATTTTTTATATTCTTGCCTTAATCCAGTTACCGTTGCTGTCGGTCAACACGCTGTCACCGCTCACTACAAGCGCATATGGTCCACGGTCAGAGACAACGACCTCAAGTCTGGCTCCGTAGTTCTCATCTATTTTGCTTGCAGGAAAACTGGCTTGGCGCCCGGTGCACAGGTTTGCGTAAACTACCGATCCGTCAGCTTTCCCGACTGCGAAGCGCCACTGAAAAGCAAGCTCATCATAGGCGGCCTCAGGTATGAGACCCTGCGAATCCTCGATGACGACTGTCGGTCGGCAGATAACATCAAGCGATGTCAGTATACGGGGCATTCCCTGGATATGAGCTTTCAGATGGTCCGTGATATGGCGTATCCACTCGAAATCTATCTGCGGGATAAGCTCCGGATTGGAAGCGGATGTCGGGTCGTAACCTGTGCGGGTGCCGTCGGCGAGCTTATACCAGGCGCGGGCGCGGAACTTGCAGTGCTCGTCCATCAGGGAGCGGTCCACTTCCAGCTTCCATTCGTTAGTGGCCGTGTTGTGAGTAAAATCGAACTCCCCGTCGGTAATATTTTCATCCGCCGATCCGGAAAGGCCTACTACCTGCCAGAGAGTGTTCTTGCCGGTGGCGTCCGGAACCTCATGCTCGATTGTCAGTCCCCAGTCATGAGGCCAGGGGCCGTCAGCGTTCCGCAGCTCGAAAGTCATGGAGGTCATAGCCTTGTCGCGCAACGGGTCATAGTTCAGATGAGCCGGCATGGTGGCGTACAGCTTGGGTAATCCTTCCGACGCCGGGACACAACGGACAGGGAAAGTGTCCTCAAGGTCGTAGGAACGTCCCATGAATGTATAGCGCGCCCTGAGCCGGATACTGATCTGTTCGGCGGGATTGACATTACGGGAGACCGAGAGCTTCTTGCCGTCACTTCCGGTCAGGAACGAGATGTCGGCCGGAGAGCCGGAAGTGATGACCGTTTCCTTGACAGATCCCGATGCGTCGCGTGCTATCACGGACCATGAGAGAATCTGGAGACGTGTCAGTCCCTCGGCCATAAGACTGGCTACAAGGTCTGAGGACTCTCCTCCTCCGATAGTCAGTACCGGGGCAAGAGTCAGCGGAGTCAGTGCGTAATCCGGAACCCATTGCGCTCCGTTGGTTCCGGAGGCCGCGTCGAACTGTTGCACGTTCGGAACGCCTGTCTGTTCCATCAGTGTCATTTCGACCGACAGCGGCGATGACTCGAACAGAATGCTGGTCGATGATGATGCTACTGTTGTTGCCATAGGTTAAAATTCTTTGGTCATTCTGAGAGTCCGCATTGTGGTATTCGTATGCGGATTTCTTATTGTAACTTCGGCGGAAAAGACAAGGCGTCCGATTCCGAGAGAGTATCCTCCCGCCTCTGTCTGGCAATCAGCTTCGGTGAATACCACGGATTTGCCCCTGTTTGCGTTCTGAGTGTTCCACTGCGAATCAAGGGTCGTTCGCTCATTATTGAAACTGTCAGTGCTATATCGACTCCATCTAACGTCGGAATCATCTATGAAGTCAGTTATATCCTGACCATGCCATAAGACCCGGAGTGATAGCGGAATCTCAATATCTGTCAGCTTGAAAAGCTGGTCAGTCTCGGTAAAGCTTGCTTTTGGCTCAGGGTCTCCTTCTATCCATTGCCATTGGATGATTCCGAATCCGGGCTCGGACAGACTGTCGGATTCATGAGAGACAAGACATCGCCATTTCTGACCCCTATGCCAGACGTCTGAGGTTTCAAGCCTTCCATCCGCATTTACCTGTCCGCACAGATATTTTATCCCTGATTGCCAAGCTCCCCTATCGATATAAATAGACTCTGGGCGTTCAAGAAGAATAGAGCGTGCGAGGTTCTGAATCACCGGATAGCCGTTACGGTCACGCTCGAAGATGGCCCGGACTGTAAAAAGAGTCGTGAAATTATCTCCGAGATCAGAGGAGTTTAGTTCAAGCCATGCGAAACCATCATCATCAATTGATAAATCATGATTTGAGACCCATCCCGCATCCGATTCATCATTTCCGGATGAACGCTCCAAAGAACTCCAGACGACACCATCTTTCATGACTTCACCCTGAAACCATACCCCGAACCGAAGATATATTGTCTGGCCGGGCATAAGAGATGTCGGAATCGTTCCCATTACCGTTCCGTAAGAATCGACAGCATCAACCCTAAGCTCCGAGAACTTGATGTCAACATGACTCAGGTTCTGACGGTAGTAAAGAGTATCAGCATAGAGACCGATGCCTTGCATATCGATTCCCTGAACGGAAAGGCCCGATAGGTCTCCGAGCTGCATGGCTATCATTTGCTCCGTAAATTCCCAGTCGTCAACATCACGGATAAATCGCAGGTAGCTTGTCGTCTGATAGTATGACGAGCGTCGGGATTTGTCGGAGAAAGAGCCGTAGCAGGCGAAGTGCATACCCTCTTGCGGATGGACGTTATATCCGGGTCGTAGTGTATATGAGAAAGAGTCGCCATCAACACTATCAATACGGAAATAAATCGTCGAGAATCCGCTGAAACGAAAATTCCCTTTGCCGTCATCGGAATCAACAGATGAATTGAGGTCTGCGTGTCTATTGTGAAAAATACCGAGACATATATCTCCAGGCGCCACACGGGGCAGTTCTCCTTCTTCGAGTTTCAGCTTGACGATTCCCGTATTCAGACTTGTCTGGGCATCAAGAACTATACCACCTCCGGGAGTATGCCAGACTACTGAGCTTCCAAGCGAAACCCGATTGTATCGAAGTTCGGGAACCTCAAGCCAGCGTCTCAGAAAAAGAGATTCCAGCTCACCGTTACCTTCGGAGTCTATGCGGCCTCCGAAGCCGGTCAGCCCGGAGGCAAATGATTGTCCGAACTGAACGCCGTTTTCCGCCGTTAGTCTACCGCCTATGTTAAGAGGATAGGGAGTGCGGTCAGCACGGGTCTTGCTTAGATAAATCTTATCTCCCGTCTGCCGAACGGCCTGTGAAAGATTACTTAAGCTTCCGACTTGTCGCTGTAAAGCCGAGACTTCTCCTTGCAATGTGGAGACCGGGTTTGCGGAGACATCATAGTCTGTACCCAGTGTGACATCAATGTCGGGTACAAACACAGGATTATCAGCTGATACTTCAGAATATGTAAAAGTCACATTCTGAATATGCACTATTTCCTGATGACTCCCCCCGATAAGTTGCTCGTTCTCCAATATAAGACTGTTCCCGGGTTTAAGCGCATCTAACAAAAGCAATTTGTCGTCAGGATGCAACGAGCCGACGCGAACCTTGCTGAACGAAGCAAGGTATGTCGGTTGTGCATCCTTTTTCTGTTCGAGAATCAATTTCTTACAGTTGTCAAGATCTTCTTCGGCCCATATTACATAAGGATGAGGAAGTTCGATACCTGTAAAGAAGAAATGGTCACCTGGTGACGCGTAGCGCCGACTGTTGGGAATCATCTCTCCGAGGGTGTCTAAGTCCGCATCGCAACGCTGAAGGCAGATTCTCCAATGACTGGTATAACTATGTAGCACGGGCTTTCCATCCGACATGGTCTCCCATTCGCAGGTCTGCTCAACATGTTCGGGTGTACCGATTATGCGAAACTCGTAGTCTTTGCTCAATGCAAGCGCACCATCGCTGAATATAATCTTCGCCTCATCCCCGTTGGCGTTTCCCAAAATAGGTAGCCAAACTCTTTGAGCATATTGAGTATCTGTTTCGTCAGCGTTGCGTGAAGTCCCCCACAGGTTTTTAACAAGTACATAAAACGTATCTGCTGATTCGTCCGGGGTGGCTGTAATGAGAACGATATTATTGCAGATAGCGGTTATATGCAATGTTTCAGTACCTGTATTGTGAAGGTTGACAACGATATTGACTTGATACTCTCCTTCTGGGATTCCGGTTGCCGGGAAGGTGTTTTGCGTAGAACGAGATTTAACGACAACATTTACGCTCTCTATTACCACGTCGCTTATATTGCCGGAAGAAGAGTAAAGAGACACAGTTCCCGGATCAATATCGCCATATTTATCTGCGGGGATGCTGATTATGCCGGATTGAAACGATTGGGCGGAAAGTTCAAGCGCTACCCGTTGGCCGGAATTGATAGAGATCTGCCCGGTCTGATAGGAAATGGTTTGTGCAATGGCGTCATTAGAGGTCTCTTGCTTGTTATCATCTGTCACGTCCGAGACAAATACTACCTCGTCAACACGACCAAAATCCTGTTTAAAGAAGTTAAGATGGTCTCCGCTACGGATATTCTGGATAGTAGGGTAGTGGTCTTCATCATCACTCAGTCCGTCCATCAGTTCTCCGTAGCGCGCAATGGATGAATCCGGAAGGATTTCATATCCCCCCTTTTGGGTAGAAAATCCATCGGCTACAAATTCAACAGGATTAAACTTATCATCGGTAAATCCCCGCATCCAAGCCCACGGAGCGTAAGCTTCTTCAGCACGGGTTACAGATGTCCGCTGGTAATGTCGATGATTCCATCCCTGAATATAAGATCTGAATGTAGCTCCACGGAGGCCACTGAAATATATGTCTCGAAGTTCGGGTATCCAGTCGGGGTCGGCAGGAAAAGAATCGTTTTCAGGGTCAAGATCCTTGAAATATCTTATAGGGAGATTCTTGTCTGTTCCACGCCCCAGGATAATATTGCGGATATTCTCATCAGAAATCTGTTTTTCAAAAGATACGAGTCCCCCCTCCTGGCTAAGACGGAAAATATGGTCTACAGGTTCTGTATAATATCCGACACGGATAACATATTTATCTGTATCCGTGTCAACAGGCTCTATGCTCCATCGAACCTTGAAGAGTTCATAGAGCTTCAGAAGTATATCCCAGCAATAAGAATGATCGATTTCTATCGCTGTAGGCTCATGGTCATATTTCCATTCAGGATTGAGGACGAGTGTGATTTGGTCGCCGTAATAGTATTCAAGAACCTGTTTGAATAGATTACAGAAATCCCCGAGATTAAGATTAACGCTTGCGATATATTTATCCGGGATAGCGGTTCCGCTCTCAACAGGCTGAACTGTAAAGAAAAACCAACGGGAAAGCTGATATTGAGCCCAATGCGTGAATGTGAGTTCAGTCTCGGTTTGAAGACTTGTGTTTGTCTGTAATCCACGGGACTCATGCAAAGGCATGATAAAATTTACGCCACGGAACCTTAAAATCCAGTCATAGCTGAAATCAACCTCTATATTATTGGGCATACGGAACTGTGTCGATATGGTTGAATCACCCATATCGACGAAAGAACAGGTCGCCTGACATATGGTCATGTATGGCGGCAGTCTAAGTTCGGTAATATCCGGTATCATGGCGATGGTTAATATCAGTTCAGTTCTCCGGAGGAGCTACAAGTGAGAAATCGCAGAGTGCTGGATTATTTACCCTGACTTTGAGTGTAAATTCCACACAATCCATCTCTTCACCGTTCTGTTTACGGTAGAAATTTTCAGGGAGGTCTATTATTGCAGGAATCCCTACAATCTTGACTCTCATAAAGTCATTATAGACTGTAAGACGTCTGCATATCTTCACCGGATTTCCCGGATTTATCAGTCGAATAGCTTTGTTGAAGGCTGTAATCTTCGTATTGGCGTTTTCAAAATCAGTATTTGGAGTATCAATAGCAAACTTAAGCTCATAATCGAAAGCGTCGTCTGTTGTCCGCAGATCTGTATCTTCACCTGGCTCACCTGTGAAAGAAATTTTTTCAAGTGCTCTTTCAGGAGGAGCGGTCCGCCTGTCGGAATCGATAAAGATAAATCCCCATTTCTCAAAAGAGTCCTCGATGGCTCCATCGTCAATCTGTAGTCTGCAAGTCATCATGAGATTCTTCTGTATTATGCGGAGAATCAATTACAGCCTCGTATTTTATGTCGAGGAGAATAGCATCTCCGGAGTTGTGTATTTTATTATTCCCGAAACTATAGACCGGAATAATCCAGGGAGTATGACGGAAACCTGTATCAATAGATTCAATTGTTATATCGCAGTCATTGGCAAGATATATCATTGGGATTATACCTTTATTGACATTGAGTCCTGTATTTATTTTCCCCGTGCAATGGTGCAATATGTAGAATTGACGGTCAATGAGAGTCTCTCCGTTGAAATGACAGTCTATATAAACTCCTTGCGACTGACGGTCGGAGAAATATTTGCTGAGAATATCGAGAGTCGGAATATTACGTTCAAGACACCAATCCGGCTGAGTTGCATAATACTCAACCAAAGAGTCAAGATTCATAGTTAGCATACGCGAAAAACCGTCACGGCAAATACCTGCGTGGCGTGTAATCTTCTGCAAAAGTTTTATCAGTTCCTCTTCTTTCATATCCCGGTAGTATGTTTACAGGTATGTAAACAAAGATATTACAAAGATAATCTAAAGAGCAAACTGATAAAACATATTCCAAAAGTTAGCTGAAAAAGCGAATGCTATATTACATCGCTACTCGCATACGGGCGCTCTTTCCAGTTCTGTCTATCACTTGTTTCAACAGCAAGCGCATATCGTTGCAGGCGATAGTTAAATTACGACACTCGATGACGGTTTCGGCGGTGTTTCTCTCAATCATCTGTAGATGTTGCAAACCCTGACGTTCTATTTCCATCAGTTCAGAGGGATAGGTGACAGTTATTCCTCCATTTGAGACACGTCCTGTTTCGAGAGTTTTCCTAACGTACTGAAGTTCCTGAAGAATTTGAGAGACGTAATAGTTATTGGTATTGGTTGCCGCGGCGAGACCATTTATGCTCTCTTCAGAGGCTGTCGCATATTCACGCTGGATACCCGTAAGGTCTCCGCCTAACTCCCGGATGTTAATTCCGGCCTGTTCAAGATACTTCATGACGGTTGTCGCTCCGTAATTGGCGGCCTCTGATCCAGTTTTCGCTTGTTCGGCTACCTTTTTCCAGAAGTCAACAGAATAGAAATCTCTGTCACTCATATTGTCAATCATATCGAACATCGGAGTCAGAGCTTGTTGCATGACACGCGCCAGCACACCTTCGACCACCATATTCTCAATCATATCGCGAAACTTCTCGCTCATCTTATCAGATGTCTTACTGAAGGACTTATAAGCTTCGAGCCATGCGGAAGCGAAATCGCGCGCCATACTGATAATATCCGATCCGAGCATCTTGGATGCCAGTTCTCCCTGCATATCAGAGATCTTATCAAGTGTTTCGCGCCACTTGTTCTCATACTCAGTCACTTTATCCTTATCAGCCTTCTTGCCCTTACTGCTTTCGGCTTCGGCCTGTTTTCTGTAGGCTTCGGCCTCAGCCTGCATCAGTCTGAGCTGCTGGTTGTAATTCGAGACATAATCCGAGCCAAAGGATTTATCCATCGCGACAGTCAGTCTCGAATAAGTATATTCAAGCTGTTCGAGAAGTTTCTCTTGCCGGGCGATTTCTTTATTGGCTTTTCGGACTTTCCCTGCGGAGAAAAGACCGGTAAAGCCTTTAATCATATTGGGAATAACCCCGACAGAGTTTGAGATAATACCTGCGATATTAAGACTTGTCGCGGCACTGATAATCCCCTGTATTCCGGCGGTAATATCTGAAATACTATCAGCAATATCATTAAAATAGGCGACATCGAACTCATCGGCGCCGAGTGCTTCCATTGTTGAAGCGACAGCTCGGGCGATGTCAGAGGTCATAGTCAGATATTGCAAGGCCATATCTGCGGCTCCGAGAAGATTTTCTCTCAGATTCTTGGCTTTCTGAGCACTTGTCTGCACAACATCAGCGACCTGTTGGGCGATTACAACTTCCTGTTGGGCTGCTTCCACACGTTTGTGGGCGGCGATGACAGCCGGGTCTTTTTCAGGGTCACGGTTGTCTGAGACAGCCTTGTTGATAGCGTCCTGTTCATCTTCAAGCGCAACCTGAAGAAGACCTCGGGCAATCTGAAGATTGTCGTTACTCTTGCGTTGCATTGCCTCTATTGCCTTGGCTCCTTTAAGTCGCTTGCCGTCTGTCTCTACAAGATTTTTTGCGAGTTCATGAATTTTCCTGCGGATATTCAATTCCCTTTCGGCGAGTCGGGTTTGTTGTGAATCAGCTCCGTAGGTGCCGCCGGCATTATAAAACTCCTCGCTCGCTTTCTGAACCTGTTTGGCTGACCCTGTCAACGTCAAGTCCTTTACGGCATTTCGATATTCGAGATATGATTGCCGCAGGACGCTGAACGGGTTGCGTTTCCGTAACTGTTCGTCAATCTCGTTGATTCTGGACTGAAGTTCCTTGAGCTGTGTCGGGCTGAGCATGGAGTTCCATAATCCAGAAAGGGAGTTAAGTCGAGCTTTCATCATCTTGAGAGTAGTTGAGGAAGCCTCTTCAAGATTCTGGAACATCTGAACATACAACGGGGATTCTTTAAAAGCCTCAAGTTCAAGCTTGGCGCCCTCCTGGCTCTCTTTGTCAAGGAACTGTCTGATTAGGGATTTACCCTCGTAAGTTCCGATTTGCCCGGAACGCATCTGAAGTTCAATCTCTCGAATCTTATTGGCTGTGGTTCGTGCCAGTTCGATACGTTTGGCAGAATAATCCTGAGCAGCTTTCAAATCTTGCAGATACCCCTCGTATGTTTTCGCCAGGCCGTTCTGACCGTCGCGGGCAATTTTGATAAGCTTGTCATATACATCCTGTCCCAGCCAGTCTTTATATTTCTCGATAAAGCTTTCGAGATTTTTATAATTGATGGAATCATCGCTCCAGATAACATTGAGCGGTATCTTCACATCAAGACCACTGTTGGAGAAATAAGATCGTACTTGGTCGGCCAGTTGCTTTTCAAGATTGTAACCTGTCTCATCGAAAAGATTCTCCGTCATAGCGTCGGCAAGTTGATAGTTGCCAGTCATGGATAGCACCTTGGCATAGAAATCCTTGGCCGTCTTGGTTCGTGATATCCTGTCGGCGATAATTTTCAGTTGTTCTTCTATTTCATGTTGAAGTTTATCTGAATCTGCTTTCCCAATTACGGTTTCAAATTCCAGGATTGCTTTCTCTCCGCCTTTGAGATTCTTCAAGCCCTTCATGACTTTGAGTATTCGGCGGCGATATTCCTGAAGAGACTCAAAGCTGATGGGATAGTCAAACTTCAGACCGAACTTAGCTCCGATTTTATTGGTGTAGTCAAGAGTGTTCTTGAATTGGGTTTTTATATCCTGAAGAGCCTTGATGTTGCCCTCTTTCTTTCTGAGATCGTCATACTCTTTGTTTATCTTCTCCAGAGTCTGATTGATTTCCTGTAAAGACTGAAGACGCGAATCCTGCTTTCCGCCGGATTTGTTCTTGCTCTTCTCAATGGTATATTTCTTTGCAAACTCCAACTCTTGTCGGAGGGCTTCAAGAATCTTCTTGCTTTCCTTGATTTTATCGCCGAAGAAGAAATTGGTGATAGTGCCCAGGATTCCCTGGTTCGCTACCGTGGCAGTCATTTTCTTGATACTCTTCTCATAGTTGTCTATCTGATCGTTGAGCTTCTTGATATAATCATCTACTGAGCCGGAGCCATCCCATAGATATGCCCGCATCTTGTCCATACCTGCGCCTGTTGATTCTGCAAGAGAGAATAGTTTTGCGCGTATCTGCTGGACAGTCGGATCCTGCGGAATCAGCTCGTTGTAGAGTCTACGGTACTCGCTGATATATTTATACAGTTCCGGATGCTTATTGGGGTCAATAGCTTCTATGATACTCTGGAAATTCAGATAAGAGACTTTATTAAGCTGGTTAGGGTCAACCGATTCGATAATATCCGCCCAATTGTTTTCCCATGCGATTTTTGCGCCTTTCAAGGCTTTATAAATCTGAGACGCCATAGCGCGCACCTGGTTGTTGACATTCTCCTGATTCTGGAGGAAAGTCTCGCCCGAGTTCAGATTATTCTCTACCCACTCATGATATTTAACCAATTCTTGGGTGTAGACTCCGAAATCACCGGTCATGGATTTATACGCTTTCTGCTGGGCTTCGATTTCTCTTGTCTGTCTGGCGATCGAGGAGCTTAGCTGACCGATAGCACCCCAGTGTTCTGCATAGTAAAGCATATCCTGGCTGTTACCTGCTAATTTGGCAAAAGGGTTCCAGTAAAGCGCATCGCTCGGAAGACTTTTGACTGCATCCCACATCTTCTCGGCCCCATCAAGTCCGGCTTTCTGAAATGCTGCGACAAACTGTTGTTTTATATCCTTGGATGTATCAAGAGCTTCCTCCCGAAAGGCCATGAAGAATCTCTGAACCTCTTCCTCGCTCAAGGCGACAGTTCCGAGTTTTTTATCTATCATTACCTCGCGCAATCTCTTCTGCATCTTGACTTGAGTTGCGCCCTCTTCCTCGTTGATAGTATTGAGCGCCTTCTTCTCCTGTTCGACAGCAATATATCTGCGGACAGCCTGTGTCAGTTCATCGTATCGCTGTCCCATTGTCCTCAGATTCTCAATCTTAAGAGCTTCTTCCGGAAGCATATTTTTGTAGGTTCGGTTAAGCTCATCAAGAGCATCTTTCTGAGTTTTGCTTCCGTCAGCAGCTGAAAGGGCTTTTTGCACAAGTGTCTCGAAATTGCGCACACTCTGAGCCTGAAGGATGCTTGTCTCCTCAAAGGTCTCTTTTAGTTTGTTTTTCAGACGATGGGCGGTTTCAATAGCTTCTCCGATTTTATATACGAACGTGCCGACAGCGGCCAGAGCCATACCCCAGCCTACTGATGAGAGCAATGATGACATCATGGCGCGTCCGCCAGTGTTGAGAGTGGACTGCTTGGCGATGTTCTCCTGTGCTGTAATAGCCGCTTTTTCTTCAGCCTTGCATCTTGTGAGAATCTTGTTTATACGCTTCTGTTCTGCTACGTTACCCGCAACAGTAGCTCTTGCAAGCTGACCTTCGGCTCTTTGTCTCATCTCAATAGCTGACTGCACACGCTTTTCTGCCATCTCCCGTTGTTTCATTCCAATAGTAACCATCCGCTGCTTAAGCATCAGAATACCCATGGAAGCGGTCATAACTCCGATAGCTATAGATGCTGAATGCCAGTTACGCATAAGATCTGACGAGAGGGTAATAAATCCTTTCATAGCCGAATTGACTACTCCGCTATTGCCGATTTCGTCATACATGATCTGAGCGGCGTCTCCCAACTTCGCCCAAAGACCATATAGAGTGTTACCCTGTTTTTCCTGCATATTGTAGAATAGTCCTCCGGCGCTGGTCATGTCGTTGAATACCTCTTCGACCATTTTGAAATCTATACCTCGCTTGGAGACAATATCCATGACCTGTTCGGTTGTAACAAGCTCGCCGTTCATCTTGGTCAATTTCTCACTAAGTAGCTCAAGCATAGGTATTCCCGCTTCGGTGAACTGTCTGATCTCGGCGGCGCGCAGGTACGAGGCTGCGCGGACCTGGCCATAGGCCAAGACGATTCTTCCCATGTCTACCCCGAGACCCACAGCTACGTCGGCGAGGCGCTTTGTCGTGTCGAAAAGCTTCTCAGTTTCGATTCTGTAAGCCGCTACCTGTTTTGTGTATTTGGTAAGATCCAATACGCTGACAGGAGACTGGAGTGCGAACTGCTTAATTTCAGAGAATAGCATATTGGCACGGTTCTGGTCCTGTATGATCGCCCCCAGGGAGATTCGCTGAAGCTCGAATTGTGCTGTAGTCTCTCTAATTTTCTGCGCCATGCTACCCAAAGCTCCGATAGAGGCATAAAGCGCCAGACGTTTTATCAAACGTTCGACATAGGTTGTCTGAGTGCGGACGGCAGTGGAGACCTTGTTGAATGCAATCTCTTTGTTGCCGATGGCTGATGAAGTCTTGCCTGAGGTTATGAGATTGATTTTTTTCTGAGCTTCCTCAAGCAATTTATTTAGTTCGCGAATCTGTTCGGCAGTCTTAAGAAACCCATTGGAACCGATCTGCTGACCCTGTAATTTCTGATTGAGGTAGGATAGCTTCTGTTGAATATTAGTTATCGTATTGTTCTCAGCATTCAGCATTCTCTGACGCTTTTCCTGCTCTTTGGTCAGTTGTCCGGCGGCCTTACGCCTCTGTTCTGCAATCGCAAGCGCGCGACGTTCCCCTTTTGCCGCGTCATGTTCTTTTTGCTTGCGTTGCGTCTCTTGGATGATTTTACGCCTTTTCTCAGCCTCTTCGGTAGATTTTTGCGACAGTTTAAGAGCTTCCTCAGATGCGGTGGTAAGAATTTTTGCAATCTCCTGCTCTTTTTTGAGGCGGTCGTTAAGAAGAGCCCGGGTGCGGTCATTCCAAGAGCCGTCCGGATTAGTAGCTCGGCCGTTCTGATAAAGACTGTTGAATTGCATGTCGATCCCTTCGAGCTCTACTCGCAGTCTCTGAAGCTCTTCGACTTTATTGGCGGTGAAACCTGATGAAAGTCCCTTGAAGGCTTTCTGCTGGAAATCCGCCATGTGCTGATTGGCGCGTGTTAGTTCTTCTGACAGACGTCTGATGGCGAGTGCGGATTCATTCCACCCCGCAGACCCGACGAGCTGTTTAGCAATCAACTGCTGGTAGCGCTGGAGTTTCTGATTAATACCCTCAATTCTGCGTTCGTTGGCCTGCATGATTCTCAGTGACTCCTGGAGATGCTTCCTGCGTTTAGCCTCAGATTCAATTAATCTGTTAAGTTTTGCCTCCTCGTCAGCCAGTTTCTTGTTGTAAGCCTCCTGTGCAGAATCCGCATCGCGAGTGATTCCTGTAATCTGAGTCAGAATAGCCGCACGTTGCTGAAGAATCCTGACAGCGTCAGAAGTTAGGTTGCCATTTGCATCAAACGCCTTTTTATTTGTATTCAGTTCATTATAGGCTATGTTGAGCCGCTCCAGCTCGGCGCGTTGCTTCTGGAGTTCGGAAACTTGAAGATTGGTATTTGTGGCACGCAGACCCTGAAAAGCTTTCTGTTGAAAATCCTGTGCGTATTGTGTAGCCCGCTGTAATTCCTGACTTAGCCGAGAAATCTGGAGAGCTGAATATTGCCAGCCCCGGGAGCCTATTTCCTGAGACTGCATTCTGTTCTGCCAGGCGCTTAGTCGAGCATTCAGACTCTCAAGCGTATTGGCTGCGCTATTCATAGCCTCTTTGAAAACTCTCCAGGTCTCATGGCGGGCAACCTCTTTGTTCATTCGCTCCAACTTGGTTGTAAGCATCCCAGCGTTAGTCATAGCGATTGTGAATGCTTTCGAGCCGAAGTCGGCATTTTGCATAACGTTTCTGTATGCCTCGATCTTGGCCATAACCTGAGTGATAGACCTCTCGGGCATTGAAGCTATACCAGTCTTGGCGCTTAGAGCCGCCTGTATTTTTTCTTTATACTTGTCGAGAATAGCGTTGAGGCGTATAATCTCATCGGCGTTACGCTTGAATATCGAACTGTTCGGGTCAGCCCGTTCAAGCATTCTCTGACGGAGCTGTAGTTTTCTGTTTACCTGCTCGATAGTTTTCTCTTCGCCGGCGAGAATCCCCATCTCCTGCTTTTTCTGTTCTATGAGCTTCTGACGGGCGGCGCGTTCCTGTTCTATAGGACGCAAGGCTTCCGTCTGTCTTTGTTGACGGGATTTAAGCTCATCGGACCGCAATTTGGCATTGGCTTTCTCCTCTTCTTCGCGCAGTTTATTAAGAGATACCGTAGACTCGGCGACTTTTGCCTTCATATCCTCCAGTCGGGTCGTCAGATGCTGAATAATATTGGCAATATTGTTCCATTTTTTTGCGATTGAACCATCCGGATTATACATATTTGTCTCCTCAAGCATCTTTTTATAATACCTGAGAGCGTATGTAGCATCTTTGATGGAGTTCTGGGAATTGCTCATGGCAGCACGATGGGCCGCCTCTTTCTCAGCCCGTTTCTGCTCTGCTTTCTCAAGCTGTCTGCTCTCGCGGACAATAGCTGAGAGACTCTTCGCGTAAGATTCAGTAGCGGCTGTAAGTTCCGAGTATCTATTAAGAATTTCTAAAGCCTTCTGGGTGTATTTTCCACTCTCTTGATCGAAAATTCTCTGTTTTTCGGAAAGTTCGCTCCATGCTGATGCAAGATTTGTCATTTCGACGCGCATAGCCGACAGGCTTCCCTTCTCATGAACAGTGACTTCAATACCGTTCTGTTGGAGCTGTTTTATAGCGGGACTCTGTCTGATGTCGTATATACGGGAAGAATCAAAACTGAGAACAATTGGTTTATTGTTTACAGCCGTTTGTAGACGTTGGAGGATTCTGTCAGAATCACCCATCGCTTCTGTAACTGCTCTGTCAAGATCAAACTTAACCGGAAATATCAGCTTGCCGGAATCTGCCATATCGTTTATTGTTGAGTGTTATGTTGTTATTCAAGTCCCTTATCCCGTCTTATTTCTCTCTGAATCCTTTCAGCACGGGTCAATTCGGAAGAGGTGTCATTATCTTTATCGAATATCAGGGCGCCGGTTTTAGGATCTTTGATTTTCGAGAAGATTGAGGCCAGTTTCTCATGGCTCCATATCGTAGTGTCTTTTGGGCCGGTGGATATTTTATTCTCCGTAATGCGGGTGAAATCGTAATCATAATAACCTTTGTCCGCAATTTCAAATGCTATCTGATTCTCGGATTTCAACCACCAATATTGAACCCATGCCCAGAACCCGTAATTACCGAAGAGCGCCTTTATTTTCTCGTTGTCCTGGTTTTCTTTGAAGATGCTTCCGACTTCGCATCCTCCTTCTTTTTCGTAGCGTCCTCGTTTACCTGCTGTTCGGCTGCTTTCCATCTTTTGAGCGTTTCTCTGACGCTGTCGCCAACCGGCTTCATAGAAAGCGCGAGTCGAAGACTTGTAATATCCCAGTTGGCGGAAGAAAAATTTAATTCTTCATTGTTTATAGCGGCGTCATTTATCCGGGCGATATGTTCTTCGGGGCGCCTCATTAACTTCTTCCATGTGAATCTGAAAAGACCCGGTATGAATACCGCCTTGTTGCCGAGAAGATAATAAGCTGCGGTCTTTGCATGGAGACGGTCAAGTTTTCTTTGAATTTTTCGTGCCTGTCGGAGATTGGTGGCCTCTTTCTGATGACCCGAAAGCATATAAGCCTCAAGTTCGAGGTTATTGATTCTCGAACGTATGGCTTTGGAAATCTGAAGGACCTTGTACTTCTTTTCTCCGACAGAGATTGTCTTCGGAAAACGATTGTTGATTTCGCGTGATGCGTTAAGGAAGCGCTTAAGGTCTTCCTCCGACATTTCGGCCGGAGCCATATTCTGAGTGGTCTCGCTCATATTTTAGAATGTCTCATGATTGAAATTAAAGAAATCGGAGAGACCGCGTCCTGAAGGCGATCTCTCCGAAAAGCTTAAGATAACATAAGGTCAGATCCGGAGCACAGCTGGATTACGGTTCATTATCTTCCTCTTCATCGTCGTCAGTATCTTCAAACGGGTCAGAGTCGAGAGGAATGAACATCATCGTCGATAGATGTTTAGTCTCGATGGATTCCGCCTGAACCTTGACATTGTATTCAGAGAGATCATCATCGTCGGAAGTCGGTGAGAAGATGACAGTGGCTTTCGGAAAAAGCTGAAGCTCTTTATGGGTAAGGTCAAACTTGACAACCGGGCAGCGCAACTTCATGGAGCGCGGGTTGAGACCGAGAACTTCCTCTTCGTCTGCAAGGGCAAGATTTCCTCCCAGGTCAGTTACCGTATGCACCTTCGCTCCGGCCAGCTTGGCGGTCTGGACAGAATGCGGAATACGGCAACTATAAGCAAAGGTGCCATCGGTAACTTTCGAGCGGATAACTCCTCCCTCGGTTGATTTGAGTACTTCGATTTCGCCTTCGTCGCCGTCCCAGTTGAAAGAACCCTCGACAATGGCGCCCATATCCTTGAGGATTGACACGAAGATATCCTTGAGTTGAGTTTTCTGAGAGAAACGTGTCGGGTCTACACCCGGAATGATAACGATGCGTCCCACACCGTCACTCAGTCGGGATGCAACATCAATAGTCTCGATAGTCTTGGACATAATATAAAGTTTTGAGAATTATTTGAGTTTTACAACTGTCTCCATTCGACATTCACAGCTTTTGTCGAATAGCCTGTATCAGGGTTTGTTGTCGTAGGCATGACAACTGAATCGGGTTTTACCCGGAAAATATATCCGCTGTGGACACGTCTTGAAGAGATATTAATACACTGACGTATCATCTGTTTGATAAGATTCTTCTTGACTGTACCATCGGGGTGTGATTTGCATGTTACGACAAGTAAAAGAGAGCCTTTCATAGCGCCGAGATTTGACAATCGGGCCCTAACACCTCCATTTTCGAGCACTTCGATAAACTCATCGTCAAGACCCGTATTGGGACGACGTCCATCCGAGTAGCATCTAACCGGCTTGAAAAAATTCTCGGCAGTCTCAAGCTTAACTCTATTGTCAATCACCTGAGCCAACGCTTCGTCCGGAGGAAGAATATCTTTTATCATACGCAACAAGAATTAATACACTTTATGACTGACTCCGAACAGAATACTCTGGAGCATCTCTTCGGCAAACTTATCAAAGAAACCTTCTCCGCGTCCCCAGGGAGAACCGATATAGTTGACCCTTTCTGCATACGGCACAGCGCAGAACAGTACAATCCACAGACCTTCGCCAAATTGAGCGACTCCGGCCTCCATAGCGTTTCTAAGCCATTCTGAGCCGATAATTTTCTTTATCGAGCCCTCCTTCTGTTTCTTGATAGCTTTCTTGGTCGGAAGATACTTTATAAGTTTTCCATCATCATAGACAGCTACTCCGGTAGCGTCATGAAGGTGGCCACGCCAGACGGGGAAATTATTATTGCCGGCATCGCGCGACTCGTAGGGTGGAAGAGGGGAGAATGCTGAATCGACCGCTTCCACAACCGACCGAGCAATATCACAAAGCATCTTTATGAAACGAGGACGCAGAATCTGTTCTTTAGCACGGGTATAACCTGTTTTGAGAACCGTATAATTATGAACCGAGTAATCTTTGCGCATTATTTATTTGATTCTATAACCTACTCATTGGGTAATAATGCGGGATTGCTTAAGCTCCAATTCGGTCACGATACTGGCATTTATAGACAACTTAAGTTTGTTGGCTACACAGACAACACTCCGTCGGGTTTCTCCCAGTTCAGTTGTCACCTCTACCTCGTCATTGATCGCGACAGGTATATAACCCGGAAGATATACCACATCATTACTGGTCACCACCGAAAGACTTGTCTGTCCTCCGGGCTGAAAATCGCATGGGCCGTTATAGACTTCACTTTTAACCCGACGCTCGAAACGGTCTGTTTCGTTCCCGTCCCGTGTCACTACACATCTGTCCGGATAATCAAGCATTGTCATAACTTTAACTTGTGTAAATTAAGACCATTTCTGAGCCGCGAGGCGTCAAACGCCCGTGCGGTATTAACGACGGGTTTCATAGGTTCAAGTCCGAGACGCTCGCGGATAGCATCAGCTTCAGCTCTGAAAGCCTCCCTGTCTCTTGTCGTCAGAGCGTAGCCTCCGACAGAAATTTGTCGGTTGCCGCGTTTTTCAGATTTACTGCCACCCGTAACGGTAGAAGACATAGAATAATAGAGAGTAGAGAGAGCATACTCCACGCTGTTCATCGAGACGGGGTCATCAAACAAATCCTCATAGCATTCCTCCAGCCTGACTGCACGAAAACTTGGATTGCGTAGCCTGGCCGGAGACAAGGCCGCGGCCTTCACCGTGTTCGGATGGATACTCAGCTCGTTGAATGGAGCGCGGAGATACTCTTCTACTGTCATGGTTTATTTTCGGTTTATTTCCGGTTCGGAGATTCAGAAAATTGCTTGTTTGGAAATTTTCGTCCGTCAATCCTTAAGCGGATTTCGTTAATTCCATCCCGGCGCTTCCGCCGATCGGCGCTCAGGTGGTGATCTCTGTGTCTATGGACGTAGAATCGGTTTCTCCAAGCAGTATTCTATACATCTTGGAGGGTCGGTTCGGAGTTGCAAGTGCAGTAAGTTCGGATCGCCAGTGTTGGGTCTGGGTATTGGGATCATACCAGTAGTCGATAACCCCACGCTTGTCGAACATATAAGAATGCAGATGACTTGAATCCGGACGGACAGGAACGACATTCTTGATGACTCCGATTAGACCGGCAGGGCGGAAAAGCAAGACATGCTCGTTGAAGACTTTCAGCAGAGGTTTCTCGATTTTCTTTGTTTCCTTGTTCAGCTTGGCTACCGCTACAAAATTGTCATGAAGCTTCAGGATCGAGACCTTTGGGAAAAGTCTCTTGAAGAGAGCAGACATAATCTCTGTATTGGAGCCATCGATTAACAGACGGTGTGCGCCTATTTCAAGTGCACGGGCATCTGCATCCGCTTTGCTGGCGGATGACGTGATAAGATTCTCGACAGTCATGTAGCCTATAGCGCGGACAAAATCAGGATGCCCCATCAGCCACAGAAGAGTCTGGTCATCTATTTCAGCCTCGACCTCTCCATATTTGTTTCCCCAAGTGATTTTATTGAGAAGGGTATTGATATCTTGAATCGGGTGTGTATTGGCGTCATAGGTTACGGTTCCGTTGGCTTTGACGGTGTAATATTTTCCTGCAAGCGTATTACTTGCACTGACTTTAGCCGAGAACGTAATGTCTACAAGACCGTTCGGGTTATTGACATCAGTAAGAGAGAGGCCGAAATTAGACTTCATCTGCCCAACCTGATACGTCACTGATTGCGCGTGGCTAAGCGGGAAGTCACCACCGAACTCAAGCAGGTTCTTACTCAGGAAGTCCAGAATATTATCATAAGGTGACTCACCGCGCAAAGTGGCGGCGGATGAAATATCCGCTACCTGTTGCATCATCGTGCGGTAGTCATTCTCGTCAAGCGTTTCGTAACGCTTCTGACGCGGAATGTAGCCCTCGATCTTCTTGATGGGCACTTCTCGTCCGTGAGCAACGGCAGGGGAGTAGAGATCCAGAATAGTCGCCATAGCGGTAACTGTATCCGTAACCTCACCCATAGAGTACTGAAAACCTATCTGCGCCTCATCCCACTCGAATCCATCGATATCGAATAAAATCTGCTCTCGTCCTTGGAGATAAGACTCATACCAAGCCTCAAAACTCTCCTGAGTCTTGATGCCGAGGGCGGACATGATGTCCATGAAGTTTGTTATTTCTCTGTTCATATCTTATAGTGCGGCTATTAAGCATTGATAAAAAGTATGCGTCCCGCGAGATGCTTCTTTTGTGGCTCGGTGATGGTTGCTTCTGTCCTAAGGGCGTAGATGCTTCCGCGTGTGACAATTGTCAGAGAGCATCCGTCCTTACCCATCATGCGGTCATCTTTGTTCAGACCGTCCGGAGTGGCGCTGTTGAGAGTCGGTGTACCACCCGGCTTGTCTACAGAAACAGGTATGCCTCCCGGAACAATCTTGCCGACAGGAAAGTCATCAGATGGCAACATGCGGGCTCCCCCGGGAAGAATCTCCTCCACATCATGCCATAGTTTTACGAAACCGAGATTCAGCGGGCCGGTTTCCGAAGAATTGAAAGTTCCTCCGTAGTTTTCCATTGTGAAGATATATTTATGGATTATTTATTCTTGATTTCCCATCCGAGCTTGGCGGCGGCGCGATCAAAACTTCCGAACCCCTTACGCGGGTCAGTATCATGGCTGCTTTCTAATGGCTTGGAGGTATCGATACCCTTGTCTTTTACATATTTTGTGAAATACTTCATCGCGTTCTCCTGAAGCTCTTTTTCGCCCCATTTGCGCCCAGTTGCCTCAAACATCTCCGAGGCACGTTCCCACGCATTCTCGGCTTCCTTTGAGTATTTCCTGACGTAGTCATTGTTGCGGAAAATTTTTTCAGCAGAACTAACCACGCGTGAAATCTTATCCTGCTCGGCATATTTGTCAAGTTGAGTCTGTAATGGAGAAATAGCCTTATCGACAATAGACTGAAACTGAGCCATGATTGCGGTCATATCCGGAGTCTCATGCGGGTCGGTTTCTTTTTTGGCTTCTTTGCCAGCTTCTTCTACCAGTGATTTGAGCGAGGCATTATCAGCTTCAAGATTTTGTATTTTGGCTGTATAATCCAACATGTTCCGTTCGGTCTTGAATAGCGGTTCGGAAGCTGAGACAAACCCTGCTATCTGGTCCTCGCTTGTTATAGTCAGGCTTCCGAGTGAGACTACCCGTGAGATAATATCATCCGGCAGGTCCAGCGTACTTCCTTGGCCGTAAACCGATTTAAGGGCATCAAAAATTTTCTTTTTCATACAATTGTAATCAAAAACAACAGGAGCCGGCAATCGAGATTAACTCAATCACCGGCTCTTGGCTCTGTGGTGTTATTATTCAATATTTTACTTATCTACGCTAAGAGAATCAAGATTAATCCGAACCTCACGCTTACATTTCTTACACCAGAGAAACAGTTCCCCGGTACCACGAATATCCTCATATTTTCCGAGTAACGGAGATTTACGTCCGCAATCGATGCAGTGAGGACATAAAATATCACCTTTCATGTCTGCAAAAATATACATCCCTTCAAACGCTTGCAATATAAAAAACATCAAACTTTTGGAATTATAAATACTAATTTGGTATGTCGTTCAAAATTCCAAAACTAAGCAATTTGCCGTATATAAACCAACAGTGCCACATAATTATCTTTGTGGGTAAATAAAATATGGGCTTTCGATTCACGCATAGTATTCATGAGTTTCCCGCCTTGTATCCCAAGGCGGATCGGATTCTTGCGACTGTAAAGACAAAGAGCAAAACGAAGGTCGGCGATTTTACACTCAGACATAAGATAGATTACATTCCTCAGACAGGAATGCAGGAGGATGTGTGCGCTTGTGAGGCCAATCTTGTATTCATGTGTGGCCAGGGCACATCGGGTAAGACGTTCACCATGTACCTCAAGGCTTTGTCAGGAATAGACCGTCGTGATTTCAAGGCGCGTCTGATTTCAGTCCGCGCACTGGATTCCAAGAAAGGCTCTTCTATGTTTACAGACGGACTGAAAGTCTGCGGAGGATATGCTGATTGCGAGGCAAGCTCTTCGGATATACCCTCCTTTGTCTGGTCGTATTGGAACAGCAACCTTCAGCTGATACATTCTAATTTCAATTATGCCAATCCGGACGAGAAAAAGCTTTTCGAGGACTACGCCAAGAAAAACCAGGCATCCCTCATCATGATTGACGAGGCGACAGAGATGAATCATTTCGGAATGTTTTCATTCTGGTTTATGCGAAACCGTGACGATTCGGGAATGATACCTCAGATGATACTCTCGTTTAATCCTCTTCATGAACATTGGACCACCAAGATGTTGCTATACGCAGGATATCTCGATGAGAACTGGTATCTGCGTAAAGATATGATTGGCAAAATAAGATATTTCTATGTAAAAGGAGACACTCCTGAAGAGATAATATGGGGAGACACCCGTCAAGAAGTCGTAGACCGCGCCAAGCCGAAAATATCGCAGGAAGACCGTGACGCCGGTCTGACAGAACTCGATATGGTGAAATCGTTCACTGTCTTCACCGGCACGGCTGCCGATAACCGTGAACTTGTCAACGCCACCCAAGGGCAGTCTGTGGCCAACCTCCATGCAGTAGGCGCGACCCAGCGCGCTATTGTCGGAGAAGCTTATTTCGGGCCTATAGAGAAAGAAACCTTCTCCGTCAGCAAGGAGATGATCCGTATGTTATGGCAGAATCCGGAAGATGACAATGAAAACCGATATGCTACTATGGACATTTCTTCGGGCAAGTCCGGAAATGACAGATGTCCGATGGTAATATGGCAAGGACTCAGAATAATCGCCATAGAGCAGTTTCAGGGGGAACCCTCCGAGCTAGCCGCTTGGATTCAGAGAAAACTTGATTTCTATAATATCCCGGTCAGTAATTTTGCTTACGACGCCACGGGACATGGCTATTGGGTTCAAGCGTTCACTTCCGGAATGCCTGTCACATGGAATCGACGCACGATGCAGGAATACGATATCAATGGCAATCCAGTGATTGTCGATGAATACTTCAATCTTCGATCTCAGTTACTGGGTAAGACCGAGGTGCTGATAAAATCCGGCGCAATATCATGTGTGATGAGTCAGGATACACTTATTCCCTATGGGCGCAAGAATGAAACGCGTCGTCTCATAGATATACTCTACGACGAGATAGCGCTATTCTCACGCCTTCAGCGGAACAGAAAGATATATTACCGATCAACAGACGAATTCAAGGCAAGATTCAGATATTCACCTGATCTGATGACAGCCATAGCACTCCGAGCTATATTTGAGTTGGATTCAAGAAAGAGAAAAGAACCCAAGCCGCAGACCCCTCCCGGAGTTTACAAGGCTCTCTACAAGCGACATAACAGCGGGAGAAAAATCTTAAGATACGGATAGAACGATGAAGATTACATACATATCGGTTTTTCTAAAAAAAGACCCTTGGAGACGTCTGGTAAACCCCGATGCTCTCTATGTAGCGTCAAATATTGCAGACCGTGATTATTATAATATTCCTTCAAAAACATTCGGAGGACTGACATATAAATATCTCGGCAATGCTGAATTATATAATGAATCCTGCGAAGGCGCCCATATAATTAATTCTAACACATACTCTACGCGTCCCATAAATGAAATCGTGGAACGCGAGATAGAAGTGCTTGAAGACGGGGTGGTTGTCAAGAAGACAATTCAAGAAGAGGTGACGGTGGGCTATGATCCGGTAGAGACTGTCCGTTCCGGCCTTCCTGAGATGATTCTGACGCAAAAAGCGTCACACATAGGCAAGAACGGAATCGAAATCGCAGATGAAAGCGGTAATGACAACGAAGCCTATTCAATCATCAGGTCATATAAAGATTCTTCAGGTATCGACAACGGTTGGATGGAGGCCATATATGCTGCCGGGAAAGTCGGAGATTCGGCTATCTATATCTACCGGACCGGAGAGGAAATCGAATACAGTGTTTTCTCTTATCTCGATGGGAGTATGCTTTTCCCGCATAAGGACGATAAAGGACGCGATATGCTTGTAAGACTTTATCATCTGCATGGACGAGAAGCGGTTGATATAATAACTACCAAAGAAAAGTCAACATGGGTCAAAGGTTCATCTAACCTCGCAACATCCGCAGGAGAGGAGTTTCTTGACTGGCTGATAAAGCTATCCGGATGGTTTCCTAACCCTCCGATGCGGGAGAGTAAAGATGGATGGATTTGTATCAATGAGACGGAATCCCAGCTTGACGAAGAAACGCCCCAATTTGTCTATTTGCGCTTTGATGATTCATTCATCGGACACGCAATGGATAATATAAACGCGCTTGACCGGGCCTTGTCCTACACAAGCGATAAAATGCGTTCCACAGCATACGGCAAATTTCTTATTAAAGCTTTCAAGATAGCAAATCTTCCTCCGCTCTCATCCGGAGAGGAAGTTATCGGCATGGAAGGGGATGCGGATCAGCTCAAGGCTTCGGACGCGCATTATGTCACACCTCCAAATCTGTCAGACATAGCGACCTTTAATATCGGCAATATATTTGATGCCATCATGCAGTCTACAATGAGTATAGACCTTCAGCCTGAGATACTTAAATCCGGAGCTGACAGCTCTCAGACTCTCAAGCTTCTGCTCAGACGTGAAATTCAGTGGTGTCATGTAACGTGGCCTAAGTTATCCCGTCCTGCTCGCAGAGTAGTCAAGATCATACAGGCTCATGTGGATTGCATAGAAAAAGGAGCCGGTAGATTTTCACAGCAAAGACTATCTGTCTGGAATACACCGTGGCTCCCTCAGGATGAAGATGCCGCCGCAGACCGGGTATCAAAGCTATATTATGCTTCTATAATATCCGGCAAAAGTTCCCGAAGTGAACTCAACCTGCAATACCCCAATGACGAGATACAAATCCAGCGGGAACAGGAGGAGAAGATATATCGGGAGACATATATCAAGTTCAAGGCGCAGGCTCAGGCCCGTAAAGACTTCGGACTTGACCAGACGGCAAGCGAGGTGATAGATATTTCTGAACCCAAAGATGAGAATCCTGTCAAACCCGGTGTTGACAACAGAGCTCCAAATAAATAACCGTCACGAAAGTGACACAGTAATAATTACAAAAATAACATGATGAAAAGAAAACTCAACAGTTCGAGTGATTTCGACTTCATTCTAAATCTGCTCGATGCCGACAACAATCCTGTCGGTTGGATCGAGGCCAACTGGGAACTGACCCTTTACACGACCTCCAAGAACTTCGCTTACAAGGCCAGCTATGCCTATGGGGAAAAAAACAACTGTCTTAACGATAACGGCAAGATCCATGTGGTTGTTGACCGCCACGAGTTCCCCATCGGAGATCTGTTTATGGACTTCGCCGTAGATATTCCCGATGAGCGTTTTCCGGACGGCTCGCGCCATGTATCGGTACTTGCACAGCCTACCGATATTGAGATGGTTCTCGAACGTGGCCTCGAAGCCTCCGGTCTTGAACTTAACCTGCGTGTCCCTCATATCGGCACCAAGCAGGAGAGCGAACAGCCCGCTCCCGATTCCGACAACTCCGAAAAATCCGAAGGACCTCCCGAAGAGAACGCCTGATTCCGACCCTCTACACACAAAACGCCCCGTTGAGATTAATCTGAACGGGGCGTTTTGTGTGTAGAGGGTCGTTAACTCTTGTCCGACTTCTTGCTTGTATTTGTTTTGAGAAATGCCGTTACGATAGTAGCCACTCCGATACCGAGTAGAATATACGCTGCGGTTTCATGGCCTGTGAATACGAACAAGGTTACGAGTCCGAGGATAAGGATGATTACTGTAAGACCCATCCATTGCCCCCTTGTTACTGCCTTCCTGTCTTCTTTTTCTCCCTCTATCCGACTGTCTTGTTGTTTTTCTGCCATAACCATGATGCGCTCGGGTGCATTTTCAATAATCTTGTCATACTCCCGTAAAAGGTCAGGATGGGGGAGGGGACCCGATATTATTTCTGTTCTCTGAATCCTTGTCAGTATTGCCCCGTCTTCGCTTGGAGGGCTGTAGGATATATCGGATACGCTTACGTTATTGGAAGAGGTGGATAACGTGTTATTTTCTTCCGGTTGTTCCGCTGAGGGTTTCATAGGCGTTCTGAATATAAGATCCCACAGCCGCCCAGTCCGAAGCCAGAGCCTCGGCATCAGTCATGGGACTGTAGTCGATTGGCTTAGTCTGAATCACTGAAGGGCAGATAATACTGAGTATACCAATCAAAAAATTATTGTTGAGAATATTTAATATAGTGAGTCTCATCGAAGTGTGTCTTTTGGTTTCTCTCAGGTTGCAACAAAGGTAGCATGTTCCTATGATTTAAACAAGTACCCCTCCCCTCAGATTGTAGATTTACCGCTATTTAGCAATATTATTAACTTTTATTAACGGTAGTTGTTCCTCCGGAGGTTTGGGAAGGAGATTTCTGGTGGGGTCGTAGATGAACCCTTTCTCGCGCGCGAACGCAAGCGCCTTGCATCTCAGACACTCGTTTTCGATTTCCCCGGACTCGATATGACTCTCGACGAATAATCTATACTGACATTCGCTAATGCAACGCACAGGCAGATAACGCCTCGGAGCTTCAATTTTACTTTCTTCGGTTTTCAAGAAGCCAAGCTTATTGAAAATATCCGTCACTACTTTAAGGGAATCCGGATCCAGCGCTGAATTGTGTTCCACAAGACTCATCGCCTGATCCAGGAGTGAACGCAAAGCCTGATCCTTACGCTTGTCAGTGGAATCAGAGGTGAGGCGAGGTTCTATAGCTTCATCACCGCCACTGTCTGTCGGACTAAGATTGTTTTCATTTCTGACGCGAGAGTTTAAAAACTCGTGAAGCGTAATCCGGTAAGAGTCCTGAAACTCTTTGTGACGGGCGTATGAAAAAAACTGCTTGGCGGCTTTCTTCGAGTTTGGAGTTGATTTGCCGTCTACTCCGGCGTATTCGGGAAAATACCTGATAAACGACTCCTCGTTACGACATCCATAAAGAACATTATGCACAAGGCAGTCTTTCTCGATTTTCTTTATTGCGCTGAACCGTGAATCATCCTTCGGCCTTAATGGTATTTTTATCTCGCTCATGTTTTATCAATATCTTTAAGCTCAAGCAAAAGATACTCATCTGTAGACATATCGTTTCTGCCATATCCTTCGCGTACAGCGTCTGAGAGCCATATCTCATAAAATCTCTCTCGGGTCATATCGGAACCGTAGAGATGGGTCAGCATAAATCCGAAAACGGCTGTTGTGGCCGATACTTTGCAACGCCGGATAATATACCTGGTGGCCTTACGCCAGCCATGAGTCAGACCGACACGCGAGCCAAGTCGGGCTCGTGACAGCTCTTGATTATAGTATAACCCCAATGGAAGTAATATAAGATTATTATCAAGCGCTCCTGAAAAATATCCGACCGGAATATTTATACTCAGACCTCTTTTCGGCATATCATGAATAATCTACATAACCCACTCGGGCCTGATTGATACAACGTCTGAAAATCTTGAACGAAGCAGCACTCGGAGATAGTTTGAAGCCTGTCTCTGTGTAAAGATCCTGCATGTATCCCAGTATGTCATGAGCTATATCGACCACTTGGTCACGGTCTATCATTTTTATTCCCGATCTGGTCCATAGCGGCCAGGGCCTCACTCCTTTTTTTGTTGAGACCATAAGCCTGAAATCTTCCATAGAACAGACACATGGCGCGTCGATAAAGTCTCTCAGACCCTTATTGTAGAACTCCTGGGCAACATGATAAGCCAGATTATAATATATTCTCGTTCCGCGTCCCAGATCGCGCACATATCGCTTGAAGACATTTCTCATGTTTATATCATAAGAGAGTTCCGAGAGCCACAGCAATAAGTCATCAATATAATCCGACTTGCGCTTCTTCATGAAGCCGTAATACCCCGGGCGCGAGGTATATTCGAGCCATTCGTGACACTCTCCGGGGTCTTGTGCGTCATACGCATCATAAATCCCCTCCTGGTAACATCGCATCCACAGCTTAACCCAGAAGCGGGCGACATAAGGGTTGAAAACCCCTCCTTGTGGAGTCTTATTCTTTTTCATCTGTGTCTGCGGCTCTGCTTTTGTGAGTAAAACTTCTCATAGCCTCTCGTATCATGTCAGTCGCCTCATCTCTATCCAGGTCGGCATCGGGTCCTGCGATAATTTCTCTGAGGAGCGCCTCCTGTGCATCATCTTCCGCGACTGTCACTTTAAGCGCCTCACGTCCTCCCTCCGAGAGTGCGCTGTCAATACTGAGGCTGACGGCATCCATAATACTTTCAGCCAACTCGGAATCTTGAAATAATCTGTCAGAGATAGTATAGATCAGCACACAGAATCCGTGTATATTCTCATGTTTCCCCTGTATGGCGCTGGCAAGCAGATACCCGTGTGTAAAACCTGTAAGGGTCATGGAAAAATTTCCAGACTCAGTTGTTATGCTCGTATAATTACGTTCCCGGCGCTTTTCGTGATAGAAAATCTCGACTTTAAAACCTGAATACTTGAATGAGAACTCAGGTTTGTTCTTGACTAAAAATTTCCTTGGCATGTCTATAAATTTATTTCTCAAGCAGCCTTATGACAGACTGATAGTTTTCTCGTATCTGGCGATCGTGTTTGAGTAACCAGGAATATTTATCTATTGCCCAATAGATTGCAGACTTGCAGCGATGAAAGAAAGACACCAGTTGTGAAACATTGGTCTTAAATCGCATGAAGGCAATATGTATGGCCACGCAGCGCGCTTCGGTCGCTACCCGACCCTGATTGCGTGACAAGATAACTCGCACAGGAATATCGTATGCCTGGCTGACACATCGCAACACTTTCTCAAGTTCGTTCTCCATGTTATTATTTATTTCTCAAGTTCAGATTCCTGTGGCTTTTCTATGCAGACTCCCAGGCCGGCTCCTCTGAGCTTTTTCTCGTTTCCGGATTCCTGGCTGAACCCCCGGTTGCGGAGCATGGAGAGGAAATCCTGATACCTTACAGCCCTGTTTCCTTCTTGTTCGGCGTATGACCGATACTCATTGTAAAGACTCATGACGGAGCGCCAGCGCGGGTCGTTCTTGGGTTCGGGATACATGACGGGTATATATCCTTGTCTGGCCCACCATCGTCTGACAGAGTTGCTCTCATCGGCTATTGCCTCGTTCAGATAGCGCGTGTCATCGCTTAAATCTATATCTCCACCGTTGCGTACTACCTTTCGATAGCCTTTGTATATCCAGTGGAAAATATACATCCGGGCTTCCGGTGCAGACAGCTTGGCTGTCAGCTGAGGATCGCGGTCTTCTCCCTTGTACTGATATTTAGTTGTAGCGATAACCATGAATCTGCGATGAAATCCTTCAGAGTCATCTTTTGATTCCGGAATCTTGTTTGTACAGCAGAGCAGGGGAGTGGCTGCTACCTTGATGGGGGCGGTCGCATACGGCACTCGCACCTCCATCAGGCCTTTGCTGGCAAATTCCTTGAAGAGGCTGTTTGACGACAGGTCGGTATCTGTCATATCCCCTACAAGGTTGACAAGTTTTCCCTTCAGTGAGGCGAGATTCGCTTCTTGACCGTTGGCTTCCTTGAAGAGTTGTGTGATAGTAAGACGTGAGACGTATTTCTCGCCGAAAACGGCTCCGATGACGTTGGCAAGAACGCTCTTTCCGTTGGCGCCGGGTCCGTAAAGAAAACAGGCATATTCGCTTTTGAATCTCTCCGGGTCAAGCAATATTGTCCCGCACCATTGCCTGAAATCTTCTCGGATATTGTCATTAGGCAGTATTCCGGGAACAGCGCCATTAATCGGCTTGGCTCCGATGGTCTTGTCCCACAGCCGGCATGGATTGAGTGCATAGCCGTATTTCTGTTCGCAGAGTCTATATAATTCTTCCTGTTCGTGATATTCTATATCGAGATGAATAAACGGCCTATACTTGATATTGAACTCAAGCGCCCGTCCTGTATCCAGATTGAATATCCGGTTCTCAAAGGCTATATATTTTCTATCCGGAATATACAGGTATCTCGAAGAGTTGAGGATTGTCTCTGTGCACTCTTTAGAGATATTATCAAGCACGCTGGTCCTGTGGACGTATTCTCCTATCTCAAGCCGCAGGAACATCTCTTTAAGGGCCTGCCGGATGAAACTGCGCGGATTATCTACGCTCTCGAAGAACCTGCCGTTATAGACATATAGTCTTATCTGGTCGGTCAGTATACACGATTCAGAGTTGCGACACATCGCTTCCCATGACAGACGAGATATTATGCCGGTATAATATTCGGCAGATTTCTTGCTCCGGCCGCATCCTGTCAGCTTGCGGTTGGTATTCGGATTTTGTCTGGCATACAGCTTCAAAACACTCTCCGCAAGCCAGCCGGATATATACTCGTAAAGTTGCTGGCTAATCATTATGATGTTGTTTTAGAATCTTGTCTGGAGAAACACTCGGTCGTATTGCCTGATTTCAAGCTCTCGGACCATCTCGATATGACCGCGCGGTATATATAATTTCTCAGTCTCCTGTAATCTGTTATTACTCGCCGAGAAGGAACTTTTACGTCTCTGAGAGCCGATACAGATAAATCTGTTCTCAGGCATGGAGTATTCGGAGATAAATACAGGCAATGTCTGTCTGCAAGCCCAGTCATAGAACTCGTCATAATCAAACTCACGGTCTATGTATTTCCTACGACCCTTGTAGGGTATATCACAGTAGATGATACCGTCAGACTCAAAGGTTAACTGCCGATAATCCCGGATATTGACGTCCCAGCTGCCGGGACTGATACCTCGCAGGCTTTGCGAAACTTTCTCCAAAGACAGATGACGCTCATAACTCTGAAGATCTCCGCCTCGTTCTATGCCAAGCCGAGACTGCTCCCGAAGTATATTCTTGAAAAGCTCCCGACGCTCTTCTCGATCCTCACTGAACAGCATACGGTGGAGAAGATGTTTATATCCCTCCAGTTCCGGAGAGTATAAATAATGCTTCTGATTGTTTCCGAATGACCATATCAGTCTAATATACGGGTCTATGTCCTTGTTCTGATAAAATCTGTTCCGGCTTATCCATTCAGAACCATCCGGTAGCTCTCCACGCAGACAGGCGGAAAATAATTTTACTGAGTCGTTGATGTCGGATATAAATATTTTCTCATATTTACCGGACAACAGAGCCTTGTGCGAAACTGAACACCCTCCGGCAAATATGTCGTAAAATACACGCGCCGACGGCAGACACCCAATAAGCCAGTCTGCTATCTTGTTCTTGCTCCCCTGATAGGGTAAGCCATAACGCACCGGAGCTCTATTCATCTTCATTACCTGTTCAACTTCTCTTTATAAAGATAATGATTTTTTCGCACTTTTGCAAGCTTTTCCAATTCCGCTCGCTCCCTTCCCTCCCTTCATACTTGATAGTTATAGACTCCACACACTATACTAAGCCATTAAAGTATTTCCCCAAGCTTCAAATAGACCCAAAATGCGTTGAATTAACCCATAGAAATCCTAAATCGGTCGCTATTGCACCTGCTCTGTCTTTTTATGCTTGTCTGTTTAACTGCTTAAAAATCACAGGCTTAATATCAAAATATCAATTCACCTGCATAAATAATTTATATATACATTCTCTTTTATCATTTTTAGATAATTTATCTTGATATGTATATATTTTATAAAAATATACCTTATACTTGGAGACTTAATATATCTAACTATCCTTAAAATCAGAGTGTTACTATTGGAATGATAAGCAGTAACATATCTTGACTGACACCTCCAAACGTATGCTTGGAGGTGTTTTTACCCTGTTATGCTCCCTTAATTTCATAATAAAAAAATTTTTTTGAGTCCCACATAAAATTTTTTCAGCTCTAAGCCCTTAACCCCCCGCACCCCTTTGTCTTCTTGATTGCTCTTTGTAAATCACTGTAATATAATGAGTTACAAATAAATGGCTTTACTAACTGCCGATTAACACCACTGTTTTGTTAAATGTGAATGATGAATTTTTAGTGTAATACGGCTGTAACTAATTGATATACAGAGAAAAATTTTCAAATTTAAGCAAAAAAAAGCCTAAAAAAATTTGGTAAATTCTCACAAAATTACTACCTTTGTATATCGAAAGAGAGAGAGACCCCAAAGGGGTTAAAACCTCCTCCCGAAACAGAAAAAAAGGGTTGGCTATCCTCCCGGACTGCACAACCCTAAATCTAAATTACTAAATCTATCCAAAATTACTAAATCCTTCTGACATGGCAAAGAAAGAGAACGAAAAACAGCTTTATATTAACGGCGCCAAGTGTGCCGTTTGGGAATCTGAAACGCTGGGGGTTGCGGTCCTGGGTTATTATTCGGGGTCACTGGTTGCGGAAGATGGGAGCGCAAAGGAGATCCGGGAAAAAGGGGGGAATCTTCACGGGTGCTTGAAATCTGTCCGGCTTTCGTCGGCGGATGCTGCCGGAATCCTGGAGCTTATCCCCGGGGCTGTTATTGTGTGGGAGGGGTCGAAAGAGTTCAACGAAATACGGGAAAAAGCTACTGGCTCTCGTCCTGGAGGGCGTAATAACGGCGGTTCGGGTGAAGAATCCGCGGCGGGTGTTGTCTCTTCTGCTGGTGCGTCTGCTGTTGGAGCGTCTGTTGCTCCCATGTCGGCGCCTGTTGCCGGTTCTGATGCTTTCCAGGTTCCCGGCGTTGAAGAAGTTTCAGCGTTAAAAAACATCCTAGCGATCATGCCGGCGTTACGCGAATCTCTTGAGGGTTACGGCAAAGAGTTTGCCGGGGCTCTTGTTGAAGAAAGAGAAGAGCCGGGAATGCCTGAAACGGTTTCGGGTGCGGCTGTACTGGTTCCGGCTCTTTCTCCGGCTGTTGAGGCTTACCGGGCAATAATAACGCGCGCTTTTGAAGATTGGAAAGAAGAACGGGCGCGGATGGAGGCCGAAGCCCGGGCCGCTGAAGAAGCGGCAAAGAGAGAAGCGGCCGCCGCGGCTAATGGAAAGAACATCGTCAAGCTGTTCGATGGCTCCACGGTTGAGGTTACGGGCCGGGTGCATCCTGCCTTTGCTGAAGTCCTTGAGGACCTGAAAGAGTTCCGCGCGGTATATCTATACGGCCCCGCCGGTACCGGCAAATCATTTATGGCCCGTCAGATTGCGGAAGCTCTAAAGCTTGAATGTTACATATCGGGAAAATCTGATCTGAAATATGACCTAACCGGCGCCGCTGATGTTAACGGAAATCACATGTTTACGGCTTTTACGCGCGCCTGGATTAATGGCGGTGTATGGCTGTGGGATGAGTGGGATCGCTCCGCCGCTGATGCCTGCACCGCAATAAATGACGCCTTAGCAAATGGCCGCCTTGAGGTTCCAGGGCTGGGAATGGTAGAGAAACACCCCGATTTTTATTGCATCGCCGCCGGTAATACCTGCGGTTTCGGAGCTGATAGCAAATATAGCGCCGCGCAAAAACAAGATTATAGCGCCGGAACTCGGTTCTTGTCTAAAATTAAAATAGACTACTGCCGGGAAATGGATATGATAGTAACAGGGGATGACGGCGACTTGTGCGACTTTGCCGCCGCTGTGCGTGAAGCTATCGAAAAAACCGGAATAGAAATTGACCTTGCAATCAGGGCGTTAAAACCCCTTCAGGCAAAAGCGGCGCGCCGTGGATGCAAGCGAGCCCTGGAGTGCTGCTTGTTTGCCGGCCTGGAGAAGTCAATAATTAGACAAATCTCTTCCCGTTGTATCGGCTCTAATAAATGGTTCCATGCCCTGGAAGAATTAGCCGCCTAATATCAACCCGCCGGGGGTTGTCAAGATATACCCCCGGCGAAACATAACCCCCTTAAAAATAATATCATGGCAAGAAGAAAAAGAACCTCCAGAACAACCGCGGCTAAACCCGTAAATAAAAAATTTAACAGCCTTGCGGAATTTGCCGAATATCTTGACACGGCGCCGCTTGGCCCGGGCTGGTATGAATCATTATTACACTCTAAAGCTACTTATCCGGACTATGTAGAGTTCAGCGGAACAAAAGATTATACAGAGGCTAATAACATGATGCTTAACGGCTGGGACTATGGCAAAGAAGAAGTTACTAAAATCATGAACGATCGATTTGACGGCGTCCAGGAAGTAAAACGGCTTACGCTCTCTTATGTAGGGGCTGTTCCATGCGTTCCCGCTTATCTTTCCGGCTCTCCCCGTAATATGATAGCAATAAAAAAACAGTCTGCCCGTCGTCCCGTTGTAACGATTGTTTATAACGCCGCGGTCGGTGGCAGTGTTGAAGCCTCCGACATAATGACCACCGCCGCAAAACTATTCAATGTTATTCGCGGCCTGGAGCTTGGCGGGGTGTCGGTTGAGCTTTACGCCGGATCGTTTTCGGTCTCCGGAAACGATAACGTGAATCTATTGGTAAAGGTTAAATCAGCCAGCCAGCCGCTTAATCTCCTTACCATGTGTTATCCGGTTGTCCATCCATCATTTAACCGGCGCCATAAGTTTGCATTTATTGAGCGCTCCGGGCTTAGTTGCGAAAACTGGGGCGACTACGGCGGGAGTCTTACAGATATCGCCGAAATGACGAAACGCGCAAGCGCTTTGGGATTAACTAACCCGAATTGTTTTTCTTTCTACAATCTGCAATACAAAACAGAAAAACAGATTGCCGAAATGATACGTTAAAATTCCCTCTCTCCTCGTTTCTCTCCCTCCCTTAATAACTTAATAACTCAACGCCTGAAAAGCGCTTAAACAGCGTCGAACGGCCTAAATAATACCCTTATCAATATGAAAACCTTTAACAATCTTCTTCGCTTTTTTCTTCTCTCTTTCCGTGGCTACATCTTGTTTAATCGTTTTTGCCGCTTTGAGCTGCGGCGCTCCTTTCTCCGTCCCTGGGGGCTGTACGCCGACGACTTCCGCCGTTTTGGCTGGATCGCGGTAATTATCGCTATTCTTGCATTAACGCCGCTTATTATAGATATTTGCAGATAAGCGGGCGTCCTCTCCTGTCAAATTTTTAAATAACCCTTAAAATAGCTTTTTAACCATGTTGACAACTTCAATAACCCGTGTTTCCTCTTCTTCTTTCGTCCCCGTTAATTTCTCCTTTATCGGCTGGCTATATCGGCGCGCCTGGAGACGCTTAAACCCGCGCCGCGTTCAGGCGCGCGCCCGTCGCATACAAACGCTTTTAGACCGGGAGCGCGCAAACCGCTATCAGGTTCACGAAGAAACGACTTGGGGCGGTTGCGCTGTGTGGATCGATGGCGAATATATTGGCTTATACAATCAGGATCGCGCGAAAATGTTCATCATTTAAACCCCGCCGACGATATGACAACAATTTCCCCGGGCCCGCTGTACGCGGCGCCGGCTGATGACCGACCCGGGGAGCTATAAAGTATTATATCATGATTAAAGTAACAGACATAACAGATCGCCTTGTTATCGTGGATTATTCGGCAAAAGCTATTGCCGTGGCTATGGATTTTGAAACGATAATCCAGGAAGAATTAAAACAGATCGGGGGCCGGTTTAATTCCCGGCTGGGATTCGGCGCCGGCTGGATATTCAGCAAGAAGAAAAGCGAGGATGCCTTGCGCGCGTTGCTGGCGTCTTACGACATCGAAACGGTAACTTATAAGCTGGAAGAGTTAGAACGCGCTGACAACGCGCCCGGAACCGCTCCAGGAGGAGAAACCGCGCCGGATTATATATTAACCGACGATGAACGCAAAAAATATTTAGAATCCATATCGAAGGATTTTAAAGAATATCCGGTTGTTGTCCGCCTGTCTGACGGCGCTTGCGTTGCGATAATGAGACCGGACCTTGAGACTGAGTTCTGGTTCCCTGATGAAGGATATGACGATGAAATTAAAGCTGCACACTCTGAACAGTATTTTATTAAAGAAAATACTGACAAATTAACTTATATGCTGGAAATCCTCAAAGAAGAAAGGAAAGAACGAGAAAACTCTTATCCGTGGCTTGCCAACTGGAGCAAAGACGCAAGTCTTAATAGCTGGTCAATTGATAGATCTGATATTTGCCCCGATGCTGTCAACGCTGTTGATTGCTTAGATCCGCGTGAACGAGAACTATATAATAGCGGGTGTTATCGCAAACTTACAGACGACGACAAACAACGGCTTATCGCCGGTTATTCGCTTGCGCTGAAAATTCAGGAGAAGCGCTTGCAAATATACCTGAAAAGATACGGACTTAGTAAAGTTTCAATCCGGACTTACTGGAGAGACAGATAAAATAATAATATAATACCGGCTCCGAAAAATACGCTTGTACACGGGGCGAATTAGGATCCGGTATTGTCAAAATACGCTTGTACACGAGACGAATTAGAAACATAACCCCAAATATAAAAACTATGACGAACAAAGTAATTTTTGTTAGTTTCGACGATTGCGGAAACGCGGTCGAGGAAACCAGGTGTATAGATCTGCCTGCGCTCCCAAAGTGGACGATGGCCGAAAATATAGGCTACACGCCTATGACGTCTTTCTGGGATGATTTTTCAATCGCAGAACTTTACGGCCCGCTCGCTATTGCGGACACGCTGGAACGTGCGTTTAAAGGCTGGAAGCATGATGTGAAGTATATAGCCGAACTCTCGCTTGTACTCAATCACAAGGGGCTGTGGTATTGGCAAGCCGCCGAACGGTTTGACAATAACCCGGCTTTGCAGAGACTTAGCGAACTATATTTCCATGCCTGGGAACAGCTGCACGACTGGGCACAAAAGAATTTCACCGGAGAAGCCGCCGAATATTATTTCAACGTCACAGACTGAACGCGCTGAAATGCAGATCCCGAAAATTTGACATTGTACGCGAGGCGAATTAGGAGCGCTCATAGCCTTCGGTAATTACATTGTACACGAGACGAATTAGAGGCCGTTCAGAAGCGAATTTAACGACAATTCCGAGGGTTTTATTTATGGCTTTCGGGAATCATTTGAAACAGTAACTTATCTTCGTGGAGCGTGACACCTCCACGAAGAACCGAATCAAACTTAAAACAAAAACCATTCCGATAAAGATTGACTTTATCAACGCTTAAAAACTTCCGTAATGATACAGACAGTAAAAGAGAACCTTTCAGCAATCTACAACAGACTTCCGGCGTATTATGCAGCCATGAAGCAAAAACACCCTGACGCAATTATTCTTTTGCGTGTCGGGGACTTCTACGAGACATTCTATCAAGATGCAATAGATTGTAGCGAGATACTGAATATCACGTTGACACGACGTAACCACAGAGACACGAAACCGATGGAGATGGCCCGATTCCCGCATCATGCCCTTGACACTTATCTGCCGAAGCTCATCCGAGCCGGGCGCCGTGTCGCGATCTGCGAGACTCCCGACACCCTGGCTGATATAATACACCAGGTTAAACAGGAAGTGACAGAGCTTGTTACACCCGGCTTTGAATCTGATACGAAAAATTCCCATTGTACACAAGGCGAATTAGAAGCCAATCCAAAACCGAGAAAGGTCTTAAAATATGCTTGTACACAAGCCGAATTAGATACCATCGGAGAGTATGGAGAACCGGATGCGCGTTTCAGTGTGAAAATTCCGTCCTATGCGTCAGGACTGAAAGAAATTGTACATAGGTGTAATTTAGCACACCTGCGATACATCTGCATACGTCCCGAAAAGAATCTAATCTTTGCTTCGGACGGTCGCGAGCTGACAGAAATAAGCGTACAATGTTCGGGTCTATATACGCTTAGGGTTACAAATAACTATAACCACCTCGAAGGTTATATACGCCCTGAAGTTATTCGACACCTGGCAGGACGGCAAGTATATATTTCTGTATGGAATCGCGACGATGCTAAAGTAACATTCTGTGAGACCGACGGCTTTTGCTGTATATGCGAGAATGTTGACCGTTATCCCGACATAGACAGGATAACCCGACCCGGAGGGCCGATTGTCAGTCTTTCTCCTGAATCACTTGAACTGTTTGAGGATTTTGTAGGCAGATCGGTTGACGTTAAGCCAAAGGACGAACTAAAGAATACTTATATGAGATTCACAACGAGTCCTACAAACAAAGAGATTAATGTGACGATATATCGGGAAAACTCTTTGGGTCACATAGAATCATCTGAGAATATTTCATTATCTTTGCAGGCTTGCAAAGACCAACTTCCGGAGTTTTGCGCAAGTATTAACCTAAACCGCATCGCTCGGATAATCCGAAACAAATTCACAGGGCAAATTACATTGCCCGATCCTGAAAAGAAAATGCCTCCGATGCTCTCTTTTAAGCAGGAGCGGATGACCTCTTTGTTGATGGGAATACGCAGAGCTGGTGATAATGTAAAGTAAATATTAATCCAAAATTTTCAGAAATGACAGATTTATTTGATATATTAGATGATTTCATGATGAAACTCATCTATAAAGATACTACTACTTCCCATCATGTAGTTTCAAAATATATGGAGCTTGATGACTATATTAAACACGAGTTTCATAACAGAGAATACGCGCGGTTGGTTTACGGAACTCGTGGCAAACCGAAAACCGCTTGGGAACAGCGAAAAAAACAACTAAACGACCAGCTTGCAGAACTGAAAGAACTGGTAGAACTGAGAGAAGAACGGCTGTCAGAAATTTCTATAATATACAACACATTTTTGTGTGTTATCTTGGCAGCTGTTCCAGCAAGTCTGTTCTATATTTTTACAGGGATGCCCGGAAGCGGATTTTTTATCGTCTGGGGAGTAATGGCAATCATTGTTATATTAATCGCTCTTGCTTACTATGGCTATGGCAACTATAAAGAGCGGTTGGATCACGAGAAGACAAAGAGACTGGTAAAAATTAATGACGAGCTTCGCAAAGAACTTGGCATACCTCTGAGAAAAGAGCCTGAAGAATTTAGGGACTAAAAATATTAATATATTATGGCGTTCAATATATATCTGCGTGTCTCGACCGAGCAGCAGCACTATGCTCAGCAGATGGAGGATATAAACCGTTATTTCTCCGAACATAACATAAACATCGATGATGTCAACGAAATAGTAGAAGAGAAAGAATCCGGAGGCAAATCATACACTGACCGCAAGTTCAAGGGACTGTTGCGGCGGTGTAAGAAAGGGGATATTATCTACGCCGCATCAACAGACCGACTTGGAAGAAATTTCTTCGACATGATCGACCTGATGAGCGAAGCAAAGAAACGAGGTGTCACCATCCTTGCCTGCAATCAGAATCTCAGTTTGGGAGATGACGACCTGGCGACCCGTATAATTCTTTCCCTGCGGGCAATCATCGATGAGGATGAACGAAACCGAATCCGGCACCGTATCAAGAATGGAGTAACAGCGGCAATACGGGAGATTGAAACAAAGGGCGCACGCATAACCAAATCAGGAAACATCCAGACGCATTGGGGGGCGAAAAAAGGATGCGACATGACTCCGGCTCATGAAGCTTCTGCAAAGAAACGCATAGACGAAACGCTTGAGTGGATGAATACATCGACCGCATACAAGTGGGTCATGGCCAAAGTCGCAAGCGGAATGCCGCGCGCTAAGATTATCGAGGAGTTTAATTTTCAACACACCCTTCAGCCGGATGTCTATTGCACCCGTACAGGGAAACCCCTAACCAAAGCATTGCTATCCAAATGGATTTCAATGGGAACAAACCGTTAATGTCCCCTTTTTTAAGTTAATTATGAAATCAGGTCGGACACATTTCTGACCTGATTTCATAAACGTGTTACTAAAAATAAAGATTATGGCTACAATAAGGGCATATCATAGTACAAATAGCGACTTCAAGAGGCTTGACGATTCATTCCTCGGTGCGAACACAGATGATAACGCAACTGATTATTATTGGGCACAGACTGCACACCTTGGCTTTTGGTTCAATGTCGGAGGTAACCTATCAATCGCATATAATAAGCAGCAGATGGAATGCTTGCTTGAAATAGAAAATCCTATAGAGGTTGATAGTATTGAAACCCTTGCTCTGTGGATAGAGAGTCAAGAAAAGACAGGCGAAGAATTGAGAAGTGAATTACAGGAACAAGGCTACGACTCAATTATTGTTACCAATGATGAAGAGTATGGAGGAGTCAGTTATGTTGTATTCGATGCAGCGAATATTGAAATTAAGAAAACTATGAATATGATATGATAAGTAGCTCTAAGAATTAATCGATATAATGATTATACACTCGTTAATTCTGAGAGCTACTTGTCAATTAAATAAATTTGAAGATGAGGACGAGAAAAACAGTGTTTTTTATCCAGCCTCAGCAGTCATTTCTGTTTCTCTATCCATGTCCGGGGTATCACTGCGCTTATCCTCTTCCTCCTCCGGCTTAAATTTAAGAGTGTCGAGAATCATCCGGATCGCTGTGTCCGCTTGGGGTCGCATCAGCTTGATGTAATTAAAGATGGGGCGATGGGCCGCATCCTTGATAGTGTGGCCGATGGCGTATTCCAGAATGTAGAGCGGAATACCGAGTTCAAAGCCGAACTGACAGAAAGTCTTCCGCGCCGAATAGAACATCAGTGGTTTCTCGAAGTTCATAGACTCTCCGATGGTTTTGAGCAGCTTTGAGATGTAGCTACGGAAGTCTCCATAATTCGTATAATTATAACCCGGATCAAGTTTACCTTCCGGAGTCACATAGTGTTCTATGATTTCTTTAGCTTCCGGCTGAAGAGTAAGCGCCACCTTCGCGCCACCGGATGTTCGGCTTGCAGTCTTTTTACGCACAAAAGAGACAGCATCCCCACTCCAGTCAGCATCCACCATATCTGTAAGATTCATTCCTCCGCAGTAGAAAGACAGCATAAACAAATCACGGGCAACCCTCATCCTCCGACTTTCAAAAGTCATGGTGCGGAGCTTCTCAAACTCTTCACGACTCAGACATAAGTCCCGAATAACCTTAGCCGGCGCCTTATAACCGACAAAAGGGAAAATCTTGTAAGTCACAAGACCTTCGGCGACCGCCGCATTAAGCAGTGCTTTGAGGTGTGACATGCGAATATTGATAGTAGTGACGGAATCTCCGCGTTTACGCAACGCATTCTCCCATCGTCTCAGAGTCGCGAGAGTGAAACCCTGCAAAGTCATATTTTCCCCAAGATATTCCATAAGATACTTGAGAGTATAACGCATATTTGAAGCGTAAGACTTTCTATTATCCTCTTCCAGTCTCTTGATATACTCCTCGGCGAAATCCTTTATGAACCCTGTATTACGGGACATCTTAAGAATATACTCGCGAACCGCCTTCGCCTCCCATAGCTCTGAGGAAGGATTCTCATCAAGAATCTCCTCGTATGCCATAAGCAACTTCATAAGCTTGCTGTTGATAACAGCAGCATCAGGGCGCTTGACGACTTTGCCGTTCTTCCACTGATTGACTGAATCAACATTGTACTTAGTGGAAATATAAGTAGTTTTTCTGAAAGCCGCCACCGCGACTTTGATGTTGTAGGACCCATCACTGTTAGGCATTGAGGTCCGGATGGTCAAAGAGAGCTTTGCCATAATGAATAATAATGCGAATCATAAGTGCAGTCGCTTTCGCAATGAAAAAGGCCGGAGCCAGCGGAAAAGGACCTCCGAACGCGTATATACAGAGTATTGCGCTATGGTCCAAAAATGAACCTATTTCGGGATAAAGGGTAGTTTTGGTCCAAATTTGGACTAAAAATACCCTTTATTTGGAGGGGGAAATAAAAGAAAGTAGAAGAGAAAGACGGGCTAAGTGCCTGATTCTCTTCTACTTGTGCTTGGGAGCCGCGAGTGGGACTCGAACCCACGACCTTTTCGTTACGAATGAAATGCTCTACCAACTGAGCTATTGCGGCGATTGGATCGCTAGCGGATTAACAGCGTTTTTCCGTTTGCTCTGCAAAGGTAGCATTTTTTTTTGATTTCCGCAACTGTGAGTCGTATTATTCTTTCCTAAATGGGTGCGAAAAGATGTGGCGGTGTTGCTGCGCAAATAAGCTACAGCGGGTGTGGGTACGAAAATCAGTGGGGAGGGGTGGTGCGGTTCCTAGGGTCATTTGCTGTTAAGGCGTATTTTGGCTTCGGAGCTTGCGCTCTGGCTGATGCTATCCCAGGTTCCGTTGGCCTGAACCGTGGAGCCGGATGAGGCCTCGATTTTCAGTTTCCGGGAGTTCAGATTGGAGATGGCGATCTGAGATGCGCTTGTGCTCTCGATCTCCGTTTCGGTGGCGGTTACGTTTCCGATTGTGACCTGGGATGCGCTGGTAGCCTCTATGTCAAGGTTTCCCTTGAGGGCCTCGATCTGTATTTGAGCTCCGCTGGTGGACTCGATGTCGAGGTTTCCTTTGATGGTCTCGATCTTTATTTGAGCTCCGCTGGTGGACTCGATGTCGAGGTTTGCCGTGATTGTCTTGGCCTGGAAGGAGCCTGCGCTGGAGGCTTCGATTTCCAGTTTGGCGCATTCGATATTTCCAGCATTTATGGATGCGGCGGAGCTGAGTTCAATGCTGACGTCTCCTTTCTCTTTCAGGTCTCCGTTGAGGGTGAGGGATGCGGCGGAGCTGAGTTCTATTTCCTGCAGTGAGTTGGCAGAAATGTGGATGGTGGTTGCTAACTCTTCTTTTGATTTGTAAAAGTCGTTGGGTAAGTCATAATGGATAAGCAGCTCTCCGTTTTTGACTTCGACCTTGAGGTATTTGCCTCCGGCAGCGGTTGTGGAGATTTTTGCTTTTCCGGAGGGGTTGGTGATGTCGCAGATAACTTCTATGTTCTGAGCGACGCTGATTTTATTGAAGGAGGGTATGGAGACCTCTTTGTTGACAGTTTTCTTGGCGTTTCGGTTGAAGGTTACGTTCGAGATGGAGGTAGTAGTGTTTCCTTTGGTGAAGAGTTTTGTTGTTTTAGAGGCTTGCTGCGCGTCGGAGCTTTCGTTATAGTAGACGCGGATGCAGGATGCGGAGGAGGTCACGGTTAGTGCTGTCGCGAGTGAGAATAGTAACATTTTCGCTTTCATAGGAAATTTTTGTTTATGCCTTCTGCGTTGAAATCGCGGAGAGGCTGGTGGAACATTGGGCGAGGAGGGGAGGGATTTGTTTGCAAAGTTAACATAAATTTTCAAAGATGCAAATTTTTTGATGTATAACCCTGCGTTATATGCAATAAAAAACGGGTCGGATATTATATCCGACCCGTTTGTGTTTTGGGTATAAATTATGTTTGCGGGATTAGATGATTCCCTGGCCCATCATAGCGTCAGCGACTTTGAGGAAGCCGGCGATGTTAGCGCCCTTCATGTAGTTGATGTATCCGTCGGGCTGTGTTCCGTATTCGACACAAGCGCTGTGGATGGAGTTCATCATTTCGTGAAGTTTTGCGTCAACCTCAGCGGCGCTCCACTGGAGGTGCTCAGCGTCCTGGCTCATTTCGAGACCGGAGACACCTACGCCACCTGCGTTGACAGCCTTACCGGGGCAGTAGATAGTCTTGTTGGCGATGAAAGCGTCGATAGCCTCGGGGGTGCAACCCATGTTGGAGACTTCAGCGCAGAGCTGTACGCCGTTAGCGATAAGAGCTTTAGCGTCAGCCTCTCCGAGCTCGTTCTGGGTAGCGCAGGGGAGGGCGATGTCGACTTTCTGCTCCCAGGGCTTGCGGCCGGGGAAGAAAGTGGAGCCGGCGAACTTCTCAGCGTAGGGAGCGACGACGTCGTTACCGGAAGCGCGGAGTTCGAGCATGTATTCGATCTTTTCAGCGTCGAGACCGGCGGGATCGTAGATGTATCCGTCGGGGCCGGAGATGGTGACGACCTTAGCGCCGAGCTCGGTAGCTTTCTTGGCAGCGCCCCATGCTACGTTACCGAAGCCGGAGACAGCGACGGTCTTGCCTTCCATAGTTTCGTTCCAGTTTTTCTTGAGGACGTCCTGGACGAAGTAGATAGCGCCGAAGCCGGTAGCCTCGGGACGGAGGCGTGAGCCACCGAAGGAGAGGCCTTTGCCGGTGAAAGTTCCTGTGTTCTCACGAGCGAGTTTCTTGTACATGCCGTACATGTAACCGACCTCGCGGCCACCTACGCCGATGTCGCCTGCGGGGACATCGCGGTCCGGGCCGAGGTTGCGCCAGAGTTCAAGGATGAAGGCCTGGCAGAAACGCATGATTTCGCCGTCGCTCTTGCCGCGGGGGGAGAAGTCGGAACCACCTTTGCCGCCGCCCATGGGGAGGGTGGTAAGAGCGTTTTTGAAGGTCTGCTCGAAGCCGAGGAATTTGAGGATGGAGAGGTTGACGGAAGCGTGGAAGCGGATACCTCCTTTGTAGGGGCCAATCGCGTTGTTGAACTGTACGCGGTAGCCTATGTTGTTCTGGACTTCGCCGTTGTCATCTACCCAGGTTACGCGGAAAGTGAAGATACGGTCCGGCTCAACCATACGCTCGATAAGGCGTGCCTTTTCGAACTCGGGGTGCTGGTTGTAAACTTCCTCTACAGAGAGGAGCACTTCTTTAACAGCCTGGAGATACTCCTTTTCACCGGGGTGCTTGGCCTCCAGGTTGGCCATGATCTCATTAATGTTCATGATATCAGTTTTAGATTTATGGGTATGTTGTTGTTTCTCAGGTTTGCAGAGGCCCTCTGGCTTCTGTCGCGGCGCATCGGTCAAGTGGGACTTTCTCTTTGCGCCTTGAATTGTGATGCAAAAATAGCAAGTTTCTAAAAATTGGCAAAAAATAAAAGTATATTCTACAGCAGGTTTTTGCTTTTTTTTCGGGGGGAGGGGGGCTGCGAGGGGGTGTGAGGGGGGTGCGAGGGAGAGATTGTGGGCGGGCGTTGAAAACCCCCGCTTTGGGGGCGGGGGTTCAAGGCAGGGTTGGGGGCGGCTGGGTTAGAAGGTATAGCCTATTTTCATGTTGAAGCAGCTGGTGGTTCCGGCGTGGGAGGGGGTCCAGCAGTGGGCGAGATAGCCTATGCCGCCGTACCAGCGGCCGAATTTAAGTCCGATCATCGGGTTGACGAGGACTGCGCCGTAGTCGGTGTGTTCGGTGTTGATTTCATAGCCGACATCGAAGGAGAAGAAGGGGGTGAGGTTCTGGAAGCGGCCGGAAAATTCGGCGCGTCCGAAGATGGGGATGAGTGGGCCGTTGTCGAAGTCCCATTTTTCTGTTATGCCGAGTCCGAGTCCGAGGGCGATGTTGGGATGGACTTTGGAGGTGAAACCTCCCTGGACGTTGAAGGCGGTGAAGTCGTCTCCGGCCTGGAGGGGCTGAAATTCGAGGAAAGGGGATATGGCGGATGCTGAGAGGACTGCGGTCGCCAGAGCGCCTGAGAGTAGAAGTTTTTTCATAATTCTGCGTTTTTAAGTTTTGGTTTGAATGGATTAATAACGTTGGAACGAGGTGTTCGGTTTGAAGTGCTTCTATTCTTAGGGGTTAGTTTCGGAGTGGGTTGGTTCTGGAAGGACTGGGAAATGGATGCGGAAGCGGGTTCGGGAGTCGGGCTCTGTGCGGAGGGTGAATCGGCAGTTATGGCGGCGTAGGATTTCGGCTGTCAGAGTGAGACCAATTCCCTGGCCGTCGGGGCGGGAGGAATAGAACGGGGTGAAGAGGCGTGAGGTCTGTTCTTCTGTCAGAGGCTCACCGTTGTTGGATATGGTCAGCGTTATTTCGCCTGATTCGGTTTTTGCTGCTGAAATTATTATGGATGGCGTTTCCTCGTTATTGTAAATTCTATTCTCACCCTCTCCTTTATTATAATCTCCTTTATTATAATCTCCTTTATTATAATAGGAGCGGGGAGAACGTTCAATAGCCTGTCTGGCATTAGTTAGGATATTGACGATGGCTTGTTCGAGCATAGCGGTGTCGGCGGCGATAAGGAGCGATGACTGGGGGTCAGGTAAGGGGTAGGAGGAGTCGCTGTTGGTTGAGGGGAGATCGAGAGTGATGGGATGTCCGGCTATAGATTCAAGGAAGGGGAGTAGGCGAGTGAGGAATACGGATAGGTCTGTCGGGACCAGGTCGGGTTCCGGAAGACGGACAACATCGGCATAGCTGTTGATGAATCGGCTCATGTTACCGCATCGTTGGCGGACCGCCTCAATCCATTCCTCAAGCTCCTTTTCTTCCGGATGCAGCGAGGATAGATATTCGAGCAAAGGGATAATTCCGGCCATATTGTTGTTGACTTCATGGGAAATCAGTCTGACTACTTTCCCATAGGCCTCCTTTTCGGCGCGCGCGACCTCTTCGCTGAGATTCTCAATCATGAAGAAAGGATTGCGGAATCCAGCCTGTAGGAACCATAGGCGCCGGCATCGGAGGAGAGTCTGTCCATCCGGTCGGATCAGTCGGGTCTCGCCCGGTTTCATTGCATCCATCTCTGCAACGGTGGGTGACTTGATACTATGGAGGGGGCGTCCTTCGAATGAGATTTTCTGGGGGAGGGCGCAGAGCTGGCGAAAAGCCGGGTTCATAGTCCTCACTTTCATGTCCGGGTCCAGAACCAAAATCCCCATAGGAGCGACCGAGACAATCTGGGAGAATATCTGCTCCTGCTCGCGCAGACTGCGTGTCGCCTGGTGTAGTGTCTGCATCAGTGAGTTGAAAAGCTCAACGAGTCTGTCGGGCTCCTTGAAGCCTGTCGGTCTCAGACGGTTGTTGGCTTCCTGGGAGGCGAGCAGGTCGAATCCGTTGCGGGCAATTCTCTGGGGGAGGATGACGAGCCGATAGAGGAGGGCGAGGAGGAGGAGAGCTGCGCCTCCGGCGGTTCCCGCGACCCAGAGAGGGAGGAGGGTGTATGCCGGAGCAACGGCGAGCGCCACGCAGATGACTATAAGGAATGAGAGCAGAGAAGCGTTCATGACTGGAGACCGAATTTTTGCATACGGCGGTATAGCGACTGGCGTGTGATTCCCAGGGAAGCGGCGGCACGCGACAGATTGCCGTCATGGCGGGCGAGGGCTTCGGATATTGCCCGATGTTCGAGATCATCGAGAGTCATGGCCGCGACTTCCTCGCGCGTTGTCCACGAATCTTTCTGATCATCGGGTTGCATACGCATATCGGCCGGAGTGAGGGCCAGATCGGATATTTCCACCCTTTCCCCGCCCGAAAGGATAACTGCGCGGCGCACTATATTTCCGAGCTGACGGATATTTCCCGGAAATCGCAGATTTTCCAGCTGTCGCACAGCTTCAGGGGAAAATTCCTTGGGGGCGATTCCGGCTTCTTTGGCAGCGAGGGAAGAGAAATGGGAGACGAGAGCCGGTATGTCGTCGCGTCTTTCGCGCAGAGGGGGTATATGAAGTTCGATGAGGTTTATACGGTAGAACAGATCTTCGCGGAAGGCGCCTTCGGCGACCATCTTCTCCAGGTCGGCGTTTGTCGCACATACCACTCTGACATCCACCTTTCTCGGGCGCGAATCCCCCAAGGGCTCGAAAGTCTGTTCCTGCAGGACCCTCAGCAGCTTGACCTGCGACGGGAGGTCGAGTTCCCCAATCTCGTCGAGGAATATTGTTCCTCCGTCGGCCATTTCGAAGCGCCCTTTGCGTGGAGCGACTGCTCCGGTGAAGGCCCCTTTGACATGACCGAACATTTCGCTTTCAAACAACGAAGGGGGCATCCCACCCAGATTGACTTTAACGAACGGAGCCGAAGAGCGGGGACTATTTCGATGGAGCGCCTCGGCGATCAGTTCCTTTCCGGTTCCGTTCTCTCCCAGAATCAGGACCGGGGCGTCGGTAGGAGCGACGCGCGCGACAGATTCGAGCAGCGCGTTCATTTTCGGATTTTTTCCTATGATTCCGGCGCGGTCGAAGGGGAGAGCGCGGTTGCCACCGTTACCTTTTCCCGCCAGGGAGAGGGAAAGGGCAGTCGCGACGCGCTGCAGGAGGAGACGGGAGTCCCAGGGCTTGGTGATGAAATCGAAAGCGCCGCGGCGCATCCCTTCGACTGCAAGGTCGATAGAGCCCCAGGCTGTCATGAGAATAACCGGGACGTCAGGCATGAAGACACGGATCTGACTCAGGAAATGAAGCCCCTCCTCGCCGGATGTCTGACGCGAAAAATTCATGTCGGTCATAATAAGGGCCGGTTCCTGACGCCTCACGAAAGGGAGTGCTTCCTCGCTGTTACGGACGGCCGCCACTTCGTATCCCTCTCTTTGGAAGAGAGCCCGTAGGGAGAAAAGGACAGAAGGATCGTCATCGACAATCAGTATCATATTCATAGGGACAAAATTAACTAAATCATTTGATAATACCCGCAAAATCGGTTGAAATAGGGGCGTCCGTCGCGAAATCCCAAAGCGTCAGCGAGCGCAGCTGGTAATAATAGAGCCAGTAATAATAAAGCTCGTTGATATATTGGCGACGCGCCTCATCTTTGGTTGTTCGCGAGTCGTTGAGGTCAAGCGTCGAAAGGCGCCCGATCATATAAGTCTCGACATTGGCCAGGTATCTGGCAGAGGCAATTTCGTCGGAGCGGAGCGCCAGTTCCAGCTGTCCGCGCTGGTTGGCGAAACGCTCGACGAGCACGAACAGATCCTGACGGAAAGACTGGGCTTCCTGTCTCAGACGGCTCTCGACCAACTTCCGGTTGCTTTCGGCGACTTTCACCTTCCCCCGCCTCTTTCCCCAGTCAACGAGAGGAATCTCGAACCCGACTTCGACAACCCTGTTGTCATGGAGCGGGGAATATGCTCCCCCGATACCGGATCCTGTTCCCGTGAAACCGATCTGAGCAAATATATTGATCCGGCGCATATCCCCTTTAGCAGACGCTACCGCGTAGTCGGCCTCCAGCTGACGTCGCAGCTGCGAAGGGGCGAAACGGTTGTTTTCAAGCGCCTTCTCGTATGCTTTCTCGAAACTGATCTCCACCGGGGGTAGGGATGCCGGGATTTCGGGTTCCAGCTCCGCGTCTTCCAGGTCAAGGAAAGCCGAGAGTTGAAAAGAAGCGTTTCGGACCGCACTCTCGCAGGTGGTCAGCTGCGAACGGGCCTCCAGTTCGTTGAGTTCCATCTGCATCAGGTCATTGCGCGATATTTGTCCCATCTCCCGCTTTTCTTTCGCCACCTCGTGGAGTTTCTGTGCATTCTCCAAATTCTGCCGGGCAATCTCAAAGTTTTCCCTGGCCAAGAGGAGGGCGAAATAATAACCGATCGCGCTGACGGCTACATCCTCGGTAGCGCTCATGAAAGCCGCCTTGGCCTCGCGGAATCTTACGGGTTCGATGCGACGGTTCCATCTGACGTTGTTGACTCCGAACAGCGGCTGGTTGAGCGTCAGCGCGACCGGGACTGACATATACCGGTTATATCGCTCGGAGCTGAGCTGGCGCATGAAGTCGAGCGAGGTGCTGACCGAGAGGGAACCACCTGTCAGCCATATATTCTGGGTCAGTTTCAGCTCTCCGTTCATCTGGAGATAATCGTTGGCTACGAAAGAATATTCACCCCGGTCATTCATATAGGGAGAATATAGCTGACGATAGGAAGGGATGGTAGCCGATAGGGAAAGTTCGGGCAGTAGGTCAGCGCGGTAGGAGCGGAAGGCCCAGTATGCGGAACGCAGTTCTGCGGCGGCGACCTCAGCATCGACGCTGCAGGAGCGCGCGCGGGAGATAGCCTCGGCGAGGGACAGCACGCGCTGCCCCTCCTCCGAAGCCCTCGCCCCGAGGGGGAGAGTAAGAACTATAAATAAAAAAATCAGAGATTTCATGGAGATAAGACCGGAACGGGGAGAGAATCGGATAAAATGAGGTATAAGGAGGGTGCGAGACGTTTCTTAAGAGAAGAAGGACTCACTCCTGCTTGAGAGCGACTGCAGGACGGATCTTCATCGCGCGGCGCATGGGGAACCAGATGCCGATGATAACCAGCAGATACATTATCGCCACACCGGCGGCGCAGGAAATCCACATAATCTTTACCGAGTCGTTATAATAGAAATAGCTCTGAAGAGCTGATTCTTTAAGCGAAGGAATAATCCAGGCCGCGAAAATGGCGACCGGCAGCAGAGAGGCCGTGAGAAGAATCGCTCCTTCGCCGAGGAGTCTCCGGCTGATCTGCAATGGGCTGGCACCGCAGACTTTGCGCAGGGCTATTTCGCCCGTGCGCCCCTGAACGCGGAACCAGAAGGTGCCGAGCAGTCCGAGGAAAACAATAGACAGAAGCAGGATAATTTGGGCGATGCTAAGGCGCATCTGACGTGTTTCCAGCTCCTGCACACTATCGCGGTCGCGCGTTATCGGACGCAGATTAAGGAGCGAGACATTACGCAGCATACGCAGTTGCGGCGAGGAATAGAAGTCGTCGGTCAGATCAGCCCCTTTACCCGGTTTGACGCGAATCATCACCATCTGGCTTGCTTCGGCGGCCGAGGGATTCTCGTCGAGCGGCACGAGTTGCGTTCCGCTCCAGGGATCATATTCAAAATCAGTGCGTCGGATGGTCGGGATAATGGCACCGACGGTCGCAGGCTCTTCTTCACCCCGGCTCCATTTTGATTTGACCTCCTTGCCGACCAGGTCAAGCCCGGTAGGATCCCCTTTGCGCCGGTTAGCCGTATATTCGGCTATCGAGATTATGACTTCCCCTTTTCGCAGAATATCGCTCAGCTGTTCGGGGGATTTTCCGTCGATGGAACTTAGCCGGAACACTTTGGGATAATCCGTCGATACATATCTCGTATTGACGTTGATATCGATTGAATCTGGATCCTGAGTATCGAAAAGGGCGAAATTGTAACAGCCGTAATAATAGGGGGCAGCATTTCTGCCGAATGCGACGGCTTCGACATAGTCGAGTTCCCGGAGACGGGAAACGAGAGTCAACAGGTCGGCTCCGTAGTTTCCACCTGCCTCCCCCATATCGACATAAATAGGAGAGTCGGGGGAGAGGGTCCTTACTTCGGCGAGATAGACATTATCTATATGTACGGGCTGGTGGCGTGTGTATGAGTATATCTTTACACCCAGAAACCATGATAGGTAAAGGATTGCACATGTGACGATGGCGAGTTCAATGACGAGCCAAAGGTTCGAGGCCCATTCATTCTTCATCTGGGATATTAAGGCGCGTTTCATAGGTCTTGATTTGGTTATGAACAGGTTAACGAATCGCTCCATGTCCGCTGATAGCTTCTGCGGGACGGATGCCGGAAGCTTTCCAGGCCGGCACCGAAGCGCTGAGCAGGTTGAGGACGAAGCAGAACAGAAGGGCAACCAGAAAGACTGTCCATGAGAAAAGCATTTCGAAACTTGGAGTCGCGGCCATTTGCTCCTCACTCGTTGTCCATTCTCCGGCGAACGACATGAAAGCAGTCGAACCGAATAGTATGAACAGGAAAGAGAGGAGGAGTCCGATGGCAGCCCCGATGAGGGAGAAGAGAAAATTTTCCATTATCATCTGCCATAATATGGAGAGACGTGTGCATCCGAAGGCGCGTCGGACACCGATTTCGGAAACTCGTGATTTGAGACGGCTGCGGGTCAGACTGCTCAGATTGATTGCCGGAAGAATGAGAAGGATGATGTAATATATCATTCGGTCTCTCTTTCCGTATGAGGGGTCAGGAGATGTATTGGAGCCGTGGGGGATACTCATTAGTTTGGCGTCGAATGGGGTTCCGTGGTAGAAAGCCTCGTATCCTCCCTCCTTAGTGCTTGGACGGGAGTTGAAGGCTTGGTAGCGTTGTTGCACCAGTGTAGCGAGTTGCTCGCGCGTTACGCCTGGGGAGGCGAGGAGCACGACCATGTAATCGCCCATCATGTCGAGAGATTCCGAGGAATTGTTATTGAGACGGATGGCGTTTGTGGGTACGAATCCTTGTGCGTATGTCTGCGAAAGGAGAGGGTGGGTGTCTGTATAGACTCCGGTGACGGTATATTCGATCTCTTCGAGTTTGAGTTTACGACCCATGTAGCTTTCACCTTTGCCGAACAGTTTCTCGGCGAGGGATCGGCTCAGCAGAATGTTGTAAACACCCGCTTCGACGGTCTCATGGTCGAAAGGGGCCCCCTCTTCGAAATTGAAATCGTATATTTCAAAGAACACCTCGTCTACACCCCGTATGTTTACATCGAGAGGAATTTCATTTCCGACTTGAAGACGGCGGGTCGGAACCCAGGATTCGATATATGACTCTTTTTCGATTCCGTCAAGACCTGCGTAAAATTCGCGGCTCATATCATAGCTGAGGCTGGCGGAGTTCTCTCCGGTTGGTGTCTTGATGTGCAGATACTCTCCGTAGAATATTCGGTCGCGGTTTGTCTCTGGAGATATTGATATTGAATGACGGTTGTCGATCATGTATGTTGTCATGATGAGGAAAAGCGCCAGGGCCGTGCCGCCTATTGTCAGCCATGAGACGAGGGGCTGATGGCGCATTTCGTATAGAACTTGTTTGAGCATGATTCAGGTTTTTTGGGGTTGCCGGGGCTTTGGAGGCTCGCAAGCGAGCCACACTTGGACAAATTGCGCTATGGAAAACTTTTCCTTTTTCGCTCTTGCTTTTTGGGTTTTGCTTTCGGGGCTTTTTTTATTCTTGCCTTCGGGTTTTACTTTTTAATTCTTGCGTTTGGGGCTTGCTTTTTCGCTATTTGTTTGCTGATTTTTTGCGGGGGAGCGGAGAGGGTCAGGTTATCTGGTGGCCGTCGAAGAAGCGGATAATGCGGTCTGTCTGGAGGGCTTGTTCCTCGTTGTGAGTCACCATCACTATGGTTCGGCCGTCGTGGCGGTTCAGATCGTGGAGGAGGCTCATGACTTCCTGCCCGTTGTGGGAGTCGAGGTTTCCGGTCGGTTCGTCGGCGAGAATTATCTTGGGGTCGCCGACGATGGCGCGGGCTATGGCTACGCGCTGGCATTGTCCACCTGAGAGCTGTGAGGGGAGATGTCGCAGGCGGTGAGTGAGGCCAAGGCGACCGAGGACTTCGCGGACGCGTTCCTTGCGTTCGGAGGCGGATATGTCGGAGCGGTAGATAAGAGGGAGGGCGACGTTGTCGGCGACGTTAAGCGAAGGTATGAGGTGGAAGCTCTGGAAAACGAAGCCTATGTTTGCGTTTCGGAATTGGGCGAGTCGGGAATCAGGGGCGGTGGTCAGATTTTGGCCGTCGAGGATTACTTCGCCGGAGGAAGCGTTGTCAATTAGGCCGATGATATTGAGGAGGGTGGATTTGCCGCATCCGGAGGGACCCATGATGCTTACGAACTCTCCTTTCTCTACCTGGAGATTGACGTTTTCGAGGGCAATTGTTTCGATTTCGGAGGTCTGATAGACTTTCCGGAGATTTTTAAGAAGGATGATTGGCATGGTTCTTTTTGTTTTTTGAGTTTTTTTCTGGATATGATGGGGTTTGGCTGGCGCGGTCAGAGACGGTAGGCGGGCGCGGTTAGGTCGGTGATGTCGGATATGACTATCTCTTCGCCGGGTGTGAGGCCGGAGATGACTTCGATCCAGTTTCGGTCGCCGGCTCCCAGTCGGAGGGTCCTCCTGACTATCCGGTTCCCCTCCTTGACATAGAGGTCATATTTGCCTGGACCGTTGAAGAATGATCCGCGGGGTATGCGGATGACGTCTGTCAGTTCATCATATATCACTCCGACCTGGGCGTTGACGCCGGGACGCAGTTCTGAGGCTTTTTCGGGAGGGAGCAGGACGGTGAAGCTCATCATTCCTGAGTTGGATTGGGCATTGATGTTCATTATCTTTCCTTCCATCTCTTTTCCCCCCGCCAGAATGGAGACAGGACCACCGACGGACAATTTATCAGCGTGTCCTTCGGGAAGTTCGGCGAGAATCTTGAAACTTGTCAGATCAGAGACTACGGCCACTTTCTCACCGGCGGCGATGGTCGCTCCGAGGGTGGTGTTAAGCCAGGTGACTGTCCCGGAGATTGGAGCGAGGAGACGCGCTTCGTCGAGTGTTTTACGAGCCATTTCCAGATTTCGGTCTGAGATATTTCCTTCCAGATTACGACGGGAGGCTGCCGCCTGTGCGATTTTGCGTTCGTTTGCGAGCTGTCCCCGGAGCTGCTGCAGTTCCAGACGTCCGGTCTTCCAGGCCAGTTCCGCCTCTCGGATACGCTCTCCGGTTCCGGAACCGATGCTGTCGAGTCGGCGTTCGTTGAGATAAGTCGCATAAAGGCGTTCTACGGCCATCTCCTTGGCCTGAATCTGCATCTCCAGTCCTGCGAGGTTTGTCTCCGAGGCCAGGTCTGCCTGCCTCATATCATATTTCTTTATGGCCGCTTCGTCGGCGGAGCGCTGATATTCTGTCTCGGCGTTCTCAAGGTCAATTCTGAGGAGGGGGGTGCCTGCCGCCACACTGTCGCCGGGGGAGACATAAAGCTCACGGATGCGGGTGGTCAGAGGAGAGACCAGTGTCTCCTCATGAGCCGGAACCACTTTTCCTGTCGCGCTGACGGAACTCCTGAGATCGCCGCGGCTGACGGTCGCGAATCTTAGGTTCTCCTTGTTGATGCTTCCTGAGAGAAGAAACAATGACAGAATCGCGATTATAGCGATTACCGGTATTAAGATGAAGAGCATGGTCAGGAGCTTTCGGTTACGTCTTGCCCGTTTTGTTTTCGGATCTATCGGTTTGTCCATCGTGTTGATTGTTGGAGTGAATGACGGGAGCTCCCGTCGGTCTGCCATATCAAGGATGCAATTGGTGTGCCAATTCTATTGTAGAGAGGTATCGTTCTGAAATTAAGAGATTTAGTTGAGTTAGAACAGTGTCCGAAAACGGACAGTAAAGGATATAAACGGACAACGGACCCCGTTCGATTGTGAACAGGGTCCGTTTTGAATATTTACTCCGGGACGTGGAGACTGGATTTCTTGAGTGTCGGTAACGTTTCAGGGGCTTATTGCATCGACGGAACGTTGACGTTATGTTGGTCGAAGACGCGTCTGGCGGCGCGGTTGAAGATACGCCAGTGGTCACGCTGTGGCGCGGGTATGCTGTCGGCCAAAGCTGATGGATAGACTTTGAAATTCGTCCCTTTGCCGTGAGGTTTGGCAGAGAAGAAAGTGTCGTAGGTAGCTTTCTTGAAACGGGCTTTACCGTTGTCGTCACGTTCGACGCGGACATTGACCAGAGCACCTCCGCGGGTATCGGAGGTCTTCATGTTGGATATAAAGTTGCCGAGCGAGTAGACGACCAGCACATCCTTGTCCTCCTTTTCATTGCGGACAACCTTCATCGGTTGAATGACATGAGGATGACTTCCGATAATAAGGTCCACCCCCTCGTCAATCAGGAATTGAGCAAGGGAACGCTGGTTTGCGTTTTCAAGCAACACATACTCAACGCCCCAATGGACAGCGACGACCACAATCTCCGCTCCAGCCTCGCGGGCCTGGCTAATCTCGCGCGCCATCCGCCCACGGTCGATGAGGGCGACCTCCATACCGTCTCGTGGTTCTATACCGTTCGTTCCGTATGTATAGTTCAGGAAAGCGAATCGGATACCATGCAGATCCTTTATAAAAGGGACCAGTTGTTCGCGACTGGCGGCGTCGTGGAAAGTGCCGGTATGCTCTATACCGAGTGAGTCAAGGGCAGTCAGGGTTCTGCGGGCCGCTCTATCTCCTGAGTCGAGACAATGATTGTTCGCCGTCAGGAAAAGGTCGAATCCGGCGTCACGCAGGGCCTCGGCGTAAGAATCGGGGGCGGAGAAACAAGGATAGCCGGAATAGCGGGGTCCCCCTCCGAGAGGCACTTCCAGATTGACCACTGCGTAATCAGCTTCCGTCACCTGCGGGGCGATCAGAGAGAAACAGTCCGAATAGTCGTATCTCACTCCATCCCCTTCGATGAGCGCCTGGTCGAGCTGGGCCTGATGCTGCATCGCGTCTCCTGCAAAGAGGAGATTGACGCCGGGATTTCCGAGGGTTGAGTCTTCGCTCACGGAGTCGGCTCCGGTCAGGAAGGAGATAAGGCTGAAAAGGAGGAGAATCATTGGAGAACCTGCTGGGAGAAGGTGAAGATGAAGCTGGCCTGATCGGGGAGGAGGCGCGCCATTGTCGGGGCGGCCATGTAGGGAGTGCAACTGACGACACGATAGCCCGTCACATTTCCATAGGCATCCTTGACATCCTCCTGTCCGATAAGGACTGGAATCAGCAGAAAATCGCGCTCAGAATCAGGAATCTGCTCCAGGGAAGTCATTCCCATGATGTAGGATCTCATGGAGGAGAACTTATAGGTGTTGGTCGAGGAGTCCAGGGTAGCCCAGAAAGAAGTCTGCCCGTCAGGAACGCTGTTGTTGTCAAAGAACTCCTCCATTTTGTCCTTGCGGACCATCAGCAGATATGGAGGAAGCGAGAGCTCTACGTCGGATTCAATCTTCTCGGCCGGGATAGAGAAAATGAGGTCAGAGATAACCGAAAGAGCGTTGGCGTCCTTACGGTATTTTTCGAGAATCTGCTCGACAGGTATATTTATCGAGGCAATATAGCCGCCCGGGGATGTCACTACCGGCGCCGACTGGGCAAGGAGGGAGAGGGATGGAGCCGGATTGTAGCGCACACGGTTGGCGCTCAGTACAGCGGGGGAGGTCATGAAATTGGTGACGGAATCGACCTTCTGTGCAATTTGCTGGCTGACCTCTCCATCGTCATTGACCACTGTTTCTGTGACCGCATAATGGTAATATAGGGTCGTGCTTGTGCGCGTGACGTTGGCGACGGCTCCGCGTCCGAAGGAATGCTCGACATATATACCCGGGAACCACTGCGCGAACGAAGAGGGCCAAGCGAAAGTCTCGGGATGATTTCGATATTCATTGACTACCGATTCGAGGAACTCGCGCGACAAAGGCATACGCAGATTTATCATCGAAGAAGATAGATAATTGGCATCTGTGGCCGCCAACTCCGAGAGAGTGTAGTTTTTTGAGCAGAGTGGAGAGGAAGGATCGTAATATCCTGCCGGGTCGAAAGCGTTGTCGATATCTGAGGGAAGCTGACGCGTCAGCCGGAATACCTTTAGTTGTTGCGGCGCAACGGAGTCTCCGGCAAAAGAGCCGCGCGGAACTGAGACAACCATCTTCATCGAGTCAATCTGCTGCAATGGAATGCTGTCAGGGAGTCCTAAGGATGCCGACGGCAACAGACGCGCGACGTATGAGCATTCCAGCTCACCATATTGCGGGGTTGAGATACGACCGACCAGATTTGTCGCGGCACGGGAGTCAAAACGGTCGAAATAGAGGCTTGACGCTTCTAAATCCAGCTTCAGGGTATCGATTGCGATGCTGACTTCACCCGGAGAGAGGGATCCCCCGATAGGGGAGACCTCGTCCTGGCAAGCCGCGAGCATTGCGGCGGCCGGGAGGATCCAGGCTGCGTGGAGCTTCGAGAAATGGAGCTTCATCATCTTCATGGGGGATGGATGTGGATTGAGGTTAAAAGAATGATAGAAAGGAGGATTAAAGGGAAAGATAGAACTCTTTCAGTTTCTCGATACGCTCCTTTCCTTCTCCGAGTTCCTCGGCTGTGATGACAGGAATCTGTCGCTCGCGGGCCAATTCGATTAGCTCCGGATTTATCGGAGCGAGGCAGACCAGCGCGTCGGAATGCTCGATGGCGAGCCGATGCAGCAGGTCAGTGTCGGCTTCGCGTCCGGCGAAACGCGGGTCGTCGGCCTCGATGACACCATCTTCAGCGAGTTTGCGCAGGATTTCGGGATCCAGGGGAGCCTGGATAGTGGAGGCATCGGGAGCGTAGACAAGGCGTGTGTCGGTAAATTCAGGACATTCCTTGGCAAGTTTGCGCATATAAAGAGGCGTGAGGGCCGTCATCCAACCGGAGGATTGGATAATATTAGGTTCCCACTTCAGTTTCCGGACAGTTTCGGCAGTTCCGCGAGCATAAAAAATAGCGCGTTCATCATTGTCCGCACGATTGGAGCCGATAGCATCTATATCGGAGTCCTCCTTCTGAAAAAAATCGTCGTTGTCAATGAAATAGACCTGAATCCGGGCCGGAGGTAAGGAAGCGACCTTCAGAATCAAAGGATGGTCATTGTCATTGATCGGAATATTCGCTCCCGAAAGACGTATTACCTCATGAAGCTGATTACGGCGTTCGTTGATTGCGCCGAAATTAGGCATGAAGGTCCTGACCTCGGCAGATTTTCCGTGAATGGCGAGGACAGTCTCCTTGGCCAGGGAAGCCATAGGAGAGGAGGGCATATAGGGAGCCAGCTCCTGGTTGACGAAAAGGAGTCTCTTCTTAGCAGGCATATCAGAACATTTTATACAGCGGCCGAATAACAACATATCTCGCTCCGGAGAGGGAGGCATCCGGCCGGGCTTTTCTGGCGCTTAGTAGGGGGCGTCTAAAAGCCGAGAGGGTGTTTTACGGTGCAAAGTTACAAAAAATTCGCGGATTTTTCGTAATTTTGCGCCCGACCATAGGTAAATAGGGGATGAATCCGCCTCTGCGGCGCCTTTCAGAGCCTGCAATTACCTGTTCAACACACAAAGAAACGGTCATTTGAAGAAATGAAAATCATCAAATCGTTATCTGAGCTCGAAGAATGGGTCAGCCATTCGTATCAGCGCGGGTTGCGCATCGGATTGGTTCCCACTATGGGAGCGCTCCATGAAGGGCATCTCTCGCTTGTCCGCCGGGCCAGAAAAGAGAACGACCTGGTAGCGGTCAGTATCTTTGTCAATCCGACTCAATTCAATAATCCGACCGATCTGGAGACTTATCCGCGCGATGAGGAGCGCGACTTCCGTCTTCTGGCTCCGGAGGGGACTGATATGGTCTTCGCTCCTTCGGTCAGCGAGATTTATCCTTCAGGCGCGGTCAGAGAGAAGATATTCGATCTTGGCGCAGCGGCCGAAGTCATGGAGGGTCCGCGGCGTCCGGGCCATTTCCAGGGGGTCGCGCAGATAGTCAGTCGTCTGTTTGAGCTTATCCGCCCTCACAACGCCTATTTCGGAGAGAAGGATTTCCAGCAGATCGCCGTCATCCGCAATATGGTTGCCTCGGAGAAGATGGATGTCAACATCATCGCCTGTCCGATCCGTCGCGCCGACGACGGGCTTGCTCTCTCAAGCCGAAACGCACTGCTGACTCCGGAACAACGCGCCGTCGCTCCTTCCATCTACCGCCATCTCCAACAGGGAGTCGATTACTCGCATTCCCACGGCGTCTCCGATACCCGCGCCTACGTCGAGGAACTCATCAATGCCGAGCCTGAGATGAAGGTCGAATATTTCGAGATTGTCGACGGCCGGACGCTCCAGCCTATCGAGGAATGGGGCGAGACGGATTACAGCGTCGGCTGCATAACGGTCTATTGCGGGAAAGTCCGCCTCATCGACAATATCGCGTTCCGCCTTCCGGCTGAGCGCTGAGATGATTGTCGTGTCATATAGCGGCAGGATCCCGCTGCACGGGTTCCGTCGCCCAAGACCCCATCTGAAAAGAAAAAGGAACAATGTTGATTGAAATACTGAAATCGAAGATACACCGCGTCCATGTTACGGAGGCAAACCTCAACTATATAGGGAGCATCACCATCGACGGACGTCTTCTCGACGCCGCCGGCATCGTCGAGGGACAGCGGGTGTATATCGTCAACAACAATAACGGAGCGCGCCTCGATACTTATGCGATCCGCGGCGAGGAAGGCTCCGGCGTCATCTGTCTCAACGGAGCGGCGGCGCGCCTTGCCCAGCCCGGAGATATAGTCATCATCATGAGCTACGCTCTGATGACTCCCGAGGAGGCCGAGGGATTCCGTCCGACGGTTATTTTCCCTGATACGGCGACCAACACACTCTAAAATCATTTACAACCAAACAATTCTCAGTAAGTTTCACGAGGCCAGGCCCTGCGAACCCGATTCCGGAAGGGGAGAGGGAATAGCGCGGGGAGCAACCGCAACACGCAGACTTAATGTTTGAAAATCTAACGGAACGCCTTGAGCGTTCATTCAAGATCCTCAAGGGAGAGGGAAAGATCTCGGAGATCAATATCGCCGAGGCCATGAAGGATGTACGCCGCGCCCTTACGGAGGCTGACGTCAACTATAAGGTCGCGAAAGACTTCGCCAACAATGTCAAGAAGAAGGCTCTCGGCCAGAATGTGCTGACCGCGCTCAAGCCGCGCGAGCAGATGATCAAGATCGTCCATGACGAGCTGACGGCCCTTATGGGAGGGAAGGAGACGCCGATGAATCTGAGCGGCAATCCGACAATCATTCTCATGTCAGGTCTTCAGGGTTCCGGTAAGACGACCTTCAGCGGAAAACTCGCTCTCAAGCTCAAGAAGCGCGGTCGCAAGCCCCTGCTGGTCGCAGGCGACGTCTATCGTCCCGCCGCTATCGAACAGCTGAAGGTCGTCGGGCAGAATATCGATGTTCCTGTCTATACGGAAGAGGGTTCGATGAATCCTGTCGCCATAGCGCAGAACGCCATCGCCTACGCCAAGAGCAACCATCTTGACGCCGTCATTGTCGACACCGCCGGTCGTCTGGCAGTAGACGAGGAGATGATGAACGAAATCGAGGCCATCAAGCACGCCATCAAACCGCAGGAGACCCTTTTCGTCGTTGATGCCATGACGGGTCAGGACGCTGTCAATACCGCCCGCACCTTCAACGAGCGCCTCGACTTCGACGGAGTTATCCTGACCAAACTTGACGGTGATGCCCGCGGCGGTTCGGCTCTTTCGATCCGCACTGTCGTTGACAAGCCCATCAAGTTCATCGGCACCGGCGAAAAGATGGAGGACCTCCAGGAGTTCAACCCCGAGGGAATGGCCAACCGTATCCTCGGCATGGGAGACGTCGTTGAGCTTGCAAAGCGCGTTCAGGAGCTCTATGACGAGAAGGAGGCCCGCAAGCTGGAGGAGAAGATCATGAAGAACAAGTTCGATTTCGAGGACTTCATGAATCAGATTCAGCAGATCAAGAAGATGGGAAATCTCAAGGACCTCATAGGTATGATTCCGGGAATCGGCAAGGCTATGAAGGATGTAGAGATAAGCGACGACGCCTTCAAGGGAATCGAGGCCATCATCAATTCTATGACTATTGCCGAACGTCGCGATCCTTCGTTGCTCAAGAACCCGAGCCGTCGTCAGCGTATCGCGCGTGGTTCCGGCGCATCGCTTCAGGAAGTCAACCGCCTGATCAAGCAATTCGAGCAGAGCCGCGACATGATGCGCAAGGCGACCTCGGCGGCCAAGAATCCGGCCAAGCTGATGAACGCCATGCGTCAGGCCCGCGCCGCCGGAAAAGGGATGCGCTGATTTCATGTAAGAGATATTTCATGTAATAGATAAGAGAAGGCCCCGCTCTCAGTGAGAACGGGGCCTTACCATTTTTTATCTGCCGCAGAGCGTCCTGAGTTCGCAGAAACGGCATACATCCGGATTCTCGGCCGCCTTGAACGGCACCTCCGGATCGAAAAGCTCGGAGAAGACGCTGTCGAGCTGTTGGCGGAAAGTCTGGTCAAGGTCGCGGAAGGTCTGTTCGCGGAACGCACGTTTTGCGGGGGTGCTTGCCTGGGGATCCTCCAGACGGATTCTCCTTTCGGCTTTCTGACCCTCCATCTCCGGAATATGATATATGACCAATTCCGGATCTTTCTCATCCATTGAGTTGGAGAGCAGCCATCGGTTCAGCAGCTCGGCATAGAGGAGGAGCTGTATGGCGGGTTTCTTTCTGTAATCCTCGGCCGCCTCCCTGAGGTCGAACTCCGAAAAATCCATCTCCACGCTTGAACCGGTCTTATAGTCAACGATACGGACTATCTCTTTACCGTCCGGACCGGTGATCATATCCAGGCGGTCGATGATAAATTTCATGTTTACCTCCTTTCCGTCGCCGAACCGATACGGGACGGTATTGCTCAGTTCGAGCCCGAGGATTGAGAAAGGAGTGTATGCCATATCATGGAGCAGCACATCGCAAATCCATTTCGCCAGTCTGGGAGCAACCAGTCCGGCCGCGCCTGGGAGCGGGGAATCGAGTCTCGATTCGTCAAGATGGTAATGATGACGGTTGATGGAGCGGCTGACCAGTCTCAGCAATGCCTCCGGACGATCAAGGATTTTCCGAATCATCTCTCCCGTCACCAGCATAGGACGCTTAAGAAGCTTTCCCTCCTGTCCCTGCGGCATATACAACTGCATCATTACCTCATGGACCACATCTCCCTGCGTCTTATGGTCGATATATTCCGAGGGTTCCGTGTCGGTCTTAATATTCATCAGACGTTCGTAGAAGAACTTTATCCCGCAACCCAGATAGGTTTCGAGGGCAGTAGCCGACATATATCGCTTCTGTGAGCGGTCAAGGAAGCTTCGGAGGCGCTCCTGAATAAACGGAGTCTTGAGAATCTGTTCGATACGCGGGCGGGAGGGTTCGATGCTGAACGACTTCTCTTCAAAAGTGAGGCGTCCCGGAGCGTACAGATGTTTGAGCTGGAGAATATATCGGGAGATATCGTTTCCGCCGGATCCTCCGCCGGTTCGGGAGTCGTAGAGAAGTATGACCTCCTTGGCGCGGGAAATCAGACGGTAGAAATAATAAGAGGCCAGATTTTCCTGATGTTCCATCGGAGGCATACCGTAAGCAGCTCTCAGAGAGTTGGGGATGAAGGAACGGGTGCGCCCCTTGAGGGGAAGAATCTTCTCGTTGGCCGAAGGGATTATAATACGCTCGAAATCAAGGGCACGGGTCTCCAGCATACCCATAATCTGCAGGCCTGAAAGAGGTTCACCCTTGAAGCGCACATGTTCGTTTCCGAGCAGACGGTCGGCAAGTCGGAAGAAGGTGTGGGCGGATAAGGAAATAGAGTGTTCCTCGACAGAATCCATCAGGCGCGCCAGCGCATTACGGTATTTGGCGATATGCTCCCTGTCGAGGCGCGCTTTGACGACCACACCTCCGGAATGTTCCTGGAGCTGCGAGTCGATAAGGGCAAGCAAAGTGTCGAGATTCCGGGCTCCCTCGGCAGCCGGTGCCTTATGAGGAAGAGGAATCAGGAAGTCAGTTATCAAAGGGGCAATATCGGCGTAGTCCTGCGGATAGAAAGCATGACGGTGGAGTTCGGCGATTCGGGTGTTGATTTGGGCAACCTTGGCTGCCCCTAAGACAGCATGGGAATAAGGGTGTCCCAGAATACGCTCGACATCCTTGCGGAAAAAATATAACCCCCGCGAGGAATGGCCGACATGCAACTGCAACTGCCGGTATAGGGATGCGAAAGAGAGAGTGGCGGTCAGGCGCAACGGATAACCCATGGTCAGGTTGACATCCTTCAGACCCTTGGGGAGGGAGTAAAGGAGAGGGAGAAGAAGATTTTCGTCAGGGAGGACGACAGCGACCGAAGCATCGCGGAACGGATTGCGGATTTTCGGGTCGCGATTCTCCGGGTCCAGGGTCAAGGAATCGATATAATCCGGATACCATTCCCGGATTTGATTTCCGATAATCTTGGCTTGCAGAGAATTGGATGGAGAGGAAACAACATGTATACGCTCCGGTATTCCCGATGCGTCTGAGAGATGGAGGAACGGCTCCATCCATTGCGGAGAAGGAAACTCGCGCCGGTTGGAGTTGAGGAAGCGCGCGGCGGAACTCCGTTCGATGAGCGGCTCTTCGCCAAGAATGACTCCGGTTCCGTCCCATAGAAAATCGGCAAGCGGTTCCGGCCCATCGGGTCCCGAGGGTCCCTCCATCTCCTGAAAACGTGAGAAAATCCGCTTCTCGGCCAGGGAAAGGGCGTTGAAGCCGACGAAGACCATCTTCTTCCAGGAGAGGCGTTCCCGGAAATCCTCCTTCTGCATATTCTCGAAAGCGAGACGGTATGAGCCACCGATGGTGGTCAGTCCCTCTTTCTCCAGTCCGGCATGAAGTTCGGAGTATAGCTCCCCGAGAGTCTGCCAGAGATAGAGGAAATTCTTCTTGACACCGCTCATATTCTCTATCGGTTCGAATGATTGCCAGAAGGAGTCGGCGCCGCTGCTCCCAGCCTGATAGTCGAAATATTCCTCCATCAGTCGTTTCTGCTCATCGGTCAGATAGTCAGCGGCGATTTCGCGCAGGTCGGTCAGATTTTTAAAAAGACTTGCGGGGTCAACTCCATACATATCGACCTCGTTGAAGTCGGAAAGCGCTATCTCACCCCATGAGCAGAAGCTGTCGAATGTCACGGCTTCCTCCGACTGGTCATCGGGACTCTGGCCGAGTTTTCGGCAATAGACGATATAAAGTCGGAATAGAAGGTCGATGCGGTCGTCTACCAGGCGGTCGGAGAGAGCCTGGGCGAGTTCAGCGATAGATGTAGTCTCGGGGGCGACCATAGGGTGGTCGCAGGCTTCCTGACGGAGCTTGCTGAGGAAGAAAGTGGCGCTTCGCTTGTTAGGGAAGACGAAGCAGAAATCCGAGAGATCACCGTAACGGGAGGCATATCCCCGGGCGACGGAATGGAGGAATGAAATCACTGGAGGCGGATATATCTGGTTATGTTGATGAACATATCGAAAAGAACTATTCGGGCGTTGGCGTTGCGGGCAATCTCATTGGAAGCGCGCGTGAACTCCCCTGCCAGTCCCTCGACGTTCTTATGGTTGATGAAAGGGGCGAAACGGGTTGCGAACTGCTCCTCGGAGAGAGTCATGGCGTTGAGAAGAGGCTGACGCAGATTATAGATATAGTTCTCACGAACCATCATGGCGCCGTAGTTCAGAAAACGGAGCACACGTTCGCGCCCCTTGTCCGCAATCTCGTCAGAGAGCTGGAGAAGACGTTTCATTTTGCGGGCGTAGGCACTGCGCATGATTGTGCGGAACCATTCGGCCGATTCCTCGGTCTCCCCGTCAGCCTGCATCAGGTCTTCGGCCTTAAACAGACTCCCTTCCGAAATTCGGGATATTCTTTCCGCTATTCCTTTCTCGACGCCGCGTTGAAGAATCAGAATCTTTTCGAGTTGCTGAGGTTCGAGCGGACGGAAGAGAATCCTCTGGGTACGGGAATAGACTGTCGGCAGTAACTTCTCCGGATTGTTGGAGACCATTAGGAAGATAGTGTCATCCCAGGGTTCTTCAAGAATCTTTAGCAGTTTGTTTGCCGTTTCGGGATTCATCGCCTCCGGGAGCCAGATGAGATAAATCTTGTAACGGGAGGCGAATGAGGATAATGGGGCGGTACGCGCTATCTCCTCCGCTTCGGAAACGTATATAATCGGCTGGCTGTTTCCCGCATCGAGCAATGCGAGCCATCTGTCACGCCTCATGAAAGGCTCTTCGGCTATCATTTTTCTCCATTCCTCGATATAGTCGGTCGATAGAGGAGCCTTCAGTTTCTTCTTGACTACGGGATATATGAAATGGAGGTCAGGATTGGAATTGGCCAGATGCTGTCGGCATGAGGGACAGATGCCGCATGGTTCTCCGGCGTTGCGGGAAGAGCAATGGACATACTGCGCGAAAGCCCGCGCCATCATCATCTTGCCGACCCCTGCGGGGCCGGAGAAGAGAATGGCGTGGGGAATACGGTCTGCGTCGACCATTTGGCGCAGGTCACGTTTGATTTCTTCGTGTCCGGTTATATCAGAAAATTTCAAGCGTTCAAAAAGTAAGGACGTGCTTTTGCATGTCCGGAAATAAAGGTCCGGGAAAATTATGACGGGGTCTATGTCGGTCGGGCGAGCGTCAGGCTCTTTGTCTGTCCCAGTCTCCGCAAGTCTTCGAACATGGGGATATAGTTGCGGTGGGTCGGAGCGAGAATCATGAAGTTCAGCTCCGTTTCCGAGTGCTGATAGTCATATTCGAGGAAATATGTCGAAAGATGGATTCCGTGTCCGTCGAAGACCTTAATATATGGCTCTATATCCTCGACTATTCCATCGACCAGGAGTTTGAGGGCCCTGTTCTCCAGTCCCATATTGCGGCGATGCTCTATGATTTCGAAAAAAATCAGAGTAATGAGAATAAGGGCTGTCGCGATAATAGCACACCAGTACATCCCGACTCCGACGGCCATTCCGATGGTAGCCGTCATCCATATTCCGGCCGCAGTAGTCAGTCCGCGGACGGAACCTTTCATGTGGATCATCGCGCCGCCGCCGAGAAAACCGACACCGGTTATGACTTGGGCGGCGATGCGTCCCGGGTCTCCGTTTTTAAGCCCGAGATATACCTGAGGGACATAAATGGACAGGAGCATCGCCAGACAAGCCCCCATAGAAATGAGAGCAAAAGTCCTGACGCCTGCAATCTGCCCCTTGCGTTTGCGCTCGGCGCCGACAAGAACGCCTAATACCATGCTTAGAATCAACCGGAAAACAGCGTTGCCGAGGCTGACCTCTGTCGAGAGCAGGTCAGATATAATCGACTCAACAAGTCCGGTCATTTCTTCTCAGCAAGATGACACTGCCATGCCCAGGCATTGCGCATAGTCTCTTCGATCGGAATCTCCGCTTTCCAGCCCAGCACCTCATTGGCTTTTGCCGGTACGGCCCAGATTTTTTCTATGTCTCCGGCGCGGCGCTCTCCGAAACGATGAGGAACCTTGACGCCGGTGGCTTTTTCGAAAGCGTCGATAAGCTCGATGACTGATACTCCGCGCCCCGTTCCGAGGTTGAAAATCTCTATGGCGTCAGTGTCCTGACCGTCGAGCATACGGCGCATGGCGACGACATGGGCTTTCGCCAGGTCAACGACATCGATGAAGTCGCGGATACAGCTTCCGTCGGGAGTGTTGTAGTCGCGTCCGAAGACGGTCAGCTCCTTGCGCAACCCCGCCGCCGTCTGGGTCAGATAGGGAACCAGATTATTGGGCACACCATTGGGAAGTTCGCCGATTAGCGCCGAGGGATGAGCTCCGACCGGATTGAAATATCGCAGGATAATGCTCTTGATAGGAGCTCCGGAAGCAATGTAGTCGGTTATTATCTCTTCGGATATCTGTTTGGTGTTTCCGTATGGGGAGGTCGCCGGCTTGATTGGAGCCGTCTCGTCGATAGGGTTGACGTCCGGTTCGCCGTAGACGGTGCATGAGGATGAAAACACTATCCCCTTGACTCCGAACTCCGGCATCAGGTCGAGCAGATTGATCAGAGTGTTGAGATTGTTGCGGTAATAGAGCAACGGTTTCTCGACTGATTCTCCGACAGCCTTGGAAGCGGCGAAATTGATTATACCCTTTATGCCGGGATAGTTGGTGAAAAGATTTCGGAGGGTAGAGAGGTCGGTGCAGTCTCCCTCGACGAACTCCGGACGTCGTCCTGTTATCTTCTCTATTCCGTCAAGAACATCGCGGTTTGAGTTCGAGAGATTGTCGATTATGACGACGTCATATCCCGCTTCGAGAAGTTCGACGACAGTATGGGAGCCGATATATCCTGTTCCTCCGGTGACGAGTATTTTTGTTCTGTCTGTCATTACAAAAAGAAAAAAAGATGAAAGGAAGCCGGACTGAAAAACGATTTGTCCGGCTCCGTTCAGATTCTCCCCCGAAGCCCCGTCCCACAAGAAATGCTAACGGTCGGGGAAATTTTTCGGGTGGAAATCCTGTGTATGATTCAGAAAAGCTTTTCGGGATAAACTCCCGCGTCAACGAGACTGCGGAACATAGCGACCGTAGCCGGACGGTCAGCCGCGAAAGTGACGCCGAACCATTTAGAGGGTGTCGGAAGGACCTTGAGTGTGATTTTTCCCTCCTTGATAAGATTATTGACCACGGTCGGGATGTAGAACTCCGATTTCAGTTCCATAGAATGCTCAGCGAGGAAAGCGAGGAAGGCCTCCATGGAGTAATCGAAGAAATCGGGTGTGAAACCCCACATATTCATCGAGACGCTGGCATCCTCCGGGAAGGGGGCCTCAGAGCCGTCAGGCAAGACCTGAATCAGTTCCTCCCCTTTGCGCTGAATACCATGGCATTCCTGGACACCGGTCAGAAAACCCTCCGGTGAGACCTGACAGAAACCGCGTGAAACACCTCCGTTTTCGCTCAGGGTGTTCTCGATGTTGAAGCCGACCATGCAGTATTCCCCCTTCTTACCTTCGACGGAACGCAGGAAGTCGGCCAGGATGCGGAACGAATCGGCTCCGTAGTAGTCGTCGGCATTTATGACGCCGAACGGCTCCTTGATGACCTCCTTGCCCATCAGGACAGCATGCCCTGTGCCCCAGGGTTTTGTGCGCTCCGGATCGCGTGAGACACCTTCGGGAAGAGCGTCTATCTCCTGGAAGACAACCTCGACAGGGACGTGTCCCTCATATTTGCTTATAACCTTCTCGCGGAACTCCTGTTCGAAATCGTGGCGGATTACGAAAACGATTTTTCCGAATCCGGCGCGCAGGGCATCGTAGACGGAATAGTCCATGATAGTTTCTCCGGAAGGGCCGAGGCCGTCAAGCTGCTTGAGACCGCCATAACGGCTTCCCATTCCTGCAGCAAGTATAAAAAGTGTGGGTTTCATTTATAATCGGTTTATGAATTAATGCGAGTAACACACTCTAAGATAACTCTCGAAGAGCTGTTTTCGCAAAGATAACAAATTTGGCCGAATTTTCTCCGAATAGATATAGAAAATAGTTTTCTCAGGATGTCATACCTCCCCGTCACGGCCTCTTCCGATTCTAACGCGTCCGGAATATTGCGTCAGACTGTTCCGGTTCTTGAGGGGCGGGGTCATAAAAAACTCATAAATATGTTGTTGACGTGATTCTATGTTTAGAAAATAGTAGGAATATATAGAAAAAATTGTAAATTTGCAGTCAGTTAATACCGGGTATAAGTTTCCGGAGTGTCAGTTGCCTGTTTCCGGAAACCGATTTGGAAGGGAGGATATATAAATTAATGAATCGCGGAACAAAGGTCCAACCCACTGACTCCAAATTTTACGGACCTCAATTCCAATAGTTTTTAACAACCAACATCCAGACATAATGAAGAGAATATACTGGCAGATGGGTTGCCTCGCGGCCGCCCCGTTACTGCTTGCCGGGTGTGTCGACGATAACTACGACTTCGACGACATAGACACCACGACACGCATAACAGTCAATGACCTTACGGTTCCCCTCAATCTTAAGCCAATCGTGCTTGAAAATATCATTGACCTTGAAGGAAACGAGAACATCTCCGTTGTCGAGTTCGGGGGCACTAAGGTGTACGCCATTGAGAAATCGGGAGAGATTTCTACAGACGCTGTCAGCGTCAATCCAATTCAGATTGTATCTCCGGCCATAGCACCTACCTCCATCTCGCTGAGCGCAGTCTCGGGGAGGTCGCAGACCTCTGCGCGCCGCGTGGTCGTGGAGGATTTCGCCGTGGAATATCCAATAATCAGCAGTCTGGCCTCACGTTTCGATTTCAAGGCCGAAGGAATCGATGAAGCCGTCAGAAGCCTGACAGAGGTAACGACGGTCTCTCCCGCTTCCATAACCATACGCCTTGTTTTCCCCTCCTCGTTGGCTTCAATGATAGGAAGGGTGGAGTTTAGAGGAGCGCAGGTAGATCTTCCTAAAGGACTCTACTACGGAGACAACCAAGGGGCCCGCTGTAACCACGGAACCTATAATCCCGAGACCGGACTGCTGACCCTTGACGAGAGCATCGATTTCTCCTCTTCGCAGAACGCCATAGAGATACGCCTGGAGTTCACGCGCCTCGACACCTCTGTTGCCGGCATCGATATCGCCAATCGGGAGCTGGAATATAGCGGAAGTCTCGGTCTTCGCGCGCAGGGAAGTATCTTGCTGACACCGCGTCTGTCGCAGACTCTTCCCACCGATTTCAATCTTGAGTCGCAGTATGATGTCGCCTCCTTCTATGTCGCCACTTTCTCCGGAGAGCTCGACTATCCCCTTGAAGGAATCATCATCGACCCCATCGATCTTTCCGGCCTTCCCGAATTTCTCGACGACCCGGAGACGCAGCTGATTCTCGGCAACCCGCAGATATATGTGGGAGCGCTCAACACGACGGCAGACTATCAGACAGGATTGCGCGGGCAGCTCGCCCTCAATTCCCTCTGGGCGCAGGACGGGGAGCAACACCTGTCGCCGATGTTCAATGTCGGCTGGGACCGCGGACCTGTGGTCTACAACATTGCGATGGCTCCGGACACGCAGGATCTCGCCATGCTCGACAAATATCCCAATCCGGCCCGCTACACCTTCACAGAGCTTTCCAATATCCTGACGAGCTTCAATATCAATCATTCCCTCGGGCTTCCCGATAAGATCGGCGTCGAACTTCTCGACCTCCATTTCTATGGAAACGCGAAGAGATTCCCGGTCAAGAACGGGCCTGACACCAACGCCGGCACAATCGCTCCCCTCAAGGGCTCATATACCTTCTATACACCCTTCAGCTTCCGTGACGGTTCGAGAATCGTCTATTCCAAGACCGAGACCGGACTGGCGTCCGAAGACTTCGACAAGCTGTATGTCAGCCGTCTGCATCTGACGGCCCAGGCGACAAATACGCTTCCGGTGACTGTAACGCTCAGCGCTTATCCCGTCGATGAGGCCGGGGTCCGCATCGGCGAATGTATCCAGGGTATAGAACTTCTTCCGGGCGCCTCGCAGACAGTAGCCCTTGAGATTGTCGGCATCGATAACCGTCCTTTCAACCGAATCGACGGCATCAACTACCGCGCTGTAGTGGCTGCTGACACCGATGAGAAAGCCCTTTCTCCCGACCAGACGATAACTCTCTCCGATCTTCGCATAACTGTTGACGGATATTACGAAACCGACTTCTAACCCCAACTGACGACATGAAACCTATATTCAGACATTTCATCGGCGCGGCGATGGTCGCCGCCGCTCTCCCGGCAATGGCCCAGGGGGTCAATTCGGGTTATTTCATGGACTACTACACTTATTCCCATCAGCTGAATCCTGCATTTCAGGGTTCTGACAAGGGATATGTAGGATTCCCCGGACTCGGAAACATTAATGTCGGGGCTCACGGCAACTTCCATGTCTCTGACGTTGTCCGCTACAACAACGGCCGGACGATGCTCTTCACCAATCCCTCCATATCTGTCTCGGAGGCGATGAAGAACTTCAAGAACAACAATAAGATCGGTGCCGGCGCCAAAATCGGAATTATCGATTTCGGCTTCAAGGCTTTCGGAGGTTACAATACAATCGGTATCAATGCAGTGGCACAGGCGGATGTAAGCGTTCCGAAATCCTTGTTCTCTCTTATGAAAGAGGGAGTGGGTAACGAGACATACGATATCAGCGATGTTCGTGCGGATGCTGTCGGATACGCCGAGATAGCGCTCAACCATTCGCGCCAGATCAAGCAGGTGCCCGGACTGCGTGTGGGTGCGAGCGTGAAGTTCCTGGTAGGTATTGCCGCCATCCAAGCGAAATTCAATGAAGCTTACCTTCAGCTTGATCAAAACAGCTGGAATGCCGTGACCGATGCAGAAATTTATTCTATGGTCAAGGGGTTCCGCTACGATACTGACTATAACGAGCATACGAACCGCAATTATGTTTCCGGCGCCAATATCGACGACTTCTCCGCTCCGAATGGCTTCGGTCTCGCGTTCGATCTCGGCGGCGAATACAAGTGGAAGGATTTTACCTTCTCGTTCGCCCTTCTCGACCTCGGTTTCATCAGCTTCTCGGATACCTACAAGGCTTCGACGATGGGTAGGCGCTCCGTACGTACAGATGCTTACACCTTCCAGGTCAGCGGTGAGGGTTCGAGCGACGAATGGGATCGTATTCGCGACGATTTCTCAGAGCTTTACCAGATGGAGGATTGCGGCAACATCGGCAGCCATACCTACGGACTCAAGGCGACAATGAATATCGGCGTGGCCTACGAGTTGCCGGTATATCGCAAAATCAAGTTCGGTCTTCTGAACTCAACCCGTTTCGCCGGTCCGATGACGGCGACTGAGTTCCGTCTGTCGGCCAACTGGCAGCCCTTCAAGCTTTTCTCGGCTAATATCAACGGCGTTGCCGGTACTTACGGGGCAGGTTTCGGCTGGATGCTGAACCTCCACGCTCCGGGCTTCAATATGTTCCTGGGCATGGACCACACGCTCGGCAAACTCGCCAAGCAGGGAATCCCCCTCAACTCGAACGCCGACGTCTTCCTTGGCATCAATTTCCCCTTCTGAGGCAATAGTCCCGCTTGGGAAAGGAAATTTAAATCGAAAGAATCGGAGAATCGGAGAATCGGGAATAATCGAGGTTTATCGAGATTATTCCCGATTCTCTCGATTTTTTCAGCGGTCATGTTTTCCGCTAACACTCCCGAACTCCCGTGTATAGTGTGCAAACGGGTTGCATGTTTAACTTGTGAGGGGAGGAATGATTGTGAAGCTGGGATAATTTCTCTAAATTTACATTGCGGCTTCCATCATCGGAAAATGATGGTTATAGTTAAGAGCGTCTTTGACAATTCTTTGGCGATAGCAAAGGGGTTGGCGATACGAAAGCCGGCAGTTATAAGAAATACGTTAGGATATGAAAATCTATTCTTCCATAAGAAAAAGCATAGGTGCCCTTTTCTTACTTTCACTTCCGGTCAGCGCGGGAGCGGTCAGTATTGAACAAGCTTTAGAATCATTCTGCCGTTCGTCTCTGAGCATCGAGTCGGATTCTCTGCAGATGATTTCTGAGATAGCGGAAAGCTCGACACTCGCTAACTTTTCCGATCCCGAGATAGAAGGGGAGCGTCTATGGAGTTCCGGAGGTGGAGAGAACAAATGGAACGCTTCGCTGAGCTGGAGTTTCGACTGGCCGGGGGCCTATAAGGCACGTCGAGACGAAGGGGAGGCGCTTCGTCTCGCGGCGATGGCTCGATATTATGCGTCGCGCAGGGGGAAGATGCGAGAGATGGCTGAGGGCGTCAACAGCTATATTGCGGCGCGCCGTAAGATTCAGCTTCTTGAAAAACAGCTTGAGGCAACCGAACGGATGGGAGAGCTTGTATCGATTATGAGCGAGCACGGTCGTGCGACGGTTCTGGACGAATCGAAGATTTCGATTGAACGCGGACGCCTTATGGCGGCTATTCAGCAACAGCGCGACGCGATGGGAGAGGGGGCACGGACTATCCGCGCCGTTGTCGGTCAAAGGGTAGACGCGTATTTGGAGGAGCAGGAAATAGAATTTGATCTCGCCGCCCCCGGAAATGCAGTGGACTGGGAACAGTATTGGAGAAATTCTCCGGATATGATGCTCGCGTCAATGGAGTTCGGCGTTGCGGAGGCCGGAATGAAGAGAGTAAAGAGTGAATCTTTTCCTGAAATATCCTTAGGTTACATCCATGCTTACGAAGAGGGGTCGCATTTCAACGGAGGCAGAATCGGAATAAGTCTCCCGCTATTTTCCCAGCGAGGCCGTAAGAAGGCCGCCCGGTTGCAAGTAGAGTCGGCCGAAGGGGCAATGCTGGCTCTCATGGGGGAGAAGAGAGTTGAGGCAGAAAGAATGGTCGAACGTCTTCAGGGTCTGAAGAGGAGTCTCGACGAACTGGGGCCTGTCTTTGACACTACTTCACCGGAAATGCTTTTGCGCAAAAGTTTTGAAGCCGGCCAGATTACGCTTCTGACCTATCTTACAGAACGGAATTATTATCTTGAGGCGGAGATGGATTACATTGAGCTCCAAAGCTCTTACAGCAGTCTGATGACTCAGCTGCGTCTGTTGTAGGAACTCTCTCCGAAAGAAAAATTTTCGACCCGGATCGCTGCGTCTCGCAGAGGTCCGGGTCTTTTCTTCCTTTATCGTAGATATAAACACCTTATTCTTTTTTCAAATTTCCTCGCTTGGAGCGATGATGCAACCGGCGGGGAACTAATGCGGGGGAGAGAGTGATCGGATTTTCGGACGGCGTTCATTTCTTTCTACGATTGATAAAGGAGCGGGTGGCTGAAAGGTGGATTCTTGACCGGTTATATCTTCAGGTGTCTTATCTGATTTATCTATGTGTTTTGCTTGTTGTCTTTTGCAGAAAGAAGATAGGGAGGTAGGGCTATTTCTCTGTGGGAGGATTCCGGTCTCTGTCTCTTTCGATAAAGGAAGAATCTGTTTTCGGTGTTTTGAATCTTATGACGGTGTTTTTTGATTTGATAAAGGAATAAAGTTTTCTGTCGTTGTCGGAAGAGTTCCGGAGGAGCTCCCCTGAAAACGATGGCAAAGTTAATAGGAAAAAATTGGTTTGTCAAGAGTTAGAATGCGAATTAAAAAATATGTAACAAAGTGTAACGAATATGAATTAATCGGTAACAAGGATGTAACAATACGAATTGGTGTTCAACAAGATAAGAGTCCATATTGTTAGACAGTTAGAAATAGATTCCTCGTCCAGCTCCATGTCTGTTTCTCACCACCTGGAATCACGGTGGACGCTTCCTATCTGCAATGTATGGAGCTTAAATACTATGAAAAACTGAAAAACAACTACTATGGAAAATAATATGATGAGAGAAAGGATTTTGCATGAGTTCGAGTCCCGATTCGGATCAGAACCATCGTTCTATGCTTCCGCAGGACGTATCAACTTAATCGGAGAACATACTGACTACAACGGAGGATTTGTCTTTCCCGGGGCCATCGACAAGGTTATCATGGCTGCCATCGCTCCCAACGGGTCTGACAGGGTGCGTGTCGTTTCCCTGGATCTTGACGAGGAAGCCGAATTCGGTCTTCGCGAAGAGGACGCGCCCTCGCAGTCCTGGGCAAGATATGTCTTCGGAGTCTGCCGCGAGATTCAGAAGAGGGGTGGAAAGGTGAAGGGTTTTGACGCAGTTTTTTCCGGAGACGTTCCTTTAGGCGCCGGTCTGAGTTCCTCGGCTGCTCTGGAGAGTTGTTTCGCTTATGCCCTCAATGATATATTCAATGGAAACAGCATTGACAAGTTAGAGCTCGCGCGAATAGGGCAGAGCACAGAGCATAACTATTGCGGAGTTAATTGCGGAATCATGGACCAGTTCGCCTCCGTGATGGGTAAGAAAGGAAAGCTGATTCGTCTCGACTGTCGGTCGATGGATTTTGAGTATTTTCCTTTCGCGCCGGAAGATTATGAACTGATTCTCGTTGATTCGCGGGTTAAGCATGAGCTTGCCGATTCTCCCTATAACAAACGAAGGGAATCATGTGAGCGGGTTGCGGGACGATTAGGTGTAGAGACCCTTCGCGATGCTACAGAGGAGATGCTGGAGAGTGTCCGTGGTGAGATTTCGGATGAGGATTATCGTCGGGCGAAGTTCGTCATCGAGGAGAAGGAACGTGTTCTCGGCGTCAGCGATGCGCTTAAGGAGGGGGATTATGAGCGTGTCGGCGAGCTGATGTATGCCACCCATCGCGGACTCTCAAAGGACTATGAGGTCAGTTGCGAGGAGCTTGATTTTCTCAATGATGTCGCTAAGGAATGCGGCGTGACCGGTTCGCGTATCATGGGAGGAGGCTTCGGCGGATGCACCATCAATCTTGTCCGTAAGGATCTGCGCGACCGTTTTGTCGAGACTGCCGTCAGTCGTTTCAAAGAAAAATATGGTCATGAGCCGAAGGTTTATCCTGTTGTCATAAGCGACGGAGCGCGCAAGCTCTCATAACTACTTGTAACGTTCAAGGTCAAGAAGTTCTGAATAAATAAAGCACCCGGCAACGCTTTACGAAGCGTTGCCGGGTGTGACAGTTATATCGTTACGGTATGGTCTCAGTCTTCAGTCTGGGTAGCGGCATACTCCTTAAGGAGTTTCTCCTGGACATCGGAGGGGACGAGTTCATAATCGGCGAACTTCATGGAGAAGGATGCGCGTCCGCCGGAGATGGAGCTGAGGGAAGTGGAGTAGCTTGCCATCTCTTTCAGGGGCACCCGGGCGTTGAGACGCTCGATGCCGTGGTCAGACTCCATACCCATTATCATTCCGCGGCGTCCCTGCAGGTCGCTCATGACATCACCCATCGAGTCGGCGGGTGTCATCACCTCTACATCATAGATAGGCTCCAGAATCTTCGGATTGGCGTTGCGGAAAGCTTCTGAGAAAGCGTTTCGCCCTGCGAGGCGGAAGGAAATTTCGTTAGAGTCAACGGGGTGCATCTTACCGTCGTAAATCATCACGCGTACATCCCGTGCGTAGGAGCCGGTCAGCGGACCCTGTTCCATACGGTCCATGAGACCCTTTACGATAGCGGGGATGAAACGGGCGTCGATAGCTCCGCCGACGATGCAGTTGTAGACAATCAGCTTGCCTCCCCATTCGAGAGGAATCTCCTGTTTGTCGCGGACATTAAGCTTGAACTCCTGGTTGCCGAACTTGTAGGAATCCGGTTCGGGCATACCTTCGGTGTAAGGTTCGACAATCAGATGGACCTCACCGAACTGTCCGGAACCTCCCGACTGTTTCTTATGACGATAGTCGGCGCGGGAAGCTTTGGTGATAGTCTCGCGGTAGGGAATCTTCTGTTCGGAGAACTCGACAGGGAGTTTTTCGTTGTTCTCGATGCGCCATTTGAGAGTGCGCAGATGAAATTCTCCCTGTCCTTTGACGAGGGTCTGTTTCAGTTCCTTGCTCTGCTCGACAAGCCATGTCGGGTCTTCTTCGTGCATTCGGGTGAGTATACCGGCGAGTTTTTCAGCATCGCTTTCATTTTTAGGCTTGATAGCGCGGACGAACTTCGGCGCCGGATATTTTATGAAATCGAACTGGAAGTCGCAACCCTTTTCATCGAGGGTGTTACCGGTTCTGACATCTTTCAGCTTGACAGCCGCTCCCATATCACCGGCTTCGAGAGACTCGACGGGCTGGCGGATTGAGCCGCAGGTTGTGAAGATCTGGGCAAGACGTTCCTTGCCGCCGCGCGAAACGTTTTCCAGATCGGCTCCGGCCTTAAGCGTTCCGCTCATGACCTTGAAATAGGAGACTTCGCCGATATGCGGTTCGACGGAGGTCTTGAAGAAGAAGACCGAGAGTGGGCCGTTGGGATCGGGGGCGACAGATATTCCATCGACTGTTTCGGGAGCAGGCATATCGGTCACGAACGGGCATACGTTACCCAGAAACTCCATCATACGGCGCACACCCATATCTTTGGCGGCGCTGACAACGATGACGGGAAGAATGGAACGGTCGATAAGTCCTTTGCGGATTCCGAGACGCATCTCATCTTCGGTCAGATGACCGTCTTCGAAATATTTGTCCATAAGGCTCTCGTCGTTCTCGGCGGCCGCTTCGACAAGTTCGCGGTGGAGTGCGTCGGCTTTCTCCATCTCGCTTTCGGGAATCTCGGAAATTGTCGGCACACCTCCGTCGGGACCCCATTCATATTTTTTCATGAGCAACACGTCGATAAGGGCGTTGAAACCCGGGCCGCTCTGCAGGGGGTATTGGATGGGGACAACCTTCTTTCCGAAATTTTCGCGGAGCTGTTCGATGACATTGTCATAGTCGGCTTTCTCGCCGTCAATTTTGTTGAGGGCGAATATGACAGGTTTGTGAAGGCGGGAGGTAGTGCGGTATATGTTCTGTGTTCCGACCTCGACGCCATATTCGGCGTCAATAGTCATCACAGCAATGTCGGTCACCCCAAGGGCCGTATATGCGTTTCCGACGAAGTCGTCCGCTCCCGGGCAGTCGATGATGTTGAGTTTCTTATTGTTGAACTCTGCGCTGAAGAGGGTTGAGAAGACGGAATAACCGTATTCCTTCTCGACGGGGAAGTAATCGGAGACAGTATTTCCAGCGTCAACCGATCCACGACGTTTGATGACTCCGCACTCGAAGAGCATAGACTCAGCGAGGGTTGTTTTACCGGAGCCCTTCGATCCGAGAAGGGCGATGTTCTTGATTTCGTCAGATTTGTAGATCTTCATGTGAGTAAATTTTAAGGGGTAACTGAGAGAGAGGGAGGAGGCGGAGTCTGAGGAGAGGGGGAGGCTTTTTTGGGGAGGAGGGAGGTTTTGGAGGGAAGATAAGCCGCAAGCGGCTTATGCACTGACGGAGCGGGAGGAAAGAGGGGGAGGGAGGAGCGGGAGAGAGGAGGGAGGGAGGAGCGGGAGAGAGGAGGGAGGGGGAGGGAAGAGAGAGCGGGAGAAGAGAGCAGGAGGAAAGAGGGGGAGGAGAGAGGATAAAGGAGAAATAAGAAAAAGGAGAGAGGAAGGGAGGAAAAGAGGGCGTAAAGGAATCGCGATTGCAAGTTACAAACTTTTTGCTGTGGAAAGATAAAAAAAAAGATGTTTTAGAACATATATGTTTTAAAACATAAGAAACTATCCAGAGAGTAAGAAGTATATTGGTTGGTGGTGGAGAGGGTAAGATGTATATTGGTTTGTGGGAGGGCGTGCAGATAATAGATATCGCAGTTGGTGTGGAGGGGGCATAGATATCGCAGTTGGTGTGGAGGGGGCATAGATATCGCGGTTGGTGTGGATGGGTTAGTTTGTGTGGAGGGGGCAGGTGGGGAAAACAAAAATATCCGCGTGTTCCTGAAAAGGAACGACGCGGATATTTTATAAGGTCAGTCGAAATTACGGCGGAGAAGAGATGTCGGGCCGTATTCGGGGATGTTGAATCGGGTCTTAGGCTTTGACCTTGTCGCAGACAGCCTTGAAGGCAGCGGGGTTGTTCATTGCGAGGTCAGCGAGCACCTTGCGGTTGATCTCGATACCAGCCTTATGGATGAGGCCCATGAGCTTGGAGTAGGAAAGATCCTCAAGGCGTGCGGCAGCGTTGATACGCTGAATCCAGAGGGCGCGGAAGTTGCGCTTTTTCTGCTTGCGGTCGCGGTAAGCATAGGTCAGACCTTTTTCCCAGGTATTTTTGGCGACGGTCCAGACGTTACGGCGCGAGCCATAGTAGCCGCGGGTGAGTTTGAGGATTTTCTTGCGTTTTGCTCTTGAAGCAACGTGGTTTACTGATCTTGGCATTTCTTTTTAAATTTTGAATGGGGGCGGCCACCTGTTGATTGACGCTTTTGGGGAGCCCGTCATTCGGTTTTGAATTTAGTTTTTCCTTCCGTAAATTTTTGGAAGATTCCCCGGCGGACCGGGGGCCTTGCGTAATTACGCGCAGCTTAACGCAGGTTGAGGAGCTCTTTTACCTGACGCTGGTTTGCACCGTCGACGAGAGCGGTGTGGTCGAGGTTGCGTTTGCGCTTGGTCGACTTTTTGGTCAGGATGTGGCTGTGGTAAGCGTGTTTGCGTTTGATCTTGCCGGTACCGGTCAGAGCGAAACGCTTTTTCGCTGCGGCGTTGGTTTTTACCTTAGGCATTGTTTTAAAAATTAGATAGTTTTACTTTCACCTCGGCACATGGTGCCTACGGTCTCTTATTTTTATTCAGCGTTTGCCACCTCGTCGTCGGAGGCGGGTCTTGAGACCGGTTCCTCAGATTTGGGGGCATCGCCTTTCTTTTCGGAATGATCTCCTTTGGATTCGGAGGCAGGTTTTGTTTCCTTCTCCTTCTTCGGCTTGAGAGGAGCGAGCATGATAATCATGCGTTTCCCTTCGAGGACGGGCATTGTCTCAAGTTTGCCGTATTCCTCCAGGTCGTTGGCGAAACGGAGAAGAAGGACTTCACCCTGGTCTTTGAAGAGGATTGAGCGGCCGCGGAAGAAGACGTGCGCCTTCACCTTGCAACCATCCTGCAGGAATCCGATCGCATGTTTGAGCTTGAAGTTGTAGTCGTGGTCATCGGTCTGAGGTCCGAAACGGATCTCCTTGACGACGACTTTAGCTGCTTTCTGCTTCTGCTCCTTAGCGCGTTTCTTCTGCTGATAGAGAAATTTCTGATAGTCGAGGATACGGCATACCGGGGGTTCGGCAGTCGGGGAAATCTCAATCAGGTCAAGCTGCATTGATGCGGCAAGACGGCGGGCCTTGTCGATGGGATATATGCCGGGCTTGACATTGTCGCCGACCAGACGCACTTCCTGGGCGCGGATACGCTCGTTGATTGCATACGGGTCGTTGCGGCGGTCACCGGGGCGCGGACGCTGGCCCGGTTTGGGTCTGGCCCCGCCGGGACGGCGAGGACCACCAAAGGTGGGTTTTTTCTCCATTCAGGTTTTTAAAACGTGCTTTTTAAGGTTTGGAAGCTGTCGGCCCTCAAGCTTCGCGCTCTTCGCGGGAGGTTTGCCGGGCGACTTCTTCGTTGATTGCTTCTGCAAAGTTAGCAATTTTCATCGTACCTTTATCTCCTTCGCCCTGTTTTCTTACAGAAACTTCACCATTTTCAGCTTCTTTTTCGCCGACTATGAGGAGGTAAGGCACTTTTTTGAGTTCGTTGTCGCGAATTTTCTTTCCGATTTTCTCGTTTCGGTCGTCAACGAAGACGCGGACACCGGCGCGATCGAGCTCTTTGGCGACGCGGAAAGCGTATTCGTTGAACTTCTCGGAGATGGGGAGGATGACTGCCTGTTCGGGGATGAGCCAGAGCGGGAGTTTGCCTGCGGTGTGTTCGAGAAGGACTGCGACGAAACGTTCCATGGAGCCGAAGGGGGCGCGGTGGATCATGACCGGACGATGTTTCTGGTTGTCGGAACCGGTGTATTCCAGACCGAAGCGTTCAGGAAGATTGTAGTCGACTTGGATTGTACCGAGCTGCCAGCGGCGACCGATGGCGTCCTTGACCATGAAGTCGAGTTTGGGTCCGTAGAAAGCGGCCTCGCCCTCTACCTGACGGGCGTTGAGACCCTTTTCGGCGCAGGCTTCGATGATAGCCTGTTCGGCGAGATGCCAGTTTTCATCGGAACCGATATATTTCTCTTTGTTATTGGGATCACGCAGGGAAATCTGGGCTTCAAAGTTCTGGAAGTCGAGGGCACGGAATATATAGAGGATGATATCCATGACTTTGAGGAACTCATCCTTAATCTGTTCGGGTGCGCAGAAGATGTGAGCGTCGTCCTGGGTGAAACCGCGGACGCGGGTCAGTCCGTGGAGTTCTCCTGACTGCTCGTAGCGGTAAACGGTTCCGAACTCGGCGAGTCTCATGGGGAGGTCGCGGTATGAGCGGGGAGCTGCCTTGTAAATCTCGCAGTGATGGGGGCAGTTCATCGGTTTGAGCAGATACTCCTCACCTTCTTCGGGGGTATGGATGGGCTGGAAGGAGTCCTTGCCGTATTTAGCCCAGTGGCCGGAGGTGACGTATAGGTGCTTGTTACCTATATGGGGTGTTATGACCTGGAGGTATCCGTATTCCTTCTGAATCTTGCGGAGGAACTGTTCGAGGCGGTCGCGGAGGGCTGCTCCTTTTGGGAGCCAGAGAGGGAGACCCTGACCGACTGTGGGAGAGAAGGCGAAGAGTTCCATTTCCTTGCCAAGTTTGCGGTGGTCGCGTTTCTTGGCTTCTTCGAGGAGGAGGAGATATTCGTCGAGCATCTTTTTCTTAGGGAAGGAGATGCCGTAGACTCTGACGAGCTGGTCGCGTTTCTCGTCACCGCGCCAGTATGCGCCGGCGAGGGAAAGAATCTTGACAGCCTTGATGGGGGCGGTGTTGGGGAGATGCGGGCCGCGGCAGAGGTCTGTGAATGCGCCCTGGGTATATGTGGAGATAGTTCCGTCTTCGAGTTCGGAAATCAATTCGCACTTATAAGTTTCGTCGCGGTCTCCGAACATCTTGAGGGCGTCAGCCTTGGAAATATCTTTTCTGACAATATCCTCTTTTTTTGCGGCGAGTTCGGCCATTTTCTTTTCGATTTTGCCGAAGTCGTCGGAGGTAAGCTTATGTTCGCCCGGGTATATGTCGTAATAGAATCCGTTCTCGATGGCAGGGCCGATACCGAATTTCACTCCGGGATAAAGTTCCTGGAGAGCTTCGGCGAGCAGGTGAGCGGAAGAATGCCAGAAAGCATGTTTACCTTCCGGGGAATCCCATTTGAAGAGTTCGATGGCGGCATCGTTGTCTATTGGGCGGGCGATATCCCATTCCTTGCCGTTGACTTTGGCAGCGAGCACATCAGCGGCGAAACGCGGCGAGATGCTTTCTGCGACCTGAAACGGGGTCACTCCGGCTTCGAACTCGCGGACGGAGCCGTCGGGAAAGGTGATCTTTATCATTGTCTTTGAATGAAATTTAGCGGTTACGGGCAAAAGGGTAGGCGATAGGTTATATGGTCGCCGAGAGTGTGTTTGCCGTTCAACTTGCAAAGATAATGAAAATTTTGTATATATGCAAGCGAAATGTCAAACTCTCAGAATATTATCTTCTCGAAATATTCCACTTTCAGAAGTTTGGACTCCATTTCTTGTGGGGTCAGTTCAGTCGTTTCAGGAGATTATAAGATTCGATTACGCCAAGTTCTCCCGCTTTTGAGAGGGAGGCGAATGCTTCGCGGCGTTCTCCGGCCTGGAGAAGACACAGTCCGCGGTTGAACCAAGCCGCTCCCATTCCGGGGGCGAGGCGTATGGCTTCGTCAAGACAGCGGCGTGCTTCAGCATAGTCCCGCTGCAGATAGTGGATCGAGGCTTTGTTGAACCATGCGTATGGGTTGCCGGGATTAGCTTGGAGAACCTTGTCAAGGTCGGCGAGGGCTCGCAGCTGAAGTTCGAGATTGTTTTCTGCGAAACCACGCGCGGCCAGGACCTGCGCACGTCCGAGCCACGCGAGGGGGAAGAGGGGTGACCCTTCGATGGCGCGGTCAAATTCCGTGATAGCCTCCTGATAGTTTTTCATTACGGTCAGGACTGTTCCTCTCAGAAGATGGTCTGCGGGGCGCGCCTCTCCTTCGGTCATCTTTTTCTCAAGGGTGGCCGCCAGTTCTGAGAGGCGCGAGAATTCTTCATCTGTCAGCGTCAGGGACGCCTCGCAGAGGTATAGCGGGCTGACATATCCGGCTCCGTTGAATTCGGAAAGTTCGCGGAATGAATTGGCGTCGGTGTTCAGCTGCTGTCTCGGCGGTATGGGTGAAAGGATGAAAGGAGCGGCAGGGGAGACGGCAACGTTACGGTCCTGCACGCGCCCTTTGATCCGGTCGTTGAAAGCCATCTCCGGTTCCATTGTCGGAGCGACAGTCACCAATCGGTTGAACTCCTCCATCACCTCTTCGGGAGATTTCTCTTTCCGCTCTTCCTCGTCCGAACCGGTCTGTCCGCGCGCAATGGCAGGTCGGTCAAGCGGATTTCGGGAAGGATTGGAAACATAGTTTGCCACTAACCGATCGGCTTTCTGTATATTTTCGGCCGTTTTCCGCAGGTTTCCCATATTGCGGTATGATTCGGCGATAGCGTAATAGACCGGATAGAAACGCGGGTATCGGGTTGCGATAGCGTTGAAATCCTGCAGGGCCTGAGGGTATCGCCCGAGTTCAAGCCATACGAGGCCTCGGTTGTAGAGAGCATGGAAATTTCCGTTGTCCAGTTCGAGGACGCGAGTGAAATCCTCGGCCGCCCGTTGCAGGTCTTTGACTTCCAGTCGGAGCAAAGCGCGGTTGAATAGGGCAGGCGTGTAGTCGGGGCGAATCTGAAGGGCATAGTTGTAATCGGCCATCGCTCCGAAGAAATCATCGGAGTTATATCTCAGATAAGCGCGGTTGACATAGAAGTCGGGTTCCTCGGGGCGTAGGAGTATAGCCTCGTCCATCGCCTCGGTCGCCTGAGCCCAATCGGCTTTGTCGGCTGCAATCTGGGCTTTCAGCAGCCAGGGCGAGAGGAGGGTGCGGTTAAGGCGTATCGCCTTGTCGGCGTCTGCCAGGGCGCCGATAGTGTCGCCGCGCAGCAGGTTCAGTCTTCCGCGCGCCGCGAGACCTTCGTCGAATTGGGGATGGCTTTTGAGAAGAAGGGAGAAAGTGGAGTCGGCCGCCTCATATTTTTGCGACGAGGTCTGGGCTACCCCCTTATAAAAAAGGAAATAGCGGTCGTATGGATTGGTTTTCAGTCCGATGTCATAATCCGCTATGGCCAGCGAGTCGAGACCGAGCTGCTGCCGGGCGAATCCGCGCAACTTATAAGCTTCGGTCTTGAAACGGTTCCTTTCGATAGCGGCCGAGCAATCGGCTTCTGCCCCTTTGTAGTCGTCAAGATTCAGTTTGGCGAGGGCTCGGTAGAAGTAAGGGTCGGAAAGATATGGTTTTCCCTTGATCGCCTGGTTGAAATATTGGATGGCGAGCATATAGTCTTCCATCGAGAGGACATTTCGCCCGATCATCATCACCTGCTCGGCGTTGACCTGCGGGCGTGCCGATAGAGGGCAAAGAAGGATTGCTCCTGCGAGCGTCAGCGGGAGAAGGCGTTTCATAATTCGTTTATTTATTGAATCTGTTCATTGCGAAGGCGGGTCCGGAGAGACAAAATGCTTTTACGCAGTCAGCGGCCTTGTCAAGAATTTCGGGCAGTTTCTCTCTCTCTTCGGGAGGGAATTTTCCGAGGACGAAATCAATCTGATGTCCTTTAGAAAATTCGTTTCCGATTCCGAATTTCAGCCGTGCGTAATTCTGGGTTCCAAGTTCGGATGCGATATTTTTCAGACCATTGTGTCCGGCGTCGGAACCACGCTGCCGGAGTCGTAGGGAACCGAAAGGGAGGGCGAGGTCATCGACGATGATCAGAAGATTTTCGAGCGGTAGTTTCTCCTGATTCATCCAGAATCTGACGGCGACCCCGGAAAGGTTCATGAAAGTCGAAGGCTTCAGAATTAGGAGTTCGCAGTTCTTGACCTTTGCGCGAGCCATTTCGCCATATCGGCAAGACTGGAAGTTTGAATCGCAGGAAGCGGCCAGTTTGTCGGCGACCATGAATCCAGCGTTATGTCGTGTGCCTACATATTCGGCCCCGATGTTTCCGAGGCCGACGATAAGAAATTTCTTCATCGGGTCGTCAGGATTATGGACAGGTGCGACATAGCTTCTGTCCAGTATCCAGTCTTTAATATGTTTTATTATGGCAATCATAAGTAGTGATCTACTTACAAGAAAAAGAGAACGCTTCGGAGTCCACGCGGTGTGTGACTCCGAAGCGTAAAGGGGCTAAACTCGTCTGGTCTGTCTGAGAAGACAGATTATTCAGCCTTTGCTGTCTAATCAAAAGGATTACTCAGCCTTTGCTGCGGCACCACGTGCGGCGCGGGTCAGCTGTACGGCGCAGACGACAGCGTTCTTGGCGTTCATGAGCTCCAGGCCCTCGAAGTGGAGGTCGCCGACAGCGAGGGTTTTGCCGAGGCCGAGGTTATCGACGTTGACGACAAGACGCTCGGGAATTTCGGAGTAGAGAGCTTTGGTTTTGAGCTTGCGCATGGAAAGGGTCAGCTTACCACCGGCCTTCACACCTTCAGCGTGACCTTCAATCTGGACAGGCACTTCCATAACGATCGGCTTGTCGGGATAAACTTCGAGGAAGTCGAGATGGAGGATGGTGTCCTTGACGGGCTGGAAGTCGATATCTTTGAGGACGGCCTTGCGGGTCTCACCGTTGATTTCGAGGTTGATCTCGAAGATGTCGGGAGTGTAGATGAGCTTGCGGACATCTTCCTGCTTGACGGCGATGTCGGTAGTGATCATACCTTTCTTTTCCCCTTTGTCGATGGTGACGATTTTCTCACCCGGCTTGAGGGCTTCGGTGTAGGGAAGATCAACGATTTTGCCGCCGTTGAGGACAGCGGGGATCATGCCGGCTTCGCGGAGAGCCTTGACGGCCTTCTTGCCGGTAACCTCGCGGGGTTCGGCCTTGAGTTCAAAAGTCTTCATTTGTAATGTGTTACTTAAAAATATAATATTATTTTTCCATCACACGCGGGTCCGCTCCCGGAGGGTCCGAAACCCGTGGAGGCGCCCTTAATGCTTATGGTGATTGATAAGACTCTTTGTCAGAGGGGTTCAATCGGTTGCAAATTTACAAAAAAATTCCGATATATCCAATTCCTTAAGCAGCTGCTTATCCTGTTACTGAATATTCTTTTCGAGGCGAATCTCAATTTGAGTGAGCGGAAAACCCTCGGATTGTCGGGGATGTTTTAGTTGTAAAGGGACGCGGTAGAGGTCAGGCCTTTCCGGGAGGTTGTTTCCCGGGAGGGGTTATGGAAAAACTTCAAATTTATTTTTATGATTAAGAAACTTTTCCTGACCTTTATCGTAATGTTTCTCTCATTCGGGGCTGCCCACGCGATTTTTGACAAGTACACGCTCAATCGCGAGCAGTTGCCCGAAACAGCCCGGGAGATGCTTGACGAGCATTTTCCAAAGGCATTGGTCAGCATGATCAAGGTCGATAAACATCTTCTCAAGAAGACCGATTATGACGTGAAGCTACTGAACGGAACGAAAATCGAGTTCAGTAACTCCGGAGCCTGGAGATCGGTGGATTGCGGGTCGAAGGAAGTGCCCGAAGGGCTTGTCCATAAGACGATCCGTTCATACGTTTCCAAGAATTACTCCGGAGCGAAGATTGTCAGCATAACCAAGCGCAATGCCGGTTATGATGTCGGTCTGTCGGTCGGCAAGACGTTGCGGTTCAATGCTCTCTATATGTTCAAGGGGGAGACCGATACATCTGCTGGCGAGGAGAAGGAGGCCTGAGATGCTGTATCCGTCAGATTTCCCGATGTTTTCTGAATAGAAGATGTCGGGTTATCTGTTTATGGACATTGTGTGGGGGATATGTCTAAAATTGAGGTTGGAGTATTAGCCTCTGAGGCGAGATAACAAGAAAGGGATAAGGAATTTTTCAAATTGATTGAAACGAATAAGCGCAGATTTGTTATAATTTCAAATGAGGGACTCGTGCAGGATGGCCTCTGTTCCGTGAAAGTTGTCGCAGACTGGCGTGAAGAGTCGTCTGGCGGATTTGTCAGACACCTGCCGTTTATCATCCTCAATCCCAATTACGAACACACTTATAAACAAATATTATGTCTGAGCGTAAAACCATAGTCATTGTCGGAGGCGGCTTCGCAGGTTTGAATCTTGCCAAGAAGCTAAATAAGGATATGTATGATGTCAAAGTCATAGACCGTAATAACTTCCATTGTTTCCCTCCGTTATTCTATCAGATCGCCTCATCGGGTCTTGATGCGAGCAATATCTCTTTCCCGTTCCGTCGCGAGTTCAAGAAACTGAAGCGGGTTACCTATCACATGGGTCATGTCAAGAACATTGATACGGCGAACCGAAAGATAACTACAAGCTATGAGACGCTGGACTACGATTATCTCGTGCTTGCCGCCGGCACAAAAAATAATTTCTTCGGAATGCCTGATATGGAACAGAAGGTTTTCTGTATCAAGACCGTCGCGGAGGCATCCAGATGTCGCGATGAGATTCTGGACCGTCTGGAGCGCGGGGCAATATGCGAGGATAGGGAACGGCGTCGCCAGCTATTGAGTTTTCTGGTCGTCGGAGGTGGTCCTTCGGGAGTTGAGATTGCGGGCGCTCTTGGAGAGATGAAACGCGATATTCTTCCCCGCGAGTATCCGGAGCTGAGTCAGGATGATGTGACGATTACTCTTGTCGAGGGTGCGGGTAAGCTGTTGGGTCCTATGAGTGAGAAGGCAGGTCGTAAGGCTGAGGAATATCTTAAGGACCTGATGGTCGACGTGCGGCTGAACACCATGTTGAAAAGCTACGACAATAAGACCGTCACTTTTGCCGACGGGCACAGCGAATATTGCGAGACCTTGATATGGACCGCAGGTGTATGCGGCGAGCCGATGCCGGGACTTGACAAGGAGTGTGTCGGGCGCGGAGGTCGCATCATGGTTGATGAATACAACCGCGTCAAGGGTCATGAAGAATCGGTTTTCGCTCTCGGCGACCTTGCTCTGATGCAGACCGAGGGTTGGCCGAACGGTCATCCGCAGGTCGCGCAGCCGGCAATTCAGCAGGCAGCCAATCTTGCGCGCAACCTCAACAAAGGGGAGTTCAAGAGCCCCTTCGTCTATAAGGATAAAGGGTCGATGGCGACTGTCGGCAAGAACCGCGCTGTCGCAGACCTGAAAGGAATGAAACTGACGGGAAGAGTCGCTTGGTGGATATGGATGCTGATTCATCTGCTTTCGATTCTCGGAATGCGCAACAAGCTCAACGTGATGCTCAACTGGGTATGGAACTATTTCTCCTACTCGACCTCGCTGCGCCTTCTTCTTCGTCCCACCAAATATCCTGAGCGACGCCACTGGGGGGACTGAGGAAAGCTCCGGAATCAGAGAAGCTGAAAAAAGCATCGAAAATATGAAAATGAGAAAAACATATATATTGACGTTTGCCGGCATAGCGGCCGGAATATTCCTCGCGGGATGTTCCTCACTGAAAAATAAGAACTCCGAATCTGACAAGGAGGTCTATCTTCCCAGCGACCGCGAGGCTCTCCATAAGAGCGTGGAACAGAAGACGTATAACTCCGCCGAGATAGCGCGCGGCATCGTCAAGGGGGATTGGACGATAGAAAGCGTGCTGGGTCAACAGGCTGTCGGGGAGAAGACACCATACCTTCGGTTTGATCCGGAGACGAAGCGCGTCTACGGCAACGATGGTTGCAATACCATCAACGCTATCTACACAATCAATCCTTCGGACAGCACTCTGACTTTCTCAAGTATGGCTGCGACGATGATGATGTGTGGGGTCGATGGAATAACAGACCGTCAGATAGCTCAGGCGATGGCTGACACGCGTCGTTATACCTGGAGCCTGGAGGGACATGACTATCATCTGACCCTTCTCGACGGAGGAGGAGAACAATTGATGTCGATGGTTCATTGCAACTTCGAGTTCCTTACGGGGGCATGGCATGTCGAGAGTATCAACGGCGATCCGATTGATGTCGAAGGGATGAATCTTGTCATAGATGTAGATGAGGGGAAGATTCATGGCAATACGGGATGCAATATAATGAACGGTAAGGTAGAGACCGATCTTGACACTCCTAACTCTATCTCATTCTCCGCAATCGCGACCACACGGATGGCCTGTCCTGACCTTGAGAGCGAGACCAGACTGATAGTCGCTCTTGAGGATGCCTGCAAGGCGAAGGCGTTGTCGCCGGAGCGGGTGGTGCTTTTAGGTAGCGACGGCTCTCCGGTCGTGGAAATGGTCCGGGTCGATCCTTCGCAGGTGGACTGACGGTTGCGGGAGGTTCGGCAATACATACTAAGACCCTGTCCCAAAAGAAAGGTGTAAGTAGCAGCTAAAAATAAAGCGATATATGTTGATTATGAATCTTGAGCAATAAAACTTGCTCTCGCTTGTCCAATCGGACTTGTCGTTCAGTCGCTTAGCCCGCTAAGCTCCTTCACTCCGCATCCGATTGGCCGGCGCGATAGTTGCGTTTTATAAGCTCATTTATTTTTAGCAGCTACTTAAATTGCGGGATGGGGTCTTAAACATCGAGAAACAGAAAAGAGAGAAACAGACGAAAGAGTATTGTTATGGCAGATGAAGTCAGAGTAGACAAATGGTTGTGGGCCATGCGAGTTTTCAAGACAAGGACGATAGCGACGGACGCCTGCAAGAAAGGGCGTGTCTCTATCGGAGGAGCAGCGGTCAAGCCTTCGCGCGGAGTGAGGGTAGGAGAGGTCATAGAGGTACGCAAACCTCCCATCACCTATACCTTCCGTGTCAAGCAGCTGACCCAGAATCGTCTGGGGGCGCGTCTTGTCGAGAACTACCTGGAAAACCTTACGCCCAAGGAGCAGTATGACTTGCTTGAGATGTCGAGAATCTCGGGATTCGTCGATCGTCAGAAAGGGCTCGGTCGTCCGACGAAACGCGAGGGACGCGAGATGGCTCGTTTCCGCGCAGAGACGACCGCAGACGAGTTCTTCCTCGATTGGGAGGATGACGAGGAGGATTAATCGGGCGGGAGCTATGTCGGAGCACTTCCCAAAGGCGATATAAAACTAAAAAAGAGTATAAAAAACCGGGCTGTCCTTTTCGGACGGCCCGGCCTTTTATAAATATTCTTGAAGAATGGTTTCTTAGAGTTCGCTTATTGCGGGAGTCTCTTCGGGAGTTGTTTCGGCGGCTTTCTCCTTGATGAAGATGACGCAGATGGCTCCGATGGCGATAGCGATGCCGGCGATGAGCATCATCATATACTGGGGAGCGGCAGCTGTGGGAGTGCTTATCGCACCCAGAATCCAACGGCCTGCGAGGGCGGCGACAATCTGCGGGATGCAGATAGAGCAGTTGAAGAGACCGAGGTAGGCACCGATATTTCCTCCTTTGAGAGAGTTAGTCAGTATAGTGAAAGGCCAAGCCAGCATAGCGGCCCAGGCGCAACCTATCAGCGCGAAGGCAATGAAGAGGAGATACTGATTCTGGATGAAAGCGGCTCCGATGAATCCGATGGCTCCGAGGATAAGACTGAGGGAGTATGAGAACTTGCGGGAGCGGAAGCGGGGCAGGAGGACGGCCCATATTACAGAGCCGATTGCCTGGATAGCGAATAGAACGCCCACCCAGTTTCCGGCGGCGTTATATTCCTCTGTTGCGGCGTCAAGCTCAACCTGGCGTATTACATGGGCTGCGGCCGGGTCGGGGACGCGGAAGTTCTCGACCTCATCGAGGAAGAGCTGGTTGGTCTTCGGGTCATGGCTCATGATGCCGACCTTCTTGAGCTCTACGCCTGCAGGGAGGGAGTTGACGTCAATCTCCTCCTTGCCGTTGGCAATGACAATCTGGTCGTCCATAGTCAGGATGAACTTGGAGTCGGCAACCGCCTTATGCCCTTCGGCATCGGTATATTCAAAACCCTTGACGGTCTCTACCTCGGGGGTGTTGAACGCGTTCTGGGCAATAGTTCCCGGGGTGTAGGTCCACATGAAAAGGAAAGCGAACCAGCAGAAGAACTGGACAAGACCGACGGTCCAGAAAGTCTTCGGAGCCTTGACGAGGAGGGTCAGAAGATTGTCGCTTTTCTTTTTCTCATCTTTCGGTTGTTCCGTGATGCCGTTATATTCATTGTAAAGCTGCGGAGGCCATTCCTTGATTTTGACCAATGAGTATATGACGCATAACAGCAGGATAGCGGCGCCGATATAGAAGGACCATATAACCGTCGGGGGCACCTCTCCAGCCGGAGCGACATTTTTCAGACCGAACCATGCGAAGAGAATTGGGAATATATATCCGACGATCGATCCGGCGTTGCAGAGGAAGCTCTGTATTGAGTATGCGAGCCCTTTCTGCTTTTCGTTGACCATATCACCGACCAGCATTTTGAAAGGCTGCATGGCCATGTTGATAGAGGTGTCGAGGAGCATAAGAGCTATCAGACCGACCATAATTGCGGAAGAGATAGTCAGCCCCATGCTTCCGGCATTGGGGAGCAGACACATGACGATAATCGCGACCAACGCTCCGCCAATCAGATATGGGAGACGGCGTCCGAAACGATTCCAGGTTTTGTCGGAGGCAGTTCCGACGATAGGCTGAACGATTAGTCCCATCAGAGGGGGCAGAATCCAGAAATAGCTCAGGTCATGCGGGTCGGCGCCGATGGTGGTGAAGATACGCGATACGTTGGCGCTCTGCAAAGCGTATGCGATCTGCACACCAAAGAAACCGAAGCTCAGGTTCCAGAGTTTCCAGAAGCTCAAATCCGGCTTGACTTTCATGTAATTAGTTTTTACGGTTATTTATTTAGTTAAAAATTCCAACATTGCTAATATGGTGTGATACAAATTTTAGCGGTTGCATGTTTATATTCAGGATTCGGCCAGCGAGTATAGATACGCGATCTCCTCCGGCCATAGAGCCGGGTCGGGAGTTTCAAGGATAATCGGCATATTGTCGAAACGCGGGTCGTTGATGAATCGACGGAAGAAATCGGTTCCGAGGGTTCCCTTGTTGATGGAAGCATGACGGTCGATTCTGGAGCCCAGTTCCCTCATATCGTCGTTGAGGTGGATAGCTTTCAGATAGTCTTTGCCGATGACGGAATCGAACTCTTCCCAAGTTCGGCGATACCCCTCTTCGCTGGCCAGGTCGTATCCGGCTGAGAAAGAGTGGCAGGTATCGAGACAGACACCGATTCGGCTCTTGTCTTCCACTTTGGAGATGATATGGGCGATATGGTCGAAACGGTGGCCGAGGTTGGAACCCTGGCCGGCTGTCGTCTCTATGACGGCCATCACTCCTGAGGTCTTGTCGAGAGTGATGTTAATGGATTCGGCTATGGTATCCAGGCTCTCTTCTTCCGAAACCTGATTCAGATGCGAACCGGGATGGAAATTGAGATAAATGAGACCGAGTTTCTCGCAACGCTGCATCTCTTCGAGGAAAGACTTTCGGCTCATGGCAAGTTTCTTGGAGTCGGGCGAACCGAGGTTTATGAGAAAATTGTCATGGGGCAGGATGACTTCCGGAGAGAAACCGAGATTCAGGCAATTCTCGCGGAAACGCTCAGCCTGTTCGTCGCTGATCGGCTTCGAGACCCAGCGCACATTAGAACCGGTGAAAAGCGCGAAAGCCCGCGCGCCGATGGCGGCGGCATTGACGGGAGCGGACGCTACGCCACCCTCGACACTGACATGAGCACCTATAAATTTCTTCATTCCACAAATTTAATCATTTCTCTCCGATATTGTACGCGTTGAAGAGAAAAAACCTTAAATTTGTGTTAGTAAGGTTCTTTCTGACCCTTGCTACCTCCTTGCTGAGCTTTCAAATAAATATTCGCAATACTCTATGAATCCAAATTTCAAAATACCCTTGTTGTCGCCGTTGGCCGGAGTCATTGCCGGGATCCTGGCTGTCAGCTATTTCGCTTTCCCGCTAACGGGAGGGGTCGCGGCGCTTCTTATCATCGCAACGGGATTTGTCGCGCTCCGGTTTGCGAGGGGTGCGATGCGGATGCGCCGTTTTTCGGTTTCAAAGTATTGGCGTCTGTCGTCGGGGTTCATCTTGTTTTTCGGACTTGGAGTCCTCACGGCCTCGTTCCAGTTGCGAGAGAATCGTTTTGACCATCCCCGGTTCGATGCGTTCTGCGCCTCACTGCCTCAGCAGAGCCGGTTGCGCCTCTATCTTGAGAGAAAGAATACGACCCAGTATGGCGACAATTGGGATTGCCGGCTGGCAGGAGTTATTCTTCAGGATTCAACGACGGGGAGAGTTTTGGAGTCGCAAACCGGATTCGAGGGTCAGCCGATGAGGGTCAGATTCGGAGCCACACCCTTCCGGCCCGGCGACAGGGTCTCTGTTCCGGCCCGGATCATAGCCGAGAACCGGAGTGTCAGAAATCGCGATTGGACGATTGATGGGAAAAAAAGAGGTCTGGTTGAAATGGGAAGGGAGTTGCAAAAACGGATATGTATCCTGATTGAAAAAAGTGGTCTGAACCGAAAGACTACAGGGTTCGTCTGCGCATTATTGGCAGGGGAACAGGGGATGCTCGACCGAAGGGATCGGAACACACTTTCGGACGCAGGGCTTGCCCATATCCTTGCTGTCAGCGGAATGCACGTCGGAGTCATAGGCGGCCTACTCTATATGTTGCTGCTTCCATTCAATATCGCGGGGAAATGGAGACTGCGTCGCCTGGCTGTCATACCTGTCATCTGGTTTTTCGCCTTGTCGAGCGGGTTCGCTCCGTCGGTTGTCAGGGCGTCGGTCATGCTTTCGATAGCTTTTGTGTGTCTTGTCATAGAGAAAGACCGTGTCAGTCTGAATGCTTTGGGATTCGCCGCTATACTCATTCTTCTTTTCGATCCGTCGGCGTTATGGCATATCGGTTTCCAGTTGAGTTTTGTCTGCGTCGCGGCTATCCTGCTTTTTGTCGAGCCTCTGAATCCGATTGACAGAGAGCGCCATCCCCGAATTAGAAAGGGGATGGCGCTGATGCTGGTTCCGGTGGTGGCAAGTCTTTCGACATGGGTTCTGACGGCCTATTATTTCGGGAGGGTTCCATTGGCATTTCTTCCTCTCAACCTGATAGTCGTGCCCCTGCTTCCATTCTATATGGGTGTCTCCCTTTTTCATCTTGGACTTTGCGCGGCGGGATTCCCGACGCGTATGACGGGAAGAATCCTTGAGTGCGGCTACGGTCTGCTGACCGACGGCGCCTCATTGGTCGGAGGGGATGGCGCTACGGTATGGCAGCTGGAGACAGACCTGAGCTGGGTTTTCCTCTGGTTTCTTTTTATGGGAGCGACGGCATGGTTTCTTCATTCCAGAAACGCCAGGAAGCGTCGGCCTGCAGATGGAGCATTCTGAGTCCCGACATAGTTGCCAGACCGTGAGCTGCGCAGATACGCATGAAAAGTGTAGGGTCCGGATTATAGATAAGGTCAAAGGCCGCCTGGCGCGGAGCTGTACCTGCGGCTCCTCTCAGATATTGAAATGGGAAGGGAGGCGCAGCAAGCGTCACGGGGGCCATTCCGGCCGGTGTGGCGTTGATGATGACGGGTGCGCGCCATACGCTCTCCGGATCCAGGTCGGAGTAGGTCAGATCACCTTTCGATTCGGATCGGGAGATCAGCAGGGCTTTGAATCCTAACTCGGCCATAGCGACGGCAACCCCTTTGGCGCCTCCTCCCGTTCCGAGAATCAGGGCAGGATAGCGGGGTGCGTTTCCCTCTTTGTCGTGAAGTGTCCCGTCGGGAGTGGCAATCCATCCGCAGTCGAGCAACAGCGGGCGCAATGATTCCCGGCAACCCTCGATGTCGGTATTGTCTCCTGTCAGTCTCAGTTTTCCATCCGCGTCACGGCGAACCGCCACGCAATTGACGGCTCCGGCCATGCGCGCCCTGTCGGTCATCGCGTCCAGATATGAAATGACACTCTCCTTATATGGAATAGTCACATTCAGCCCTTTCAGCCTTTCAGTCGATTGAACGAGCGGCAGGAAATCCTCGGCCGAAGGTATGTCGAAAAGTTCGTAGCGGGCCGCTATATCCTTCTCGGCGAACATCCTGTTGAAATAGGCTGGGGAGAAACTATGGCCCAGCGGGTGTCCCGCCAGGCCATAAATATCAGATTTATCAGATATGTTCATACTTACCAGATGACGACGCGTTCCTCTTCAGGACGGAACATCGGGTCTCCCTCCTTGATGGAGAAAGCATTGAAGAAAGGCTCGATATTTCTGAGCGAGACGTTGACGCGGTTAGAGCCCAGGGAGTGGGGGTCGGTCTTGGTTCGCGCCAGAACCTCCTCGTCACGGATATTTCCGGCCCAAAGATTAGCGTAGGCGAGATAGAAACGCTGGAGGGGGGAGAAACCGTCGATGTCGTTCATCTCCTTATCCTTCATGGAGTTCAGATAAGCTGTCAGCGCCACACGTAGACCACCCTGGTCGGCTATATTCTCGCCGAGAGTGAAACGACCGTTGGCGTGGACACCCGGTGCGACCTCGACGGCATCGAACTGAGCGACCAGCTTGTCAGCGAGGGCAGTGAACTTGGCGGCATCCTCTTCGGTCCACCAGTCGTTGAGATTACCCGCCGGGTCATATTGGCGTCCCTGGTCGTCGAAACCGTGGGTCATCTCATGTCCTATGACAACACCGATAGCGCCATAGTTCTGCGCATCATCGGCCGAGAGGTCGAAATAGGGTGCCTGCAGGATTCCGGCTGGGAAGCAGATCTCGTTGGTTGTCGGATTGTAGTATGCGTTGACGGTCTGCGGGGTCATGTGCCATTCCGTCTTGTCGACCGGTTTGTCAAGTTTGGCGAAATTGTCGCGAGTGAACCATTGCGAGGCCGTCAGGACATTCTCAAGATAAGACTTTTCGGGATCGATGGAGATTGCGGAATAATCTTTCCATTTGTCGGGATATCCTATTTTGACAGTGAAGGTGTCGAGTTTGCCGTGAGCCTTCTCTTTAGTGGTGTCAGACATCCAGGAGAGGCTGTCGATATGCTGACCGAGCGCGACGCGCAGGTTCTCGACCAGACCCTTCATGTAATTTTTGTTTTCCTCCGGGAAATATTTGGAGACATAGAGTTCGCCGACAGCTTCACCGAGCATTGAGTTTGGAATCGCCATAGCGCGTTTCCAACGGGGCTGTTGCTCCTCGGTTCCGGACATAATGCGTCCGAACATCTCGAAATTGGCGTCGTTGAAGGGATCGCTCAGCAGTGTTGAGGATTCGGAAACAAATTCAAAAGCGAGATAGTCCTTTATTTCCTGCAGCGAGAGAGTCGGCAGATAATCGTTGAGGAACTTCATGAAGGAGAGACCGACGACATTAGCCTTGTCGACTCCGGAGATGTTCATGTTGGAGAAATAACGATCCCAGTCGAAATTGGGATAGTCTGTGCGAATCTGGTCGATGGTTCGGATATTATAACGAGCCTGGGGATTGCGGCGTTCCTCGCGTGTCATTTTGTTTCGCGCGAACTCGGTCTCCATCTTGACGACATTGTCGCTGACGCGCTTTGCGTCCTGTGGAGAATAACCTGCGAGTTCCATCACCTTGGCAATATATTCGCGGTATGCCTTCAGAATGCGCTCGTTGGTTTCGTTTTCCTCCAGATAATAGTCTCTGTCTCCCAGACCGAGACCGACCTCTCCAATATGAAGAATATTGACGTCGGAGTTCTTGGCGTCAGCCCCGACGCCGGTTCCGAAGAAAGAGGAAGTCACTCCGTCGTGCATCCAAGAGACGATGTCGGCGAAGTCCTTTCGCTCCATAGAGTTTATTTTTTCGAGATAGGGGAGAAGCGGTGCGGCCCCCTCCTTATTTAGACGGACGGAGTCCATACCGAGCGCGTAGAGGTCAGCGACCTTCTGGGCGTTAGTTCCCTTCACCTTGCTTTCCGGATTCTGTTCGAGTCCGGTTATCAGTTCCTGCAGCTGGAGACGAGCGTTCTCGCGCAGCTGGTCGAAGGTTCCGAAACGAGAGAACTCCGGGGTCAGAGGATGATTCTCCATCCATCCTCCGCAGGCGTAGAGATAGAAGTCCTGGGCCGGGCTGACAGCCGGGTTCAGATTAGCTTTGTCGATGCCGTGAGGCGCCGCGGCGGCGACCATCATCGGAGTGGCCAGCGCGGCGGCGAGGGCCAGTTTTTTGAAATTCATATCGTTGTCAGTCATTATGTTGGGTTACTTTCTTGAAGTTTGGAGTCCAGTTCCATTTGGGCCTGTTCCCAAGTCTCCATCGCCTCGTCGAGGGCGACGCGGTTCTTTTCGTAGCTTTCCAGGATTTCCGGCGAGGACTCTCCCTGCGCGAGTTTCTCTTCGAGAGCGCTCTGTTCTTCTTCCAGCTGCGCGATACGCTCCTCGGCCTCCTTGACACACTTCTCAGCCTTACGCAAAGCCCGTTCCCGGGCTTTCATCTCTTCGTAAGAGAGTTTGCCGTTGCTTGGGGCAGGTTCGGGATCCGGCTCGGACTGGGGTGTTTGTCGGGGGGAGGAGGAGGTCTGGTCGGCGCGTCGGCTCAGTTGCAGCTCATCGAGGGCGTTGAGATTGCGCGAGCGCAGGAAATCGTAGATACCTCCTAAATTCTCACGAACCTTTCCACCTCCGAACTCGTAGACTTTGCTGACAAGGCCGTCGAGGAAATCGCGGTCGTGGGAGACGACGATGACGGTGCCGTCGAACGCCTTTATAGCCTCCTTGAGGATATCCTTTGTCCGGAGGTCGAGATGGTTCGTCGGCTCGTCGAGAATCAGGAAATTGACCGGTTCGAGCAAAAGCTTGATCATCGCCAGGCGTGTCTTTTCCCCTCCCGACAACACCTTCACCTTCTTGTCGATATCCTCACCTCCGAACATGAAGGCTCCGAGCAGGTCGCGAATTTTTGTCCGTATATCTCCGACGGCGACATTGTCGATTGTCTCGAAGACAGTCAGGTTCTCATCGAGGAGCTGCGCCTGATTCTGGGCGAAATATCCGATTCTGATATTATGGCCGAGCTTAAGATTACCGGTATATGGAATCTCCCCCATGATACATTTGACGAGAGTCGATTTACCTTCGCCGTTCTTTCCGACGAAAGCAACCTTCTCTCCGCGTCGCAGGGTAAATTCGGCATGGTCGAAGACCTGATGGGAGTCGTATGCTTTACCGACATTCTCGACAATCAGCGGGAAGTCTCCGGAGCGCGGGGCCGGGGGGAATTTCAGATGCAGACGCGAGTTGTCTACCTCATCAATCTCTATGGGGACTAATTTTTCGAGCATCTTGATCCGGCTCTGGACCTGGACAGCCTTGGTCGGCTTATAACGGAAACGCTCGATGAAATCCTTTGTGTCGGCGATCAGTTTCTGCTGGTTCTCCCATGCGCGGCGCTGTTGTTCGACTCGTTCGGCGCGCAGGGCTGTGAAGGGGGTGTATGAGACCTTATAGTCATAAATCTTTCCGCAGTTTATTTCGATCGTCCTTTTTGTTACGTTGTCGAGGAACGCCCGGTCATGGCTGACGAGAATAACGGCTTTGGCCTTTGTCTGCAGAAACTGTTCGAGCCATTGGATAGATTCAATGTCGAGATGGTTCGTCGGCTCGTCGAGCAGGAGTATGTCGGGGCGACGGAGCAGAATTTTCGCCAGTTCGACGCGCATTCTCCAACCGCCTGAAAATTCGGCGGTCGGTCGGTCGAGGTCGGAGGGCATGAAACCGAGACCGAAGAGAGTGCGTTCGATTTCGGCATCCATATTCTCGGCTCCCTGCATCGCGAGGCGTTCATGGAGATATTCCATTCTTTCGAGCAGGGCGGCGTAGTCGGGGGAATCATAGTCTGTCGCGTCGGCTACGCGTTGGTTGACCTCTTCGAGTTCCTTCTGCAGGTCGGTGAGGTCTGCGAATGCTTTGCGGGCTTCCTGGACGAGTGTTGTCTCGTCGGCGAGGCGCATCTGCTGCGGGAGATAGCCGACTGTTATTCCGTTGGGGATGGATATTGAACCGGATGTCGGCTGCTGAAGTCCGGCGATTATTTTGAGCATGGTGGATTTTCCGGCCCCGTTCTTTCCGGCCAGACCGATACGGTCGTTTTTGTTGACGACGAAGCTCGCGTCCGAAAAGAGGGGTTTGGCGGAAAATTCCACCGAAAGATTATTGACTGATAGCATGGGATCAAAATGAGGAATCCGGTCGGATTCCGTCGTTTGTTATCGCGGATATCGATGTTCGTTATGCGGAGTGGAGGCGAGGAGCTGTATGGTCGAAGAGAGGTCAGAGGAGTCTCACTTCATCGACATCCGGGATAGCCTTGATATGGGAGATGATAGACTGAATCTCCTGGAAACTATGGACCGAGAAAGTCATGCGGATATTGACGATGGAGTTTGTCGTCTGTGTATTTATGCTTCCGATAGAGAGATTAAGCTGGTTGGAGATGCAGTCGACGAGGTCGATGATCATGTGGTAACGGTCAACACATGTAATTTCGATTTCAACGGGATACAACACCTTCGGATCCTCTCTGAAGTCGACCGAGACTATATTGTCGCCCTGTTTGGTCGCCAGTTTTATGACCTCCTTGCAGTCGCGTTTATGAACCATCACGCGTCTGTCCTGCTTGAAACCGATTACCTCCTCGCCGGGCATAGGATGACATATCGGGCAACGGTCATAATGCGGTTTGGGGAGTTTGGCGAGGTATGAGTTTATGGCTTTGCGCGCTTTGTAGGTGACGGTGAAGTCAAGCCATCGTTCTTCCGGGAAACTGTTGATGTCGGGATAGATTTCGACGATGTCTCCCCGATGGAGCAGAGTGTCGACAGGGGCGAGGCGACCGTTGATTTTGGCATATTTGGCATGTTCCCCCAGATGGGAATGAATTTCGTAAGCGAAATCGATGACTGAGGCTTTCTGGGGGAGTATGACCGGTTTCCCCTGGGGGGAGAAGACCATTATGTCGTCGTTATAGAAGGAGGCGACGACATTTTCGATAAATCCTCCGGCATCCTGCTGATGTGAGTTACGCGACAGGTCGCGGAGGGTGTCGCGGAATTTGTTTATCCAGCGTCGTATATTCCCCTCCGAGCGGTCGGAAAGACAACCGAACTGCGAATTGCGCACCATCCGCTCCGAACTGATATGCACCTCCTGCCAGCGTCCGAAATCGGCAAGGAGCTTGAGATGGAAACTCTGGTATCCGTTCTCTTTAGGGGAATCGATATAGTTTGAGATACCTCCCGGTTTCTCCTTGAAGCGGTCAGTCAGCAGGGAATATATTCTGAGGGCCATCTCTTTCTCGGAGACCCCTTCTTCGCCGCGGAATACTATTTCGATGAAATGACGGTATTTGAGATGGTCGAAATCATCGCCGTATTTTTTCATCTTGCGCCAGAGCGAGTATGGCTGGCGATATTCGGCGAAGACGCGGCATTTTATTCCGTGGGAGGTCAGGAGGGTGTTTATCTCATCGACAAAGATTTTGAGGCGACTGCGGTTCTTCTCCTTGTCGGCTTCGATCATCTTGACCAGTTCGGAATATTCATGTGGACATCGGAACTTCAGACTAAGGTTCTCCAGTTCGGTCTTCACGTTGTAGAGACCCAGGCGTGTCGCTAAGGGAGCATAGAAATAGTCGGTTTCTCCGGCGATTTTCATCTGCTTGTCGGCCCTCATCGAGTCGAGGGTCCTCATATTGTGGAGGCGGTCGGCGAGCTTGACGAGAAGGGCTCTTATGTCATACTGGACCGAATTGAGCATCTGTTTGAAATTGTCGAGCTGTTTCGACATTTCATACTTCTCCTTCTTCTGTTTTGTCACGGCACGCACGAGAAACGCCACATCCTCCCCGAACCGGCGCAGGATATCATCGTTAGTGTATGGAGTATCCTCCACCACATCATGCAGGAAAGCCGCAATCACCGAATTGACATCGAGCTGCAGTTCTTCGGCCGCTATCGTGGCGACGGCGATCGGATGGAAGATATAAGGCTCGCCCGTCTTCCGTTTCTGTTTTGAATGGGCTTCGCGGGCAAGCTCGAAAGCGTTGACGAGGCGTTCCATATCGGCAGGAGAGACTTTCGGTCTCATGATGTCGAAGACGCGTCTGACACGATTGTCAATTTCCTGAGTATAGTCTTTCTCCATAAGCGATGATGAGGGGATGGGGTCTTGAAAGGGGACCTGCAAACTGAAGTGCTAAGATAATGATAAATCGTCGGATGTCCAAGAGAATGAAGATAAAAGTGTTGACAGGAGAGTTAAAAAAGTGAATAAAGTGGTTATCAGCTCCGTTAAGACCCTGTCCCATAAGAAATGTTAACGGCCGGGCGGCATATTTCGGCGGAAATTTCATTCATCACCGCAGGGAGCATAGCGGGCTATGCGACCGGAGGGGATGGAGGAAATTTCCCCGGAAGATGCCGAGCCTCCGCAAGTTACATCCTTTCAGGCTGACCGATAAAGGCCGAATATGGGATTGGGTTGTTTTAACTGTAAAAAATTTATTAAACCTTTACCGAAGAAAGTTACCTATGGTCTCGCAGAACCTTCACGATTTTGACCTTTTGACTCAGTCGCTTAGCCCGCTAAGCTCCTTCGCCTGCAAGGCCAAACTCGCTCGTTTCTGCGACCCGGCTGTTAACATTTCTTGTGGGACAGGGTCTAAAGAGATTATGAGCGAGAATAAACATATATCACCGGCGTCAGTCTCACTCCCGGAAGCGAGAGGAGGAATATATCTTCATATACCCTTCTGCAACCACCGTTGCGGCTATTGCGCTTTCTATACCGCCGGAGCGCGCCTGGCGGACTGGAAGCTCTTTGAGCAGGGGGTCGCCGGAGAACTGGCGTCGCGCGCCTCGGAGCTGAGTTTTCAACCGGAGACGTTGTATTTCGGCGGGGGAACCCCTTCGCTCCTCCCTCCGCAGGAATTTCTCTCCCTGGTCGGGATACTGGAGAGAGAGGGGCGTTTCCGACGTGAGGAGCTGCGGGAATTTACCATAGAGGTCAATCCTGATGATGTCGATGAGTCGCGCGCCGATGCGTGGCTTGAGGGAGGGGTCAACCGTATCAGTATGGGAGTGCAGAGTTTCGATGCCGGTGAACTTCGTCTTTTGGGACGTCGCCATGACCCGGCCCATATATCCCGCTCACTCGAAATTCTTCGCAAACGCTTCTCAAATATATCTATAGACCTCATTTATTCTTTACCCGGCCAGACTCCTGAGGCATGGGAGCGAAATCTCAGGAAAGCTGTGGAGGCAGATTTGCCTCATATATCGTTATATTCCCTGAGCTTCGAGGAGAGAAGTGCGCTGACATATCGGTTGGGTCAGAATGAGCTGGAGGTTCCGGATGAGGATTTCGGAGCTGAGATGAACCGGCTCAATGATGTGATACTCAGCGAGGGTTCGCTGTATCGATACGAGACCTCAAATTATGCCCGTCGAGGTTACGAATCCCTGCATAACGGGCGCTATTGGTCCGGAGCACCCTATTTGGGGCTTGGCCCCTCGGCATCAAGTTATGACGGCGGTCGCCGGCGGCGAACCAATGCCTCCGACCTCCGCGGATATCTTCGCGGCAATGTCGATTATGAAGCTGAGGAACTGACAGATGAAGAGCTTCTTGAGGAATATCTGATGACCCGTCTGCGACGCGCCGAAGGAATCTCCCTGCTCGATTTCGAATCCCGTTTCGGAGCGCCGGCGAGAGAGAAACTGCTCAGGCAGACCCGGAGATTCATAGGGGAGGGACTCCTCAGTCTCAACGAGTCGAGACTTCAACCCACTTCCGAAGGGCTTTATATGCTCGATTATATCCTTGTCGAGCTGATAAGCAGTTGATGGAATCTGGAGTGTAGGTGCGGGGGGATATGAAAAAAAATATGGTTGTCAAAATGGAAATAAATCGCTAAATTTGCAAATTAGAAAAAAAGGCTGCCATATCTGTGGGATTCAATCCCGATACAAATCGGAGCCACAATCCAATATGACTATGAATAAAAGCAAACAGGTTGTCCACTTCTACAAAATGCAGGGAGCGGGCAATGACTATGTATATATACTGGCGCTGAATGAAGTGCCGGACAATCTACCACTTCTTTCGCGAAAAATCTCGGACCGTCATTTTGGCGTCGGCGGCGATGGATTGGTCGTCATAATGCAATCGAGCCGCGCTGATTTCAGAATGCGTATGTTCAATTCCGACGGCTCGGAGGCACAGATGTGCGGCAACGCGATTCGCTGTGTGGCCAAACTGATTCACGACCTCGGACTCTCTGATAAGAACCCGCTGACAATCGAGACATTAGCCGGCATAAGAGTTCTGGATATGACTTTCAAGGAGGGAGAGGTCTCGGAAGTGAAGGTCGATATGGGGGAGCCTATATTGGAGCGCGCCTCAGTGCCTGTCTCTGTTTCCGGGGAGGGTCCGATGGTCTCCGAGGAGGTCGAGGTCAACGGCATGACATTCAATGTGACGGCTGTCAGCATGGGTAATCCCCACGGCGTCATCTTTGTCAGCTCCATTGACGACGAACTTGTCCATAAGACCGGTTCCCTTCTTGAGAAAGCGGAGGTCTGGCCTGAGAAGGCCAACATCGAGTTTGTTGTCGTCAACAGCCGGAAGGAGGTTACGATGCGCGTATGGGAGCGCGGCAGCGGCGAGACGCTCGCCTGCGGCACAGGAGCCAGCGCGACGGTTGTGGCCGCCGTCCTCAACGGACTGACGGACCGTAAGGTTACGGTCCATCTTCTGGGCGGCGACCTTAAAGTCGAGTGGAGCGAGGCCGACAATCATGTTTATCTGACAGGTCCCGCCGTTCTTGTCGCCGAAGGGGACTACTATCCCGGTTCTTTTCCCGGTATGGTCTGACCATAGCCATAAGGATGACGCCTCCGCGCGCCATCCTTTTTAGTTAATTAATCGGAGAAAATCGAGTTAAATTCCGATTTACTCCCGATAAATCCCGAAAAATCTCGAAAAAATTATGATTAAAGTCAACGACAATTTCCGCATACTTCCCGAATCTTACCTCTTCTCGGAGGTAGCCGCCCGTCTTCGTCATTTCAAGGAAGCCCATCCTGAGGCCAATGTCATCCGGATGGATATCGGCGACGTCACGCGTCCTCTCGTTCCGGCAGCTGTCGAAGCTATGACCGAGGCCGTCAAAGAGATGTCTGTTTCCGAGACCTTCCGCGGCTACGGACCCGAACAGGGATATCCTTTTCTTCGCGAACCTATCGCCAGAATCGATTATCAGGAACGCGGCATAGATATATCGGCCGATGAAATCTTTATCTCGGACGGAGCGAAGAGTGATCTTGGAAACTTAGGGGATATCTTTGGCCCCGGTCTTAAGGTCGCGGTTGCAGATCCGAGCTATCCGGCATACGTTGACGCCAACGTCATTGACGGACGCGGCGGCACACTGGAGGAGGGGCGCTGGAGCGACCTCATCTATCTCGACTGTCTTCCGGAAAACGATTTCAAACCCAGTCTTCCCAAAGAGCGTCCCGATGTAATCATCCTCTGCTATCCCAACAATCCGACCGGCGCCTCGATCACCAAGGCCGAACTGCAGGAATGGATCGACTATGCGCGTCGCGAAGGATCTCTGATAATCTACGACTCGGCATACGAAGCCTATGTCACGGATCCCTCCACGGTGCGCTCCGTCTATGAGGCCGAAGGAGCGAAAGAGGTTGCCATCGAGGTTCGCAGCTTCTCCAAGACTGCCGGCTTCACGGGTATGCGTTGCGGCTATACAGTCGTTCCGGAGGCGCTCAAGGGACGTTTCGCCGATGGCAGCGAGGTGTCGCTGCGCAAACTGTGGAACCGTCGTCAATGCACCAAATTCAACGGAGCGTCCTATATCGTCCAGCGCGGAGCCGCCGCACTCTATACCGAAGAGGGACGCCGTCAGGTCCGCGAGAGCGTCGCATATTATATGGAGAACGCCCATGCTATCCGCAAGGCGCTCCGGGAAGCCGGTTTCGAGGTGACGGGAGGTGTCGATTCTCCTTATGTCTGGGCCCGCCGCGCAGACGAACCCGATTCATGGGCTCTCTTCGGACGACTTCTGAGCGAAGCCGCCCTCTCCTGTACCCCCGGGTCCGGCTTCGGAACCCTCGGGCAGGGCTATATCCGTTTCACAGGCTTTAATTCCGCGGAGAACACCGCAGAAGCCATGAGCAGACTCCGCAAGCTCTTCAGCGCTACCGTCGAAACAGCGGAATAACCACAATAAACTCACCAATCAAAGGTAAAATATGTCAAATCTTAGGTTTAAGAGCGTCGAGGAGGCTTCCTCGCGCAAGGCTGTCAAGGTTGAGCTTCCGAAGGAACGCGTAGATAAATATTACGCCTCTCAGGTCTTCAACCGCCAGAAGATGTTCGAGTATCTCCCCTCGGAGACCTATCGCGCTCTGGTACACGCCATCGACAACAAACAGCCGATTTCGCGCAAGCTCGCCGACAGCGTGGCTGAAGGAATGAAGCGCTGGGCAATTGACTGCGGTGCGCGCCATTATACCCACTGGTTCCATCCTCTGACCGACGGAACGGCCGAGAAGCATGACGCTTTCATCGACCATGACGGCAAAGGAGGAGTGGTCGAGAATTTCTCCGGCAAACTTCTGGTCCAGCAGGAACCCGATGCCTCAAGCTTTCCTTCCGGAGGAATCCGCAACACCTTCGAGGCCCGCGGATATTCCGCCTGGGATATCTCCTCTCCGGCTTTCATCGTTGACGGCACGCTCTGCATACCGACAATCTTCATCTCCTACACCGGGGAGAGCCTCGACTATAAGACCCCCCTTCTAAAGGCCCTCAACGCGGTCGACAAAGCCGCTACGCGAGTCGCCCGATTCTTCGATCCGGAGGTCAATCATGTCAATTCATACCTCGGCTGGGAGCAGGAGTATTTCCTGGTTGACGAGGCCCTCTATGATGCCCGCCCCGACCTTGTCATGACCGGACGCACTCTCATGGGACACGAGTCAGCCAAGAACCAGCAGCTCGAAGACCATTATTTCGGAGCTATTCCCTCGCGCGTCGCCGCTTTCATGCTCGATCTCGAAACCGAATGCCACAAACTCGGCATCCCGGCCAAAACGCGCCATAATGAGGTTGCTCCCAACCAGTTCGAACTGGCTCCTATCTATGAAGAGACCAATCTGGCCAACGACCATAACCTCCTGCTGATGTCGCTCATCGCCGAGGTTGCGCGCCGTCATAACTTCCGCGTGTTGCTTCATGAAAAGCCGTTCGCCGGTATCAACGGTTCCGGCAAACATAACAACTGGAGCCTTGGTACCGATAAGGGAGTACTTCTCTTCGCTCCCGGCAAGACCCCGGAGCAGAACCTGCAGTTCATCGCCTTTGTCGTCAACGTCATGGCAGCTGTACACAAACACAACGCCCTGATGAAAGCGTCGATTATGAGCGCCACCAACGCCCATCGCTTAGGAGCCAACGAGGCTCCCCCGGCCATCATCTCCATCTTCCTCGGATCGCAGCTTTCCAAGATACTCAAAGATATAGAGAACAAGGATATAGACGCCGAGATAATACTCGCCCGCAAGGAGGGCCGCGACCTTAAGGTCGCCCAGATTCCGGAGCTTATCATCGACAACACCGACCGGAACCGCACAAGCCCCTTTGCCTTCACGGGCAACCGCTTTGAATATCGCGCCGTCGGTTCCTCGGCCAACTGCGGCGCCGCTATGATCGCCCTTAACGCCGCTGTCGCCGACCAGCTCAACAGCTTCGCCGACAAGGTGGAGGCGCGTGTCGAGGCCGGAGAAGAGAAGACCCATGCCATCCTCTCCGAAGTACGCTCGCTGATAACCGAATCAAAGCCGATTCATTTCGACGGCAACGGCTATTCCGACGAATGGAAAGAGGAGGCCGCCCGCCGCGGACTCGACACCGAGACCTCCGCTCCGAAAATCTTCGATGTCTATCAGGCCCCCGAGACAGTCGAGATGTTCCGGCGCGTCGGAATCTATACGCCTAAAGAGCTGCAGGCCCGCAATGAAGTGAAATGGGAGATGTATTCCAAGAAACTTCAGATTGAGAGCCGTGTGCTCGGCGACCTCGCTATCAATCATATCATACCCGCAGCGACCCGCTACGAGAGTCTTCTCCTTGACAATGTCTATAAAATCAAGGAACTCTTCAAGGGAGAGAAGGCCGACAAGATTGCCCGTCAGGAGATGGCGGCCATAGAGCAGATGGCTGACCACATGGCCGCTATCAAATCGGGAGTGGAGACGATGGTCGAGCATCGCCACAAGGCCAACCGCAAGAAGACCGAGCGCGAGAAGGCTATCGCCTACCATGACACGGTTGCCCCGGTCATGGAGGAGATACGCCAGCATATCGACGCTCTGGAACTGATGGTCGATAACGAAATCTGGCCCCTTCCCAAATATCGCGAACTCCTGTTCATCCGGTGATGACCGGAGTTTCTACCGGGGGAAGTATGGGGATAAATGCTGATTGAATCAATATATAGAGAAAATCCTCAGGCGAGACGCAAAAAAACTGCGTTGAGCCTGAGGATTATTCGTTGCAACCGGATTGCGTCCGGAAATGACTAATTTTGTGATATGAGTTTAGAAAAGATACCGGTTCTTCCTCTCTCCAAGACCAAACTGGAGCTCTACCGCTCTCTCGGCAGTCCGAAAATCCGCCGTCGCCGCGCGCTTTTTTCGGCCGAGGGCGCAAAAAGCGTCTCTGATCTCCTTTCGGCATTCGGTCTCGAAGCCCTGATTGCCGAGCGCTCTTTCATCGAACGCGGAGCACTCCCTGAAGAGCTCCGTCGGGTAGCGGGCGACAAATTACGGTCGGCTTCCCCTGCGGAGATGCGCGAACTATCCAACCTGACCACACCGCCGGAAGTCATCGGTATCTTCCATCTTCCGGAGGAAAATAATGACACCGTTCCCCATCTCGAACCGGGACGCCTCTATCTTCTTCTCGACGGCGTCAGAGACCCCGGAAATTTCGGGACCATCCTTCGGAGCGCCGACTGGTTCGGTATCCATGAAGTCTTCGCATCCCATGACAGCGCCGACCTCTTCAATCCGAAGGTCATACAGGCGACGATGGGTTCGCTGGCCCATGTTCGCGTCCGTTATACCGACCTTCCCTCCCTTGTCCGAGCCAATCCGGAACTTCCCCTTGTCGGCACCCTGCTCGAAGGGGAGGATATCTATCAGGCGGAGCTTCCGGCGGGAGGATTGATAGCTATGGGAAACGAAGGGAAGGGATTGAGCGAGGAGATGCGCTCCCTCGTCTCTTTTCCGCTGACCATTCCGCCGGCAGGGGAGATTCACGGGGAGTCGCTGAACGTCGGAGCCGCGACGGCAGTCGTCCTTTCGCAGTTTCAGATGAGAAAGCGGGGAGTCTGAACAAACGGGGAGTCTGAACAAAAAACAGAAAAATGGCAGTAAAGACAAAAACAGTATATTTCTGCAGCAACTGCGGCCATGAGTCGGCCAAGTGGATGGGGAAATGTCCCAACTGCGGAGAATGGAACAGCTTCGTCGAGGAGAAGGTCAGCGTCGGCAAAGGGGGGCGCACGAGTCGCGGCGCCCTGGCTCCGACAACGGCGCGTCCTGTCCGCCTGACCGAAATCGAGACAGGGGGAGAGACGCGTATCCACATGCCTTCGGAGGAACTCAACAGGGTCCTGGGGGGAGGACTGGTTGTCGGCAGTCTGACGCTATTGGGGGGAGAACCCGGAATCGGTAAATCAACGCTGCTTCTCCAGAACATCCTGTCTATACGCAACCGCAGGATTCTATATGTCTCCGGAGAGGAGTCGGCCGCCCAGCTCAAACTGCGTGCCGAGCGACTCGGAAAAGTTTCGGACAACACCTATATCCTCTGCGAGACAGCCCTCGACCGAATATTCACCCATATCGAAAATCTGGAGCCTGAACTCCTTGTTGTCGATTCCATACAGACCATAGCGTCGCAGGAAATCGAGTCGGCGGCCGGAAGTGTCTCGCAGGTCAGGGAATGCGCCGCGTCACTTCTGCGCTACGCCAAGGAATCGGGGGTCCCGGTAATCCTGGTCGGTCATATCAACAAGGATGGCGCGATTGCCGGACCGAAAGTACTGGAGCATATCGTCGATACCGTCATCCAGTTCGAGGGAGACCGGCAATATCTCTACCGCATTCTCCGCGCAATCAAGAACCGTTTCGGTTCCACATCTGAAATCGGAATCTACGAAATGGTCGAGCGCGGACTGCGGGAAGTGAAAAATCCCTCGGAGATGCTTCTTTCGGAACATATCGAGGGGGATATGAGCGGTCGCGCCATAGGAGTGACGACAGAAGGAGTCCGTCCATTCCTTGTCGAGGTACAGGCCCTGGTCTCCTCAGCTGCCTACGGTACGCCGCAACGTTCTGTCACGGGTTTCGACCAGCGGCGTCTCAATATGCTGCTGGCCGTTCTGGAAAAAAGGGCCCGTTTCAATCTGGCCCAGAAGGATGTCTTCCTCAATATCGCGGGAGGACTCAAGATTCAGGACCCGTCGCTTGACGCGGCGGTCGCCGTCGCCGTCATGAGTTCGAACTTCGACATAACGATCCCTTCCGGAACATGTTTCATAGGGGAGGTCGGGCTCAGCGGGGAGATACGCAGCGTCACGCGACTGGAACAACGGGTCGCGGAGGCTGCCAAACTCGGATTCAATACAATCTACATACCGAAGGGGAACCTCAAGGGAGTGAAGAAACTTCCGGAAGCCAATATAATCGAAGTCGGAAAAATCGACGAACTGTTCAGAAAAATATTCGAATGAAAAAACTGACCTATCTGCTGACCGCTCTCTGCTTCCTTTTTTTTCAGGGATGCGGAGGAGATCACGACCACGACCACGATCATGACCATGAGCATGAAGAGACACACGACCATGACCATGAAGGGGAGGAGGAACACCACCATGACGCGCGCCTGAGTCTCGTCTCCTATAGCGGTCTCTGCGAGTTTTATGCTGATGCGGAGCCGTTTGTCGCCGGACAGGAGAGTCATCTCCTCCTGCATCTCACCACCCTGTCGGATTTCAAGCCCGTCGTATCGGCAGAGGGGAAGATTGAGCTTATTGTCGGATCAAAAAAATATAGCACCGAGTCTGAACACCTCTCTAATCCCGGAACTATGCGGTTTCATATAAAGCCTATGTCAGCCGGTCAGGGAGAGCTTCTGTTTGTCGGCAAAATCAATGGCCAGGAGGTTTCCCAAAGCCTCGGAAAGGTTGAAATCTTTGCCGATGAGCATTCCGCCCATCATGAGGCTGATGAGCATACTCCTCATTCCGCCACTGGAGCTCCTTTCTCGAAAGAACTGAGCTGGCGTGTTGATTTCGCGACAGAGGAGGTCTCACCCCGTCAGTTCGGGGAGGTAGTGACGGTCATGGGACTCGTCGAGCCGGCACGCGGCGAGAGCCGTCAGATCGTAGCGCGCAATTCGGGCGTTGTCGTCATGGCCGGCAATGGAATAGCAGATGGACAGCGGGTCAGCGCCGGGCAGACACTGTTCCATGTCGATGCCAGCCATATGGCCGACAACGAGATGCAGGTGCGACGCGCCGAAGCAGAAGCGGCCCTGCGTCTGGCTAAGAGCGAACTGGAGCGCGTCGAGGCGTTGGCCAAAGATAAACTCGCCTCCGCAAGCGAACTCGCCCAGGCGAAAAAGGAATATGAAGTTGCGCTCGCAAACAGCAAGAACAGTGCCCGTTTCGGGTCGGGGAATCTCTCTGTCACCTCCCCGATAGCCGGATTCATCACCGCTCTCCAGGTCTCCAACGGACAGTATGTCGAGGCCGGCCAGACCCTTGCGACCGTCTCTCGCACCAACAATGTCTATGTTACCCTCCAGCTGACTCCCGAGCAGTCTCGCCGTCTGGGCGGAAGTGTCGGCGATATAGCGGTCAAGGGGAGCGGCGATGAAATCGCCTGGTCAGTCTCGGAGCTTGGAGGAAGTGTTATCGGACGCTCCAATTCCGCCGATACGCGAACCGGTCTTGTCCCTATGACCATATCTTTCCGCAACGAACCCGGATTCGTCGGAGGGGAATATGTCCAGACCTCCGTCCACGGCGGAGGGGGACCGGAGGTGCTGACCGTTCCCAGAACGGCGCTGATCGACGAGGAGGGACATTTCTCGGTCTATGTCCAGCTGACGCCGGAATATTTCGAGAAGAGGGAAGTGAAGACCGGACGCAGCGACGGAGCGCGGACCGAGATAGTCTCGGGTCTCAGAAGCGGAGAGAGAGTGGTCAGCCGCGGAGCGGTCATGGTCAAGATATCGCAGAGTTCCGGCAAGCTTGATCCCCATGCAGGTCATGTCCATTGATGGAGTTTCCCAGTTCCATCATAAAAAAAGTCTGAAATGAAACTTATCAATAATGTCATCAGCTTCTCGCTACGCAACACGCTGCTTGTCATTCTCGGCGCTCTGCTCGTAATTCTGGGGGGTATCTATACTTCGCGGGAGATGGATATCGACGTCTTCCCGGACCTGACGGCTCCGACAGTCGTCATCATGACAGATGCCGAAGGGATGGCGGCCGTCGAGGTCGAGCGTCTTGTCACCTATCCTATAGAGACGGCGGTCAACGGTTCGGCCAATGTGCGTCGAGTGCGCAGTTCCTCGATGCCGGGCGTCTCCTTCGTCTGGGTTGAGTTCGACTGGGGTGCCGATGTCTACAAGGCCCGTCAGACGGTCAGCGAGAAGCTGGTCACGGTTGCCGACCAGCTCCCCGAAGGTATGACTCCCGTCATGGCTCCGCAGTCGAGCGTCATGGGAGAGATTCTGTTTGTGGGGATGCGCGCAGACAGCACCTCGATGCAGGATGTCCGTACCCTCGCCGAATGGGTTGTCAAACCGGCTGTCCTATCGACCGGGGGTGTCTCGCAAGTCTCCATTCTCGGGGGAGACCTCAAACAGTATCAGATTATCGCTGATCCGGTCCGTATGGCGGCCCGCGGTATATCGCTGGCTGACATAGAGCGGACGGGACGCACGTTTTCCGAAAACTCGACAGGAGGTGTTGTGCGCGACTATGGTAATGAGTATGCCCTGCGGGGAATCGCCAGAACTTCGGATACCGAGGAGTTGGGACGGAGTGTGGTCGGTATGGATGGCGACCGTCCTGTGATGCTGAGCGAGGTCGCTGACGTTGTCATAGGGAATGCCCAGAAGATGGGACACGCCACCATTGACGCCGCGCCCGCCGTCATAATCTCCATCTCTAAACAACCGAACGTCAATACCCTTGAGGTCACCGAAAGAATAGAGGAGACCCTCGAAGGATTAAGAAAGTCTCTTCCCGCCGATGTTCGTCTCGATACCCGCATCTTCCGTCAGGCCGATTTTATCGAGACCTCGGTCAACAATGTCGGGCAGGCCCTGATAGAGGGAGCCATCTTCGTCATCATCGTCCTTTTCTTCTTCCTCAACAGCTTCAGGACGACGCTCATCTCTCTGGTCGCCATTCCGCTGTCGCTTCTGGCGACTGTCATAGTTCTCCATCTGTTGGGTATGAATATCAATACTATGACGCTGGGAGGAATGTGTATCGCCATAGGTTCCCTTGTCGATGACGCCATCATTGATGTCGAGAATGTCTACAAGCGTCTGCGTCAGAACCATCAGTTGCCGAAAGAGGAACGGCGCGGCGTCTTCGAGGTTGTCTTCGAGGCGTCGAAAGAGATCCGCTCCTCGATTCTGAACGCTACTTTCATCATCATCGTCGCCTTCATTCCTCTCTTTTTCCTTTCGGGAATGGAGGGGAGGATGCTCAAGCCTCTGGGAACGGCCTATATCATCAGTCTCTTCATGTCGCTGATTGTCGCGATGACCGTCACTCCGCTTCTCTCGAAACTCCTGCTCTCGCAGGAGAGTTATCTTAGGAAGAAGGAGAAGGAGGGTGTAGTGGTCCGTAAGCTCACCGGATGGTATGGACGCGCTCTGGAATGGACGCTGGCTCATAAACGGGTGGCTGTCGGAGCGACCGGTATTCTCTTCGGTCTGGCGCTCGGACTCTGTTTCACTTTCGGAGGGGGATTCCTTCCGGATTTCAACGAAGGGTCGGCGACAATCTCAGCTGTAGCGGAGCCGGGGGTCTCGCTGGATGTCAATAATGAGCTGGGAATGCTTATGGAGCGCGAGCTGATGAAGATTCCGGAGGTTAAAGGGACGGCGCGTCGTTCGGGTCGAGAGGATCTCGACGCCCATTCGCAGATGACCAACTCGGCTGAGATAGATGTTCGTTTCGAGCTAAAGGAGCGCAGCCGGGAGGAGGTGTTCGACGATATGCGCCATAGGCTGGCGAATGTTCCGGGAATAGTCGCAACTATCGGGCAGCCGTTGGGCCACCGTATCGACCATATGCTGTCGGGAACCCGCGCCAATATAGCCATAAAGCTTTTCGGGTCTGATCTTGGAGGAATGTGGCGCGTCGGAAACGAAATAAAGGAGCGGATAGAGCGTATACCCGGGGTTGTCGATGTCAGCGTCGAGCAACAGACTTCGACACCGCAGATTCAGATTCGCGCCAACCGCGCCGCCCTCGCGCGCCACGGCATCACGATTGAGGATTTCAACAGCTTCGTGGCCGCCGCTTTCTCGGGAGAGCGCATCGGCGAGATATATGAGGATCAGAGGAGTTTCGATGTTATCCTGCGTCTGGGAGAAAACTACCGAAACAGTATCGAGGGGATGCGGAGCGCACTGATCGACACACCCTCCGGAGAGAAGGTGCCTTTGGGAGAGGTCGCGGAGATTGTCTCGACCTCCGGTCCTAATTCCGTGTCGAGGGAGAACACTCAGCGCAAGCTTGTTGTCTCGGCCAATGTGTCGGGGCGCGATCTTAACGGAGCGGTCGCCGAAATCCGCAAGACGGTGGATGAGGAGGTGAAACTGCCGGAAGGTTATCGTCTGGAATATGGGGGACAGTTCGAGAATGCGTCTAAGGCGAGCCGCACTCTTGTCTGGGCGACTCTCGGCGCCCTTGCCGTCATCTTCCTTCTCCTCTATGGAGAGTTCGCGAGTCTGTCGCTGGCTCTGATCATATTGGTGTCGCTTCCATTCGCCCTTATCGGAGGAGTGTTCGCTATCTTCTTCACATCCGGAATCGTCAGCATACCTTCGATAATTGGGTTCATCACACTTTTCGGAGTTGCGGTCAGAAACGGAATCCTGATGGTTTCCCGTTATAAGAAACTGCAGGAGGATGGGCGTGGACTTCGGGAAACAGTTCTCAGCGGGTCTGTAGACCGTCTGAATCCGATTCTGATGACGGCGCTGACCTCGGCTCTGGCTCTGGTTCCGCTTGTCATAGCGAGCGATAAGTCGGGCAATGAGATACAGTCTCCGATGGCGATAGTCATTCTCGGAGGATTGCTGACCTCGACGCTGCTTAACCTCTTTCTGATGCCGATTATCTTTGAATGGTATGCCAAGCGTAAATCGCGGCGGCGCGTAGCGGCGGAGGAAATGAAAGGAGCATGAATTGCAGGTTGCGTTGTCTTGACATAACGCGTTGTCTTAACATAAAAGGAGCGCCCCGGTCCAATAAGGCTTGGGGCGCTCCTTTTATAAGATTTGACTTGAATAGAGGGTTTGACTTGAAATAGAGGATTTGACTTGAATAATGGTTATCTATGACCTTACCAGCTTATGATATAGATCCGGAATCAGAAGTCAGAGAGACATCTGTCCGGATTCATTTTTGATGTCGGCGTTCGGATTCTCGAAATTACTGCGGTAGTAATCGAGGAAGTCGGGTAGGTATTTTCTTCCGACCGGGATCCGGAGGTCGGGCTGACGACAGAAGATCTTGCGGTGGGCATACTTCTCGATCTGGTCGAGAGCGATGATGTATGAGCGATGAACCCGACGGAAGCGATCTGCAGGAAGGCGGCGTTCCATCTCCTTCATCGTGATCTGCGTGATGACCAGAGGTTTCTCCCGACGGTAGATTTTTACATAATTATCCATCGCCTCAAGATGAGTGATTTCACCGATGTCGACCTCTATGAACTGGTGGCCTGATTTAAGGGAAAGACTTTCCATCTCAAAAGAAAGCGTTTGAGTTATACACGTTACCTGATTTCTGATTAGCTGTCTTCCGGTTTTAGAGTGTGTTTGGTTTTAAACCGAATTAACTTATCTAAATATGGTTATTCTTGATTTTATCCCAAAGGAACTTTCGGGTTCTTTTTCAAAGGTTTCATCGGTCGCGATGTCCGTATCGCTATCTCTTCAACTTTGAAAAATCCCTCCGAAATCTCTCTTTGTGCTAAAACCATTTAAAATCAAACACACTCTTAAAACCGTTATCCTTTTCGCGGAGAGGTTCTCATAGCGTATGCTTGAGGGGAGCCGGAAAGGAGCGTGAAACAACTATGCAAAGTTAATCAAATAGAAAGTATAGAAATAGGCTCGGGTGTGTCGTTTGTCCTTTTCCTAAAGCAGGGAGCGGGTTTCAGATACGAATTAACGTTATTTGTTAAAAATAGTTAATAAAATTTAGATATAAATGGGCGAACGACATAAATAGGCGGATATATTTCCTGGATATAAAAAAAGAGGCTCGCGAACTTTATGGTGCGCAAGCCTCTTGAATTTCAATAATGGAATATAATTTAGAATGTTATCGTCTCCGGGGCCAGTCCCGAGCCGCCGAAGGGAGGCAGGAGATCGATGGTCCGCATTTCGGCAGCGGTCAGTTCGAAATCGAATATATCGGCGTTCTGGCGGATACGATCGGGATTGGATGATTTGGGAATCGGGATTACGCCGTTCTGCATCTCCCAGCGCAGGCATACCTGCGCGACGGTGCGACCGTGGGCCTCGGCGATGCGGCGGAGGGTTTCGTTGTCGAAGATTCTTTGGCGTCCGAGGGGTGACCAGGCCTCTATCCGTATATTGCGGGCTTCGCAGAATCCGACGGTCTCAGGTTGGGTTGTGCCGGGGTTATATTCCAGCTGATTGACGACCGGGAGGCGGCGCGCTTTCAACAGGAGCGGTTCGAGATAGGGGAGAGTGAAATTGCTCACGCCGATGGACCGGACCGCACCCTCCGACATAAGACGTTCGAGCGCCTGCCAGGTCTTATCGTTGATATTCCTCCAGTCGGGAGACTGCGCCGGAGTGACGGGCCAGTGGATGAGATAGAGGTCGAGGTATGTCAGTCCCAGATCGTCAAGAGTCCGTTCGAAGGCGCGTAGGGTAGAATCGTAACCCCGCTCCGTATTGGCGACCTTGCTGCATACGAATAGATCGCATCGGGGGAGTCCGGAGGCGCGCAGGGCCTCTCCGACTGATTTCTCGTTGCCATACGAAGCGGCGCAGTCGATCAGTCGGTAACCTGTCGCTATGGCTTCCGAGACAGCGGCGGCACATTCTTCGGGAGAGCCTGTCTTATAGGTGCCGTATCCGAGTCGCGGAATAAGAATGCCGTTGTTGAGGAGATAACCTGAGGAGATGGATAGGGGATTGTTATGTGGGGTCATGATTGATGAAATTTATGGATTCGGGGAGTTAAGTAGCAGGTAAAATATCAATTTTTTTACCTGTTATTTATATGTTTTTAGGGACGAAAAAACTGAAAAGAGGCTTGTGCTGTCGGATAAGCGAGGAATCTTTGCTATCTTTGCATCAAAGACATTATTTTTGCATCAAAGACAAAAAAGAAAGGAGAGATGACAGCTGAAGCCATACTCGAAAGATACGGAATCAAGGAGACGCCGAACAGGATTCTTGTTGTGCGCGCGTTGCTGGCGGCCGAGCGCCCTCTGGGACTGATAGAGCTTGAGAGGGAGTTGCAGACCGTCGAGCGGTCGAGCATTTTCAGGGTTCTGACGCTTCTTTCGGGCAAGGGGATGCTCCATGAGATGGAAGATGGGCGTGGTGTGGCGCGTTATGAGATCTGTGCCTCCGACAAGGGGGATTCTCATGCTGCGGGAGACCTGGATCTGCATCCTCATTTCTTTTGTGAACGTTGCGGAGAGGTTTATTGTTTCGATGAACTGCGGATTCCGACGTTCGACCTACCGGACGGTTTCAGCCTCTCTTCGGTCAATTATATGATGAAAGGGATATGCCCTTCCTGCGCGGACTCCTGACCCGGCGGATTTCAGCAGGTAAAGATTTCAGTCGGTTCGGGAATTGAGAAATATGAATTATGAACAAGGATAATATAGAGATAATACTTGTCAGCATCAGCGGAGAGGATAAACCCGGCGTGACGGCGTCGCTTACCGCCATACTCGCCCGCTATGACGCCGCTATCCTGGATATCGGCCAGGCTGACATCCATCATACGCTGTCGCTCGGAATCCTTTTCAGGACAACTCCTGAAGTGGCTGGCACAATATTGAAGGAACTTCTTTTCAAGGCCAGCGAGCTTGGAGTGACTATAAGGTTCAGTCCTGTCTCGGTCGAGGAATATGAGGATTGGGTGAGTCGTCAGGGTCGCCACCGCTGGATTATAACTATTCTCGGACGCAAGATCTCGGCCCATCAGATAGCTCTTGTCGCCGAGGAGATAGCGTTGCAGAAGCTCAATATCGACGGTATAGTTCGCCTGACGGGGCGTCCGCAGCTTGTCGAGGAGTTTGATTCGAAGTCGAAGATGTGTATCGAGTTCTCGGTTCGCGGAACGCCGGCCGACTATGAGCGAATGCAGCAGCGGTTCATGCAGATTTCGTCTCAGGAGGAGTTCGATATCTCGATGCAGGCCGATGATATCTACCGCCGAAGCCGTCGACTGGTATGTTTCGATATGGATTCGACTCTTATCGAGACTGAGGTCATCGATGAGCTGGCAGACCGCGCCGGGGTCGGTCCGCAGGTCAGGGCGATAACAGAGAGCGCCATGCGCGGAGAGATTGATTTCCGGGAGAGTTTCCGGCGGAGAGTTGAGCTTCTCAAGGGTCTGGATGAAAGCGTCATGAAGGAGATAGCCGAGTCGTTGCCGATTACGGAGGGTGTCGAGCGGATGATGGATGTCCTTCACCGCGCCGGCTACAAGACAGCTATTCTTTCCGGCGGCTTCACCTATTTCGGGGAGTATCTCAAGCGTCGGTTCGGCTTCGATTATGTCTATGCCAACGAGCTTGAGATAAAGGATGGAAAGCTGACGGGACGTTATGTAGGGGAGATAGTCGACGGCAAGCGGAAGGCCGAGTTGCTGCGACTCATAGCGCAATTCGAGAATATAAATATCGCGCAGACAATCGCTGTCGGGGATGGCGCCAATGACCTGCCGATGCTGTCCGTCGCCGGACTGGGAATCGCTTTCCATGCCAAGCCGAAGGTGAAGCAGACGGCGAAGCAGTCGATTTCGACAATCGGGCTTGACGGCATCCTCTATTTCATCGGATTCAAGGATTCTTATCTTCCTTGAGATCAGGCTGTCAACGTTCTTGCGCGATAGGGGCGATATTTCTTGCGGGATAGGGGTGACATTTCTTGTAGGATGGGGAATGAATCCCTAAAAACGGTCCTATCCCATCAGAATCTCATAAGAGAGGATAAATTGAAAAGAAAACCACAATTCATCGCCATAGACCTGAAGTCGTTCTATGCTTCGGTAGAGTGTGTCGAGCGGGGACTTGATCCTCTCGATGCCTGTCTTGTCGTCGCGGACGCATCGCGGACCGAGAAGACAATCTGTCTTGCGGTCTCTCCGGCTTTGAAGCGTTACGGCACGGGAGGACGCCCGCGCCTGTTCGAGGTTGTGCAGAAGGTCAAGGAGGCTAATTTCCATCGCGGTCGCATGGGCAAGTCTTATTCCAAGGCTTTTCTTGACGCTCATCCGGAGATAGCGATAGACTATATTGTCGCTCCTCCGCGGATGGCTTACTATATAGAATATAGCGCGCGTATCTACGAAATCTATCTGCGCTACATTGCGCCGGAGGATATTCATGTCTATTCGATAGACGAGGTGATAATGGATGTGACGAGTTATCTCGACACCTATCGCCTGACGCCGTATGAGTTGGCGATGAAGATTATACGGGAGGTTTTGCGCGAGACCGGTGTCACGGCGACAGCAGGGATCGGCACCAATATGTATCTTTGCAAAGTCGCGATGGATATCGTCGCCAAGAAGATGCCTCCGGATAAGGATGGGGTGCGTATCGCCGAGCTTGACGAGATGAGCTATCGTCGTCAGCTCTGGGCCCATACTCCGCTGACGGATTTCTGGAGAGTGGGGCGGGGGACGGCCGAGCGACTACAATCGTTCGGAATCTATACGATGGGGGATGTGGCGCTATGTTCGGTCAGAAACGAGGATCTTCTCTACAAGCTGTTCGGAGTCAATGCGGAGCTGCTGATCGACCATGCGTGGGGATGGGAACCGGTGACGATGGAGCTTGTCAAGGCTTACAGGCCTGAGACGAGGAGTATCAGTAGCGGGCAGGTGTTGCAAAGCCCATATCCCTGGGATATGGCCCGTAATGTAGTGATGGAGATGGCAGACAGCGCTTCGCTCGAACTTGTCGAGAAGAGGTTGGTCACGGATCAGCTCGTGCTGACGGTCGGCTATGACGTGGAGTCGCTGACGAATCCGGCCGTGAGGTGTAAGTACCATGGGAAGGTGCGTCTTGACTGGTATGGGCGTCAGGTTCCGGCGCATGCCCACGGGACTGTCAATCTTTCAGAGCCGACATCGGCCGATTCGGTACTGGTAGCGAAGGTTGCCGAGCTTTATGACCGTATCATCAATCCCGATCTACTGGTGCGCCGTCTGACTTTGGCTCTCAACCATCTGGTAGGAGAAGAGAAGGTTAGGTCGCGCCGTATAGGACGTCAGCCGGATCTCTTCACGGATTTCGAGCAGTTCGAGAGAGAGGAGCGGGAGGAAGCCGAGAGGCGCGCCAGGGAGCGGAGGCGTCAGGAAGTGGTCCTGAATATAAAGAAGAAGTTTGGCAAGAATGCTATTCTCAAGGGATTGAATTTCAGCGACGGCGCGACACAGCGCAGCCGCAATGAGCAGATAGGAGGACATCATGAGTAATCAGACAGAGGATAACGTCATGGGGAAGTATGAGCAAATCATCGACCTCCCTCATTACGAGCCGCGACATACAAGGATGCCGCTCTACAACCGGGCGGCGCAGTTCGCTCCTTTCGCGGCCCTGTCGGGCCATTACGAGGCTATCGAGGAGACGGCGCGTCAGACGACGGCGCGGCAGTGACAGAGGGGTGGGGCAGGGGTATGGAATATGACTGAAACAAGAGAAACTGCAAAAGACTATGATAGAAGAGATACTGAGACATAACCGGGAGTTTGTCGCCTCGGAGGGGTATCGTCGTTACGAGACGTCGAAATATCCGGATAAGAAGATAGCTATCGTCACGTGTATGGATACTCGTCTTGTGGAGTTGCTTCCCGCCGCGTTAGGAATCCGTAACGGAGATGTGAAGATGATCAAGAATGCGGGAGGGACAATCACCAATCCGTTTGATTCGACGATGCGCTCGTTGTTGGTCGCTGTCTACGAGTTAGGGGTTGAGGAGATAATGGTCATCGGCCACACGGGATGCGGTGTTCAGGGAATGAATGCCAAGGAGATGCTCCATCTGATGCGTGAACGCGGCATCGACGAAGAGCATATCACGCTGATGCGTCATTGCGGCATCGATCTTGACAGCTGGCTTCACGGCTTCGATGACGGCGAGGAGGCTGTGCGCGAGACAGTGGACCTCATCTCGAACCATCCCCTGATGGCGAAAGACGTACGTGTCGCCGGCTATCTCATGGACTCCCTGACCGGCTCCCTAAAGCCACTCTGAGCGTCGGCCGCCTCGCTCCACCGGTCTGCATCGAAGTTGCCGGAACTGATGATCCAGTAAGGTCGCAGCTCGACACTATCATCGCTAATTTCAACGAACGATGGTTCAGCGGATGGGATGCGACGGCAGATGAACGTCGGGTGAAGATGTATCGTGTAGCCCGCGAAATTGTCAATACTCCCCAATATCAGAATCAGATAGTGGGGAATCCTGACCGCGACGAAGCCGATGCGGCTTTCAATCGTATTGTTGACACGGTTATGCGTCGTATGCGTCGCAGCGATGACTCCCTTTATCGTGATTACAATCAGAACGAGGGTTTCCAAGGCAACTTCCGCAATCTCCTCCGACAAATTATCGACGACCAAGACTATCGCGAAGTATTAGATAATTCGTCGGCTAATGAATAAATACGACATCTATGTATATACTTGATCAGAATAATAATATACTTCAAAAGGCACATGTATGTACTTTCAAGGAGTTAAATCTTGAAGAGCGAAAGCATCTTCAGGAATGGATAGCCGCTGAACCGTCTTCTCTTGGGGAAGATCTGCTCATAATTCAAAAAGAATTTGATGGCTTTGCGGATACTAAAGAGCGATTAGACCTGCTTGCATTAGACAAGCAAGGTAGACTCGTCATTATTGAGAACAAGCTTGATGATTCAGGTCGGGATGTTACATGGCAAGCAATTAAGTATGCGTCCTACTGTTCAAGCCTTTCCAAAGCACAGATAATTCAAATTTACCAGAAATATCTCATGGGAAAAGATATTTACGCAGAGGAATCTATCAGTGAGTTTATGGATGGTACACCTATTGAAGATATTGAACTAAATCCTGACAACTCTCAGCGTATATTCTTCGTTGCCGCCAATTTCCGGAAGGAGGTTACTTCTTCAGTTTTATGGCTTTCCAACTTTGGACTTAACATCAAATGCTTCAAAGTCACTCCATATCAGTACAATGGACGAGTATTGATGGACTTCGACCAAATTATCCCTGTAAAAGATACAGAGGATTATACTATTAGGATGGCGACTAAGAAACAAGAGGCTGCACAAGAAGCCGGGGCGACGGCTGTTCGTCGTACTAAACGCTATGCTTATTGGCAAGAGTTTATTGAGTATAACAAGAAAATCGGTGGTCCCTATGCTTCTTCCAATGGCACACCGGATGCTTGGCTGGGAAAATCTATAGGAATAAGTGGTATGTCATGCAATGTTATAATTAACAATGCCAATACCTCTACTGAAATCTATATAAACTTTGGCGATAAGGCGGCGAATAAAGAAGCCTTTGATTTTCTGAAGCAGTATCAATCGGAAATAGATGAAGCTCTTTCTTCGTACAAACTGGATTGGCAACGCATGGATGACAGAGTAACTTGTCGAATCCGTGTAACTCGAAATGACTTGAGTTACACAAATGAAGATCAGAAGGATGAAATTTTTACATTCCTTACAGAGTCGGCAAAAGCATTTATATCTGTCTTTAGCAAATATGCTCAAAAGTATAAGAAGCAATCCTTACACACGCATAAGTAAGGAATAATAAGAAATATAACTTTCAATCTTCTAATTATGAATAAGATCGGAAAAATAAAATCTTGGTACATAGACCCGGATGACAACAGACTTACGTACACACAGCATAACATTCTATTCGTGACCATTATTGATGGGCTAAAGTTTTATACAGTACGCCATGATACATCAGATTCTGATGAGGATGATGCTGCTATAGAGACCGGCTCATTTGAATTGAATGGTGAAACTTATAATGCTCGTTTTGCTGATATATATGGTAGAATGAACTTTACAAATGTAACGCTCTGAACCATATGAGATCACCGTATCTCGTATTTAAGGAGTGGGGTTGAAGATTAGGTGGCCTGCCAACTTGCTCCCGTCTGATTTTTAAGACTCACTTCCGACTCGGAATGTGAGTATAATCAAGTTTAACAGTAATTCTCTCAATATGGCATGTGAATTAAATTTAGAATTTTGTACACGTTCATGTGGGTGTGCAAACTGTGAGCACAATACAAATAGGGCAAAGCACATCCCCACACAAAAAGAATTGAAAATGGTTGCTGAGATGGGATGGTGTACACTGTCTACAGATAATTCATGCTTAAATTGCGAGTATATATCAATATGTACTTCGATAGAAGCAGTCATTGTTAGACTTGAAAATGATATAACCACTGCTTCCACATACGGCAACCATAAATTTGATAGTTCATACTTAAAAGATATGTTTGGATTAGATTCTGAAGAATGGGAATATTTTAATAAGCCATAGCAGCAATTCTATTTCATTCAAAGATAAACTACGTTTTACATAGCAAATTCCAGCCTGCGCAATGTAGGTTGGCATTTACTTTCTATGAATATCAATAGGGTCTTGTTCGTTATAAAAACTAATGAAATTTTTTTACAATAATTAAACATAATGAAAAACGGATAACTCCCCGACGATTGGCAGCTATGGCTATGGATAGGTTTAGCTGCCTTTATTCTCGCCGCACTTGCGAAAGACTGGAGCAAGAAGCTCGATGACTTCCTTACGCTGTCAGGAAAAGAATTGCTCACACATGCCGGAAGCATATCGGCAGAGGCGGCAAAGCTGAAAGCCGACACCGAGTATGATAAATTCCGCGAGCGCACCCAATACCAACTCTCCCCGGTCGAGATCCACTTCATCGAAGCCCGTGAAGCCGAGCAAAAGAAACTCCGAGGAAAGCAATAATGCAGAAAGCGCAGAAAATGCAACCCTAAGATGACACTGTCCCCAAAAAGTATTTGGCTATTTTTGTCACTCTCCCCCTTTTTTACAAAAAATAACCACTTACAACTATAGGTAAAAATCGCAACCCTACGATGAATGATCCATTACTTCCCAAGAACCGCTACGATCAGAACCTATGCGACGGATTAACCCTTTTTCTTTTAATTTTTTTAATTGCAATTTAATTGCATCTGGCGTTACACCACATTCAATTGCCATTTCGTTCCTTGTAATATAAGGGTTGAGGGTTATCAACTCCAAAATCTTCTGGGTAGTTTTCTGGGTAGTTTTCTGGGTAGTTTTCTGGGTATCTTGTTCGGTTTGTATCGGTTCTGTATCGGTTTTGGTTTGGTTTTGGTTCGGGTGCTTGTCGCCCCTGACAGACATAAAAATTTCACGATAAATCACGGCTGTGACACCTCCTTGCTCAACAGTGAATTCCGGACGCTTAAGATTAGCTTTGTCGAACGCCTTCATTATCTTTTCATAGCCACGTCCCCATGCCTCAATGAATCCGGCACGGTAGAAGACTTGCGCCATCTTCGGATTACGCGGTTTGGAGGTATGCTTACTCATTAGAGTTTCTACGGTATAATCTTCCGGCAATACCCCTTCATTCCACAGACGAATATGGTCATCATATATACTCATCTGATTCCACGTACCGAATTGCAATTTGTGGACGATACTGTTGAAGATTATTTCACGAAGCGCATCTTCAGGAATTTCCAACGGTTCCTTCCGTTGCAATCCCTCGTAATGTATCGGACGGATAAGATATTTACTGCTTAACACCTGCATTATCTTATCAGTCATTTGAATAAGATTTCCTTCTATTTGGTCTTGACTTAACAAGTCTGCGTCATCCGCACCAAATCTGCCAATCTTGAAACTTGAGGTTACAAATCTACGTTGAGGATATTTCCCGAACAGCAGGACTGCGCCGTTTGTTGGGATACCATCCTTAATAAGACCTAAATTGTACAGGACATCCTCTTTGGAGGACTTGCGCGATTCGGGTTCCATACGACCCTCCCCGATAGCATGGTCCAAGAAATATTCAATTGCACCGTCATCGATATCATCCAGCGTAACTCCATCACAAGGAATATCCTCCCAATTCAATCCCATCTTTTTCAGGAGAAACTGATGAAGAGCTGCCCCGCGAAACTCTTGTTTAGTCGCGCCACTACGATAGTAATAAACGCCACGATAAGAAATAGGCATTCC
>JAAVDN010000001.1 GCA_014801785.1 Bacteroides sp. | reverse complement strand
TGTTGGTAAGAAGCTTGAGGGATGTGATTCCTGTGCGTTCGCTTTCGCGGCGGCATATCTCTTCGAGTCCCTGTCGGGCATTGGTGTGGAGAGCGCGGAGTTCGTCGAGTTCGAGAGAGACTCCCGGGGCGATGACTCCCCCCTTCTCAACGGAGACAGGGGGTTCGGCCGAAAGGGTCGAGCGGATGAGGGAGGCAGACTCGGAGAGGTCAGGGAGGTCTGTTCCTATACGCTTCAACTCAGCTAAGGAGCCGGAAGGGTCGGAGGATATATCGAGACTGGAGAGGATTTTCTTTATCCTGACGGCACACTCGGCGGAACGGGCCGCCAGAGCCACGTCGCGCGGACTGGCCTTCATCTCCGCGATGCGTCCTATGTTACGCGCCAGATCGCCGACATCCGGAAGGATGGTCGCCAGATGTTCCCGCAACTCCGGATCGCGGAAGAATCCTTCGATGCAGTCCTGTCGGCGACGTATCTGTCCGAGGTCAAGCAACGGAAAGGCGAGCCATTGCCTCAGCTGGCGCTCCCCCATCGGGGTCAGCGTTCGGCAAAGGATGTTGAACAGACTCTTCCCGGAGGAATCAAGGGGGTGTAGAATCTCCAGGTTGCGCATGGTGAAGCGGTCGAGACTCATGAACTGCCCTTCGTCGAGATGGGAGAGGGAGGTTATATGGTCAAGGTGGGAATGGGCTGTCTGATCGAGATAATGGAGGAGACTCGCGGCGGCTATGACACCCCCTTCGAGATGGTCAATGCCGAATCCTTTGAGAGTCACAGTTCCGAACTGCGCGGTCAGACGCTGTCGCGCAGCGTCNGAGGTATAGACCCAGTCTTCCAGTTCGTTGACCGCCGAACGATAGTNGATGCGGTGTTCGTAGACTTCGCGGGTTCCGCGCATACGCAGCACCTCGCGGGGGCGTATGGCGTTGAGGAGGCGCGAGGCGGTTGCGGGGGTGGTCTCGGTGGTCAGAAANTCCCCTGTCGTGATATCAAGGAAGGCCAGTCCCACTTTCATCGGGTCGGAGGGGCGACGCTGTATGAAATGGACTCCCGCCAGGAAGTTATTCTCGCCGGGGTTCAGTGCCCCGGGACGGGTATTGACTCCGGGTGTGATGAGTTCGGTTATTCCCCGTTTGACAAGTTTCTTCGTCAGTTTGGGATCTTCGAGCTGCTCGCAGATGGCAACCCTTTTTCCGGCGCGGACGAGTTTTGGAAGGTAGGTGTCAAGGGCGTGATGAGGGAAGCCTGCAAGTTCGACATGCTGTGCCGAGCCGTTTGCGCGGCGGGTCAGCGTGATTCCGAGAATACGGGAGGTCTCGACGGCGTCGTCGGAGAAGGTTTCGTAGAAGTCGCCGACNCGAAACAGGAGAATGGCGTCGGGATGTTTACGCTTCATCTCCAGGTATTGTTTCATCAGAGGCGTTTCCGCTATTTTTGCCATAGGTCGGATGGGGTCTTTCGGAGTGGGCTTAGTGAGGATGGAGGCTTATTGGGGAAGGGGGAAGAGACGAATCATTGTTATCGACATGGAGACGTATATCAGNAGACCGACGACGTCGTTGGTAATCTGAATGAAGGGTCCGGTCGCGAGNGCCGGGTTTATCTTCAGTTTCTCCAGGGTCAGGGGGACGAGTGTACCGAAGACGGTAGCGAAAATGACGACGCAGAAGAGGGAGGCGGCGACAGCGAAGGAGACGGCATACATGTGGGGCTGGGTCAGCAGGACATATATGAGCACCACTCCCGAGATGACGACGGCNTTGAGCAGCGACACCAGGAGTTCGCGNCCTATCTGTTTCCAGGCGTTCTTTATGTCGAGACGTCCGTTGGCGAGACCCTGAACTACGATGGCGGACGCCTGCACACCGACATTACCACCGGTTCCTCCGATGAGGGGGATGAAGATGGCGAGGGCGGTGACGGCGGCTATCTGAGCCTCGAAACCGGTCAGGATTATGGAGTTGATTATTCCGCCGATGATACCGATAAGGAGCCAGGGGATACGGGCCTTCGTCTGGGCGAGAACGGAGTCGTCGGCATCGACGTCTGACGATATACCGGAGGCAAGCTGATAGTCACGTTCGTTCTGTTCGCGCAACTCGTCCATGATGTCGTCGACCGTTATCTGACCGACCAGGCGTCCGATGCTGTCAACGACGGGCATTGCCACGAGATTATATTTCTCAAAGTCTATGGCAACCTCATCGATCGGGGTCTCGGTCTTGACCGATATCGGGTCTTTCTCCATCACATGCTTTATGCGGGAAACGGAGGGGTGGGTAATCATCTTCTTTAGGGGGAAGATACCTTTGAGTCGGTCCTGGTCGTCGGTGACGTAGACGTAATAGAGATTGTCGAGGTCCTCAGCCTGGCGACGCATTTCACGCAGGCATTCGGGCATCGACCAGTTTTCGTTGACCACAACCATCTCCGTTCCCATAAGACCGCCGGCGGTGTCTTCGTCATACTGCAGGAGGTCTACGATGTCTCCGGCCTGCTCGACGTTATCGATATGGGCGATGACCTCTTCGCGATCCTCCTTGTCGAGTTCCTGGATGAGGTCTACGGCATCGTCGGTGTCAAGCAGGTCGATGAAGGCTCCGATCTGTTCGGGGTCCATGTGTTCGAGGAGTTTCTTTCGGTCCTCTTCATCGAGTTCCATCAACACCTCCGCNTTCTGTTCTTTGTCGGAGATGAGATTGAACATCCATTCGGCCTGACGCAGACTGAGTTGCCGCAACAGCTCCGCTATGTCGGCGGGATGGAGATCCTGAAGTTCGGCNCGCACCTGCTCGGCGTTCTGCTCGTCAACGAGCGTCTCTATCCGTTCGATATCTTCTTCGGTAAATTCTTTCATGGCGAATCTTTTTTACCTTAGCGCCTGATCGCTTTCACCTTAGCGCCTGATCGCTGAAAATTACTTGATGCTTTTATCTCAGCCCCTGTCCGGTATCGGAGNGGANCTGAGACTTATTATNGTATGGGGAAGCTTAAGCTTGCGGGNTGGAAGNTCAATATTTGAAGGAGGAGCCTCCGAGAAACTCGCGGAGCAGGGAGGTCGTGGGGACCTGGTCGGCACGCACGGCATGGAAATAGCTCAGCAGNCGCAACAGGCGGTANGCTTCCGTATATTCGGGCGCGTCATGGGGAACTTCCTGAAGAAGGGGTTCGGCATATTCCTTCATGACGGCTATCTCGAATATGAGCGAGGANTTGAACATCGCGTCGGCATTCTCCTGGAACGGGAAGATCCATTTCTGTTCTCCGCGCCGGACGCTGGGCCAGCGGCGGATGGTATCGAGGGCCGAGGTATGGCGGTATTTGTAGTCGCGGACTATACGGCGCAACAGACGGGTGTCTGTCGTTGACATCCAGTTATGGTCATCGATTCCGAGCGTTGTCAGCGCCGAGACATANACCTTGAAGACATCCTTGGGGTCAAGCTGGGGAAGAAGGTCGGGATTGAGTCCGTGGATACCCTCGATGAGGAGAACATCATCGGCATCGAGACGCAGAGGGCGATCCTTCTCTATGCGGCGGCCGAACTCGAAGCTGTAGGTCGGNAGATTGATCTCCTCTCCGGCCAGCAGGCGACTCATATCGCTGTTGAGACGTTCGAGATCAAGGGCGTANAGGGACTCGTAGTCGAGTTCGCCATCCTCATCGCGGGGTGTGCGGTCGCGGTTTACGAAATAATCATCCAGAGAGATCATCTTGGGTGTCATCAGGTTGGTCATCAGCTGGATGGCGAGNCGCTTGGTGGAGGTCGTCTTTCCGGAGGANGAGGGACCGGCTATAAGGACAATCTTCGCGCCTCCTTCATGNCGNCGNCGCATNATTTCGTCGGATATGCGCCCGAGAAGTTTGTCGTGCATGGCTTCGGCNACNTTGATGAGGCGNGCTGTCTCCTTTTCGCGGACGGCNCGGTTGAGTTCGCCGACATCCGAGACCTTTATGACGCGGTTGAAGCGCAGATAGTCGGTAAAGGCGGCATACATCTTATCCTGCGTCTTNGGGGTNGCGGGACGCGANATGTCCTGCAGGTCCGGACCGAGAAGAAGCATCCCTTCCTTATAGGGTTCGAGNCCGAANACGCNGATATGNCCGGTCGAAGGAGCGAGAGGTCCGTAATAGGAGTCNGCGAGTCCGTCAAGTTCGTTGAAGGTGGTGTAGAGGTTATGAAGCCCTTCGAGAAGCATCACCTTCGAGTCGAGTCCCTGGCGGCGGAATATCTCCAGAGCATCTTTGGTCAGACGTTCCTTGGTCAGAATCGGGAGGTCTCTCTCAGCGAGACCGCGCATGAGGGAATGGAGTTCGGAAACCTCTTCGGCGGAGGGGACNTANACTTCTCCGTCGCGTCCGAAGAGACGGCAATAGTTACCTCCGGCGACCGAATGCTCCATGCGGAGACGCGTTCCGGGAAAGCGCAGCTCCACGGCGCGGTAGAGGAGCATACAGAGGGTGCGTATATATACCCGTTGCCCTTCATGACTCTCAGGACGGATATATTCGACCATCTTGGGACTGTAGACNGCGAAGGAGAGGGACTCTGTCTTGTTGTTGACCTTGGCGCAGATAGGGGTGAATCCCAATTCCGACGGAAGGCGGCTCAGAATATCGGCGAGAGTCTCACCGCCGCAGATATCGATATAGCGGGCGTCGTTGACGCAGAATACCTTCAGACTTGACATAAGATATTGTTATTATAGCCCTGGCGTCCGACCGGAGCGGGGGAGGCTATAGTGAAACCGTTAGGGAAGGGTGGATAAGTATCTACAAATTTAATAAAAAATACTCCAATCGTTGGCATTTCACCCAATCTTTCTCTTTACAAGACGCGCGGAGAGGGAGACCGCGACGTAAAGCAGGACGAGAAGCAGGACTATAGTTGCCGAAGCGGGGACATCGAGCCAATAGGCGGCGAAGAGGCCGCCGACGGAACCGACAAGAGCATAGACAAGAGCCCATAACATTATCCTCATATAACGCCGACTGTGGATTTCGGCCGTCATCTGAGGGAGCGAGAGGAGCGACATCAGGAGCATGATGCCGGCCATGCGGATTGTCAGGACTATGCCGAGCGCGACTATGACCGTCATGCTGACGTTGATGAAGCGGACGGGGAGACGACGGGTCGCGGCGAAGGCCTCATCAAAGGAGACAGCGATAATTATTTCCTTGAATATGAAGAAGAATAGGATTATGGCGAGTGTGTAGGCGCTGAACAGCCAAAGGTCGGGACGGGTTATCGTCAGCACATTGCCGAAGAGGAAGGAGTTTAAGTCGGGAGCATATCCTGACCTGAGAAATATGAAGAGGATTCCCAGAGCCATCCCTGTCGCCCATACAACGGCTATGGCTGTGTCACGGCGCACCCTGCGGTCGCGCGACAGAGCATCGACTCCCAAGGAGCCTCCGATGGCGAAAAGAACGGCCATCCACATTGGGGAGAGGCCGGTCAGATAGCCGAGACCGAGTCCTCCGAAACAGGCGTGGGTGATACCGCCGGAAATGAATACCATTCGCCGGCTTACAATATATGTACCTATCAACGCCGAGGCAAGCGAGATCATCACTATCCCCCATAGCGCATTCCTGAAAAACGGATAGGAAAGCAATTCTACAAGATCTTCCATCAATTTGGGCTGTATTTATTTCTCTATCGCCATCGACTGCTGTCCGCGCAGTTCGCCTACA